>NZ_JBSHLM010000012.1:0-350882 GCF_053644375.1 Streptomyces sp. NPDC055400 | reverse complement strand
ATTGTCTATGGCCGCGATGCTGGCCACGGCGGGCGTGGAGGGGGGGGGCGCCTCGCTGGCCTGAAGCCACCCATTCACCGACGCCCGCGGGCCCGTTCCTTCGGTCGGGGCCCGGCGGCCGTTTCACGTTCGCGTGCGCGGGGTCAGAACGGGTAGCCCGCCACGTCGCCGCGCACCGTCGTCCACCGGGTCTCGGTGAACGCCTCGATGTTCGCCTCGCCGCCGAAGCGGGCGCCCGTGCCGGACGCCGCGACCCCGCCGAACGGGGCGACTGCCTCGTCGTTCACCGTCTGGTCGTTGATGTGGACGATGCCGGTGGGGATGCGCTCGGCGAGGTCGAGTCCGCGCGCGGGGTCGCGGGTGACGATGCCGAGGGAGAGGCCGTACGGGCTCGCGGCGGCGAGCGCGGCCGCCTCGTCGGTGTCGGTGAAGGACCGGACGGGTGCGACGGGGCCGAAGACCTCCTCGGCGTATGCGGGCGTGCTGTCGTCGACGCCCGCGAGGACCGTCGGCCGGTAGAAGAGGCCGCGGTGCGTGCCGCCCGCGGCGAGCTTCGCCCCCGCGGCGGTGCTGGCCTCCACCAGGCCGTGGATCTTGGCGAGCTGGGCCGCGTCGATGACGGGGCCGAGGTGGACCTGTTCGCGGTGCGGGTCGCCGACGGCGAGGCAGTCGGCCTTCGCGGCGAGGCGTTCGACGTACTCCTCGTAGAGCGAGGCGTGGACGAGGTGGCGGCCGGTCGTCATGCAGATCTGGCCCTGGTGGAAGAAGGAGCCCCAGGCCGCGGTGGAGATGACGGCGTCGAGGTCGGCGTCCGCCAGGACGATCAGGGCGGAGTTGCCGCCGAGTTCCAGGTGCGCGCGCTTGAGGTGGCGCCCCGCGGCCTCGCCGACGGCCCGGCCCGCGCCGGTGGAGCCGGTGAAGGAGATGACGGGGACGTCCGGGTCGGCGACGAGCGCCTGGCCCGCGTCCGCCCCGCCGGGCAGCACGTGGAGGACGTCCTGTGGCAGGCCCGCGGCGGCGAGGACGGCCGCCAGAGCGAGGCCGCCGCAGACCGCCGTGCGGGGGTCCGGCTTGAGGACGACGGCGTTGCCGAGCGCGAGGGCCGGGGCGACGGAGCGGATGGAGAGGATGAGCGGGGCGTTGAACGGGGCGATGACGCCGACGACACCGGCGGGGACGCGGCGTGTGTACGAAAGGCGCGGCGCCTCGCTGGGCAGGACCTGGCCGGTGGGCCGGGACGCGAGGGCGGCGGCCTCGTAGCACTCCTGGGCGGCGACGTGCAGCTCGAAGTCGGCCTTGCCCGGGATCGATCCCGACTCGCGCACGAGCCAGGTGCGCAGCTCCTCGGCCTGCTCGGTGAACAGGTCGCCCGCGCGGCGCAGGACGGCCGCGCGCGCGAAGTGGGGCTGCCGGGCCCAGTCGCCCTGGGCCGCCGCAGCGGCCTTCGCCGCGGTGCGGACGTCGTCCGGGGAGGCGAGCGTGACGGTGGCGAGGCGATCGCCCGTGGCGGGCTCCGTGACCTCGTGCTCATCGCCCGACAGCGGGCGGGCCTGCCAGGTCTTCGGGTCGAGCAGGGGCATGCCGGATCTCCGATCGGTCACTGATCTCCGGGGCGGCGCGCGGGACGGTGCGCCGGCCCATGTTGTTGAGCACGCAACATCCTAGTCGCGTGGGCCGTGCGGGGCTTCGGTCGTCAGGTCGACTGTCTCGCCACGACGCGGGCCCGGAGCATGTCGTGCGACTCGGTGACGGTGCCCGGGTCGCGTACCAGGCGGTCGACGAGCGCGGCGAGCTCCTGCCCGGACGGCAGCTCGATACGGACCGTGCTCAGCCGGGGCCGCAGCAGCCGCCCGAGCATCAGATCATCGGCCCCGATGACAGCCGTCTCCTGCGGAATGCCGACGCCCGCGTCCTGGAGCGCCCGCATCAGGAGCATCGCGTACTCGTCGTTGTACGCGAACACGGCGTCGAGCTCCAACTCCCTGATCCTCGGGACCAGTTGGGCGGCCGACTCCTCGTCGTAGGCGAGAGGCAGCTCGAAGACCGCGGCGCCGGTACCGAGGACCTCGTTCCGTATGCCTTCCAGGCGCGGCCGCGCGAAGTGGTCGAGGCCGGGCTCCGTCGGCAGGACGACGCCGATGCGCCGCCGGCCGCGTGCGACGAGGTGGGCGCCCGCGCTGCGGCCGACCTCACGGTGGTCCATGAGCAGCGCGTGCGCGCCCTCGGCGCGCTCCGGGCCGACCGTGATGACGGCCCTGGCACCGGAGCGGCGGAGCACCTCGACGCCCTCGGTGCCCAGGTCGGGCGGTGTGAGCACCGCGACCGGGCGCAGCTCCGCCCAGGCGCGCGCCGCGTCGTCGCCGCGCAGACTGACGCTGCCGTACTGCACGACCGTGTAGTCGAGACGGCTCAGCGCCCACTGGAGGTCGTTGAAGAACGTGTTGTAGAGCGGTCCGGCCGGGACGCTCGGGGAGGGCATCAGGACGATGCGGGTGTGCCCGGCGCGCAGGCTGCGGGCCGCCGCGTGCGGCACGTAGCCGAGCTCCTTCGCGGCCTCGTGGACGCGGCGGCGGGTGGGTTCACTGATTCTGACGGCGCTGGTGTTGTTCAGGACGTAGCTGACGGTGGCGCGCGAGACCCCGGCGAGCCGGGCGACGTCGGCGCTCGTCGGCGCCGGGCTCGGCGCGGCGGACTCCCGTGATGTGCGGGCGGACTGCTGCTTCGGTATCTGCACCATGACGCACCGCATCTTTCCAGACGGGTGCGACCGTGTTCCCGGCCGGGCATACCGGCCGGGGTCCGCGACCGCTAGCGTGCGTGCACTCAAGCGTTCGAAGTTCCGAAGTTCCGTATCCCGCATGCCCGGTGTTCGGGGGTGGGGCTGGGGCGGTTGACTGCGCCCCGCATCTCCACAACTCCTCCGCACGGTGGCGGATGTTGCGGGAGCCGTTCCAGTCCGCGTGTGCAACGACACCGCAGGACCGGCATACGAAGCGGGCCTGACTGGCCCGGTTCGCCTTGTCGATGTGCCCGCATTCGGCGCAGGTGCGGGAGGTGTACGCCGGATCGACGTGCACCACGGGTACCCCTGCCTTGCGGGCCTTGTACGCGATGAATTCTCCGAGCTGGGCAAAGGCCCAGGAGTGGAGGGTGGCCCTCCCCCACTGCCTTAAGGGCGTGGGAGGTACCCCCAGGCTTGCGAAGCCGTACCCGTGCGCGGATGCCTGTCAGGTCTTCCAGGGCGATTCCGCGACCGGTGCGTTCTGCCTCGGCCACCACATGTTTCGCGATCTTGTGGTTGATGTCCCGTACCCGCCGCGCCTCCTTACGGCGCCGCTTCTTCAACCGGCGCTTGGCGGACGGGGTGTTCTTCTTCTGGAGTTTCGTACGCAGGGTGCGTTCGCGCAGGCGACCGTGATTGAGCCGGCGTCCGGCCATGATCTGACCGTCCGAGGTGGTCGCGATGTTCACGATCCCCAGATCGACCCCGAGAAACTCCGTGACGCCGACGTTCAGTTCGGCCTCGGGGACCTCGCACGTGGCGATCAGGAACCACATCGCAACCTGCACCCACACTTGCTGTTCGCTACGGACCTGATCGAGTTCAACGGTGAAGAGGAACGGGTCACGCACCCCGGGCCAGCACCGCCCACAGGCCCGGGTCCTCGAAGTTGAGGGCCCACAGCACCGTGTTGCACACCCCGTAGCGCCGCAGCACGGGCAGGTGCGCCTCGGTGCCGCGCGCGTCCTGATACCAGACGGTGCGGACGGTGCCGTCCTCCTGGTACGTGAAGTGCGGGGTCTACGAGGCCGGGTCGAGCCCGTAGGGCGCGCCGACGGTCTTGCGCAGGGCCTCCGCCTCCTTCGAGGTGACGTGCCGGGCGCCCTCGCCGCCGGACTCGGCCCAGTCCCAGCCGTAGGCGGGCAGGCCCAACTCGATTCTGTCCAGGGGGATTTCGGCCGTTGCGCGGCGCAGGATCTCGTCGTACCAGGCGGTGGAGGAGAGCGGCCCAGGAGTGCCCGTGGCGTAGTGCAGGTTGTAGGCCATGATGCGTACGCGGTCGGCCGCCTGGCCGAGGCTCCGGTAGTCCCAGATGCGGCCCGTCGTGGTGGTCTCGGGGTTGACGGTGGCGAAGCACACCTTGCCCAGCGCGTGCAGCCCCGAGCACAGGTCACGCACGAGCGCGGTGTAGCCCGCGCCCACGGTGCGGTAGGTGGCGTCACCGGTCGCCGCGATGCTCTCGTAGTCGAGATCGATCCCGTCGTACGCGCGGCTGCGGACGAGGGCGAGGAGTTCCGTGATGTGTTCGGCGCGGCGGTCCGGGCTGGTGACGACGGCCGCGAGGGCGCCGGGCTCCATCTGTTCCATGACGGTCGGTACGACCTGGATGCCCGCTGCGTGCAGTCCGTCGATGATGCGCCGGTCCCCCGCTCCGGGGTGCCCGTCGATGCGGGTCGCGGACTTCGCCGCGTACCAGAAGGGGCTGATGGTGCGGAGTTGGTCCGCGTGGGTGAGGGCGTCCTGGTAGGCGCGTTCCTGGTCCCAGTACGGCAGCCAGGCCGAGACGGTGCGGGGCGGGGGCGCGGCGCCGCCCCGGGCGGAGGTGAGGGCGGCGCCGCACAGCGCGAGGACGATGGCACCGGTGAGCGCGAGGAGAGACAGGGGGCCCGGGCGTATGCGACGTGGGCGTCGTACGACTCGGGCGGTTATGGGGGTCTTCATGCGCCGAGCCTGTGTCCCACCGGCCGGGCCCGCTCTGCGGGTTGGGCCAGTCAAGCCCTAACGTGACCCGCGTGACTGCCTTCATCGATGACCCGCATGCACACGAGCACCCCGGCCGTGCCGGCGCCACCGCCACGGTCGAGGCCGCGCCGCGCGAGGTGGGCCGGGTGCGCACCGAGTACGCGCCCGCCCACGACGGCGACCCCGATCCCGGCGAGATCGTCTGGACGTGGGTGCCGTTCGAGGAGAACGACGGCCGCGGCAAGGACCGTCCCGTGCTCGTCGTCGCCAGGGAGGCCGCCGGCACGCTGCTCGCGGTACAGCTGTCGAGCAAGCGGCACGACCACGACAGAGAGTGGGTGCCGATCGGCAGCGGGCCGTGGGACACCGCGGGCCGTGACTCGTGGGTGGCGATCGACCGCGTCCTTCGGGTCCACGAACGGGGCATGCGGCGCGAGGCATGCGCCCTGGACCGCATGCGGTTCAACCTCGTGGTGCTGCGGCTCAGGGAGCGGTACGGCTGGCGCTGACCGCCGGCGGGGCCGCGAAGGCCCGCTCGAAGGCCGTCCTGGTCCGTGCGTCCGGCGTGCGGTCCAGGACGCCGAACACGATGTGGTCGAAGCGGCCCGCGAACCGGCCGCCCTCGTCGAGGAGCGCCCGGAACGCGGCGGCGACCTGCGCCGGGTCGTTCTGGAAGACCCCGCAGCCCCAGGCGCCGAGCACGAGGCGCCGGTAGCCGTGCGCCGCGGCCGTCTCCAGGACCCGCTCGGCCCGTGACGCAAGGGCTCCCGCGATCTCGCCTGCCCGCTCCGGGGCGCTGCGGCGGATGACGCCCGCGTTCGGCGCGGGGGAGGTGAGGAAGCCCGCGGCGTACGGCTCGTCGAGCAGCCGTCCGCGGTCGTCGCGGAAGACGGGGACGCCGGGTGAATGGATCACGCGGTCCGTGTAGAACGGGTCGCGGTTCTGGCGGTGGTGATCGTAGAAGTCGCGGGCCCGCAGCAGGCACGTGTACAGGGCCGAGGCCCGGCACACGGCTTCCTCCTGGGCCTGTGCGCCGTTGAGATAGCCGCCGCCGGGATTGCGGGCCGAGGCGAAGTTCAGGACAGCGACCGGGCCTTGACCGGCGGTCACCAGACGGTGCGCGGCCTCCAGGCTGGACTCGCCGGTGACCTCGACGGCCGTATCCGCGGGCCGGCCCGGCTCGGGCACCTCGACCGGGGCCGGGCCGTACGTGCGGGTCGCGTCCCGCGCTGCCGCCACCGCGTCCGCGATCGGCACCACCGCGCCGCCAGGCGCCGTGTACCGCCCCGCCGCGACGATCTCCTCCGTCTGCTGCGCGATCCCCCGCAGCCGGGCGCTCACGCCCGCTCCCCCGTGGTCGTCCTCATGAACGCATGATGTGCGCCGGGCGACTCCGCGAGCAACAGTTTTTCACCGTCCGAGGGGCACTCTTGTGCGATTCGCCGTGAGGGTTTTGGGTGGTACGAGCACTGCCCCGGCCCGGCCCATCCCCGTCGAGTCGACGGCACGGCCCCCACCGGGGACGATGAAGGCGAACTGATCAGGAGGATCCTGAACATGCCCGAAGGAGACTGTACGGAGCTCGGCACGGCGGCCCTGGTCACCGAGGCCGAGGTCGAGGCGCTGGTCCGCGGGATCTGCTTCAAGACCGGACCGCCTCGCACCGTGGGTGTCGAGGTGGAATGGCTCGTTCACGAGCCGCGCAGGCCGCGGCTCCCCCTGTCACCCGAACGGCTCGACGCGGCGTACGCCGCACTGGGCGCCCTGCCCCTCAGCTCGGCGCTCACCGTGGAACCCGGCGGCCAGCTGGAGCTCAGCTCCCTGCCCGCCTCATCGCTCATGGACTGCGTCTCGGCCGTCTCGGCCGATCTGACGGCGGTCCGCACCGCGCTCGCCGCCCGTGGCCTCGCGCTGACCGGCCTCGGCACCGATCCCTGGCGCCCGCCGCGGCGGCTGCTCCACGAGCCGCGCTACGACGCCATGGAGTCCTGGTTCGACCGGACCGGACCCGCGGGCCGCGCCATGATGTGCTCGTCGGCGTCGGTGCAGGTCTGCCTCGACTCCGGGTACGAGGAGCCCGGGCCGCTCGGCCACGGCAGACGGTGGCGGCTCTCGCATCTGCTCGGCGCCGTCCTGGTCTCCGCGTTCGCCAACTCACCGATGCTGTGCGGGCGTCCGACCGGCTGGCGCTCCACCCGCCAGGCGGTGTGGGAGGAGATCGACCCCGGCAGGTCCGGGGCACCGCCCCTCGACGTGGAGCCGCGCGAGGCCTGGGTCCGGCACGTCCTGGACGCGCCGGTGATGTGCGTCCGCAAGGACAGCGGGCCCTGGGACGTGCCCGACGGCATGTCCCTGCGGACGTGGCTGCGTACCGGTGGGCCCCGGCCCGCCACGCGCGGTGACGTCGAGTACCACCTGTCCACCCTGTTCCCTCCGGTTCGCCCGCGCGGCCACCTCGAACTGCGCATGATCGACGCGCAGCCGGGCGACGACGGCTGGATCGTGCCGCTCGCCGTGACGACCGCGCTGTTCGACGACCCGGAGGCCGCCGAGACCGCGTACCGCACCGTGAAGCCGCTGTCCGAACGGGCGGGCCCGCTGCCCGCGCCGCACAATCAGCTGTGGCGCGACGCGGCGCGGCACGGGCCCTCGGACCCCGAGCTCGCCGAGGCGGCCGTCGCGTGCTTCGCGGCGGCGCTCGACGCGCTGCCGAGGCTCGGCGCGTCGCCCAGGGTGCTCGCCGCCGTCTCCGCCTTCATGGACCGCTATGTCGTGCGCGGCCGGTGCCCCGCCGACGACGTGCTCGACCACATCGATGCCCCCGCCCCCGGGAGGACCGTCACCTCATGACCGCACAGAGCCAAGACACCGCCCCGGACCCCGAGGCGCTGCGGGAGCGCGCGCGGACCGCGCTGCTCACCGCGAGGGACCGCACGACGCTGCTCACGAGCTGCGTCGAGGGGCCCGAACTGACCGCGCAGCACTCACCGTTGATGTCGCCGCTGGTGTGGGACCTGGCGCACATCGGCAACCAGGAGGAGCAGTGGCTCCTGCGCGCGGTCGCGGGCCGCGAGGCGATGCGCCCGGAGATCGACCCGCTGTACGACGCCTTCGAGCACCCGCGCTCCGAGCGGCCCAAGCTGCCGCTGCTCGCGCCCAAGGAGGCGCGCGGTTACGCGGCCGAGGTGCGGGGCCGCGCGCTCGACGTCCTGGAGAGCACGCCGTTCCACGGCACCCGGCTCACCGAGGCGGGGTTCGCCTTCGGGATGATCGCCCAGCACGAACAGCAGCATGACGAGACGATGCTGATCACCCATCAGCTCCGGTCGGGCGCGGCGGTCCTGACGGCCCCGGACCCCGGCCCCGTCTCCCCGGCGTTCCGTGGACCGTCCGAAGTCCTGGTGCCCGGCGGCCCGTTCACGATGGGTACGACCGCCGAGCCGTGGTCGCTGGACAACGAGCGGCCCGCGCACGCGCGCCTCGTCCCGCCGTTCCACATCGACACGGCGCCGGTCACGAACGGCGCGTACCTGGCCTTCATGGAGGACGGCGGCTACGACAGCTCCCGCTGGTGGACGCCCGAAGGCTGGGCGCTGGTGCGGGACAACGGCCTGCGGTCGCCGCTGTTCTGGCGGCGTGAGGCAGGGCAGTGGCTGCGGCGCCGCTTCGGGGTGACCGAGGTGGTCCCGCCGGACGAGCCCGTCGTGCACGTCAGCTGGTACGAGGCCGACGCGTACGCGCGCTGGGCGGGGCGGCGCCTGCCCAGCGAGGCCGAGTGGGAGAAGGCGGCCCGCTTTGATCCCGCGTCCGGGCGGTCGATGCGCTACCCGTGGGGCGACGCGGACCCGACGCCGGAGCGCGCCAACCTCGGCCAGCGCCACCTGCGCCCGGCCCCGGCGGGCAGCTACCCGGCCGGTGAATCCCCGCTGGGCGTACGGCAGTTGATCGGCGACGTGTGGGAGTGGACGTCGAGCGACTTCCTGCCGTACCCGGGGTTCGTGGCCTTCCCGTACAGGGAGTACTCGGAGGTGTTCTTCGGCCCGGACCACAAGGTGCTGCGCGGCGGCTCGTTCGCCGTGGACGCGGTGGCCTGCCGCGGCACGTTCCGCAACTGGGACTATCCGGTGCGCCGGCAGATCTTCGCGGGCTTCCGCACGGCGCGCGACGGGGAGGGTGCCTGATGTGCCGGCAGCTGGCCTATCTGGGCCCTGCGGTGCCGCTCGGCGACGTGCTCGTGGCGCCGCCGCACAGCCTGCTGCGCCAGTCCTGGGAACCGCGCCGCCAGCGGCACGGCACCGTGAACGCCGACGGCTTCGGCGTGGGCTGGTACGCGGACGGGGACCCGGTGCCCGCGCGCTACCGCAGGGCAGGACCGATCTGGGGTGACCAGTCGTTCGCCGACCTCGCCCGGGTCGTGCGCTCGGGGGCCGTGCTCGCCGCGGTCCGCGACGCCACGCTCGGCGGCGCGGACGGCGAGGCAGCGGCGGCGCCGTTCGGCTCCGGCCCGTGGCTGTTCTCCCACAACGGCGCGGTGAAGGGCTGGCCGCGCTCGCTCGCCCCGCTCACCACAGCGGTGCCGCCCGTCGACCTGCTGTCCCTGGAGGCCCGCTGCGACTCGGCGTTCGTCTGGGCTCTGTTGCTGTACCGGCTGCGCTCGGGCGACGACCAGGGGCAGGCCCTCGCCGACACCGTCCTCGAAGTCGCCGAGGCCGCACCCGGATCACGGCTCAACCTGCTCCTCACCGATGGAGAGACGATCACCGCGACCGCCTGGGGCGACAGCCTCTGGTATCTCACCGAACCCGGCCGCAGCACCGTCGTCGCCTCCGAGCCGTACGACGACGATCCGCACTGGCGCGAGGTGCCGGACCGCACCTTGCTCGCCGCGAGCCGCACCGACGTCCTTCTGACCCCGCTCAAGGAGCCCTCCGCGTGAGCCCGTACCAGCTGACCCGCACCCTGCCCGAGGACGCCACCGGCGCCGCCCTGCGCGCCGATGTCCTCAGCGGCCTGACCGGCACGCCGAAAACGCTGCCGCCCAAGTGGTTCTACGACGCGCGCGGCAGCGAGCTGTTCGACGAGATCACGACGCTGCCCGAGTACTACCCGACGCGCGCCGAGCGGGAGATCCTGCTGGCCCGCTCGCAGGAGATCGCCGACGCCACCGGCGCCCGCACCCTCGTCGAGCTGGGCTCCGGCTCGTCGGACAAGACCCGCCATCTGCTCGACGACCTGCCGGTCCTGGAGACGTACGTCCCCGTGGACGTCAGCGAGAGCGCGCTGCGGGGCGCCGCCGAGGCGCTCGGCGCCGAGCGGCCCGGGCTGGACATCCACGGGCTGATCGCCGACTTCACGCTCGGACTCACCCTGCCGGACACTCCGGGGCCGCGCCTGGCCGCGTTCCTCGGCGGCACGATCGGCAACCTTCTGCCGGCCGAGCGCGCCGCGTTCCTGACCTCCGTACGCGCCCTGCTGCGGCCCGGCGACATGCTGCTGCTCGGCACGGACCTGGTGAAGGACGAGTCGGTCCTCGTCGCGGCGTACGACGACGCGGCGGGCGTGACGGCCGCGTTCAACAAGAACGTGCTCAGTGTCATCAACCGCGACCTGGGCGCCGACTTCGACCCGGGCGCCTTCGAGCACGTCGCCCTGTGGGACGCGGACAACGAGTGGATCGAGATGCGGCTGCGCTCCACGGCCGCACAGACCGTCAAGATCCCGGCGCTCGGCCTCGCGGTCGACTTCGAGGACGGGGAGGAGATCCGCACGGAGATCTCGGCGAAGTTCCGCGAGGAGGGCGTGCGGGCCGAACTGGCGGGCGCGGGGCTGCGCATGACGCACTGGTGGACGGACGCGCAGAACCGCTTCGCGCTCTCGCTCAGCCTCGTGGACTGACGGCCCCGGACCCCGTAGCGGGCGGCGGGTCACGGTCCGCTGGCGTCCAGCTCCTTGGTGATCCGCCGGGAAGCCGCCCCGGCCGCCTCGGCCGGGTCGGCCCCGGCGAGCACCTTCGACATGTACGCCTTGATCGGGTTGTCGGCCTCGACCCTCGCCCACAGCGGGGACACGGGCGTGGCCCGGCCGCGTGCGGCGCCCGCCGCCATCGCGGCCACGCCCGGCTCGGCGGCGACGGCTTCGCTGAGCGTCGTCTTGTTGGGCACGTAGTTCATGGTCCTGGCCAGGTCCTTCTGCCACTTCTCGCCGACCAGGGCCTTGACGACCGCGACGGCTCCGTCGCGGTCGTCGGTGTTCTCGGGCACGACCAGGTCGGAGCCGCCGGTGAAGACGGACCCGGGCTTGGCCGCCGTCTTGCCGGGGATCGGGAAGTAGCCCAGCTTTCCCTTGAGTTCGGGGTTCTGCTGCTCGACGGCCTGGGCGACGCCGGGCACGGCGACGATCTGGCCGACGTCGCCCTTCGCGAACTCGCCCGACTGCGGAGGGTGTTCCTCGTCGGCGTCCTTGGGCCCGTGGCCGAGCGCCTGGAGCTGCCGGTAGAACTCCATGCCGCGCAGGGCCGCCGGTGACTGGAGGCTGCCCTCCCAGATGCCGCCGTCCTCCGTGGCGAGGTCGCCGCCCTCGTCCCAGATGAATCCGGCGAGCGTGTACCAGTCCTGGCCGGCCAGGTAGATGCCCTGGTCACCATGGGCGTTGAGACGCCGTGTGTCGTCGAGCCACTCGGCGCGGGTGCGGGGCGGCCTCTTGATGCCCGCCTTGGCGAACAGGTCCTTGTTGTAGATCACCACTCGGTTGGCCGCGTACCAGGGGATGCCGTACTGGTGCGAGTGGAACATGCCGGGTTCGGCGAGTCCGGGCAGCCACTCCTCCATGCCGAAGTCGCGCGCGGACTCCAGGCTGAGGTCGAGCAGTCCGCCCTCGTCGACGTACTGGGGCACCTGCGTGTTGCCGACCTCGATGACGTCGGGCGCCGGTCCGTCCGCCGCGTCGCCGCTGGCCGTGGCGCCCTTGTCCTGGGTGAGGGCCGCGCTCACCTTCTCGCCGATGCCGGTCCACTCCTGGATACGGATGTCCAGGCGCAGGCCGGGGTTCTTGTCCTCGAAGCTCTTGGTGAACCGATTGAGGAACGCGTCCGACGCGCTGTCCTTCATCAGCCAGACGGTCACCGTGCGCTCCTCGTCGCCCGCTCCTGGCAGATAGCCGCAGCCCGTGAGCAGCGAGGCGGACACGAGGGCGAGGGGGACGAGGGACGCGGCGGCACGGCGGTACTTCACGTGGGTCACTTTCTGCCTGCGGACAGGGAGGGGAGGCCCGACGTGGGGGTGAGCGTGACGCTCGCACGGGTGTGGCTGGATTTTGGTATGGACCAATCGAACGGTCAAGGGGGTGACGGCGGGTAAGTCGAACATCTGCGCTCTCGCTCGCGGTCCACGGTGACCTGAGGCACCGTGGAGGGACGTCCACCGCACGGGCCGAGGAGGCCTTCATGTCCAATCACACGTACCGGGTCACAGAGATCGTCGGCACCTCCCAGGAGGGCGTCGACCAGGCCATCCGCAATGGCATCGACCGCGCCTCCCAGACGCTGCGCGGCCTGGACTGGTTCGAGGTGTGCCAGGTACGCGGCCACATCGAGAACGGGCAGATCGAGCACTACCAGGTCGGCCTGAAGGTCGGCTTCCGGCTGGAGGACGAGGCCTGAGCGTGCGCGCCGGGGCCACTCAGTTCCGGCTCTGAACCCGCGTGCAGAGTCCGCTCAGCTCCGGCCCCGAACCCGCATGCCGGGTCCGCTCAGGTCCGCCCCGCGCGCTCCTGGGCGTCCTTCAGCGCCTCGGAACCGCTCGCCCAGCGGGCGCGTACGACGGTGAAGCCCGCCCGTTCGGCCTCGTCGCACACGAGCTGGTCGTCGTCGACCAGCATGCGCACCTCGCGGCCGCGGGAGAGCGTGCGCAGCGTCTCCAGTTTGGTGCGGCGCGCGGGCCTGCGGTCGTCGTTGCGGCGCATCCGGACGCGCCGCTCGGGCAGGCCCTGTCCGGCGAGCCAGGCCACCGTGTCGGCACGGCACCGCTCCGGCCTGCCCGTGAGGTAGACGACCTCGCGCTCGAGGGCGCTCTCCAGGGCCGGCTCGACGCCGCGCGCGAGCGGCGGATCTTCGGGCGCGGCCCCGAAGAAGGCCGACCAGTCACGCGGGGTGCGCTCCAGGAAGCGCTGCCGGTGGGCCGTGTCGGCGCGGGTGTTGTCGAGGTCGAACACGGCCAGGGGCCTGGCGAGAGGTCTGCTGTTGCCGATCACACGCCGAGCGTAGGGAATCCTGAAGAGGCACAGGCGTTGAACGGTGTGTGAGCTCAGTGATCGCATCGACCCGGTTCTCCGTCCTCGACCGTTCGCGCACCCGTGAGGGGCACGACGGGCCCTCGGCGCTGCGCGACACCGTGCGCTTCGCGCGCGAGCTGGACGCGCTCGGCTATCACCGCGTCTGGGTGTCGGAGCACCACGGGGTGCCGGGCGTCGCGGGGTCCGCGCCGACCGTGCTCGCCGCGGCGGTCGCGGCCGCCACCCGCACGATCCGGGTCGGCACCGGCGGCGTGATGCTGCCCAACCATCAACCCCTGGTGGTGGCCGAGCAGTTCGGGGTCCTGGAGTCGCTGTTCCCCGGGCGGATCGACATGGGTCTCGGCCGTTCGGTGGGCTTCACCGGCGGGGTACGCAAGGCGCTCGGGCGGGACAAGGATGCCGCCGGCACGGACGACTTCGCGGCGCAGCTCGCCGAACTGCTCGGCTTCTTCCGGGGGACCTCCGCGACCGGGGTACGCGCACGCCCCTCGGACGGGCTGGCCGTCCCGCCGTTCGTGCTTGCCATGGGCGAGGGCGCGACGATCGCCGCCGAGGCCGGAGTCCCGATGGTGATCGGCGACCTCAGGAACCGCGAGAAGATGCTGCGCGGAATCGACCACTACCGAGCCGCGTTCCGGCCGTCCGCGTGGGCGGGCGAGCCGTACGTCGTCGTCTCGGGGACGATCGCGGTCGCCGGGAGTCCGCAGGCGGCCCACCGCCTGCTGGTCCCGGAGGCCTGGTCGATGGCGTACTCCCGCACCCACGGCACGTTCCCGCCGCTGCCGCCCGCCGAGCGCGTGGAGGCGCTGACGATGACGGCGAAGGAGCGGGACTTCTACGAGTCCGGGCTGCGCGGCCACATCGCGGGCACGCAGGACCAGGTCGCGGACGGGCTGGAGACCCTGATCAAGGAGAGCGGCGCGCAGGAGGTCCTGGTCACGACCAGCTCGTACGACCGCGAGGGCCTCCTGGAGTCCTACCGCGGGCTCGCCCGGGTCGCGGGGCTGCGCCGGGCCTAGAATCGTGGGGTTTGCCCCCTCGCGTGACAGCACATCCAGCGCCCTACGGAGCCCGCCCCATGCACGAGCCCGACCACGATCCGTTCGTCCGTGTGCGGGGTGCCCGTGAGCACAATCTGCGGGGCGTCGACGTGGACATCCCGCGCGACGTGCTCGCCGTCTTCACGGGGGTCTCCGGCTCCGGGAAGTCCTCGCTCGCCTTCGGCACCATCTACGCCGAGGCACAGCGCCGCTACTTCGAGTCCGTGGCCCCGTACGCGCGCCGGCTCATCCACCAGGTCGGTGCGCCCAAGGTCGGCGAGATCACCGGGCTTCCGCCGGCCGTCTCGCTCCAGCAGCGCCGCTCCTCCCCCACCTCGCGGTCCTCCGTCGGCACGGTGACGACGCTCTCGAACTCGCTGCGCATGCTGTTCTCGCGCGCGGGCGACTACCCGCCCGGCGCGGAGCGGCTCGACTCCGACGCCTTCTCGCCGAACACGGCAGCGGGGGCGTGCCCCGAATGTCACGGGCTCGGCGTGGTGCACCGCACGACGGAGGCGCTCCTCGTACCCGACCCGTCGCTGTCCCTGCGCGAGGGCGCGATCGCCGCGTGGCCGGGTGCCTGGCAGGGCAAGAACCTGCGCGACGTCCTGGACGCCCTCGGGTACGACGTCGACCGGCCCTGGCGTGAACTGCCTCAGGGCGAACGCGACTGGATCCTGTTCACGGACGACCAGCCCGTCGTCACCGTGCACCCCGTGCGGGACGCGGGCCGGATCCAACGCCCTTACCAGGGCACGTACATGAGCGCGAACCGCTACGTGCTCAAGACGTTCGCGGATTCCAAGAGCCAGACGCTGCGGACGAAGGCCGAGCGGTTCCTCGACAGCGCGCCGTGTCCGGTGTGCGGTGGGGCGCGGCTGCGGGCCGAGTCGCTCGCGGTGACGTTCGGCGGACGGACGATCGCCGATCTCGCGCGTCTGCCGCTCGCGGACCTGGCGGAGATCCTCGACGCCCCCGGCGACGCCTCGGAGACGGCGCGGGTCCTCACCGGCGACCTCCTGGCCCGGATCGCCACCGTCGCCGAGCTCGGCCTGGGCTATCTCAGTCTGGACCGTGCCACACCCACGCTGTCCGCCGGTGAGCTCCAACGCCTGCGCCTGGCCACGCAGTTGCGCTCCGGACTCTTCGGCGTGATCTACGTGCTCGACGAGCCGTCGGCGGGCCTGCACCCGGCCGACACGGAGTCGCTCCTCACCGTCCTCGACCGGCTCAAGGCGGCCGGCAACTCGGTGTTCGTCGTCGAGCACCACATGGATGTCGTCCGCAAGGCCGACTGGCTCGTCGACGTCGGCCCGCTCGCGGGCGAGCACGGCGGCCGCGTCCTGCACAGCGGCCCCGTCGCGGACCTCGCGTCCGTCGCGGAGTCGGCGACGGCCCGCTTCCTCTTCGGCCGCGAGCGCGTGCCCGTGCGCACGGTGCGGGAGCCGCGCGGCCGGCTGAAGGTCGGCCCGGTGACCCGGCACAATCTGCGCAACGTGTCCGTGGACGTACCGCTGTCCACGTTCACGGCCGTCACCGGCGTCTCCGGGTCCGGGAAGTCCACGCTCATCGGCTCGATCACCGAGGACCTGGAGGGCGTGGGCCGCCTCGTGGTCGTCGACCAGAAGCCGATCGGGCGCACCCCGCGCTCCAACCTGGCCACATACACGGGCCTGTTCGACGTCGTACGCAAGGTGTTCGCGGCCACCGACGAGGCGAAGGCCCGCAAGTACGGCGTGGGGCGCTTCTCGTTCAACGTGGCCGGCGGCCGGTGCGAGACGTGCCAGGGCGAGGGCTTCGTCAGCGTCGAGCTCCTCTTCCTGCCGAGCACGTACGCACCCTGCCCGGACTGCGGCGGCGCGCGCTACAACGCCGAGACGCTGGAGGTCACCTACCGGGGGCGGACCATCGCCGAGGTCCTCGATCTGACGGTGGAGAGCGCGGCGGAGTTCTTCGCGGACACTCCGGCCGTGGCGCGCAGCCTCGGCACGCTGCTCGATGTCGGGCTCGGCTATCTGCGGCTCGGGCAGCCCGCCACCGAGCTCTCCGGCGGGGAGGCCCAGCGAATCAAGCTGGCGAGCGAGTTGCAGCGCGGGCGGCGCGGTCCCACGTTGTATCTGCTCGACGAGCCGACGACCGGTCTGCATCCGGCCGATGTCGACGTTCTGATGCGGCAGTTGCACGGGCTCGTCGACGCCGGGCACACCGTGGTGGTCGTCGAGCACGACATGGCGGTGGTCGCGGGCGCGGACTGGGTGATCGACCTGGGGCCGGGCGGCGGCGACGCGGGCGGCCGGATCGTCGCCGCGGGGCCGCCGACGGAGGTGGCGCGGGCGAGCGGGAGCGCTACGGCTCCCTATCTCGCCCGTGCCCTTCCGCCGGGCGCTGTGCCGGAAGCGCGGTCCTGAACCTGCGGGCCGTACGCGGCTGGTCGCTCCCCCAAGTTCTCGGCTCCGCTCGAACAGGGGGACCCCCATCGCGGCGGAGCCGCGTATCGGCACAGCCCGCGCCCCCGAAGCACCGGAGTTCGCCGTACCCCCTTCGGCGAGTCCTCAGGCCACCAGCACGGTGTGGGTCCTACGGGGCCGGCCCGTCGTCCCCGGCTCGGCGGCCCGGGCCAGCGAGCGGCGGTCGAGGTGAGAGCCCGGCGGGATCACGTCCCGTATCTCGACCTCGGCCACCACCCCCCGTGTCGACGCCACCCGCCACAGCGAGGCGAGCAGCGTGTCGTCGCCGACGAACGCGGCTGCGGTGCTGGCCGCCCCGTCCGCGAGCCGGTACCGGAGGCGGACCGGCTGGACCGGGACCCCCGCGTCCAGCGCGGCCTGGAAGACGGCGCGCCGGAACTGCCCCTGCGCGCGGCCGCACCAGGTGCTGCCCTCGGGGAACGCGACGACCGCGGAGCCGGCCCGCAGCGCCTCGGCGACGCGGGCGACCGTGTCCGGGAGGGCACGCAGCCGGTCCCGCTCGATGAACAGGACGCCGCCGCGCGCGACCACCGGCCCGGCCAGGGGCCACCGCCCGATCTCCGCCTTGGCGAGCATCCGGGCCGGGCGCACGGCGCCGAGCAGCGGGATGTCCAGCCAGGAGATGTGGTTGGCGACCAGGAGCAGACCGCCGGTGGGTGCGGCGGCGGTGCCGGTGACGCGGACCTGGACCCCGATGGCCCGCGCGATCGCCCGGCACCACCACCTGACCAGTCCGGCGGGGATCCGCCCGCCGAGCGGTGACAGCGCGATCCCGGTCAGGACCAGGACAAGGACCGCCGTCATCCGCAGCACGGCCCGGGGTACGGCCGTCGCGGACCCCGCCGGCTCCACGCATGCCTTCGGGGTGCAGGGCGCGCTGGGCAGCCAGACGCTCATCAGGCCGGGGCGAGAGAGAGGAAGTGCCGCAGATAGCGCGGGTTGACCCGGCGCATCGACAGCAGCACGTACAGGTCGGCGACCCCGAAGTCCGGGTCGTGGGCCGGCTCCGCGCACACCCAGGCGCCGAGGCGGAGGTAGCCGCGCAGCAGCGGCGGAAGCTCGGTGCGGGCGGGGAACTCCACACGCTCCGCGTTCCACGGCAGCAGCGCTCGTACGCGGTACTCCTCGGGAGCCAGGTACTTGGTGCGCACGCGGTCCCAGGTGCCCGCCGCGAGGGCGCCGCCGTCGGCCAGCGGGATGGAGCAGCAGCCGGCCAGCCATTCGTGGCCGCGGTCGACCATGTAGCGGGCTATCCCGGCCCAGATGAGCCCGATGACGGCGCCGTCCCGGTGGTCGGGGTGCACGCAGGAGCGGCCGACCTCGACGAGGCCTGGCCGGATCGCGTCGAGAGCGGTCAGATCGAACTCGCCCTCCGAGTACAGTCGTCCGGCGACGGAGGCCCGCTCCGGCGGCAGCAGCCGGTAGGTGCCGACGACCTGGCCGGTCACCGTGTCGCGGACGAGCAGGTGGTCGCAGTACGCGTCGAAGGCGTCGACGTCGAGGCCCGGATGCGGGGTGGTGAGCAGGGCGCCCATCTCGCCCGCGAAGACGTCGTGCCGCAGCCGCTGCGCGGCACGGACGTCGTCCTCGTCGCGGGCCAGGGTGACGGTGTAGCGGGTGGGTGCCTCGGGCTGTGGGGGACGGTCGAGCGTGGTGACGCCGGTCATGGCTCTCTCCTGGTCACGGGCCGGTTCGGCGGAGCGGTGGGCGGGCCGCACTGTCGTACGGCCTGCCGCTCCTGTTCTTCCGATACCGGTTGTCGTGTACGTGACCTGTGACAGGAGAGGGGATGTGGGGATGTTGAATGCCAGGAGCGCCGGTGAAAGCGAGACGGGGCCGGGGATGAGCACCACTCCCGGCCCCGCCCGTCCGCACATTGACGGCGAACGACGTACGGCTAACGCCTGCCCGCCTTACGGGTCGCGCGCAGCCATTCCCTGTTCATCCCGGTGATGGAGACCAGCGGGATTCCCTTCGGGCAGGCGGTGGCGCACTCACCGGTGAGGGTGCAGCCGCCGAAGCCCTCGGCGTCCATCTGCCCGACCATGTCTAGGACGCGGGTCTCGCGCTCGGGCGCGCCCTGCGGCAGGACGTTGAGGTGGTTGACCTTCGCCGAGGTGAACAGCATCGCGGAGCCGTTCGGGCAGGCCGCCACGCACGCGCCGCAGCCGATGCACTCGGCGTGCTCGAACGCGAAGTCCGCGTCGGGCTTGGGCACGGGCGTGGCGTGCGCCTCGGGCGCGGCCCCGGTCGGCGCACTGATGTAGCCGCCGGCCTGGATGATCCGGTCGAACGCGGTGCGGTCTACGACGAGGTCCTTCACCACGGGGAAGGCGGAGGCGCGCCACGGCTCGATGTCGATCGTGTCGCCGTCCTTGAAGGACCGCATGTGGAGCTGGCAGGCGGTGGTCCGCTCGGGGCCGTGCGCGTCGCCGTTGATGACGAGCGAGCAGGCTCCGCAGATGCCCTCACGGCAGTCGTGGTCGAACGCGACAGGGTCGTCGCCCTTGAGGATGAGCTCCTCGTTGAGCGTGTCGAGCATCTCCAGGAACGACATGTCCCGCGAGATTCCGTCCACGTCGTACGTGGACATGGCGCCTTCGGCGTCGGCGTTCTTCTGGCGCCAGACGCGCAGGGTGAGCTTCATGCGTAGCTCCGCTGAGTGGGGTGGACGTACTCGAAGACGAGGTCTTCCTTGTGCAGGACGGGGGCGTCGCCGGTGGCAGTGAACTCCCAGGCGGCCGCGTAGGAGAACTCCTCGTCGCGGCGGGCGGCCTCGCCGTCCGGGGTCTGCGACTCCTCGCGGAAGTGGCCGCCGCAGGACTCGGCGCGGTGCAGCGCGTCGAGACACATGAGCTCGGCGAGCTCCAGGTAGTCGACGATGCGGTTGGCCTTCTCCAGCGACTGGTTGAACTCCTCGCCGGTGCCCGGCACCTTGATGCGCCGCCAGAACTCCTCGCGGATCTGCGGGATCCGGTCGAGGGCCTTGCGCAGGCCTTCTTCCGTACGGGCCATGCCGCAGAACTCCCACATGAGTTCGCCGAGTTCGCGGTGGAAGGAGTCGGGGGTGCGGTCGCCGTCGACGGCGAGGAGGAGGTTGATCCGGTCCTCGGTCTCGGCCAGCACGTCCTGGACGACGGGGTGTTCGGCGCTCAAGGCGTCGTCGATGGAGTGGTGCGGGTTGCGCGCAAGATAGTCGTTGATGGTGGACGGCAGGACGAAGTAGCCGTCGGCGAGACCCTGCATGAGCGCGCTGGCGCCCAGGCGGTTGGCGCCGTGGTCGGAGAAATTGGCCTCGCCGATCGCGAACAGGCCGGGGATGGTGGTGGAGAGGTCGTAGTCGACCCACAGGCCGCCCATCGTGTAGTGCACGGCGGGGTAGATCCGCATGGGCGTCTCGTACGGGTTCTCAGCGGTGATCCGCGCGTACATGTCGAAGAGGTTGCCGTACTTCTCCTCGACGGCCTTCTTGCCCATGCGGCTGATCGCGTCGGCGAAGTCGAGGTACACGCCCTGGCCGCCGGGGCCCACTCCCCTGCCCTCGTCGCACACGTTCTTCGCGGCGCGCGAGGCGATGTCGCGGGGCACGAGGTTGCCGAACGCCGGGTAGATGCGCTCCAGGTAGTAGTCGCGCTCGCCCTCGGGGATCTCGTTCGCCGGGCGCGTGTCGCCCTTCGCCTTCGGTACCCAGATGCGTCCGTCGTTGCGCAGCGACTCGCTCATCAGCGTCAGCTTCGACTGGTGGTCGCCGGTGCGCGGGATGCAGGTGGGGTGGATCTGGGTGAAGCACGGGTTGGCGAAGTAGGCGCCGCGCCGGTGCGCCCGCCAGACGGCGGTCGCGTTGGAGTTCATGGCGTTCGTCGACAGGTAGAAGACGTTGCCGTAGCCGCCGGACGCGAGGACGACGGCGTCGGCGAAGTACGTGTCGATCTTCCCGGTGATCAGGTCGCGGGCGACGATGCCGCGCGCCTTGCCGTCGACGACGATCACGTCGAGCATCTCGGTGCGCGCGTGCATCTCGATGTTCCCTGCGGCGATCTGCCGTGACAGCGCCTGGTAGGCACCGAGGAGAAGCTGCTGGCCCGTCTGGCCGCGGGCGTAGAACGTACGGGAGACCTGGACACCGCCGAAGGAGCGGGTGTCGAGCAGGCCGCCGTACTCGCGGGCGAACGGGACGCCCTGCGCGACGCACTGGTCGATGATCTCGACGGAGATCTGCGCGAGGCGGTGGACGTTCGACTCGCGGGCGCGGAAGTCGCCGCCCTTGACCGTGTCGTAGAACAGGCGGTGGACGGAGTCGCCGTCGTTGCGGTAGTTCTTCGCGGCGTTGATGCCGCCCTGCGCGGCGATCGAGTGGGCGCGGCGCGGGGAGTCCTGGTAGCAGAACTGGACGACGTGGTAGCCCTGTTCGGCCAGCGTGGCGCCCGCGGAGCCGCCGGCCAGGCCGGTGCCGACCACGATCACGGTGTGCTTTCGGCGGTTGGCCGGGTTGACCAGCTTCGCCTCGAAGCGGCGGGTGTCCCAGCGCTCGTTGACGGGGCCCTCGGGGGCCTTGGTGTCGACGACCGGCTCACCGGTCGCGTACTCCGCGTAGGAATTCATGGGTCAGCTCACCACTCCGGTCATGACGCCCACGGGTACGGCGATGAAGCCGGCCGTGAGCAGCAGCGCGAGAACATTGGCGACGGTCTTCAGGACGCGGTCGCGGGTCGCGCTGCCCACGCCGAGGGTCTGCGCCGCGCTCCAGAAGCCGTGCTGGACGTGCAGGCCGAGGGCGAGCATCGCGACGATGTAGACGACGTTGCCGTACCAGGTGGAGAAGGTGTCGATCACGTTCTGGTACGGGTGGCCCGGCTGGAAGCCGCCCGGGTGCGCGGTGCCGGTCGTCAGGTCGAGGACGTGCCACACGATGAACAGCGCGAGGATGATGCCGCCCCAGCGCATCGTGCGCGTGGCGTAGCTCGAACGCGCCTTCTTGTGCACGTACTTGGCCGGGCGGGCCCTGATGTCGCGCCGGCTCAGCTGGTACGCGGACGTGGCGTGCGCGACGACGGCGGCCACGAGCACGACGCGGACGAGCCACAGCGTCCACTCGTAGTGCATGAACGGCTCACCGACCGTGCGCAGCCAGTGGGCGTAGTGGTTGAACTCGCCCGGCCCGAAGAAGATCTTCAGGTTGCCGATCATGTGGACGACCAAGTAGAGCAGCATGATCAGGCCGCTCACGGCCATCACTGTCTTCTTGCCGACGGACGAGTCCCAGAGCGTACGCGTCGTGGACGGCCGTCGGTCCGTCCGTGTTGCCAGAGCCATGTCACGCACGCTAGAGCCGAAGGGCCCGATCGGTCCAAGACATGGTCCGGCTCATTTCCATAGGCGCAGACTATCGAGCGATTACTGTGGGGGTCATGCAGTTCCAGCAGCTCCAGTACTTTGTCGCGGTTGCCGAGACCCGGCACTTCACCCGGGCCGCCGAGGTGGTCCATGTCGCCCAGCCGTCGCTGTCCCAGCAGATCCGGTCCCTGGAGCGGGAGCTGGGCGCGGATCTCTTCCTGCGCGCCCGCGGGAACATCACGCTCACCGACGCGGGCGAGGCGCTCCTGCCGCTGGCCCGCCGCATCCTCGCCGACGCGGACACGGCGCGGCAGGAGGTGCAGGAGCTGGCGCAGCTCAAGAGCGGCCGGGTGCGGCTCGGCGCCACGCCCTCGCTGTGCACGGGCCTGCTGCCCGATGTACTGCGCGGCTTCCACGACCGGTATCCCGGGATCCGCCTGATGATCGAGGAGGGCGGCTCCCACGACCTCGTACGCGAACTCGCGCGCGGCGCGCTGGATCTGGCTCTTGTGGTGCTGCCGCTGCCCGCGCCGGCGCCGGCGCTGACGACCGTGGAGCTGCTGCGGGAGGATCTGGTGGTCGTGTCCTCGCCTGATGCGCCGCGGCCCGGGCGGGGGCGGTCCGTGCGCATTGCCGATCTTGAGGGCGAGCGGCTTGTGATGTTCCGGCACGGCTATGACCTGCGGGAACTGACCGTCACCGCGTGCCGGGCGGAGGGGTTCGAGCCGGACTTCGCGGTGGAGGGCGGGGAGATGGACGCGGTGCTGGGGTTCGTGCGGGCGGGGCTCGGGGTGGCCGTCGTGCCGCATATGGTCGCGACGCGGGCGGGGGCCGATCTGCGGGTGACTCCGCTCGCCCGTCCCGGGCTGCACCGGACGATTGCGCTGGCCCATCGCAGCGATGTGGCTCCGCCTCGGGCCGCGCGGGAACTTCAGCGGATGTTGCTGGAGGGGTGACGTGGTTTTGGGCGGGGGAATGTGTGCGGGTGATTTTTGGGGGGTTTGCGCAGTTCCCCGCGCCCCTGGATTGCGGGGCCTCCGCGGCTTGGTCGGGTGCCGGTGCGTCGTGGGGATTTGCGCCGTTTCCCGCGCTCCTGATTGCGGGTTGTTCCCTGTGCCCCTAGGGGGTGGGGGGTCTGGATGTCAGGCAATACGGCGCTGCCGATGGGTCCTGTAGGACCAGCCAGTGTGCGCCCCTTGATACGAGTTTCGCGCCCAGGGATTCGTGCCAGGCCCGGGTTGCTTCCGTGTTGGTGCAGGCCAGGTCCAGGTGGGCGGCTGTGGGGCGGGCGGCCGCCAGGCGTTGCAGCAGGATTTGTACGGGGAGGTCCGTCGGGGGGCGGATCGTGTGGAACTCCGGCAGCGTGCCCGGCGACGAGGTCCAGGCGGTGAACCCGGTCCAGAAGTCGATCTCCGCCTCGTACATCGCCGGGGGCAGGTCGATGCAGACCTGGTCAAGGCGGCTCGTCGTCCCGTCGGGGCCCGCGACGGGGTCGGGGCGGCGGTGTTCGCCGGACCAGGGGACCAGGCAGAACAGCTGGCCGCCGGGTGAGCGCAGGACCTCGAGGCCTTCCTCCGTGTGGACGGGCGTCGCCCCCAGGTGGCGCGCCAGGCCGGCTGTCCGAGCGAGGTCGTCCACCGCGAAGTCCACGTGTGCGCCGCCGGGGCCGTCGACCGCCTGCGCCTTCAGGCACGGATCGGCGGAGCCGTCCGGCAGCAGCGTCGCGAACTCGTCGTGGTCGCCGCGGGGCGCCGACAGGTGCGTCCCCGTGACCCGCGTCCAGAAGTCGCAGGCCGCCCCGAAGCGCGCCTTTGGCCGGTCGATGAAGGCGTACACCCAGCGGATCACCAGGGCCTCACCCCGTCGCGTCGCACAGGGCGAGCTCGTGCAGGCGGTCGGGCGGGCCCGGGCGGGCGTAGTACCAGCCCTGCGCGGTGTCGCAGCCCAGGTCGCGCAGCTGCTCGGCCTGTGCGCCCGTCTCCACACCCTCCACGGTGACCGAGAGGTCGAGGCTGTGCGCGAGCGCGACGATGCCCTCGACGATCTTCAGGTCGACGGGGTCGGCGGGGTACCGCTGCATGCCCTGCGTGAAGGAACGGTCCAGCTTGAGGACGCTCACCGGGAGCCGGCGCAGGTTCGCGAGGTTCGAGTAGCCCGTGCCGAAGTCGTCCAGCGCGATGTCCACGCCCATCTCGGCGAGCCGCCGCAGCGGCTTCAGGAGGTCGTCGTCCGCGCCGATCAGGGCGGACTCGGTGACTTCGAGGCAGAGCGCGCCGGGTTCGAGTCCGAAGCGCTCCAGGATGTCGACGGTGTCGGAGACCAGGCCCGGGTGGGTCAGCTGCATCGGGGACAGGTTCACGTTGATCCGCAGGGGCCCTGCGTCCTCGTAACGCTCCTGCCAGACCCGGGCCTGGCGCACCGACTCCTCCAGGACCCAGCGCCCGAGCGGCACGATGAGGCCGGTGTCCTCGGCGAGCGGGATGAACTGGTCGGGCCCGAGCACACCGTGCTGCGGATGCAGCCACCGCACCAGCGCCTCGGCGCCCCGCACACTGCCGTCGCCGAGGTGCACGAGCGGCTGGTACTCGATGAAGAACTCGCCGCGCTCCAGGGCCGCGGGCAGCGCGGTCGTGAGGCCGTGCCGGGTGATGACGCGCGCGTCGGCCTCGGGGTCGGCGAGCTCGTAGCGGTTGCCGCCCGCCGACTTGGCCCGGTACATGGTGATGTCGGCGCTGCGCAGCACCTCCGCCGGGCTGCGCTCCCCCGCCGCGGGACCCTCCACGATGCCGATGGAGCCGCGCACGGTCAGCTCGCGGCCGTCGATGCGGATGGGGGCGGTCAGCGCGTGCATGATGCGTCCGGCGAGGTCGTCGACCTCGGCCGCGGTGTCACGGCCGGTGGTCAGCGCGACGAACTCGTCGCCGCCGAGCCTCGCCACCATCTCGCCGGGCGCGGTGGCGCAGGCCTGGAGGCGGTCGGCGACCTCGACGAGGAGCCGGTCGCCCGCCGCATGGCCGAGGCTGTCGTTGATGGTCTTGAAGCCGTCGAGGTCGAGGTAGCACAGGCCGAAGCGCATGCCGTCGCCCGCCGCGAGCGCCTTCTCCAGGCGCTCGAAGAACAGGGTCCTGTTGGGGAGCCCGGTGAGCGCGTCGTGGGTGGCCTCGTAGCGCAGCCGCAGGTTCAGGAGGCGGCGCTCGGTGGTGTCCTCCATCAGCGCCAGCTGGTACTGCGGCACTCCGTCGGCGTCCCGCAGCAGGGAGACGGTCAGGTTCGTCCACAGGGCGGTGCCGTCGGGGCGGTAGAACGCCTTCTCGACGCGGTAGTGCTCACGCTCGCCGCGCACCAGCTCCTCGTACAGGCGCCACACGTGCGGGGCGTCGTCGGGGTGGGTCCACTCGAGGACGTTGCGGCCGCGCACCAGGTTCTCGGCGCCGCCGAACATGCGCACCAGCGCGTCGTTGGCCTCCAGGACCGTGCCCTCGAGGTCCGCTATTCCGATGCCGATGGCCGCGCCGTGGAACACCGCGCGGAACCGGGCCTCGCTCGCGTGCAGCGCCTCGGCGACCGCGCTGCGCGCGCTCAGGGCGGCCCGTGAGATGGCCTCCTGCTCGGCGAGGGTCCGCTCGCGCAGGGCCTGGGCGAAGCCGGCCGCGACGGAGTGCTGGAGCCGGGCGCAGCGCGCCCGCAGCTCTTCCTCGCGCCGGTCTTCGTCGGTACGGCAGTACAGGACGAGGTAGGCGTCGACGACGTCGAGGGTGCGGGTGAGCGCCTCGGGGTCGGTGCAGTGCACGCCGATCAGTGCCGCGCCGACGGCCTGGGCGGCGGGCGCGTCCAGGGTCCGCTCGCCGAGCGCGTCCCGCAACCGCCGTGCGAGCGGCATGAGTTCCTTCTCGAACTCGACCCGGGACAGGGAGGTCGCCGTCACCGGGAAGATCGCCCGGCTCCAGATGGTGGCGAACCTGCGCAGTCTGCCCTCGGGCCCGTCCTGTTCGCCGCTCACGCCTTGCGCCCCACGCCGGCGCAGCCCGAGAAGGCATAGGGATCCTCGTCCGCGGGCGCGTTCTCCGGCCACCATTCGGGCATCTGTACGAGTCCGGGTTCCACCATCTCGTATCCCTCGAAGAATCGCGCGATCTCCTCGCGCGAGCGCATGATCAGCGGGTTGCGGATGTTCTTGTACACGTCGACCGTGCCGGCGGCCCGCGCGGCGGGTACCGGGATGCCCTCGTACGCGGCGTGCGTGACGATCAGGAGGCTGCCCGGCGCGAGGGCGTCGCGCAGCTCGGCGACGGCGCTCTGCGGGTCGTCGGCGTCCTCGACGAAGTGCAGGACGGCGACGAGGAGCAGGGCGACCGGCTTGTCCAGGTCGAGGAGTTCACCGACCTCGGGGGCCGCGAGGATCTCCCGGGGCTTGCGCAGGTCGGCGGTCACGACGGCCGCGCGGTCGTTGCCGTCGAGGACGGCCCGGCTGTGCGCGACGGCGACCGGGTCGTGGTCGACGTACACGACGCGCGCTTCGGAGTCGGCCGCCTGGGCCACCTCGTGGACGTTGCCGAAGGTGGGGATTCCGGATCCGATGTCCAGGAACTGGGTGACGCCCTGCTGGACCGCGTAACGCACTGCCCGGCGCATGAAGGCACGATTCGCCTGCATGATCTTCGGGAGCCCCGGCATGAACTCCATCGCCTTGCGGGCCGCCTCCCGGTCCACCTCGAAGTTGTGCGAACCGCCCAGGTAGTAGTCGTAGATCCGGGACACGCTGGGCACCGAGATGTCGATGCCCTGAGGGGCCCAGGCGGGACGCTCCATCAATGTCTCCAAGGCGTAGGCGAGCCGGTGTTCGAGCTGAGGCTACTGATCGCCCGCCAATGGAGCGAGTCAAAACGGAAATTGACCGTCCGTTCTCGGTCACTGCCTCCGGCAAGTGCCGAATGGCAATGATCCGAAATCACCCCGAAACCCTCTCTGTCGCAACGGAAAAGAACCGGCCTGTTCCCTCCGCGTGATCACGGGAGGAACAGACCGGCGATTCGCCAAATCCGCAGCAGACTCTACGCGGTACCCCTACTTGGGCGCTCCCACGGGCTTTCCCTCGGGTGAAGCGGCGTACCAAGTGCCGCCCACGCCCTGCCCATTGGTGTCGCCGGGCTTCTTGTCGCCGGAGTAGGTGTAGACCGGCCAGCAGTTGATCGTCTGCTGCTTGCCGCCGTCGGGGCGGTCGTACGTCATGAAGCCCTTCTTGAGGATGCCCTTGGTGTCGTTCTTCGCTACGGGGGCGACGGCCGGCCAGTTCTCCGCGCAGGTGTCGACACAGTTCGACTTGATGGGCCAGGCCGAGTCCTTGAGGAACCGGTAGACGGTCATTCCGTTCTTGTCGACGACGATCTCGCCGAGTTTCGGGTCCTTGCGCGTGGACAGACCGGCGAGGTCGGCGGGCTGCGCGGCGGCGGGGCTCGCCTTCTTGCCGTCGGGCCCGGCGGCGTACCAGACGCCTCCGACACCCTGCCCCTTCGCGTCGCCCGGCTTGGTGTCCATCGCGTACCGGTACATGGGCCAGCCGTCGACCGTCAGCTGCTTGGTGCCGTCGGCCGCGGTGATTTCGCCGAGCAGCGACTGGTCGACGCCGGGCGCCGCCTTGGCGCCGTCCGCGGGCACGACGGGCCACGCCTTGAGGCAGGCGTCGTCACAGTTCGACTTGGGCGGCTGCGCGGTGTCCTTGTCGAAGCGGTACATCGTGAAGCCCTCGCTGTCCGTGAGGACCTGACCGAGCTTCTTGCTGTCCCAGGTGGCGAGCTGCCCGGCCGGCTTCGCCTTGGTCGCCCCCGCGTCCTTCGCGCCTCCGTAGCCGTCGCCACTGCCGTACGCGTCCCCGTTGCCGTAACCGCCCTGCGCCGGGGCGGCGTTGCCCACGGACTGGCCATTGGGCGACTGGTCGCCCTGGTCCTGACCGCACGCCGTCGTCAGCGCCAGCAGGGCCGCAGCTGTCGCTACGAGTGAGGCGCTCCGCCAGGTGTTCATTGCCAACTCCCGCTGGTTGCTTGGGTGTTGTGCGATCCCGGAAGGGGCCGCACATGGCCCTAGGTACGCGCGGCGACGGCGGATGTGTTCAACGGGGCCGGAAATTTCTTTTTGCCGAGGGGGCGCGGGACGCATCCGGGGTGGGCCACGCGTGCGCTCCGGTGGCCGCGGGCAAACCTGGCGCCCCCCATCTCCCCACCTTCGGACCAATCCCCGGCGGCCGGGGCGTGGCGCCGCCTCCCGCCGCCCATGATCTCCGTCGTGTACGGATCCAGAGGGGCCAGGTCGACCCTGGTCACACGGGTGGTGGCGGCGCTCGCGCTGGCCTGGCTGCTGGGCTCGCCCGCGGCCGGCGCCACGGCGGCCGCACTGACCCCGGCCGACAACTGCGCGTACGCCTCGATCGGCAAGGGCGGCGACGCGACAGCCCGCGCCGGTGACGGCGTCGTCTGCCGGGCGGGCCCCGTCAAGCCACAGCCGCGCAAGCCCGCGCCGCCCCCGGCCCCGAAACCACCGCCTCCACCACCACCGCCGCCTCCTCCACCACCGCCACCACCTCCGCCGCCCGTGAAAGCGCCGCCGCCGCCCGCCCCGAAGCCGACGGTGCGCCCCAAGCCCTCGCCGACTCCGGTGAGTTACCCCGCATACCGCCCCGCGCCCCGCAAGGCGCCGCCGAGCGGCGGGCCTTCCCTGGTCTCGCTCACCCTGCTCATCACCGCGCCCGCGGTGCTCGCCGTAGCCGCGCTGCGCCCGCGCTGACCGCCCGGAGGTCCCTATGTCGGAATGGCTTGTTCTCACCCTCGCCATGGTGGCCGCGTGCGCGGTCGTGCTCGTCGTGACCGTTCTTCAGCAGCGCAGGATCGGCGACGACGACGACCCGAGCGAGACCCCCGACGTCATCGAGTACATGACGATGATGATCGGCGTGGTGTACGCGATCGTCCTGGGCCTCGCCATCGCGGGTGTCTGGGAGGGCCGCAGTGCCGCCCAGGACCACGTACGCAACGAGGCGCAGGCGCTGCACGAGATCCATGAACGCGTCCGCGTCTATCCGACGGAGGTCAGAACCCGTATCCGCTCGGATGTCGACACCTATGTCAGCCATGTCGTCACCACCGAGTGGCGCACGATGAAGAACAAGGGCCATCTCACCGCCGAGGGCACCCGGCTCCTCGACAAGGTGCGCCACGACGTCACCGACTACCAGCCGAAGACGGACTTCGAGGCGCAGGCCTACCAGCCGCTGCTCGACCAGATCACCGCCGCGGACGACGCCCGCAACGCGCGCGCGGACTCCACCGGGGCCACGATGCCGGGCGTGGTCTGGTTCGGCCTCATCGCGGGAGGGCTCGTCACGATCGGGATGGTCTTCGCGCTCCAGATCCGCAGAACGGCGCGCGAGCTGGTCCTCGCCGGGCTCTTCTCGGCGCTGATCGCGTTCCTGCTCTTCCTGGTCTGGGACCTCGACGCGCCCTACAGCCGCGGGGTCGCGGCCACCGTGGAACCCTTCCTCATGCTGTTCCCGCGCGCCGGGGGGTGAGACCGGCGGGCCGCGCTCATCTCCGGGTCGGCGCGGCCCGCCCTGCACCCTGCGCCCCGGCGACGCACTCTGGTGGCATGACTGCCTGGCACACCCCCATCGTCGTACACCCTCCCGCGCCCGAGGGCGGGCGGCACGTCACCGTGCGGGGGCGGGCCGTCGGGCTCGCGCACAGCGATCAGGACCTCATCCGGCTGCTGCGTTCGGCCGGGCTCGGGGAGTCCGACACGACGCTCGACGATCCCCATCTGGTCGAGTGGCGCGGCGCGGGCGCGCACGTATGGCACACGACGGGCCCCGACGAGCCGTCACCGCACCGCCCTGTCGCCTGACCGGCGGACAGCGTCGCCCCGTGTCAGCGATGCGGACCCGTATGGCGTACCGCACTCCTGGCCGCCACCCATTCGCTCCTGGGCTGTCGCCCCCCGCGTGCGCCGCGCTTAGTTTTTCAGTAAGCGCAAGTGCCGCGGTCTCGCCGCCGCGTCGAGAGGGGTGAACGAATGCCTTCGTCCCAGCCGGCCGACGAGGAGGGTCAGCAGAAGAAGCGCGCGCCGTGGGGCGTGATGGCGCTGGTTCTGCTCACCGGACTCGCGCTGATCCGCAATGGATCGGGGGAATTCGACATCGGTCCCCCGCAGCCCGCGTCGGCGGCGGCAGCGGATGCCAGCTCCCCGTCCCAGGCGGCGCCGAAGCCGCTGCCGTACTCCGTGGCGGACCGGGTGCAGATCCCGGCGATCCAGGTGGACGCCCCGGTCGTGCCCGTAGGCGTCGATGCGGACGGCTGGGTGGACGCCCCGCCGCCCGAGGACCCGAATCTCGCGGGCTGGTTCACCGGTGGCGTGACTCCGGGCGAGAAGGGCACCGCCGTCATCGTCGGCCATGTCGACAACCAGCAGGGGCCCGCGGTCTTCTACGGCCTCGGCTCGCTCAAAAAGGGGAATCGCGTCCAGGTCGTGCGCAAGGACCAGAAGACCGCCGTGTTCGAGATCTACGGCATCGAGGTCTTCGAGAAGGCGAAATTCCCGGGTACCCGCGTCTACGGCAGTAAGGGAGCGCCCGAACTGAGGGTGATCACGTGCGGTGGCGGTTTCTCCCAGCAGAACGGCTACGACGGGAATGTCGTCGTCTTCGCCCGACTGGTCGAGGTGCGCTGACCCGGCGGGCGAACGGACCAGCGGCGCCCGCGGCGGGCCTGTACGGAAAGCGTCGCCCCCAGCACCCGCGGGACCTGGGGTTTCCGCTAGCCTCACCGCTGTGAACGCAGAGCAGCCACACCAGTTCGAACGCGGTACGGACGGTCCCAAGGTGATCGTGGTCGGGGTGGACGGCTCCGATTCGTCGCTGCGCGCCGCGTCCTACGCCGGAGGCCTCGCGCGGCGCCAGCGCGCCCTCCTCGCCGTCGTCTACGTCCAGCCCGTCATGGCCACCGGCGCCGCGCTCGGCGTCCCCGTGGCCGACACCACGGACGAGATCGCCGAGGGTCTGATCACCGAGATCAGGGAGGCGGCGGAGCGGGTGAAGGACATATTCGAGGTGCGCTGGGAGTTCCACACCTTCCGCGGCGACCCGTACAACGGCCTGGTCACCGCCGCCGACGAACTGAAGGCGGACGCCGTGGTCGTCGGCGCGTCCGAACAGGCGGGACACCGCATCGTCGGGTCGGTGGCGATCCGGCTGGTGAAGGCAGGGCGCTGGCCCGTCACCGTGGTCCCGTAACCGCCCCCGAACCCTCACACCCCGTGAGGCGTGCCTTCTTCCGTAGTTGCAACGGCTGGGCCATCATGATCGACCGTCAGCCGACTGCCGTCCGCGAAGAGGTGGAACCCATGGCCGGTCCCAGAAGACTCCGGGTGGGGGAGGGCGTGCTGCGCCGCAAGCCCATCGAGCACATCGAGGAGGCGGAGGGCGGAGCGACGCAGCAGCTGACCCGCAGCCTCGGCCTGTGGCAGCTCACCGCGATCGGTGTCGGCGGCATCATCGGCGCCGGCATCTTCACCCTCGCGGGCACGGTCGCCAACGGAACGGCGGGGCCCGCGGTCCTGGTCTCGTTCCTCATCGCGGGCGTCGCGAGCGCCTGCGCCGCACTGTCCTACGCGGAGTTCGCCGGCCTGATCCCGAAGGCCGGCTCCGCCTACACGTACGGGTACGCCGTCCTCGGCGAGCTGGTCGGCTGGTTCATCGGCTGGGACCTGCTCCTGGAGTACACGGCGATCGTCGCGGTCGTGGCCATCGGTATCTCCGGCTACTTCGGCTTCCTGCTCGGCGAGGTCGGCCTCGATCTGCCGCACTGGATGCTGGGCGCGCCGGGCACGGGCGACGGCCACAAGGTCGACCTGTTCGCCGCGCTGCTGTGCCTGCTCATCGCGTATCTGCTGACGCTCGGCATCAAGAACGCGGCCCGCTTCGAGACCGTCGTGGTGGTCCTGAAGGTCCTCGTGGTGCTGCTCGTCATCGCCGTGGGCTTCTTCCACATCAATACGGGCAACTACTCGCCGTTCTTCCCGTTCGGCGTCAGCGGCGCGTTCACGGGCGCGGCCACCGTCTTCTTCGCGGTGTTCGGGTACGACGCCATGTCGACGGCGGCCGAGGAGTCCAAGGACGCACAGCGCCACATGCCCAAGGCGATCCTCTACTCGCTCGCGATCTCGATGGTCCTGTACGTGCTGGCCTGCCTGGTCCTGACCGGGATGCAGAACTACAAGGACATCGACCCGGAGAGCGGCTTCTCGACGGCGTTCAAGTCGGTGGGCCTGAGCGGTCTCGCGGATGTCATCGCGGTGGGCGCGATCATCGGCATCCTCACGGTGATGTTCACCTTCATGCTGGGCGTCACCCGTGTGTGGTTCTCGATGAGCCGTGACGGGCTGCTGCCCAAGTGGTTCGCGAAGACCCATCCGACCCGGCACGTGCCGACGCGCGTGACGTGGATCGTCGGGTGCGCGTCGGCCGTCATCGCCGGGTTCCTGCCGATCGGGGAGGCGGCCGAGCTGACCAACATCGGCATCCTGCTGGCGTTCGTCGTGGTGTGCATCGCGGTGATCGTGTTGCGCTACAAGCGGCCCGACCTGCCCCGCACGTTCCGCACGCCCGGCATGCCGGCGGTGCCCGCGCTCGGCGTCGTCTTCTCGATCTGGCTGATCACGTTCCTGCAGTGGCAGACGTGGGTGCGGTTCGCGGTGTGGTTCGCCATCGGGCTCGTCATCTACTTCAGCTACTCGTACAAGAGGTCGGAGCTGGCGAAGACGGACCCGTCGGCGACGTCCTGACCGCTACCTGCCCATGGTCAGGCCGTCCTCGGCCGCGCCGCGGCTGAGGACGGCCTGACTGATCCGGTCGCGGACGTCGTTCAGGCCGAGGCCGTCGTGGATGGCCTGGTTGACGTTGACGACGCGGCCCGAGCCGACGTTGAACCACTGGGGGAGGAACTCGGCCTTGCGCACCTCCCAGCGCCCGCCGGCCCGCTCCGGCGGCGCGAAGGTGAAGCGGCCGATGGTGCCCTCGTTGCCGCGCGGGTCGTGGGCGCCGTCGTAGTTGTACATCTCGCCGGCGATCTGGTCGCCCATGCCGTAGACCACCCAGGTGCCGTTGACCTTCTCGTACGCCTGCGGGACGTGCGCGTGCGTGCCGAGGATCAGGTCGATGTCGGGGCGGCCGTCCGTGCGGGACGCGGTGAGCTCGTCGCCGAGCCGCAGCTGGGTCTCGTCCGGATCGTCCTGCCACTCGGTGCCCCAGTTCAGCGAGAGGACCACCACGTCGGCGCCCGCCTTCCGGGCCGCCCGCGCGTCGTCGACGATCCTCTGACGGTCGATCGTGTTCACGGCCCACGGCCGCCCCTTGGGCATCGGGGCGCCGTTGGTGTCGTACGTGTACGCGAGGTGGGCGACCTTGGCGTCACCGGCGCGCAGCCACGTGGGGCTGCCGGCCTCGGCGGCGGTTCGCGCCGAGCCCGTGTGGCGGATGCCCGCGCGGTCCATGGCATCGAGGGTGCGGTCGATGCCGGGGGCGCCGTCGTCGAGGGCGTGGTCCGAGGCCGTGGAGCAGGCGTCGTAGCCCGTGTCGCGCAGCCCTTTGGCGACCTCGGGTGGGGACTTGAACTTCGGGTCGCCGGTGTAGTGGCCCGCGGTGCCGTAGACCGTCTCCATGTGACAGATCGCCAGGTCCGCCTTGGAGACGGCCGGCTGCACGCCGGACAGCATCGGCGCGAAGTCGTACCCGTCGCCGCCCGCGTCGATTTTCGCCTTCTTGATGATCGAGGCGTGCGGCAGTACGTCACCGGAGGCGACGAGCGTGAAGCCGCGGTGCCCGCCGGTGGCGCCGCCCGCGGCCGACGGCGCCGGGGTGTCGCTGCCGTGGGGCGCCGGGGTGCCGCTGCCCCGGGTCGCCGGACGATGTGCGCTGTCCGCGGGCGCGGCGCAGCCCGCGCCCGCGGCGATCAGGGCGGCAGCGAGGACCGCCGCGCCCTGCCGCGTGCGCCGCGCGCGTGGCGTGTGTCTGGTGCGTCCCGTGCGGCTCGTGGCCCGTGTGCGTTGCGTCATCGGCCCAACTCCATGATTCGGTGAATAAGGTGATTTTCGACATACGCATAGACGTACGGGCATCGGGTTGAGTCAAGGCTCCATACCGCCGCAGTCCCCAAAACGGCGTCACGTTCCGGCGCAGTCGGCCCCGTTCGCCGCACCGCTTGCCGACGGCATCGACCGCCCGTCGCAGACCGCTGCCCGCGCTCTGGGCGTGAGCGGCGCGCTGCGCTGCCATACGGCCATGACGACCGCCACGAAGACCGAAGGACCCGACCGCACGGCAGCCCATGTGCTGGCCCAGCTCCAGCGCGAGCACGGCAGGCCGCTTCTCTCCTTCCTCCTGCGGCTGTGCGACGGCGACCGGCAGCGGGCGGAAGACCTGGTCCAGGAGACGTTCGTCCGCGCCTGGCAGCATCCGGAGGCGCTGCGCGCCGACTACGAGTCCGTGCGGCCCTGGCTGTTCACCGTCGGCCGCAGGCTCGCCATAGACGCCCGGCGCGCGCGGCTCGCCCGCCCCCCGGAGATCGGCGGCACGGTCCTGGAGAGCGCGCGGGTCTGCGCCGACCACGCGGAGCGCTCGGCGGCCGCGCTCGATGTGCGGGAGGCCGTGGCGACGCTCAGCCCGGAGCACCGGGCGGTGCTCCTCCAGGTGTACTTCCGTGGCGCCTCCGTGGCCGAGGCCGCCGCGGCGCTCGGCATCCCGCCCGGTACCGTGAAGTCCCGTGCGTACTACGCGCTGCGCGCACTGCGCAGGGTGCTCCCGGGCTATGAGGCGAACACGGCCGGCCCGCGTTGAAACCGGACGGCAGGTCAAGCCTCCGTAAAGCGCCTTGCCCGGTGCCCCGGTCCTCGATTGAGTAATCGGCTGTCCTCCCCCGCCCGGTCGGGCGCGAGGGCCCGGGGGCCGGCACAGCGCACGGACCGGAGGAAGGCAGGAAGGGATGTTGCACGGGAGCAAGGAAGGCACATCGGGCGCCGGCGGCGGCGAACTGACGGTGCCGATGGCGTGGTTGTACGCCGAATACATCGCCGATGAGCTGCTGCGCACCGGTGATCTGATGCCGCCCACGTCCTTCGAGTTCCGGGCCGGGCGCGACGCACTCGCACTGACGATCTTCCTGTCGGACACGGACGGCGAGCTGTCCGGCATCCGGGTCGTGTCCCAGCTGGAGACCTGGCTGTCGCTGACGGCGTACGACCAGCCGTGGCAGTACTGGGTGCGGGAGCACATGGGCCGCCTTGCCGCGCAGGCGCTCGATGAGAACAGACCTTCGCCGGACCTCGAACTGGCCGAGGCGGCCTGGCGATGGCTGGAGGAGACGGAGCTGCTCGCGCCGGACCTGGACTCCGTGCCGGGCCGCGGGCCGCTGCCCGACGAGGACGACGACGGGCCGAAGGTGTGGACACCGGCGTGGCAACTGGGGCTGCCGCTCGGCCATCTGGCGATCCATCTGTTCTGAGGCCCCTCGGCCCCTTCGCAGGGCCCCTGCAGTCCCGCTATTCGACCTCGACGCCCGAAGAGTGCACGCCCGCGCGGTACTTGGGGATCCGCACGGTGATCTTCATGCCCGCTCCGGTGCCGGTCTCGATGACGAGGCCGTAGTCGTCGCCGAACACCTGCCTGAGCCGCTCGTCGACGTTCGAGAGGCCGATCCCGGTCGAGGTGCCGCCCTCGCCGCGCAGGATCGCGCGCAGCTCTCCCGGGTCCATGCCGACCCCGTCGTCCTCGATGACGACCTCCGCCTCCGCGCCCGCGTCCCGGGCGCCGATCGTGATGCGGCTGCCGGTGACGGCGCCCTCCAGGCCGTGCTTCACGGCGTTCTCGACGAGGGGCTGGAGGCACAGGAAGGGCAGCGCCACCGGCAGCACCTCGGGCGCGATCTGGAGCGTGACCGAGAGCCGGTCGCCGAACCGGGCCCGGACCAGGGCCAGATACTGGTCGATGGAGTGCAGTTCGTCGGCGAGCGTGGTGAAGTCGCCGTGGCGGCGGAACGAGTAGCGGGTGAAGTCGGCGAATTCCAGGAGGAGTTCGCGGGCCCGCTCGGGGTCCGTGCGGACGAACGAGGCGATGGCGGCCAGTGAGTTGAAAATGAAGTGCGGCGAGATCTGCGCGCGCAGCGCCTTGATCTCGGCCTCGATGAGGCGGGTGCGGGAGCGGTCGAGTTCGGCCAGCTCCAGCTGTACGGAGATCCAGCGGGCCACCTCGTCGGCAGCGCGGGCGAGGACGGCCGACTCGCGGGGCGCGTAGGCGACGAGGGCGCCGAGCACGCGCCCGTCGGTGACGATCGGGGCGGCCACGGCCCAGCGCAGCGGGCAGTCGACGGCGGCGCATCCGCAGCCGAACGCGGCGCTGCGCCCGGTGGCGAGCAGCCCTTCGAGATGCCCCATGACCTGTTTGCCGTGCTGGTCCCCCGCGCCGTCCCAGGCGAGGACGGCGGTGCGGTTGGTGAGGCAGAGCGCGTCGGTGCCGAGCAGCGTGCGCAGCCTGCGGGCCGACCTGCGAGCCGACTCCTCGGTGAGCCCGGCCCGCAGTGGCGGCGCGGCGAGCGAGGCGGTGTGCAGCGTGTCGAAGGTGGCCCGCTCCACGGGCGTACCGACGTCGCTGCGGCCCCCTGGGTGCGCCGTGCGACGGCCGAGGACAAAGCCGCCCGCGAGGAGGAGCGGGCACAGGGCGAGGAGTACGGCGGTGGCGGTCACGGGCGGGCTCCCTGCTCGCCCGCGGTGATCGTCCCGTCCGTGCTGAGCGACTCGGGCAGGTGCAGCCGCGTCATCGTGGCGCTGGTGTGCGGCGGTACGGAGTCCTGGGTGGCCAGCGATACGAGGATCATGGCCAGGAAGCCGACCGGGACCGACCACACGGCGGGCCAGGCGAGCAGGGTGTGCAGCCAGCCGCCCTGTGCGACGCCGGCGACGGTCAGGGTGACCGCGACGAGCGCGGAGCCGCCGCCGAGGAGCAGCCCCGCCCGCGCGCCGGGCGGGGTCAGCCGCCGCCACCAGATGCCGAGGACGAGCAGCGGGCAGAACGAGGACGCCGACACCGCGAACGCCATCCCGACGGCGTCCGCCACCGGCACCCCGCTGACCAGGAGCGCCCCGCCCAGCGGCACGGTCATCGCGAGGAGGGTCGCCAGGCGGAAGTGCCGTACGCCGCGGGCCGGCAGGACGTCCTGGCTGAGCACGCCGGCGACGGCCATCGTCAGGCCCGATGCGGTCGACAGGAACGCGGCGAAGGCGCCACCGGCCACGAGCGCCCCGAGCAGGTCACCGCCGAGCCCGCCTATGGCCCGCCCCGGCAGGAGCAGGACGGCCGCGTCGGCGTCCTGCGTGGCGCTCAGTTCGGGCGCGTACAGACGGCCGAGCCAGCCGTAGACCGGCGGCAGGACGTAGAAGAGCCCGATGAGGGCGAGCACGGCGACCGTGGTGCGGCGGGCCGCGCGGCCGTTCGGGCTGGTGTAGAAGCGGACGACGACGTGCGGCAGGCCCATCGTGCCGAGGAACGTGGCGACGATGAGGCCGTACGTCGCGTACAGAGGGTGGTCCGCGCGGCTGGTGGCGAGTGGCTGCCCGGAGCCCGCGCCGGACCAGAGCACGCCGTCGGCGGAGGGCGGGGTGCCGCCGTCGCCGTGCCAGGCGAGGACCAGGAAGAACGCGGGTACGAGCAGCGCGGTCAGCTTCAGCCAGTACTGGAAGGCCTGCACGAAGGTGATGGAGCGCATGCCGCCCGCGGCGACCGCCAGGACGACGACGGCGGCGACGAGCGCCCCGCCGAACCAGCGCGGCGCGCCCGTGAGGATCTGCAACGTGAGCCCCGCGCCCTGGAGTTGGGGCACGAGGTAGAGCCATCCCGCGCCGACCACGAGCATGCTGACGACCCTGCGGACGCTGCGGGACTCCAGGCGGCCCTCGGCGAAGTCGGGCAGCGTGTACGCGCCGGAGCGGCGCAGCGGGGCCGCGACGAACACGAGCAGGACGAGGTATCCGGCGGTGTAGCCGACGGGATACCAGAGCATGTCGGGGCCGTGCACGAGCAGCAGTCCGGCGACGCCGAGGAAGGAGGCGGCGGAGAGGTACTCCCCGCTGATCGCCGCGGCGTTGAGGCCGGGGCCCACCGTGCGCGAGGCGACGTAGAAGTCGGAGGTGGTGCGGGAGATGCGCAGGCCGAAGCCGCCGATGAGGACCGTGGCGAGGACGACCACGGCCACGGCGGGTATCGCGTACGCCTCGTTCACGGCGCCCCGTGACGTTCGCGGACGGCCCGGCCGTGCACGAGGCGGGCGAAGTCGCGTTCGTTGCGCTCGGCCCGGCGCACGTACCACCAGGCGATGAGGACGAGGACCGGGTAGCAGCCGAAGCCGAGGACGATCCAGACGACGGTGGTGTTGCGCAGCGCGCCGAAGAAGAGCGGCAGGGTCACGACGGGCAGCGCGAGGACCGCGAACGCGGTGAGTGCGGTGCGGAGTTGACTGCGCATCAGGGAGCGGACGTAGGCCGCGCCCAGCGTCGTCTGTTCGTCGATCTCCCACTGGGTGGGGTGGCCGGGCAGCCGGCGAGCCGCGCGCGGCTCGCCGGTCACGACCTCGCGGCGGGGTGCGGGTTCAGCGCTGGCGGACACGGCCGGAGTGTAGGCGGGGGTGCGGGCCGAGCGGAAGAGGCCGACGGGTATCGGCCCAGGTCACGCGGTTTCCGGTCAGCCGCCCGCGCGCCGCATCAGGAGTTCGCGGACGCGGCTCGCGTGCCGACGGCTCACGGCGAGTTCGGCGTCGCCTATCCGCACGCTCATGCCGCCGCCGTCGAGACGGAGTTCGTCGATGCGGTGCAGGGCGACGAGATGGCTGCGGTGGATCCGGACGAACCCGTGCGGCTGCCAGCGCTCCTCCAGGGTGGTCAGCGGTATGCGCACGAGGTGGCTGGCGTCGGCGGTGTGCAGGCGCGCGTAGTCGCCCTGGGCCTCGGCGTACGTGATGTCGGCGACGGCCACGAGGCGGGTGACGCCGCCCAGTTCGACGGGGATCCGGTCGGCGGAGAGGTCCACGGCGGGCCGGGCGACGGCGGCCTGCTCGGCGACGCGCCGCACGGCCTCCGCGAGGCGTTCCCTGCGGACGGGCTTGAGGACGTAGTCGACGGCCTTCAGGTCGAAGGCCTGCACGGCGAAGTCCTCGTGGGCAGTGACGAAGACGATCAACGGGGGCTTGGCGAACCCGGCGAGGAGCCGGGCCACGTCGAGGCCCGTGAGCCCGGCCATCTGGATGTCGAGGAAGAGCACGTCGATGGCGTTCGCGTCGTCGCCTCCCGCGTCCAGGGCGCGGCCGATGCGGCGCAGCGCCTCGTTCGCGTCGGTGGCGCCCTCGGCGGCGCGCACCCGCGGGTCGGCCCGCAACAGGTAGAGAAGCTCGGCGAGTGCGGGTTCCTCGTCGTCGACGGCCAGTACGCGCAGCATGCGGCTGGAGTGTAGGTGGTTGCCCCGTGGTGGCCAATCCTGGTGGGACTTGAGTGATTCGGCGGCCGGTTGCGTACGGAAGGGCGAGCGGCACACACCGTCCGGTCAGAGGTCAGACACGTACGACGCGAGGAACGGCATGAGGTCCCTGGATCGGCATCGCGACGCCGGCGCCTACGCGCTGGGCGTTCTCGACGAGGCGGACCGGTTCCGCTTCGAGGACCATCTCGGGCAGTGCCCCGGGTGCGTGGCGCGGGTCGGGGAGCTCGGGTCCACGACGGCGGCCCTGGCGCTGTACGCGCGGGCCACGCCGCCGGCCGTGGAGACGGTGGCCGAGGCAGGTCCCGTGCTCCTGGACGGGCTGGTCTCGCGGATGGAGCGGGTGCGCCGGGCGGGCCGGAGGCGGTGGCTGTGCGCGATGGCGGCGGCGGTCGTGCTCGCCGTGGCGGGGCCGGGTGTGGTGGTCCTGGGCGGGGCCGGCGACGGCGCCGTGCGCCTGGACGCGCGGGACGCGGGGACCGGGGTGTCGGCCTCGGTGACGGCGTCCGGCCACGCGTGGGGCACCGGGGTGGGGCTCGAGGTCCGCGACGCGCACGGCCCACGGGTGTGCGAGCTGGTGGTCGTCGGCAAGGACGGTGCGCGGCGGACGGTGACGAGCTGGGCCGTGCGGGCCCACGACGCAGGGGCGACCACGACGCAGAGCGCGGTGGCGCTCCGCCCTCAGGAGATCGCCCGCTTCGAGGTGCGGACCACGGACGGGGCACGCCTGGTGACCATCCCGATGCGGTGAACCCCCCTTCCTGGCAGGCGGCTTCGGGCGGCGCACGCCGGCACGGCCCTCACTTCAGGAGCTTCGACATCCTGCGGTCCGCGAGCGGCTTGCCGCCCGTCTGGCAGGTCGGGCAGTACTGGAGCGACGAGTCGTGGAAGGACACCTCACGGATGGTGTCGCCGCACACCGGGCACTTCTCCCCCGCCCTGCCGTGCACCCGCAGCCCGCTCTTCTTCTCGGCCTTGAGCCGCCCGGCCGCGACGCCCCGCGAGCGCTCGACGGCCTCGGTCAGCGTGTCGCGCAGGGCCTTGTACAGGACGGACACGTCGTCGGCGGTCAGGCTCGACGCGAGTTTGAACGGGGACATCTTCGCGGCGTGCAGGATCTCGTCGCTGTACGCGTTCCCGATGCCCGCGATGAGGCTCTGGTCGCGCAGCGCCCCCTTGATCTGCCGCCGCTCGCCGTCCAAAAGTGCGGCGAAGCGTGCCTCGTCGAAGCCGTTGGCGAGCGGGTCGGGGCCGAGTCTCGCGATGCCGGGAACATCGGCCGGGTCGTGGACGACGTACACGGCGAGGCTCTTCTGGGTGCCCGCCTCGGTGAGGTCGAAGCCCTCGCCGTCCTCCAGGGCGACGCGCAGGGCGAGCGGTCCTTTGCCGGGGCGGGGCGGGCCGTCGGGGAGCCGGTCCTTCCAGTGGAGCCAGCCCGCGCGGGCGAGGTGCGTGACGAGGTGAAGTCCGTCCGCGTCGAGGTCGAGGAACTTGCCGTGCCGCGTCACGCCCGTGACCGTGCGGCCCTCCAGGGCGGCGGGCGGCGGGTCGTACGTCTTGAGGACGCTCACGGCGACGGGCAGGACGCGGACGATCTCGTGCCCCACCAGATGCTCGGTGAGGAAGTCCGTCAGCGATTCGACCTCGGGAAGTTCCGGCATGGGTCCAGAGTGCCACCGGTCACTGACACCGCCATGTGAGCCGTCGCCACGGCCCCGGTCAGTCGCGGGCCGGCACCACGAACTCGCACCACACGCACTTGCCGCTCCCCCGCGCCTCCACGCCCCACACGTCCGCGAGCCGGTCCACGAGGAGCAGGCCGCGCCCCGAGACGCCGTCCTCGCCCGCCTCGCGCCGGCGCGGCAGCGCGCTGGAGGTGTCCTCGACCTCCACGCGCAGCCTGCGGTCGGACGCGGTGATCACGCGGAGGGTGACGACCGCGGGGCCGTCGGTGTGCATCAGCGCGTTGGTGATCATCTCGTCGGCGACGAGCTCGATCTCGTCCGCGCGCCCGCCCGAGCCCCAGGCCCGGACGGCGGCCCTGATCATGTGCCGGGCCTCTCTCAGGGCCTCGGGGTCGTTCGGCGCGACATGCTGCTGGAGCCGGCCGCCCGACTGGGGGGCGCCGATGCCGCGGCGGCGCAGCAGGAGCAGGGCGACATCGTCGTCACCGCCGCGGTCGTCGACGCTCTCGCACAGCAGGTCGCCGAGGTCGCCGAGGTCGTCGGGGCCGGTGCCGACGAGGGCCGTGAGCGCCTGGAGTCCGTCGTCGAGGTCGGTTCCGGGCTGCTCGACGAGGCCGTCGGTGCACAGGATCAAGGTCTGGCCCGGGTCGAGTTCGATGGTCCCGACCGGGTATTCGAGCTGCCCGAACTCGGCGGACAGGCCCAGCGGCAGGCCCCCGTCGACTTGCAGTCTGCGGCAGGTCCCGTCCATGAGGCGCAGCAGCGGGTCCAGATGCCCGGCCCGCACGAGCTGGACGACCCCGGTCGACAGGTCGGCCTCCGCGTACAGGCAGGTCGCGAACCGCTCCGTGTCGAGTTCGTGGAGGAAGACGGAGGCGCGGGCCATGACGGTGGCGGGCGTGTGCCCCTCGGCGGCGTACGCGCGCAGCACGATGCGCAGCTGTCCCATGACGGCGGCGGCGTGGGTGTCGTGTCCCTGGACGTCGCCGATGACGGCGCCGACGCGTCCGCCGGGCAGCGGAATCACGTCGTACCAGTCGCCTCCGATGTCGCGGCCGAGGGAGGCCGAGCGGTAACGGACGGCGATGTCGGCGCCGGACACGGCGGGGATGGTGCGGGGCAGCATGGCCTGCTGGAGGCCCTGGGCGAGGTCCTTCTCCTGCTCGTAGAACATCGCGCGCTGGAGGCTCTGGGCGATGCTGCTGCCGAGGGCGACGAGGACGTTGCGCTCCTCCTCGGTGAAGCCGCGTTTGTCGTTGTAGAGCAGGCCGAGCGCGCCGATGGGCCGGGCCTGGGCGATGAGCGGCAGGTAGGCGGCGGCCGTGATCTCCAGCTGGGTGATGTGCGGCCACAGCAGCGGGTAGGACCGGGCGAAGTCGTCGGGGGACACGATGAAGCGGGGCGCGAGGGTGCGCACGACATCGCCCATGGGGTACGGCTCGTCGATCCGCGTGACCTTGGTGCCGGGCACGAAGCTGCCCTCGGGGCCTTCGGCGACGAGGTGGATGCGGCCGGCCCGGACGAGGCCCATGACGAGGCTGGTCGCGCCGAGGTGCTGGAGGCCGTGGCTGTCCTTGAGCACGTCGATGACGTCCTGGACGGTGCGCGCGTGGGCGAGTGCGGCGGTGGTGCCCTGGACGACGCTGGTCTGGCGGCGGCGCATGGCGTCCTGTTCCCGCCGGGCCGTGCTGTCGCTGAGTTCCTGGGTGGCGTCGCGGACGAGGCCGACGATGCGGCGCGGGCGGCCGGTGTCGTCCCGCCTGACGTAGCCCTGGGTGTGGGTCCAGCACATCCTGCCGTCGCGGCGTTTGACGCGGAAGTAGGCGCCGTAGTTCTCGCTGCCGTCCTTCAGGGCCGTGGCGACGATGCCGTCGAGCCGGGTGGCCTCGGTCGGGGGAACGCGGATGCCGAGGGTCTCGGGGCGCCCGTCGTATTCGTCGGGGCGTATGTCGTAGATCTCGTGGGCCTTGGCGTCCATGTGCATCAGGCCGGTGCCGAGGTCCCAGTCGAAGCTGCCGATGCCCAGGTGGTCCCCGAACTCGGCGAGGAAACAGCAGGCCGCACCGTCTGCCGCCCTGCCGCAGTGGGTGCACTCGTTCGGCTCCCCGCCCCCCGTACCGGCTTCCATGGGGCCACGCTAGGCGCACGGCGAATCACTCGCATGCGGGGCGCGGTGTGCTCCGCATGGCCCCGTGCGCGCCACGAGGCGCGCCGGGCCGGGCCGCGTCAGCTGGAGAAGACGGTCTCGGCGGACGGCTCGCCGGGGATGAGGCCGTTGCCGTCGGGCTGGTCGGGGCTGTCGGGGACGGTGTCCGGGCCGAGGTCGCTGGAGCCGTCGCCGGGCGGCGAGTCCGGCGGGGTGTCTGTGTCGCCGGGTGCGCTGGTCTGCGGGCCGGCGGGCTCCGAGGCCGGTGCCGACTCGTCGGAGGAGGGCGGCGCCGACTCGTCCGAGGAGGGCGGCTGCGACGACGGCGGGCTGGCGCTGCTGGACGACTCCGACGGGCTGCTGCTGGAGCTGCTGCTCGAGCTCGGTGACGTGGACGACGGCGGGGGCGACTCGGAGCTGTCGGAGGGGTTGGGCTTCGGCATCGGGGGCGGCGGCACGCGCTTGTCGTGCTGTCCGTCGTCACCGACCTTCCGCTCGATCCACGTGTTGTCGGTGATGTTCACGATGACGATGTTCGTGATGACTTTCGGTGCCGGCGTGACGACCACGACCTGGGTCGGCTGGTAGCCCGACCACTCCTGTCCCTGGGTGTTCGGCGTTTCCGTGAACGCTACGGGCGGCGCCAGCGGGTTGCCGCACGCGCACCGCACCCGGGGCAGCCCGCGGTCGTCGACGAGTACGGCGGTGCCGGCCTGGAGCACGGACTGGTAGCTCGTGGCCTCTCCGGAGCGGTAGCCGTGGTTGGTGACGCGGGTGTCGGCGCGCAGTACGACGGGGGTGAGGCCGCGCAGGAAGCTGGGGACGGAGGTCGCGGAGATGCCCGCCGCGTCGGCGAAGGCGCGTTCCTTGGTCTGGTCCGAGGCGAGGAAGGCGACCTGCTTCTCGACGTCGCAGCTTCCGGCGGACTGGGTGCCGCCGTAGAGGCCGGGGGTCGCACCGTCGACGGGACGCATGCCCTGCGTGGTCGCGGTCGCGGTGCCGCTCGGTGACGGCGGCTGCGGCGTTCGGGTGACAGGGGCGGGAGTCTCGGTGGCGGTGGCGGTGGAGTCGGTGAACGGGTCCGGGCCCACCTGAGCCACGGGCTGGAGGAACAGCTCCCCCTTGTCGGCCGACGCGTCGTTGCCGCTGTCCCCGGAACATCCGGCGACCAGGAGTGCGGCGGATATCGCGAAGGCAGCGACAAGGGTCCTGGTGGGTGAGCGCACCGTGTTCTCCCGCCTGCATATGGGCACTTTGCCCCATTGTTTGCGGCGGAATCGGGCATCTCGCAAGCGCAGTGCGCTCCCGCACGCGCGTTGCCCTCACTCTCCGTCACACTGGAGAGGTGGAGTGGTTCAGCTCGCCCGGGTACTGGCTCGGCCGCCTGATCTTCCAGCGCGGTCTGGCGGCGCTGTATCTCGTGGCCTTCGTGGGGGCGGCGCTGCAGTTCCGGGCGCTGATCGGCGAGCGCGGGATGCTGCCGGTTCCGCGCTACCTGGAGCGGGTGCCGTGGCGGCAGGCGCCGACGCTGTTCAGGGCGTACTACTCGGACCGGTTCTTCGCGGGCGTCGCCTGGGGCGGGGCCGCGGTGTCGGCCGCGCTCGCCGCGGGACTGGCCGACCTGGTGCCGCTGTGGGGAGCGATGGCGCTGTGGGTCGTGCCGTGGGTGCTCTATCTGTCGATCGTGAACGTCGGGCAGACCTGGTACGCGTTCGGCTGGGAGTCGCTGCTGCTGGAGGTGGGCTTCCTCGCCGTCTTCCTCGGCAACGAACGCGTGGCGCCGCCACTGCTCGTCCTGCTGCTCCTGCGGTGGGTGCTCTTCCGCGTCGAGTTCGGCGCGGGGCTGATCAAGGTGCGCGGGGACGAGTGCTGGCGGAAGCTGACGTGCCTCTACTACCACCATGAGACACAGCCGATGCCGGGCCCGCTGAGCTGGTTCTTCCACCGGCTCCCGCGCCCCCTGCACCGCGTCGAGGCCGGCGCCAACCACGTGACCCAACTCGTCGTTCCGGTCCTCCTGTTCACCCCGCAGCCGATCGCGACGGCCGCGGCCTGCCTGATGATCCTCACCCAGCTGTGGCTGGTCCTGTCGGGCAACTTCTCCTGGCTGAACTGGCTGACGATCCTGCTCGCCGTGACGGCCGTGGACTTCTCCCTCCTGCGCGAGCCGCCGCACCCGGCCGCCGCCCCGCTCTGGTACGAGTGCGTGGTCATCGCCCTCACCGCGCTCGTCGTCGCGCTGAGCTACCACCCGGCGCGCAACCTCCTGTCCCGGCGCCAGTCCATGAACCGCACCTACGACTCCCTGCACCTCGTCAACGCGTACGGCGCCTTCGGCAGCGTGGGGCGCATCCGGCACGAGATCGTCATCGAGGGCACGGCCGACCCGGTGCCGCGCGAGGAATCCCCTTGGCTGGTCTACGAGTTCAGGGGCAAGCCGGGCGATCCTGGGCGCTGGCCACGCCAGTTCGCGCCCTACCATCTGCGGCTCGACTGGCTGATGTGGTTCGCGGCGCTCTCTCCCCTGTACGCGGAGTCCTGGTTCGGAGGTCTGGTGGAGCGGCTCCTGACCGGTGACCGCGACACACTGCGGCTGCTGCGCCACTCCCCGTTCCCCGCCGACGGCCCGCCCACGTACGTCCGGGCCCGCCTCTACCGCTACCGCTACACCACGTGGCGCGAGCTGCGAGCCACGGGCGCCTGCTGGGAGCGCACGTACGTACGCGAGTTCCTGCGTCCGACGCGGCTCGCCACCCCCCGGAGCCGGAGCCGGTAGAAGACCCCGGAGTCAGAGCCCGTAGACGCGGGTCGCCGTGCCGCCGAAGACCGCGTCGCGCTCAGGAGCGGTCAGCGATCCGGTCAACTCCTGTGCCACTTCCATGACTTGCCCGTACGTCGCCGCCAGGGTGCAGACCGGCCAGTCCGATCCGAACATCAGGCGGTCGGGACCGAACGCCTCCAGGACCGTGTCGGCGTACGGCCGCAGCGCCCCCGGCGTCCAGGACGCCCAGTCGGCCTCGGTGACCAGGCCGGAGAGCTTGCAGACCGTGTTGGGCAGGGCCGCGAGCGCCCGCACGTCGCCCGTCCAAGGCTCGGCGGCGCCCGACGCGATGAGCGGCTTGCCGCAGTGGTCGAGGACGAAGGTGAGGCCGGGCAGACCGGCGGCGGCCGCAGCGCAGGCGGGGAGCTGGTGGGGCAGGACCACGAGGTCGTAGACCAGACCGGCGTCGGCGACGGCCGCGAGGCCGCGGCGCACGTCGGGCCGCAGCAGCCACTCGGGGTCGGGCTCCCCCTGGACCTGGTGGCGGATGCCCTTCAGGTGACGCCCGCCGGGGAGTTCGACGAGACGGGCCAGGGTGTCGGCGATGTCGGGGCGTGTGAGGTCGGCCCAGCCGACCACTGCGGCCACGAGCTCGCTGTCGTGGGCCAGGGCGAGGAACTCCGGGGTCTCCTCCTCGACGCTGACGGTCTGCACGAGGACGGTGGCCGTGACGTTGGACTTGCGCGCGAGGGGTGCCAGGTCGTCCAGCGTGAAGTTCCGCCGGATCGGGGCGAGTTGCCTGCCGGTGATCCAGTCCTGGTCGCGCACGGAGAGGTCCCAGACGTGGTGGTGCGCGTCGACGACGGCGGGCATCACAGCTCCCAGACGACGGGCAGGCCCGCGTCCGCGCCGTCGGCCGAGTAGTCGTGGACGACGTCGAGGAGCTCGGCCATACGGGCCTGCCAGGCGATGTTCACCGGGAGCTTGTCCAGCTCGGCGAGCATGCGGGCGTAGTCCTCGCACTCCAGGACGTGGAACAGGTCGGTCCCGCTGCGCCAGATGGTCCAGGACGTGGCACCGGCCGCGCGGATGGCCTTCCGGAGTTCGGCCGGGACCTCGCGGTGCGCGGCCTCGTACGCGTCGACGCGGTCGGCGCGGACCTTGGTGTGCAGGGCGATTCTCACGCCTGCTCCTCTCCGGGTACGGGGGCGGGGGCCGGGACGGGGACGTCGCCGGCAAGGAGCCCTGCGGTGCGGGCGTCCTTCCAGAACGCGGCCGGTACATCCACGGCGGACTGCTCGGCGGCGTCCAGGACTTCGTGCGGCGAGCGCGTGCCGACCAGGACGCTCGCCACCGCCGGATGGCCGAGCGGGAAGGCGAGCGCGGCCGCCCGGAGGGTGATGCGGTGCCGCTGCGCCAGGTCCTTCAACCGGTAGGCGCGGTCGAGGACTTCGCGGGGCGCCGTCGCGTAGTCGTACGTCGCGCCGGGCCGCGGGTCGGCGAGCAGGCCGGAGTTGAACACTCCGCCGACGACGACCGCCGTGCCGCGCGCCTGCGCCTCGGGCAGCAGCTCCGCCAGCGCCCCCTGGTCGAGGAGGGTGTAGCGGCCCGCGCACAGGACGGCGTCCACATCGGTGTCGCGGACGAACCGGGTGAGCATGGCGGCCTGGTTCATGCCGGCGCCGATCGCCCCGACGACACCCTCGGCACGCAGCCGCTCAAGCGCCGGGTAGCCCTCGCGGAACGCCTGCTCACCGTGGTCGTCCGGGTCGTGCAGATAGACGAGGTCGACGCGGTCGAGGCCGAGCCGCGTCAGGCTGTCCTCCAGGGAGCGGCGCACCCCGTCCGCACTGAAGTCCCGGACCCGGCGGTGTGTGGCCGGCACGGCGAACCCGTGCTCCAGGTCGTCGCCCGCGCTCTCCCCGGCCGGTACGAGGAGGCGTCCCGCCTTGGTGGAGACGGTGTACGCGGACCGGTCCCGGGCCGCGAGCGCCTCGCCGAGGCGCCGCTCGGACAGGCCGATGCCGTAGTGCGGGGCCGTGTCGAAGTAGCGGATGCCCGCGTCCCAGGCCGCGTCGACCGCGGCCCTGGCCTCCTCGTCGGTGACGGGCGTGTACAGGTTGCCGATGCCGGCGGCGCCGAAGGACAGCTCGGTGACCTCGACGCCGCTGCGGCCCAGGGTGCGGGTGCGCATGGCGCTCACTGGCCCGCGGGGCGCAGGCGCAGGCCCTGCATGCCGCCGTCGACGGCCACGGCGGTGCCGGTGGTGGCGCCGGACAGCGGGCTCGCCAAGTACGCGACGGCGCCCGCGACTTCGGCGGCGGAGACGAGACGCCCCGTGGGCTGGCGAGATGCGAGGGCCGCGCGCTCGGCGGCCGGGTCGGGGGCGGCGGACAGCAGCCGGCCGACCCATGGGGTGTCCACGGTCCCCGGGTTGACGCAGTTGACGCGCACCCCTTCGCGGACGTGGTCGGCGGCCATGGCGAGCGTCAGGGAGTACACGGCGCCCTTCGACGCCGAGTAGAGGGCGCGCTGCGGGAGGCCGGCCGTCGCTGCGATGGAGCAGGTGTTGACGATCGCCGCGTGCGCGGAGTCCCTGAGGTGGGGCAGGGCCGCGCGCGTGGTGCGGACGATGCCGAGGACGTTGACGTCGAGGACGCGGTGCCACTGGTCGTCGTCGTTGTCCTCGACGGTGCCCTGGGCGCCGATGCCCGCGTTGTTGACGAGGACGTCGAGTCCGCCGAGGTCCGCCACGGCGGCGGCCACCGCGGCGCGGACGGAGGCGTCGTCGCTGACGTCGGCGGTGTAGCCGCGCAGTGGCTTGTCGACGCCGCCCGGGTCGAGGTCGAGCACGGCGACGCTCGCGCCGCGGGCGGCGAGGAGCTCGGCGGTGGCCCGGCCGATCCCGGACGCTCCACCGGTGACGAGGGCCTTGAGCCCCGCGAAGTCCTGCACGTCGCTGGCGTCGGTCATGCCGCTGCACCCTTCTGGTCGGTGGCGCCCTGCCGGGCGAGGTCGGCGGCCCAGAACGCGCCGTCGGGGTAGGTGTACTCCGCGATGGACTCGGGCCGCATCGCGGCGGAGAAACCGGGCGCCGTGGGCGCCGTGTAGTGGCCGTCGCGCATCACGACGGGGTCGATGAAGTGGCCGTGCAGATGGTCGACGTACTCGATGACGCGGTCCTGCGTGGTGCCCGCGACGGCGACGTAGTCGAACATCGAGAGGTGCTGGACGAGTTCGCACAGGCCGACGCCGCCCGCGTGCGGGCACACAGGGACGCCGAACTTGGCGGCGAGCAGCAGGATGGCGAGGTTCTCGTTGACGCCGCCGACGCGCGCCGCGTCGATCTGGAGGATGTCGATGGCGCCGGCCTGGAGGAGCTGCTTGAAGATGACGCGGTTCTGGACGTGCTCGCCGGTGGCGACCTTCACGGGCGCCACGGCCCTGCGGATCGCCGCGTGGCCGAGGACGTCGTCGGGGCTGGTCGGCTCCTCCACCCAGTACGGGTCGAATTCGGCCAGCGCCCTGGTCCACTCGATGGCCTCGCCGACGTTCCACCGCTGGTTGGCGTCGATCGCCATCCGGATGTCCGGGCCGATCACCGCGCGGGCGGTGCGGCAGCGCCGGATGTCGTCGGCGAGGTCGGCGCCGACCTTCAGCTTGATCTGCCGGAAGCCCTCGGCGACGGCCTGCCGGGCGAGCCGGCCGAGCTTCTCGTCGGAGTAGCCGAGCCAGCCGGGTGAGGTGGTGTAGCCGGGGAAGCCGCGCTCGCGCAGGGCGCTCTCGCGGTCCGCCGCGCCCTCACGGCCCGATCTGAGGAGCGCGAGGGCGTCGTCGGGCGTGAGGGCGTCGGCGATGTAGCGGAAGTCGATCTGCGAGACGAGCCACTCGGGCGTCGCGTCGGCCAGGAACTGCCACAGTGGCTTGCGGGCGCGCTTGGCCGCCAGGTCCCACACGGCGTTGACGACGGCACCGATCGCCATGTGCATCACGCCCTTCTCGGGGCCGAGCCAGCGTAGCTGGCTGTCACCGATCAGGTCGCGGTTCAACGTCCCCGGGTCGGCGCACAGTTCGTCGACCCCCCGGCCGACGACATGGTGCCGCAGGGCGTCGATCGCGGCGACCTGGACATCGTTGCCACGACCGATGGTGAACGTGAATCCGTGCCCCTCGACTCCGTCGGCGGCGTCGGTGCGGAGCACGACGTAGGCGGCGGAGTAGTCGGGGTCCGGGTTCATGGCGTCGGATCCGTCCAGCTCCCTGGAGGTCGGGAACCGGATGTCGAAAGTGTCAACCGCGATGATTCGGGCGGCAGTTGGGGACACGGGTGGCCTTTCTTGCTGAGGCGGGGGTCAGTCCTGGGCGCGGCCGGTCGTGACGCGGGCGATCATCAGGGCCAGGAGGATGATTCCGCCGTAGATGGCCTGGATCCAGAACGACGGAACCTGGGCGAGGGTCAGCAGGTTCTGGACGACACCGAGCAGCAGGACGCCGGTGAGCGCGCCGAACATGGTGCCCTTGCCGCCGTCGAGGCTGATGCCGCCGATGACCGCCGCCGCGAACACGGTGAAGATCATGTTGTTGCCCTGGTTGGCACTGATCGCGCCGACGTAGCCGGTCTGCATGATCCCGCCGACCGAGGCGAGGACGCCCGCGACGACGAACACGCCGAGCATCACGCGCTCGACGCGGATTCCCGCCGCGCGTGCGGCGTCTGCGTTGCCGCCGATCGCGTACAGGGCGCGGCCGATCCGGTGGTACTTCAGGATGAGGCCCACCACGCCGAAGGCGACGGCGGCCAGCCACACCGACATCGGGATGCGCAGGAACGTCGTGGTGGCTAGGGAGAAGAACGCGTCGGGCATCCCGAACAGCGTCTTGCCCTTGGTCGCGCCGACGAGCAGTCCGCGCAGGACGATCAGCATCGCCAGCGTCACGATGAAGGCGTTGAGCTTGAACTTCACGACGAGGATGCCGTTGAAGGCCCCGATCGCCGCGCCCACGACGAGGACCGCGAGCAGCGCCAGCACGGTCGGGAACTCGGTGCCGAATCCGGACTGGGAGACCGGCAGGACGAGCAGGGCGCCGACGGCGGGCGCGATGCCGACCACCGACTCCAGGGACAGGTCGAACTTGCCCGTGATCAGGACGAGCGACTCGGCGAGCACGACCATCGCGAGAGCGGCGGACGCGCCGAGGATGGAGATCAGGTTGCGTTCGGTGAGGAACGAGTCGTTGACGACCGCTCCGAGCACCATGAGCAGCAACAGGGCAGGCACGAGGGCGAGTTCACGGGCCCGGCGCAGCAGGACGCTCTTCGCGGACCCTTTGCCGGGCAGTCGTACGGGGGTGGCCGGCGAGGCCGACGGGGCCTTGATGTCAGCCATGGTCCACTCCTTCGATGGAGGCGATCAGCTCGTGGTCGTTCCAGCCGGCCGCGTGCTCGGCGACGACCTTCCCGTGGAAGAGGACGAGGACCCGGTCGCAGCGGCGCAGGTCGTCGAGCTCGTCGGAGACGACGAGGACCGCGGTGCCGTCCTCGCGGGCGCTGTCCATGCGGGACAGCAGGGACTCCTTGGACTTCACGTCGACGCCCGCGGTGGGGTTGATGAGGACGAGAAGGCGGGGGTCGGAGGCGAGGGCGCGGGCCATGACGACCTTCTGGGCGTTGCCGCCGGAGAGGTCGGACACGGGCTGGTCGGGGCCCTCCGCGTGGATGTCGAGGCGGTCGATGAGGTCGACGGCGAAGCGGCGCTTGCGGTCGGTGCCGACGAAGCCGTAGCGGCCCAGACGCCCGAGGACGCTCATGGTGGTGTTGTCGCCGATGGTCATGCCGGTGACGAGGCCCTGGTCGTGCCGGTCGCGCGGCACGCAGCCGACGCCCGCGGCGAGCGCCGCGCTCACATCGCCGAACGGCAGTGTCCTGCCGTCGAGTCGGGCCGTACCGGCGGTCGGCCTGTGCAGCCCGGCGAATGCCTCGGCGAGCTGGATCTTGCCGCTGCCGCTGGATCCGGCGAGTCCGACGACCTCGCCGCTGCGGATGGTCAGGTCGACGTCGTCGTACGCCTCCGAGGTGAGGCCGCGCGCGTCGAGGAGGACGGTGGCGTCGGGCTCGTGTTCCACGGCGGCGCGGGCGGCCGCGCGCTCCTCGGCGATGACCTCGCCGGCCATCGCCTCCACCAGCGCGGCGAGCGGCAGCTCCGCGACGGGCGCCGTGGTGATCCAGCGGGCGTCGCGCAGCACGGTGACCGTCTGGCAGACCTCGTACACCTCCTGGAGGTGGTGCGAGATGAACAGGAACGTGACGCCGGATTCCTGGAGGGCCCGCATGCGCGTGAAGAGGCGCTCGATCTCGCGGTTGTCGAGCTGCGCGGTGGGCTCGTCGAGGACGATGAAGCGGGCTCCGCCGCTCAACGCCCGTGCGATCTCCACCATTTGGCGGTCCTCGACCTTGAGGTCGGCGGTGCGGGCGTCGGGGTCGACGTGGATGTCCCAGGTGTCGAGAACCTGCGCGGCCTCCTCCTGGAGCTTGCGCCAGGAGAAGAAGCCGCGGCGGCTGCCGGGCTGGCGGTTGATGAAGAGGTTCTCGGCGACCGTCAGTTCGGGCACGACGGTCGGCTTCTGGTAGACGCAGGCGACCTTGGCGCGCCAGGCGTCGCGGTCGCTGAGCGGGGGCGCGGGCTCGCCGTCGAACAGGAGGGTGCCGGCGTCCGGTGCCTGGAGGCCGGTGAGGACCGTGACCAGGGTGGACTTTCCGGCGCCGTTGCGGCCCACGAGGGCGTGGGACTCGCCGGGCAGGACGGTCAGGCGACCGTCCTGCAGGGCGACCGTGGGACCGTACCGCTTGGCGATGCCCGACGCCTCGACCAGCGGCCTGACCGCCGGCGTGGTTGTCGTCGAGGTGCTCATTTGACCGTGTTTCCCCAGAGCTTCGGGTCGTCGACGTTGTCCTTGGTGACGAGCGGCGCGGGCAGCTGGTCCTCGAGGATCCCGCTGGGCAGCTTGACGATCTCCGAGTCGTGGTCGGTGGGGCCGGGCTTGAACGTCTTCCCCTGCATCGCGGCCTTGATGTAGTACATGCCGTACTTGGCGTAGGCGTCGGCGGGCTGGGAGACGGTCGCGTCGATCTGGCCCTTGCGGATCGCGGCGAACTCCTGCGGGATGCCGTCGTTCGAGACGATCGTGATGTGGCCCTTCTCGCCGGTCTTCTTCAGCAGGCCCTTGGACTTGAGCGTCTGCAGGGTGGGCGCGAGGTAGACGCCGCCCGCCTGCATGTAGATGCCCTTGATGTCGGGGTTGGCGTTGAGGAGGGTGTCCAGCTTGGACGCGGCGGTGTCGGACTCCCACTTGGCGGGGATCTCCAGGACCTTGAGGTCCGGGTACTTCTTCTTGACGCAGTCGCGGAAGGCCTGCGAGCGCTCGCGGCCGTTCACGGAGGCGAGGTCACCCATGATCTGGACGACCTTGCCGGTCTTGACCTGCTGACCGAGGTATTCACAGGCCTTCTCGCCGTACGCGACGTTGTTGGCGCGTACGACCATGGCGACCTTGCCCTTCTCGGGCGCGACGTCCACGGCGACGACGGGGACGCCCTTGCGTTCGGCCTGGTCGAGGCCGGCGGAGATCGCGGCGCTGTCGAGGGGCGCGACGACGAGGCCCTTGACGCCCTGGTTGAGCTGGTTGTTGATGTCCGTGATCTGCTGCGAGGGGTCGCTGTTGGAGTTGACGGTCTTGAGCGCGTCCACGCTCTCGGACTTCGCCATCTTCGGCACGTAGTCGTTGTACGACTGCCAGAACGGCGAGGTGAGCAGGGGCAGGATGACCCCGACCTTGCCCTTTCCGTCGCCGCCGCCCTTACCGCCGGAGGCGACGTCGTCCTTCGTGCTGCCGCACGCGGAGAGCACCAGGGCGGCGCAAGCGGCCACCGCCGCCACGCCGACGATCCGCGACCTGTTCCGCTTGCGCACTGTTCTGCCGGCCATCTGACGGCTCCTCATCGAGCGAGATCGACTGACTTCTGGTACCTGATGGCGGAAATATTTATCAGACCACTTGGCGGCCACAACACCCCTCGTCGTCAACTTTTCCGTGTTTTAAGCCGTAGTGGTCGGACCACATCTCTGGCTAGACTGCGGCGCACCCGGCAAATTGAGGAGCGTCCGTGGAACAGACCGCCCCGCAGAAGGGCACCGTGACGCAGCGGGCCATCGAGCAGATCAAGGCGATGATCGGCGAGGGTCTCCTCGAACCGGGTCAGCGGCTGCCCACGGAGCGCGATCTGGCCACCCAGCTCGGCATCTCGCGCAGCTCCATGCGCGAGGCGATCAGGGCGCTCACCGTCCTCGGCGTCCTGGAGGCACGGCACGGATCCGGCATCTACGTCACGCAGTTGAACGCCGGGGATCTCCTGGAGACGTTCGGCGTGGTCGCCGATCTCTCGCGCGGGGCCCGTCTCGTGGAGCTGATGGAGGTGCGCCGGGTGCTCGAGTCGACGGCCACGGCGCTGGCCGCGGCCCGTATCACGGCGGAGCAACTCGCCGAGGTGGAGCTGCATTTGGCGGCGATGGCGGCGACGGACGACCCCGAGGAGATCCTCTCCCACGACCTGGCGTTCCACCGGGCGATCGCCACGGCCGCGGGCAACGACACGATGGCGGCGATCCTGGACGGACTGTCCTCACGGACGTTCCGGGCGCGCGTCTGGCGCGGCTACCAGGAGGAAGGCGCGTTCGAGCGTACGGGCCGCGAGCACGCGCGGATCCACCGTGCGCTGGTCGCCCGCGACCCGGAGGCGGCACGCGCCGCGGCGGCGGCCCATGTGGGCGAGGTCGAGGCCTGGATGCGCAGCCAGCTCGACGCCGAACCGGCCTGACCGCCCCGCACAAGGGTCAGCGCGGCGCCTGTGCCGCCAGCGCCGAGAGCAGCAGCCCGAGGGCCGTCTCGAAGGAGCTCTCCGCCATCAGGGGCAAGTACCCGCGTACGGCGGCCAGTTGGGGATGCGTATCCGCCGGGAGTGACTGGTACGTGTCCGTCCAGGCGCTGTGGTCCTGCGCCCGGCGCTCGGGCGGCAGCGCCAGGTGGGCGGCGTCGAGGGCCGCGTGCCCGAGCGCCGTGTCGACGAACGCCGCGTAGTAACGCACGGCCATGGCGTCGTCGAAGCCCGCGCTCCGCAGCAGCCCGATGCCGGTCTCCACGGCCCTGACCTCGTGGATCCGGCGCGTCACCCGGTACGCGGCCATGGCGGCGATCCGCGGATGCTCGCTGTAGCCGCGATGGATCCGCCGCCCCATGCTCCGCAGGTCCGCGACCCAGTCGTCGCCGGGCGTGAAGCCGGCCATGCTCTCGCCGATGATCCGGTCGGCGACGGCGAGGAGCAGGTCGTCCGTGTTGTGGAAGTAGCGGTAGACGGCGCTCGGGTCGCAGCCGAGCGCGGCACCCAGCCTGCGCACGCTGAGTGCGTCGGGCCCGTGCTGCCCTACCAGGCGCATCGCGCAGTCGACGATCAGGTCGCCGGAGAGCAGCACCCCCGACTTGGTCGGCTTGCGGCGCCGCCGCTCCACCGGAATCCGCCCCTCGGTCATCCCGAATCCCCTTCCGTCCGCGCCTCCGTCCCCTTATGTCAACACCATTGACGCAACATTGACAAGGCCTGTTTGATCGCACCCTCCCTCCCCTCCTCCGGTTTCAGGAGTGTCCGAATGAGCAGCGAACCCCCTGGCCTGCGCCGTTCCCTCGGTGTCGTCGACGGCGTCGCCATCGCCGCCTCCAGCACAGCGGCCACCACCAGCATCGGGATCGGCATGGGTGCGCTCGCCGCGACAGTGGGCCTCCAGGCCCCGGCGACCCTCCTCGTGGCGTTCCTGCCGATCCTCGGCATCGCCTCCGCGTACGCCCGCCTCAACTGCTCCGAGCCGAACATGGGCAGCGGCTACGTGTGGGTCGGCAAGTCGCTCGGCCCGTGGCCCGGCTTCATCACGGGCTGGGTCACCCTGATCGGCACGGTCGTCTTCATGGCGTACACCAGCGCCGTGACCGGGTCGGTCTTCCTCCAGTTCGCGACTAAAGCAGGCTGGCACCACGCCCTCGGACTCACGCTGGACCCGAACTCGACGGCCCTCAGTACGGTGGTCGGCCTGGTGGTCCTGGCCGTCGTGACATACACGGCGATCACCGGCGTCCGCAAGGCCACCCGGCTCCAGACCTGGCTGCTCGTCTTCGAGTACGCGGTCCTGCTGGCGTTCTGCGGCTGGGCCCTGATCTCGGGCAGCCACGCCTTCCAGTGGTCCTGGCTGAACCCCCTCGCCATCCACGACGGCACGGCCTTCGCGCAGGGCCTCGTCCTCGCGGTGTTCTTCTTCTGGGGCTGGGACGCGGCGTTCAGCGTCACGGAGGAGACGAAGAACGTGCGCGACGCCGGCCGGGGCGGCTTCATCGCGCTCTTCACGATGCTCGCGATGTTCCTCTACGGTGCCGTGGCCTTCCAGCGCGAGATGAGCCTGCCCGAGCTGGTCGCCCAGGGCCCGCAGGGCCTGACGTATCTGGGCGCGAAGCTCGCCGACGAGCCGTGGGCGACGCTTCCGCTGCTCGCGCTGATGTTCTCCGCGGTGGCCTCGCTCCAGTCGAGCGTCATCCCGACGGCCCGCGGCCTCCTCGCGATGGGCCGCGACGGCACGATGGGCCCGGTGTGGACCCGCATCTCGCCCCGTTACGGGTCACCGGCCCTGGGCACGGTCCTCATCATGTCGATCTCCGCCGGCGTCTCCCTGCTCGCGCTGGCCATCCCCAAGCTCAACGAGATGATCCTCGCGGCCGTCAACTCCATCGGCCTGGTCGTCGCCCTGTACTACGGCCTGACGGCGCTCGCCTGCGCGGCCCGTTTCCGCACTGCCCTGCGCGGTCCGCTCTCCGGGGCGCTGCGCGCGGTCGTGGCGCCCGGGGTCAGCGGCCTCGCGCTCCTCGGGATCGGCGCCTACCTCGCCCGCTCGTACGTGACGATGAGCGACCGCTTCGAACTCAGCCCGGACAACGGGTGGTTCATGCTGTCGGTACCGGTCGCGATCGTCGCGTCCGGCCTGGTGATGGCCGCGTACGCCAAGTACGTGCGCCGCTCCCCGTACTTCGTCACGGGCAGCGGCACCGCGCCCGAGACGGCCCCCCTGGCTCCCGAACATTCCTGACCGGCACGAACCGACCCGTCCCCGCACCCCAAGGAGTCACGTCTCATGCCCGACACCGCCCCCGCCGATCTGGTCTTCACCGGCGGCCCGGTCCACACCCTCTCCCCCGCCCGGTCGCGCGCGACCTCGGTGGCCGTCCGCGGCGAGCGGATCGTCGCCGTGGGCCACGACGAGGTACGCGAACTCATCGGCCCGGCCACCGAAGTGGTGAACCTGAAGGGCAAGTTGCTCATCCCCGGGTTCCAGGACGCGCACGCGCATCCGGTCGGCGGCGGCATGGAGCTCGGCCAGTGCGACCTGAGCGGCGCGACGACCCTCGACGAGTACCGGCGCCGCATCGCCGCCTACGCGCAGGAGCACCCCGACACCGAGTGGATCACCGGCGGCGGATGGTCGATGGAGGCGTTCCCCGGCGGCCTGCCCACGGCCGCCGAGCTCGACGCCCTCGTGCCCGACCGCCCGGCCTACCTCGTCAACCGTGACCACCACGGCGCCTGGGTCAACTCCCGTGCCCTGCAAGCCGCCGGGATCGACCCCCGCACCCCCGACCCCACCGACGGCCGCATCGAGCGCGACGCCGACGGGGCGCCGACCGGCATGCTCCAGGAGGGCGCGGCGAACCTGATCGGACGGCTGCTGCCGCCCGCCACCCTGGAGCAGAGGATCACGGGCCTGCTGCGCGCCCAGGAGCTGATGCACTCCCTCGGCGTCACCGCGTGGCAGGACGCCCTCCTCGGCCAGCACGCCAACCTCACCGACCCCACGGACGCGTATCTCGCGACCGCCGGGGACGGGCGCCTCACCGCGCGGGTCGTCGGCTCGCTGTGGTGGGACCGCGCACGCGGCACCGAGCAGATCGACGAGCTGGTGGCGCGGCGCGCGGCCGGTACGCGCGGGAGGCTGCGCTGCACGACGGTGAAGATCATGCAGGACGGCGTGGCCGAGAACGGCACGGCGGCCCTCCTCGGCCCCTACCTGGACGGCTGCGGCTGCGCCTCCGACAACAGCGGCATCAGCTTCGTCCCGCCGCTCGACCTGCGGAAGTACGTGACCGAGCTGGACGCGCGCGGCTTCCAGGTGCACTTCCACGCCCTCGGCGACCGGGCCGTGCGCGAGGCGCTCGACGCCGTCGAGGCGGCGCGGCGCGCCAACGGCCGCACCGACACCCGCCCGCACCTCGCCCATCTCCAGGTGGTGCACCCCGACGACGTCGGCCGGTTCAGGGAGCTGGGCGCGACGGCGAACATGCAGGCGCTGTGGGCGGCGCACGAGCCGCAGATGGACGAGCTGACGATCCCGTTCCTCGGCCCCGAGCGCAGCGCGTGGCAGTACCCGTTCGGTGATCTTCAGCGTGCGGGGGCGACACTCGCCGCGGGCAGCGACTGGCCGGTGAGCAGCCCGGACCCGATCGAGGCCATTCATGTCGCCGTCAACCGCGTCCTGCCCGACGCGGCGCCCGGCACCCCGGTGTTCCTGCCGGAGCAGCGGATCGGCCTGGACGCGGCGCTCACGGCGTACACGGCGGGCAGCGCGTACGTGAACCACCTCGACGACGTGACCGGCTCGATCACGGCGGGGCGCCTCGCCGACCTGGTGGTCCTCGACCGCGACCCGTTCGCGGCGCCCACGGAAGAGATCGGCGCGACGCGCGTCCTGGAGACGTTCGTGGGCGGCGAGCGGGTGTTCGCCGCCGAGTGACCGGTTCCTACACGTCCGCCGCACACCGGAATCCGCAGTTCCCGCTGCTGGAGTCCGGTGTGTTGGCGGTGCGCGCGGCCACGCGGTAGCGGTTGCAGTACGAGTCGTGACACATGTACGAGCCGCCGCGCATCACGCGGGTGTCGCCCTCGGCGGGGCCGCGCGGATCGGTGAGCGGGGCCGCCGGGTGGTCGGTGGTGAACCGGTCCGCGACCCACTCCCACACGTTGCCGACGGTGTTGTGGAGGCCGTAGCCGTTGGGCCGGTAGGCGTCGACGGGCGCCGTGCCGGTGTACCCGTCCTCGCCGGTGTTCACGACGGGGAACTCGCCCTGCCAGATGTTGCAGCGCCAGTGGCCGCGCGGGGTCAGCTCGTCGCCCCACGGGTAGCGGGCCTGGTCGAGTCCGCCGCGGGCCGCGTACTCCCATTCGGCCTCGGTGGGCAGCCGCTTGCCGGCCCAGGCGGCGTAGGCGCTCGCGTCGTCCCAGCTGACGTGGATCACGGGGTGCCGCGACCGGTCCCCGATCCCGGACCCGGGGCCCTCCGGGGCGCGCCAGGTCGCCCCCTCGACGCCCCGCCACCAGGGGGTGCCGGCGGGGGCGGGCGTCGCGCGGGCGAGGCGGGGGTCGAGGAACCCGGCGAAGACGTACGACCAGCCGAACCGCTCGGCGGCGGTGACGAAGCCGGTGTCCTTGACGAAGGTGGCGAACTGGGCGTTGGTGACGGCGTGTTCGTCGATCCGGAAGGGGCTGACGGTGACCTCGCGGACCGGTCCCTCACCGTCGCCTGGGTTGGCCCGGTCGTCCTCGTTGCCCATGCAGAACGTGCCGCCGGGCAGGGTCGCCATGCCCTTTCCCGAGGAGCGACGGGCCGTCGGGGCGAGGCGCACGGGCTGCGGCTCGCCGCCGCCTCCACGGCGCGCGGCGCAGCAGGCCTTGGGGGTCACGTCTTCCGCAGTCATGGTTCCGCCTCGTACACACGCTGGACCGATTGCGGCCGATCCTCGCACGCGCGGGGCGGCCCGCTCCCGGCGGGCCACCCCACGCCCCGGCTCCCGGCTCAGACCCGGGAGCGGTACAGCCCGAACCGTGCGATGTGCGGGCCGGTGCGGGTCTGCGTGATCCGCAGGCGCCACTCGCGGGCCGTCACCGGCGCCGGCAGGACCAGGACGCGGCTGGCGCCGATCGTGCCGGCCCTCGCCACCTCGGTCCAGGCGCCGCCGGACTTCGCCTCCACGACGAACTGCTCCACCTGCTGCCCGTGCCGGATGTCCTCGGAGAGCCGGATCCGGTCGGCCTCCCGGGCGGTGCGCAGGTCGACCGTGCGGGTGCCCTCGCCGTCGTCGCGCACGCGGGCGCCGTCCGCCAGGTCCTCGGGCAGTTCGCGGTCGATGCGCTCGCGGAACTCCTTGAGCCGCGCCACGTCCGCCGCGGGCAGCAGGCCGTCCGTGTCCGGCGGGATGTTGAGCAGCAGCACGGAGTTGCGGCCCACCGACCGGAACCAGATGTCTGCCAACTGGTCGACGCTCTTGGGCTGTTGGTCCGCGTGGTAGAACCAGCCCGGCCTGATGGACACGTCGCACTCGGCGGGCCACCACTGGAGGTACTGGGCCACGGAGCGGGACTGCGCGAGCGCGTCACGGCTGCCCTGGTCCGGCGCGTCGTACCGCAGGGCGTAGTCGACGCTTCCGTTGCCCGAGTCCTTGACCGGGACGACGCTCCACTCGTCCTCGCGCGCCAGTCCGCCCTCGTTGCCCACCCAGCGCACGTCGGGTCCGCGCACGGCCATGGTGGCGCCGGGGGCGAGCGCGCGGATCACCGCGTACCAGCTGTCCCAGTCGTACGTCTCGACCTTCTCCGGCGGGATGCGGCCCTGGGCGCCGTCGAACCACACCTCGTCGACGGGCCCGTACTCGGTGAGCACCTCGTAGAGCTGGTTGAGCATGTGGGCGCCGTAATCGGTCGCGTCGAGGGTGAACGTGCGCGGGCTGTCACCGGCCCGGTCGTCGCCGTCGACGAGTGTGGGGATGGTGCGGGCGGACCGCTTGCTGCCGTTGGCGTAGACGCCGTCGAGGTACTGGTTCTCGTCCGCGGGCGAGATGTAGACGCCGACCTTGATCCCGTACTTGCGCATGGAGCCGGCGAAGGAGCGCAGCACGTCACCCCGGCCGTCGCGCCAACTGCTCGAGGCGACACTGTGCTTGGTGTAGCGGGACGGGTAGAGGACGAAGCCGTCGTGGTGTTTGACCGTGAGGATGGCGAGCTTGAAGCCGCCGTCGCGCAGGGCGCGTGCCCACTGGTCGGTGTCGAGTCCGGACGGCTGGAAGACGTCGGGGTCCTCGTCGCCGGTGCCCCATTCGAGGCCGGTGAAGGTGTTCACGCCGAAGTGCAGGAAGGCGGTCTTCTCCAGGCTCTGCCAGGCGATCTGACGGTCCGTCGGGCGCACCTGTGAGGCCTTGGCGACCAGTTCCTCCGGGGAGTCCGCGGTGCTGATGGGGATGCGGTAGTGCGGTTCTGCCGCCGTGGCGCCGGTCGCGGCCGGGGCGGCCAGGGCCAGGGAGCTGCTCGACGCGGCCACGGCCGTGGTCACGGCGGCGCCCATGAAAAGTCGTCTGCTGACGGTCATCTGCGGGTGGGGTCCCTTCGGGGCGGCGCTCGGTCAGCGCTGGGTCAGCGTCCAGATGGTCGGGGTCTGCCGGTCGGGCGGGTTCTGCACGAGACGTCCGTCGGATGTCGCGTTCAGGGTCATGCGCGTGATGGCGTTGGTGAGCACGTAGCCACCGCCGGAGCGGGACAGCTGCCACCGCTGAAGGGTGTTCTTCGCGTCGCAGGTCTCCTGCGTGACCGCCGAGCCGGGCTGCAGCGGCACGTTCAGGGTGAGCTTTCCGCTGCGGGTCTCCAGGCAGCCGCCGGTCTCGGTCGACTCGAGGGTCAGATAGCCGTCCGGGGTGCGGGTGAGCTCGAAGCCGGCCGCCTGCGTGCGGTGGCGAGTGTCGGCGAGGGTGTACGTGCCGTCGGCGACGGGCGGCCGTATCAGATCCCGCTGTCCCGGTGCCCGGCCGACGGCCTCGGCCCGTGCGGTGAAGCCGGCGTACGTCGCGTCGGGGTGCGGGTCGCTCCACGTCGCCTGCGCGATATGACTCAACGGCAACCGGGCCGCCTGCGCGACCTCGTTCTCCGTCTCGCCGCGCCCGTTGTCGGGCCACAGGCTGATCTTGGCGCCGGTGATGCCGTCGCGCGAGGCGAGCCTCTCGCCCTCGAAGCTGCGCGGGTCCCACTGCTCGTCGTAGAGCTTCTGCGTGTCGGTGTGGAAGCCGCCGCGCACGAGATAGAGGGCGTAGGCGGCGTTCATCACGGGGTAGCCCTGCGCGATCAGCTCACTGGGCTTCACCTTGACGCCGAGCCAGTGCTCGACGGTCGTGCCGGCCGTCACCGGGACGGTGTTGGCGCCGGTCAGGCCGTCGTTCCAGATACGCAGCCGCTTGCCCTTGCGCGCGGCGTACGCGTCGACGCGGTTGACGAAGTCGATGAACGCGTCCTGGGGCGTGGCGTTCTCGCCGTACTTCCTCTTCGCGTACGCGGCGATCTGCGGGTACTTGGCGAAGTCCGAGCCGAGCATGTACTCGTCGGCGCCCATGTGCCACCACTTGGCGGGGAACACCTCGCCGTACTCGTCGATGAGGCTCTTGTAGTAGTCGAAGGCCGCGGGTTCGGTGATGTCGAGGCGGGACGGCTGCGGCTTGCCGTCGGAGTCGGTGAGCTGGAGGTCGGGGCGGTTCTCGATCCAGGGGTCCATGTGCCCCGGGGAATTGATCTCCGGAACGATGGTGACGTGGTACTTGTCGCCGAGCGCGACGAGGCGGCGTATCTCGCTCTTGGTGTAGTAGCCCCAGGTATTGGCCTCGGGGTGCCGGTCGCTCTTCACCTTCAGCTCGACGAGCAGCTGGTTGAGCTTGTGGTACGCCATGTCGCGCACCAGGTTCTCCAGCCAGTCCGTGGAGATGTGCACGTAGCAGGCACAGACGCCGACGCCGCGTTCCTTGTACCGGGGCACGTCGACGGTGCGTCCGGCCGGCACCCGGTCGCTCTGGGCGAGGAGCTGGAGGAGGGTGCGGGTGCCGTAGAAGGCTCCGGCCTCGGCCGCTCCGGTGATCTCGAGCCGCTGTGCGGCGCGGAGTTCGTAGCCCTCGGCGCCCAGGGATCCACTCCGTGACGGCTCGACATCGACCACGATGTCGCCGGTACGGGACGGACCGCCGGTGACCGGCACGGCGCCCCTGCCCGCGGCGCGCAGGTCATCGGCGAGGGTGGCGGCGACGCGGCGCGACGCAGCGTCGTGCGCGACCAGGCGGGCGCCGGGACCGTAGGAGTAAGTGCCCTGCCCGGGCGTCCAGTTGGTGAGGCTCGGCAGGGTCCGGGGCACGGAGTCCTGGGGTGCCGCCCGCGCCAGGGGGGCCGGTGCCGCAAGCAGCAGGAACGCCGCGACGGTGCCGATCAGTCGGTGTCTGCGCCGGGGCGCGATCTTGGAGCTCAGATCCGTCATGAGATCCGATGATTCAAGCCCTCCGGCGGGGTGTCAATGGATCTTTCCCGGCGACCACTTGGACATCTCGCAAGACTCATCGGATGAATCAGCAGGGCTGAGCTACCGAACGCAGAGCGGGCGGCGGGCCCCCGGTCCGCCGCCCGCCGCCGCTCACTCACGGGTCACCCCGGCATTCCTCAGCCGCTCCACTCCACCTTGAACACCCACACGTGCTCGCCCGCCGCGCGTGCCGCCGCCGGCACGTCCACGACGAACGACCCGCCCTTGGTACGCCAGTTCAGCGGCCGGTCGTAGCCGAGCATCGTGACCTTGTCCCCGGCCCTGACCGGCACCGCGGCCCCGACCGTGAGCGTCGCGCCCGGCTCGGCGAGCGAGTGGATGTAGAACGCCTTGTTCGGCCTGACCGTGAACCGCAGGTCCTCGCCGAGCTGCGCCATCCGCGACCAGTACGTGGTGTCGTAGACGGCCTCGCCGTTGGTCTTGAGCCAGTGGCCCGTCTCGCGCAGCCGGGTCTGCATGATCTCGGGGATGGTGCCGTCGGCGCGCGGCCCGATGTCGAGGAGGAAGTTGCCGTTCTTCGACACGATGTCGACGAGGCTGTGCACGACCTCCTCGGTCGTCATGTAGCGGTCGTCGGGCGTCTCGGCGTTGTAGCCGTAGCTGTACGGGTCGAGGCCGCGGCTCGACTCCCACTTGGCGACGACGGTGTTGTCGTACGTCGTGTACTCGGGCGTCGTGAAGTCGTGGAAGCCGATCCCGGAGCGGTTGTTGACGGCGACCTCGTAGGGCTTCGGGCGGTTCTTGCCGTGGTTGAAGAACTCGGCGAGGACGTTGCGCGAGTCGTTGACGCCGCCGATGTCGCACCACAGGAGCTGCGGGTCGTAGTCGTGGATCAGTTCCAGCATCTGCGGGGCCTGGAAGCCCTTCACATAGTCCTTGCCCGACGTGTAGCCGGTGTAGGGGACAGGCTCCAGGGTGTACGGGTTGCGCGGGGCGTGCCCCATCCACGGGTTGTCCGGGTTGAACCACTCGGGCATCGAGAAGTACAGGCCGCGGTGCAGCTCGGGGGTGTAGCGGCGGGACGCGTCGAAGAGCTCCTTGATGATGTCCCGCTTGGGGCCCATCTTCACGGAGTTGCGGTCCGACAGCTTGGTGTCCCAGAGCGCGAAGCCCTCGTGGTGCTTGGACGTGAGGACGTGGTACTGGGCGCCCGCGTCCTGGAACAGTTCGACCCACGCGCGCGGGTCCCACTTCTTCGCGGTGAACATCGGGATGAAGTCGTCGTACGCGAAGTCCTCACCGTACGTGGCCTTGTGGTGGGCGTACGTCGGGTTGTCCGGGTCCTGCATCTGGTCCCAGTACCACTCGGCGTACTGCTTGCCGACCGGCGCCCACGCGGGCACCGAGTAGACGCCCCAGTGGATGAAGATGCCGAACTTCGCGGAGTGGAACCAGTACGGGGCCTGGTGTCCGGAGAGCGACGCGTCGGTCGGCTCGTAGTCGGGGACGCCGAGCGTGAGCTTCCTGGAGCTGGCCGCGGCCTGGTGTCCGCGCCCGGTGGCGACGACCTTGCCGTCCTGGACGGTGCCGAGCGCGGTGCCCGCGCGATTACGGATGCCGACCCGGACGCGGGCCTGCTCACCGGGGGCGAGGCGGGTGACGCGGGCGGGCTCGACGGTGCGCGCGCCGGGCACGTCGACACTGACGGTGAGGGCGTCGGCGGTGACGATGCCGACGGTGCCCGCGTTCACGACGGTCGCCTCGACGCTCTGCGCGCCGGTGGACTCCAGGAGCGAGAACGTGGAGTGCGCGTCGCGCAGCGCGAGCGCCCGGCCCTGCGCGGCCGGCTGGAGCGAGAGCGCGAAGACGTGCAGGGCGGTCTTGTTCGCCTCGGCCGGGTTGAGTTTCGGCAGGGTGATCGCGACGGCCTCGCGCTGCGGGTCGAGGGGGATCTCGCTGGTGCCGATGCCGACGCGGTTGGTGTCCTTGGTGCCGTCGGGCTTGTAGCGGTAGGCGGCGGAGAGCGGGCCTCCGGAGGAGTACCAGTCGGCGCCGCCGAGTCCGGCGCTCGCGGTGGAGCCGTCGGCGTAGTGGACGGTCGCGCTGCCGGAGGCGTTGCCGTAGCTGCCCGCGGTGAGGAACAGGGCGGACAGATAGCGGCCCTTGGGCAGCTCGACGCGCTGGCCCATGGCCACGACGTTGTTCTTCGCGCCCGCCGCCGACGACGGGAAGACGTAGGCGATCCCGTCGACTTGGACGGGCCCCGCGGGGAGTTCCTCGCCGGGGAAGGTGTAGCCGCTGCCGTCGAAGTCGCCTCCGCGGGCGGCCGAGGTGTCGACGCCGTCGTTGTCGAAGAGGGCGTCGAGCGGAACGGGCACCGGGTCGGGGACGGGCTCCCAGACGGCGTCCGCGGACGCGGTCCGGGCGGTGGCCGTCGTGTCGGACGCGGCGGCCGGTCCGGCGGCGAGCGGCACGGCGGCCGCGGCTGCTACGGCCGCGGCCGTCCCGAGGACCTGGCGTCTTGGGTACGAACTCATACTCAGCACTCCCTGATGCGGCTCAAGGCTGGGCATTCATCGGAGGTCTGATGATGGTGGGGGTCCGCGAGCACGTCAATGGGCCGCGCAGAGGCGGTAGTTGAGGGAATGATCCGATGACCGCTCATCGGCACGGGGCCCGGGGCGGCACCCGCAGTGAATGTCCGAAAACGGCCGTCTGTCAGCGGGTGCGAAGAAGGCGCGAAACCGGTCTCCGGGGACCTGGCGCCGCCGGGGGCCGGCGCGTCACAGCGCGCGGTACATGATGTGCAGCCCCACCCGGCCGTGCCGGGCGTGCTCGTACGCGTCCGGGACCGTGCCCAGAATCGTGAAACCGAGGGAGGTCCACAGGCCGACGGCGGGGTTGGTCTCGACGACCGCGTTGAACACCATGGCACGGTAGCCGTCGGCCTTCGCGCGCTCCAGTACGTGCTCGGCGAGGGCGCGGCCGATGCCGCGGCCGCCCTGGGCGGGGTCGACCATGAAGCCCGCGTTCGCGATGCCGGCGGCGGGACCGCCGTAGTTCGGCGCGACGTAGGCCGAGCCGACGACGACGCCGTCCGCCTCGGCCACGTACACGCGCTTGCCCGGACCCATCCACAGGGTCCGGGCCTGCGCCTCGGGGGTGTCCGGGTCCCAGGCGTACGTCTCGCGGGATCCGACGATCTGCCGCCAGAACGGCCAGATCTGCGCCCAGTCCTTGTCCTGCGCGTCTCTGATCAGCATGTACGCGAGTCTGGCACGCGGCCGGTCAGAGGCGGTTACCGGGGCCGGGGCCGGTCAGTCCACGCTCGGCAGGATGTGGGGCTCGGCGAGGTCGTCCTCGTAGCCCGCGAGTCTGATCGGGGCCGAGCGGGCCCACACGTCGAGGCTGCCCAGCTTCTCGGGCCGCCGCCCCGTGCGCTCCGTGCGTTCTCGGGGGCGCTGCTCGCGATTCGTCTTCTCTGGTGTCACCGCGCACTCCTTGTGTGTCGGGTAACCCTGTCCGGCGCGTCCCGCCCGGCGTTCCCGTCGGGCGTCCGGCGCCCGGTCGGGCTGGTTCATACCGGTTCGGGCGCGGTGGCGCCGGCTTCCTGCCTGGGCGGCCCGGGATCGGGCCGTCCCGCGACGGACCACGGGTGCTGGTAGGACCTCGTTGTGCTGTCCGTCGGCTAGAGACAGAGTAACCATATGAGCAGGGTCCCGCTCGATGGGGCCGAAACCAGAGGGACGGCTGGGGGTCGCCGGGGATTCATTCGGCCACCGGCGGCATGACACCCGACTGGGTGGCGGCTACGTGGGGTCCGGCCGGTCCGTGTTGATCGATCGCCCCGGATCGTCGGTCGGCTCGGCCGACGGCTGGGACGTCAGATACGGCGAACCGGAGGGCTCGGCGGGGGGCGGAGCGGGCGGCAGCACGCCTCCCGGGGGCGGCGGTCCGGTGGGGCTGGCGGTGGCGGTGCCCGCGGCCTCGTTCGCGATGGCGTCGAAGTCCACGTCGCCCGTGTTCTCCAGCATGGTGATGTGGTCGAGGACGGTCTGGTTGGCGTCCGTGGCGAGCTCGCGGACGAGGGTGTTGCGGGTGGTGTGGCGGACCTGGGCGACCAGCGCGAAGACCTTGCCGTGGGAGTCGCGCAGCAGGTTGGCGAACTTGTTCTCGTAGTCCTTGCCGCTCGCCGCGGTCAGCTGGTCGAGCCAGCCCTGCTGCTGAGGGTTGGGCTGGTTCGGCAGCTCGACGCCGAGCCGGCCCGCGACCGAGCGGACGCGCTTGTCGAGGTCGGTGTGGCCGACGACGAGGTGGTCGCCCGCCATCCTGATCGCCTGCGTCGGTGCCCGCTCCATGGCCTGCTGGCCGGCCGGTATCTCCCAGAGCCCGGCGAGTCGCACCTTGACCAGGAAGTCCCGGTCGGTTGCCGACAGGGGACCCCATTGGGTGGCCACGCTGCCCGCGTTCAGATTGGCCGCACCGGTGCCCGAGCGGTCGGCGTACGACCAGATCGGAAAGGCGAGCGCGCCCAGGGTGGCGACCAGGGCGGCGAAGATGAGCGCGGTCCCGTTGATGCGTCGCAAGCAATCCTCCCGATACCGGCGTCAACTCGCCGCGGGGGCGAGCTACTTGTTGGTACGGGAGGGTACGGACGTGACGGGCGTGGCGTTCAGACTTTCGCGCCCCCCTTTTTTGGACCTACCCCCAGAAGGCGTCGGCGAGGGCGACCCCCGCGAAGGCGGCTCCGAGGCCGGAGGCGACACTCGCGGCCACGTTGGTCACGGCGAAGAGCCGCGCCCCGTCCTCCCCGAGCCGGAGCGTCTCGTACGAGAACGTCGAGTACGTCGTCAAGGCCCCGCACAGGCCCGTGCCGATGAGCAGCTGCACCTGCGACGAGGCGGCACCCGCGGCGACGGCGCCGGTCAGCAGGCCGAGCACGAGGCTGCCGCACACGTTCACCGTGAACGTGCCCCACGGGAACACGCTGTCGTGGCGGGTCTGGACGGCCCGGTCGGTGAGATAGCGCAGGGGTGCGCCGACCATCGCGCCTGCGATCACGAGCAGCCAGTTCACGCCCGCGTTCCGCCCTTCTCCCGGCCCACGTACCGGATGACCTCGCAGTCGTCGAGGACGACCAGGCCCTGTGACACCAGCTCGTCCAGCTCCGGCAGGAACGCCCTGATCCGTTCCTCGGTGTCGACGATCACGACGGCCACGGGCAGGTCCTCGCTGAGCGACAGCAGCCGCGAGGTGTGGATCAGGGACGACGCCCCGAACCCCTCGATGCCGCGGAAGACGCTCGCCCCCGCGAGGCCCGCCTTGTGCGCCCGGTGCACGATCTCGCTGTACAGGGGCTTGCGGCGCCACGTGTGGTTCTCACCGATGAAGACGGTCAGTCGCAGGGCACGCCCGGTCAGTCGCGTCATCGCTTCCTCCACGCCAGCACGCGGCGCGTCAGCGCCACTCCGAGCCCGACGGCGGCGAGCGCCGCCAGGAGCGTCGCCGCGAGATAGACCAGGCCCGTACGGACCCGGCCGCCGTCCACCAGGCGCTGGATGTCCACCGCGTACGTCGAGAACGTGGTGAAGCCGCCCAGGACGCCGGTGCCGAAGAACGGCCGCACCAGGCGGTGCGCCGCCCACACATCGGTGATGACCACCATGAACACGCCGATCACGAAACAGCCGAGCGTGTTCACCCACATCGTCGTCCAGGGGAACGCCCCGGGCGACGTGGGCCACAGGAGCGCGGCGCCGTAGCGGGAACAGGCACCGACGGCGCCGCCGAGCGAGACGACCGCCACGATCGGGCCCTGTGCCCGCAGCCCCCCGCGCCTCTGGGCCGGCACGCGCAGATCGACGTCCGGATCACGGGGTTCGTCCACCGCCGGGGACTGCCCACCTGTCATCCGTACCCGTCTCCTCCTCGGCCCAGTGCCGCGCCACCACTGAAGATCACCGTCTGCGATCAGCTTATAGCCGGTCCGGACGCGCCGTTAATGTCCCGTTGTCCCCGGCGAAAGATGGCCATGGTGTCCTGCCGGAACACCGGCTTACGGGTCCCAGGGAGGAGTCACACATGACACAGGTCGAGCTGCGCAGCGTCGACGAGCTGATGGATCTCCTGCACGCCTGCCGCGGCGCGTGGGACACCCCCGACCGCAGCGGCGACCCCGTCGATCTGCACGACCACGCGCTGCAGACCGCCGCGCTGCTGCGCCGCGGCCACCCCAGCGACAAGGAGCTCCAGCTCGCGGGGCTCGTCCACGACATAGGCCACCTGCTGCGCCCGGGCGACGACGCGGGTCACGCGGACACCGCGGCGGCCGCCGTGCGGGGGCTGCTCGGGGAGCGGGTCGCCCGTCTTGTGCAGCTGCACGTCCCGGCGAAGCGCTACCTCGCGACATCGGATCCGGCGCGCGGCCTGTCACCGCAGAGCGCGCTGACGCTGGAGACGCAGGGCGGGCCGATGACGCCCGAGGAGGCGGCGGCGTTCGCCCATGACCCGCTGGCCGACGACGCGGTGACGCTGCGTCAGGCGGACGACGCGGGCAAGGTCGTGGGCCTCGACGCGGGGGTCATGGAGGACTGGCGGCCGGTGGTGGAGCTGGTCGCGCAGGGGGTCCGTTCCAGCAACTTCACACCATCCCTACGTAGTTGACATGTCGGACTGACGCCCCGTCATGAGACCGTACGCCCCATGACTTCGGAGCTCTCGCTGGAAGGCAGGGTGGCCGTCGTGACAGGGGGGTCGCGGGGCATCGGCCGGGCCGTCGCCGTGGCGCTCGCGGCGGCCGGGGCGCGGTTGTGTGTGACGGCGCGCGATCCGGACGGGGTCCGCGAGACCGTCGCCGCGCTGACGAAGAGCGGCGCCGAAGCGATGGGACTGGCGGGGTCCGTCGCCGACCCCGCGCATCTGTGGGAGCTGACGGAGCGGGCCCTCGACGCGTTCGGCCGGCTCGACATCCTGGTGAACAACGCCGCGACCAATGAACCGTACGGGCCGCTGATGGAGGCGGATCCGGAGGTCTGGCGCGAGGCGTTCACCGTCAACGTGGAGGCGCCGCTGCGGCTTGTGCGGTGCGCCTGGCGGGCCTGGATGTCGGAGCACGGCGGGGCCGTGGTGAACATCTGCACCGAGGGCGCCGGCCACGTCGGCCCGCGCGTCGGCGCCTACGGGACGAGCAAGGCGGCACTCCTGCACCTGACGCAGCAACTCGCGGGCGAACTGGCTCCGTCGGTGCGGGTCAACTCCGTCTCGCCCGGGCTCGTACGCACGGAGATGGCGCGCTTCGTTTGGGAGCACGCCGAGGAGTCCGTGGCGGCGGGGCTGCCGCTGGGCCGGATCGGGGAGCCGCAGGACGTGGCCCGGGCGGTGCGCTGGCTGGTGTCGGACGAGGCAGCCTGGGTGACGGGCGCCGACCTCCTGGTGGACGGCGGAACCCGGGTCAGGGCCGCGTCGCCGGACCTGACCGATTCCGTCCACCAGCAGCTCCGCCACCGGCTGCCTGGCACTCGCTAGCGCACTACCACTTGCCGGGCGCGTAGTCCTTCATGAAGACGCCGTACAGGTCCTCGCCCGCCTCGCCCCGGACGACCGGGTCGTAGACGCGGGCCGCGCCGTCGATCAGGTCGAGGGGGGCGTGGAAGCCCTCGTCGGCGAGGCGCAGCTTGTCGTAGTGCGGGCGCTCGTCGGTGATCCAGCCCGTGTCGACCGAGGTCATGAGGATGCCGTCGGTCTGGAACATCTCCTGCGCGCTGGTCCGCGTCACCATGTTCATGGCGGCCTTCGCGGCGTTCGTGTTCGGGTGCCCCGCGCCCTTGTAGCCGCGGCCGAAGACGCCCTCCATCGCCGAGACGTTCACGACGTACGCGCGTCCGCTGGACGCCTTCTTCGCGGCGTCGGCCATCGCCGGGCGCAGCGCGCTGATCAGGATGAACGGCGCCGTGTAGTTGCAGAGCTGGGTCTCGAGGAGCTCCACCGGGGAGATCTGCTCGATCGTCTGCACCCACGTGTTGCTGTCGACGACGTCGGGGACGAGGCCGCCCGCGTCGATGGCGCTGCCGTCACGGTGCCGGGCGACGCTGGCGTTGCCGGCGACCAGGGCGAGATCGGCGACCTTCTGGGCGTCGAGGCCGGAGATACCGGCGGGCAGCGCGGTCAGGCCGTCGACCGCGCCGGAGTTGAACGCGCCGATGACGTGGTGGGCGGGGAGCTCACCGGCCGGCAGCGGGGCGCTCTCGCCCTCGACGAGGGCGGCGTACGCGGAGGGCAGCCGGCGTACGGTCTGCGTCGCGTTGTTGATGAGGATGTCCAGCGGGCCCTGCTCGGCGACCTGCTCGGCGAGCGCCACGGCCTGGGCCGGGTCCCGCAGGTCGATGCCGACGACCACCAGGCGGTCCATCCAGTCCGCCGAGTCGTCCATCGCCTTGAAGCGGCGGATGGCGTCCTTGGGGAAGCGCGTCGTGATCGTCGTGTGCGCGCCGTCACGCAGCAGGCGCAGCGCGATGTACATGCCGATCTTGGCGCGGCCGCCGGTGAGCAGGGCGCGCTTGCCGGAGAGGTCGGCGCGGATGTCGCGCTTGGCGCGGTTCACGGTGGCGCACTCGGGACAGAGCTGGTGGTAGAAGTAGTCGACTTCCACGTACCGGGCCTTGCAGGTGTAGCAGGAGCGGGGACGCTGGAGTATCCCCGCGAGCTTGCCCTCCTCGACCTGCGAGGACGGCAGGAGGCCCTCGGTCTCGTCGTCGATGCGCTCGGCGGAGCCGGTCGCGGTCGCCTCGGTGACGGCCTTGTCGTGGGCGGTCTTCGCGGCGCGGCGCTCCTGGCGGCGGCGCTGCTTCACGGTCCGGTAGACACCGGCCGTGGCGCGCCTGACCTGGATCGCGTCGGGGTGGTCCACATCGAGCTTGTCGAGTTCGTCGAGCACGCTCAGGCAGACGGCCAGCCGCTCGGGGTCGATCCCGGGGCCGAACGACTCCTGCGACACCACCATGGCGTCGGTGGCGCCCGTCGGGCTGTCCTGTGTCATCGTCATCGCCGCTGCGTTCCTCGCGTCACTCGGACCGCGGCGTGCTGTGAGTGACCGCGGATACTCCCAAAAGGCGGAACCTTACAACCTGCTGTCGACATTCCGCCAAGTGGGCAGTTTATCCCGCTCCCGGGCCCTTCCGGGAACGCCGGTCCTTGACCTTGATCCGGTACGGCCGTAGAACGCGGCCCGCCCCCTCCCCCGTCAGGACGGACCGCCCCCCGTCAGACCGTTCCCCGCACCGTCTCGCACACGCGCACCAGCGCCGCGAGTTCCTCGCGGATGCCGGTCGCGAGTACGTCCAGGTCGGGGACCGCGGCCGCGTCGGCGACCAGGCCGTAGTGGACACGCCCCCGGTACGTGGACACCGCGACCGCGAGGGACTGTCCCTGCGCCAGTGGCGCGAGGGGGTAGACCTCGGTGAGCGGGCAGCCGCCGAGCCGCAGGCCGAGGCTCGGCAGCGGAACGCTCGTGACGAGGATGTCGAACAGGAGCCGGGCCGCCTGGGCGACGACGGGCCCGCCGATCATGTGACCGAGCGGCGGCACATGGTCGGCGAGCAGGGCCACTGCGCCGGCGCCGCGCTGCGGGCCCGCGTCCTTGTTGTGGTCCATGGCCGTACGGACCGCGCGCAGCCGGGCGAGCGGGTCCCGCTCGTCGACCGGCAGCTTCACCAGGTAGCCGGAGAGGCGGTTGCCCTGAGGGTGGGCCGTGCGGGGACGGCGCCGCGAGACGGGGATCAGGGCCCGCGGGCGCACCCCTTCGCTGCCGTTGCCGCGCTCGTCGAGCCAGCGCCTCAGGGCCCCGGCGACGACGGCGATGAGGACGTCGTTGACGGTGCCGCCGACCGTCTTGCGGACCCGGTGCACATCGTCGAGTTCGAGGACGACGCCCTCGGTGCTGCGGGTGCCCGTGGCGTTCGAGGAGAAGGCGGGCGAGGTGTGCACGTCCCAGGTGGCGCGGACGACGGAGGTGCCGATGTCGAGCGCCGTGACGGCACTGGAGGCGCCCTCCCGCAGGAGGCCGGGCAGCTTGCGCGGGTCGAGGTCGCCGAGCCGCAGGTCGCGCATGCCGGGGAACGGCAGCCGGAACCCGCGGGGCGCCGCGACGGCGGGCGCCGTCCGCGAGACGGGCAGGTCCATCGGGTCCATCACCCCGGCGGCGAGCGTCAGCGCCCGCAGCCCGTCGGCCAGCGCGTGGTGGAACTTGAACAGGACGGCGAACGAGGTGCCGTCCGCGCCCGGCAGGACATGCGCCTCCCATGGGGGCCTCGCCCGGTCGAGCGGTCGCTCCATCAGGGCGCCGGCCGCGGCGTGGAAGTCCGCGGTGGGCTCGCTGAGCCGTACGTGGTCGAGCGGATCGAAGTCGGGTACGGGCACGCGTGCCGCGCCGCCGACGGGGATCCGTACCCCCTTGATGCGCATGCGCAGGCCGGGGACCGCGGGGGCGCGGGCGGCGAGCAGCTCCACCGCGTGCTGGACATCACCCGGCGAGCTCGCGGCGAACACTCCCAACGCGCCCAGGTGCATCGGGTGTTCGGCGGTCTCGATGTTCCAGAACGCCAGGTCGAGTGGTGCGAGGAGGTCCGGGCTCGGCGCGGGCCGAGAGTGCTGGGACTGGTGAGAGTTCACTGAGGGCCGCTCTCGCGTCGACGTCGGGGGAAAGCAGTCAACCGCTCTCCAGTGATTACGGTCAAGTACGATCAAGCTACACACAGTAAACAACAGATTAAGACCCGCCCCTCCGATGAAGGGGCGGGTCTCGTGGTGCTGGTGGGGCGTGCGGTGCCGCTACTTCAGCGCCGGCGGCGCCGCGTCGGCGGAGGTGCCCCAGGTGGAGGGCTTGTCGCCGACCGTGAAGGACAGCTCCCGCAGCCCGCGGATGTCGTCCGTGGTCAGATACGTCTTCCCCAAAGCGGTCCCGTCGGACTGCGCCGACTGGATGTACCGCGCCGAGTCCGAGGTCCCCGGAGCCTTCACCGTGAGGCGGCCCTTCGGGTAGTAGCGCCGGTCGAGGGTCACGTCCACCCGCTCGAAGACCGGGGTCGACAGGCCCCAGGTGTCCGTGCCGGGCTGGACCGGGAAGATGCCGATCGACGACAGGACGTTCCAGGCGGACATCGTCCCGAGGTCGTCATTTCCGGTCATGCCGGTGGGGGCGTCCGTGAAGAGCGTGAGCGCCGCGTGCACGACGTCGGTGGTCTTCCAGGGCTGACCGGTCGAGAGGTACGTGTAGGGCGCGATCAGGTCGGGCTCGTTCTGCGGGTTGTACTTGTCCGCGTTGTAGTAGTCGTACGGACCGTTGACCCACACCTCGCGGGCGGTCTTCGCGGGGTCCTGCACCAGCTGGTCGTACGCGAAGAACGAGTCGAGGCGGTCGTTGGCCGGCTTGGTGCCGCCGATCAGGCCGACCATCCCGGGCAGGTCCTGCGGGACCAGCCACTGGTACTGCCAGGACGTGCCCTCGTGGAAGCCCTCGCTCTTGGCGGGGTCGGCCGGGCCGGTGAAGGTGCCCGCCGCGTCCCGCGCCCGGAAGAAGCCGGTCGAACTGTCGAAGATCTTCCGGTAGTTCTGCGCCCGCCGCGCGTACCGCGCCGCGTCGTCCTTGTGGCCCAGGTCCTTCGCCATCTGCCCGAGCATCGCGTCGGACAGCGCGTACTCCAGGGTGGCGGATGCGCCGTGGTCGTAGTCGGAGTCGCCCGGCTTCACGTGCGCGCGGTTCTTGATGTACGGCGCGAAGCCGTCGGCGATGTACTCCTTGTTGGCCTCACGGCCGACCGGCGCGGAGTCGGCGGGCGGGACTCCGTCGGCGTTCTTCTTCAGCGCGCGGTACGCCTGCTCCGCGTAGCCCTCGGATCCCTTGAGCAGACCCTGCTGATAGGCGTTCGTGAGGAACGGGGTGACCGGGTCACCCGTCATGATGTTCGTCTCGACCGTGCCGTAGCCCCACTTGGGCAGCCAGCCGCTCTCCTCGTCGATCTTGATGACGGAGATCGCCATGTCGCGGGACTCGCGCGGCGCGAGCAGCGACAGGAGCTGCGCCTGCGTGCGGTAGGTGTCCCAGAGGGACCAGTTCTGGTAGTACGTGTAGCCCTTGGCGCGGTGGATCTTCTGGTCCCAGCCGGTGTAGCGGCCGTCGACGTCGCTGCCGATGTTCGGCGCGAGGAACGAGCGGTACAGGGACGAGTAGAAGGTGCGGCGGAGCGTGTCGCCGCCGCCCTGCGCCTTGACGTCGTCGAGCCGGTCCTCCCAGGCGGCCTGCGCCGCGTGCTCGACACGGTCGTACGAACGGCCGCCCTCGGAACGGAGGTTGAGTGCCGCGCCCTTCGCGTCGACGTACGAGATCGCCGTGGTCGCCTCGACGCTGCGGTCCTTGGACGTGTCGAAGCGCACGAACGCGCCGCTGCGCTCGCCTGTGGCCGTCGACTCCTTGGAGCCCTCGGTGACCGCGTCGCCCTTCCATGTGCCCGACGTGGTGAACGGCCGGTCGAAGCGGGTGATCGTGTACACCGTGTACGGCTTCGTGTCCTGGCAGAAGCCGCTGCCGGTGATGGCTGTGCGGACGGTGCGGCTGTCGAGGATCTCGACCTTGGTGTTCAGGGTCTTGTGCAGCGACTGGCCCGCGTTGATGAGGACGTTGGCCTTGTCGGTGGCGGGGAAGGTGTAGCGCTGCACGCCGGTCCGCTTCGTCGCGGTCAGCTCGGCCTCGATTCCCGTCTTCAGACCGACCTTGTACGAGCCGGGGCTCGCCTTCTCGTTGTCGTGGCTGAACTCGGCCGCGTACTTGGCGTAGTCGGTCGACGTGATGTCGCCGGTCGTGGGCAGCACGGGCAGATCGCCGCCGAGCCCGCAGCCGACGCCGGACAGATGCACCGTGGAGAAGCCGCGGATGTGGTTCTCGGAGTAGTCGTAACCCGTGTTGTGGCCCGTGTCGGGCGAGAACTGCACCATGCCGAAGGGCACGGCGGCGCCCGGGTAGGTGTTGCCCTCGTTCTCGGTGCCGATGAACGGGTTGACCAGATCGGTGAGCCGGCCCTCGTCGGACACGGCCGCCTGGGCCGACGGCACGGCGAGCGCACCGCCCAGGAGCGCGGCCGCCGCCACCGCCGTCCCCGCTCCGCGCAGCCGTTGGGTCCATCTCATGGCGAGACCGCCTCCTCGAGTACTAGACAACGTTGTCAAAACGCAGCGCGGTCATTCTTCTGGCGCGTGCGTGTACTCGTCAAGGGACACGACAGCGGGAGCCTGCGAACGAGGCACGGCACAAGGCACCCGCCGACGAGGGGTCAGGTCCGGTCAGACGACGACCTGCCGGCCCTTCCCCAGTGCGATCACCCCGCCCTTCGACACCGTGTACAGCTCGGCGTCCCGCCCCGGGTTGACGCCGATGGCCGCCCCCGGCGGGACGTCCACGTTCTTGTCGAGCACGGCTCCGCGCACCACCGCGCCCCTGCCGATCCGCACGTTGTCGTGCAGGACCGAGCCCTGGACGACGGCGCCTTCCTCGACGGTGACACCCGGGGAAAGGACGGAGCGGGTGACCTGGCCGCGGATGACGCAGCCCGGGCTGACGATCGACTGCCCCGCGATACCGCCCGCGCAGAACTTGGCGGGCGGCAGCTGCCCGGGGTGCGTGTAGATGGGCCAGCGCCGGTTGTCCAGGTTGAAGGCGGGCTTGTCCGAGAGCAGGTCGAGGTGGGCCTCGTAGTACGCGTCGAGGGTGCCGACGTCGCGCCAGTAGCCGTGCTCGTGGGGCGTCTCGCCGGGGACGTGGTTGCCGTCGAAGTCGTAGAGCTGGGCGACGCCGCGATCGGTGAGCATCGGCAGGATCGAACCACCCATGTCATGAACGGAGTCGGGCGTCTCGGAGTCCTGCTGCAACGCGTCGATGAGGGCCTTCGTGGTGAAGACGTAGTTGCCCATGGAGGCGAAGACCTCGTGCGGGGAGCCGGGGATGCCGGGTGGGTCGGCCGGCTTCTCGAGGAAGCGGTCCACGCTCGTGCCGTCACCGGCCGGCGTGATGATCCCGAACGCCGAGGCGTCCGCGCGGGGTACGCGGATGCCCGCGACCGTGACGCCCGCGCCGCTCTCGATGTGCTGCTGGAGCATCTGGCGCGGGTCCATGCGGTAGACGTGGTCGGCGCCGAACACCGCTATGTAGTCGGGCTGTTCGTCGTGGACCAGGTTCAGGGACTGGAGGATGGCGTCCGCGCTGCCGAGGTACCAGCGCGGGCCGAGTCGCTGCTGGGCCGGTACGGGCGTGACGTAGTTGCCGAGCAGGCTCGACATGCGCCAGGTCGTCGTGACGTGCCGGTCGAGCGAGTGCGACTTGTACTGGGTCAGGACGCAGATACGCAGGATGTCCGCGTTGACCAGGTTGGACAGGACGAAGTCGACGAGGCGGTACGTGCCGCCGAAGGTGACCGCCGGTTTCGCCCGGTCGGCGGTGAGTGGCAGCAGGCGCTTGCCCTCCCCGCCCGCCAGTACGATCCCGAGCACCGAAGGTCCACCGCGCATCCCAGCCCCCAGCTTCACCTTGAGGATCCAATTGGCCTTGTTGACGGACTACTTCACCTTGAGGATCTCGTCGTACACGTCGGCCGTGCGCCGGGCCACGGTGTCCCAGCCGAACTCGCGCTCCGCGCGCTCCCGCCCGGCGGCGCCCATGCGTGCCGCCTCGCCGGGGTCACCCACCAGCCGGTTCAGGGCCCGCGCGAGCCCGCTCTCGAACGCCCGCGGGTCACGCTCCTCGTAGGGCACGAGGAGGCCGGTCGTCCCGTCGGCGACGACCTCCGGGATGCCTCCGACGGCGGAGGCCACGACGGCGGTGCCGCACGCCATCGCCTCCAGGTTCACGATGCCGAGCGGTTCGTACACCGACGGGCAGACGAACGCCCGTGCGTGGGTGAGGAGTTGGACCAGTTCGGTACGGGGCAGCATCTGCGGAATCCAGTGGACGCCGCCCCGCAGCGCACGCAATTCGTCCACGAGGGTACGGAATTCACGCCCGACGGCCGGGGTGTCGGGCGCTCCGGCGCACAGGACCAGCTGAGCCGACGGGTCCAACTCCTTTGCCGCTCTGAGGAGATGCGGCACACCCTTCTGCCGTGTGATGCGTCCGACGAAGACGACGTACGGGCGGTCCTGGTCGATGCCGATGCGGGCGAGGACGTCCGTGGCGGGGTCGGGGCGGTAGAGGGCGGAGTCGATGCCGTTGTGGACGACGCGGACCTTCGCCGGGTCGATCGCCGGATAGCAGGCCAGGATGTCGTCGCGCATGGCTCCCGAAACCGCGATGACCGCGTCGGCCGCCTCGACGGCGGTGCGCTCGGCCCAGCCCGACAGGGCGTATCCGCCGCCGAGCTGCTCGGCCTTCCAGGGGCGCAGGGGTTCGAGCGAGTGCGCGGTCACGATGTGCGGGATGCCGTGGAGCAACTTGCCTAGGTGGCCCGCCAGATTGGCGTACCAGGTGTGGGAGTGGACGAGTTCGCGGCCTTCGAGCGCGGCGGCGATGGACAGGTCCACGGAGAAGGTGCGCAGTGCGTCGTTCGCCCCGTCGAGCGCCTGCCACGCGCGGTGGCGCCGCAGCCCCTCGGCACCGCCCTCGCCCCACGTGTGGACGTCGAGGTCGACGAGGGGTCGTAACTCCCTTGCGAGGAACTCGACATGGACGCCCGCGCCGCCGTAGACGTCCGGCGGGTACTCCCGGGTCAGCAGCCCCACTCTCATGCAGAACCCCCGTCGTCCGTAGCGTGCCCGGCCGCGCACCTTCATGGTCACCCAGAAGCGGCCGGTGGGGAAGAGTGCTGCGGCGGCCGCTCGAAGCAGCAGTCGCCGCAGAGACCGCCGCCGGGGGCACGGTAGATGAGGCAGCAGCTCGCGCGGCGGAAAGCGGTGCCGGTGCGGGTGCCGGTCGCGGTGAGGCGGGGGTCCGCGAAGAGTTCCGTGGTCAGGAGGCGGGCGCGGGCGGCGACGTCGGGGCGCCCGGCGCAGCGCGCCCAGCGGCTGATCTCGCGGGCGGCGCCGGCGAGCGCGGACCCGGCGTTGCCGCGCAGCAGCGGGGCCGAGACGCGGTAGCGGGCGCGCAGGGCGGCCGACAGCGGCTCCAGGTGGCGGTCCAGCACGAGCTCCGCGATGTGCGCGCTGTCGGCGGGGAGGTGCCCCGTACCGGCGAGGAACAGGTCGTCGGGCGCACTGGCACCGGGGTTCCAGTGCAGCAGCGCCGGGTCGAGGTCGGGGACGCGCCCGAAGAGCGCCGCGCTGCCGAGCGCCACCGACCAGAGGCGAGCGGCGAGGCCGAGTTGGGCGACGGACACCGCGACGCGCGGTTCGGGCACGGAGAGTGCCCGCGCGACCTTCTCGACGCGGTACGCGAGGGGGTCGCGGACCGATGCCCCGCTCTGATAGACGCGCTCCAGCGTCAGCGGATCACTCTCCGCTTCTCTCATGTCGCGCAGTACGAAGAATCCGCCGAGGAAACCGAGTTCGCGCAGGTCGATGTGGGCTGTCACGGCCTCAGTACAGCAAGTAGGCGTCCGCAGGTCACGGGTGGGGTGCGCCCCGGGTCCCCCACCGGGTGGAGGACCTGGGGCGGGTCGTACTCCATCGGCAGTAGGACCCAATGCGTGCTCAGGTACGACGACGCGAACGCCGGAAAGAGAGATCGTAGAGGTATGGAAACCGACCGTTCGCCGCACCACGGGATGCGCCGCCGCACAGTGAGGAGCGGCCGATGAGTGCACTCACGCTGGCTGTGCTGCTCTCCCTCGTCTCCGCGGTGGCGTACGCGGGCGGCGCGATCCTCCAGGAACGCGTCGCGGTGTCCACGCCCGAGCACGCTTACGCGCCGCTGCGCCGCCCGGTGTGGTGGTGCGCGGTCGCGCTCAACGGTCTGGGAGCAGTCCTGCACGTGGCGGCCCTGGCGTACGGGCCGCTCAGCCTCGTGCAGCCCCTCGGCGCGCTGACGATCGTGTTCGCGCTGCCGATGGCGGCGCTCTTCGTGCATCGCAAGGCCGGGGCCACCGCCTGGCGTGGCGCGATCATGGCCGCGGTGGGTCTCGCCGGTCTGCTCTCCCTCACGGGGTCGGCGTCCGAGCAGTCCCTCGAAGGCACGGAGCGGCTGATGGTCGCCCTCGTGACGGCCGGCACGGTCCTCGCCCTGATGACCCTCGCGCACGCGGTGCACCGCCACCCCGTGGTGCGCAGCGTCCTGCTCGCGGGCGCGGCGGGTGTCGCGTTCGGCATCGCGTCCGTCTTCACGAAGTCCGTGGCGGTGGAGTGGACGGAGGACGGGACGTTCGCCCAGTTCTCGAGCTTCCTGGTGATTGCGGCGCTCGCCACGTCCGGCCTGCTCCTGTCCCAGGCGTCGTACCGCGGCGCGGGCCTCGCGGCTCCGCTCGCCACGGTGACCGTCGTGAACCCGGTGGTCGCGGCGGCGGTCGGTCTCACCCTGTTCGGCGAAACGTTCCGATACGGCACGACAGGCACCGCCCTCGCGCTCGCGTGCGGTGTCGTCGCCGCGGGCGGCCTGATCCTGCTGACGACGGAACGGATCAGCGGGACGCGCAGGGCGGCCCCGGAGTCGGTCGTCGCGGCGATGCCCGCCCAGCCCACGCCCGGGTCACCGCGCGCGATCACCGACGGCGAGCCGCTGGTGCGGCGCGTCGGGGCGCCCGCGCGGGATGCCGATGCGCAGGTAGGCACCAAGGGCAGGGGCCGCCGTTACGACGAGTGGCACAGCCCCCGCGACGAGCGCATCAAATCCTGACGCCGTGCGCCCGCAGATACGCCAGCGGGTCGACGTCTGAACCGAAGCCGGGCCCCGTCCGCACCTCGAAGTGCAGATGCGGGCCCGTGCTGTTGCCCGTGGAGCCGGAGCGCGCGATGCGCTGGCCGGCCACGACCCGCTGTCCCGCCTTCACACTGAGCGCCGAGAGATGGCCGTACTGGCTGTACTTGCCGTCCGCGTGCCGGATCACGACCTCGTACCCGTACGAGCCGCCCCAGCCCGCGGAGACGACGTTGCCCGCGGCGATGGCCTTGACGGTCGTACCGGTGGACACGGCGAAGTCGACCCCCGTGTGGTAGCCCTTCGACCAGGAGGAACCCGCCGCGCGGTACGGGGTGCTGAGGTTCGCGGAGACGGGAGCGGTGACGTCGTGCGACGGGGCGGGCTTCTCGGTCCGGGGCCGGGTGGCGGTGGCCGTGCCGGTCTTTTTGGCGGGGGCCGCCGTCTCCCGTTTCTGGTCGCTCTTGTCGTGCTTCTGGGTCGGCTTCTGGGCCGGGTGTTCGCGTTTGTTTGGGGCGGCCGGGTCGCGCGGCTTCGCCGACGGGTGCAGGGCGAGGCGCTGTCCCGGCAGGATGAGGTCGGGGTCCGAGCCGATGGTGCGGCGGTTCGCCTCGTACAGCTTCCGCCATCCGCCCGGCACTTCGCGGGCGTCGGCGATGCCGGAGAGCGTGTCGCCGCCGACCACCGTGTACATCTGGGCCCTGCCCGCCGTCGACTGGGGCGTGACCTCGGGCTTGACGTCCTTCACCGTCCGCTGGGGCTTCTGCCGGACGGTTTCGGTGTGCGGTCCCGGAGTGTCGCCGCCGCGGGTCAGGCCCGCGCGGGCCGAGCAGACCGGCCAGGCACCGGGGCCCTGTCCGTCGAGGACTTTCTCGGCGACGGCGATCTGCTGGCCCCTGGTGGCGCGGTCGGCACGCGCGGCGTAGGCGGTGCCGCCGTAGGCCTCCCAGGTGGACTGCGTGAACTGGAGCCCGCCGAAGTAGCCGTTGCCGGAGTTGATGCTCCAGTTGCCGCTCGACTCGCAGGCCGCGACCTTGTTCCAGGTGTTCGCGTCGGCCGCGTGCGCCACGCCCGCGCCGATGAGAGGGATCGCCATACCCGCGCTGCCCGCGGTGACGGTGAGCGACGCCCGGTTGATCCGGTTCGGCTGATACCGGCGATGCCGGCCGCGTACGGCCATGGAAGCCCCCTCAGACACACGTCAGAAGCGGCAAGTTAGCCGCTCCGGCACACTCATGACAAGACCCGCACAGGGGTGACACGGGTAGTCAAGAGAGGTCAAGGGGGCATCCCTCAGGCGTAGTTCACATATCAGCCGCGCAACCGCAGCGGCAGCCAGTCGAGTTGGGCGGCCTGGTGGAAGGGCCCGCCGCCCTCGTGGTCGTTGAAGGTGTACACCTTGATCGTCTTGTCCTGCCCGGCATAGGAGTTGAACGCCGCGAAGACCGTGGAGGGCGGGCAGGTCTGGTCCTCGAGCGCCACCGAGAAGAGGGCGGGCGCGGTGCCGCGGGCCGCGAAGTGCACGCCGTCGAAGTACGACAGCGTGCGGAAGACCTGTTCGTCGGCGCCGATGTGCGCCTTCAGATACAGGGCTATCTCGCGGTACGGGTGGCGTTCGGTGAGGGTGGCCGCGCGGGGGAACTGGCACAGGAACGGCACGTCGGGCGCGATGGCGACGAGGTCGGGCACCAGCCCGCCGACCGCGATCGTGATGCCGCCGCCCTGGCTGCCCCCGAGCGCGGCGACGCGCGACGCGTCGACGAGGGGGTGCGAACGTGCCGCCTCGACCGCGCGCACGGCGTCGGTGAAGACACGCCGGTAGAAGTACTCGTGCGGGTCCTCGATACCGCGCGTCATGAAGCCGGAGTGCGCGGGTCCGCTGCCGACCGGGTCGGGGGTGTCGCCCACCCTGCCGCCGGAGCCCTGGCCGCGCGTGTCCATGACGAAGTGCGCGAAGCCGGCCGCGGCCCACATCAGGTTCGTGTGGGGCAGGCCGCGCCCGCCTCCGTAGCCGATGTACTCGACCACGGCGGGCAGCGGCCCGGTCGTCCCCGCCGGCAGGACGAGCCAGCCCTTGACCGGATGCCCGCCGAACCCGGCGTACGTAACATCGAAGACGTCGACCGCGGACAGCGGCACATCGACGGGGACGAAGCGCGCGTCGAGGTCGTGCTCACGCGCCTCGGCCAGGGTCTTCTCCCAGAACGCGTCGAAGTCCTCGGGCTGCGTCAACGTCGGCCGGTAGGCCCGCAGTTCGTCGAGCGGCAGGTCGAAATGAGGCACGGGCAGCTCCTCCTCCGTAGAGATATCCGTCGAGACTTCCGCAGCGAGTCCTGAGGGCTCGAGAGAGCGTCGCAGCGTCACGGTACGCCTCACCACGCTACAAATGAACAGGAACGATCACCTCCCTACGTCAGGAGCGACAGGCATGAGCAAGTCAGCGCAGATCGGTGTCACGGGGCTCGCTGTCATGGGGCGCAACCTCGCCCGGAACTTCGCCAGGAACGGCTACACGGTCGCCCTGCACAACCGCACCGCGTCCCGCACGCACGACCTCGTGGCGGAGTTCGGCGGCGAGGGCGAGTTCGTCCCCACCGAGACCGCGGAGGAGTTCGTGGCCGCGCTGGAGCGGCCGCGCCGCCTGGTGATCATGGTCAAGGCCGGTGACCCCACGGACGCGGTGATCCAGGAGTTCGCGCCCCTCCTGGAGACCGGCGACATGATCGTCGACGGCGGCAACGCCCACTTCGCTGACACCCGGCGCCGCGAGCGCGAACTGCGCGAGCGCGGCATCCACTTCGTCGGCACGGGCGTCTCCGGCGGCGAGGAGGGCGCCCTGAACGGGCCCAGCATCATGCCGGGCGGCAGCGAGGAGTCGTACGCGGCGCTCGGCCCGATGCTGGAGAAGATCTCCGCGAAGGCCAAGGACGGCGCCCCGTGCGTGACGCACGTCGGCCCGGACGGCGCCGGCCACTTCGTGAAGATGGTCCACAACGGCATCGAGTACGCCGATATGCAGCTCATCGGCGAGGCCTACCAGCTCCTGCGCGACGTGGCGGGCTACTCCCCCGCGCAGATCGCCGACATCTTCCGCAAGTGGAACACCGGCAGGCTCGACTCGTATCTGATCGAGATCACGGCCGAGGTCCTGTCGCACGTGGACGCGGCGACGGGCAAGCCCTTCGTGGACGTCGTCGTCGACGAGGCGGAGCAGAAGGGCACGGGGCGCTGGACCGTGCAGATCGCGCTCGACCTGGGCGTCCCGGTGTCGGGCATCGCCGAGGCCGTCTTCGCGCGCTCACTGTCCGGCCACGCGGACCTGCGCGCGGCCTCGAAGGACCTGGCGGGCCCGACGCCGACCGCGCTGAGCGAGCCGGAGGCGGCGGCGTTCGCCGATCGGGTCGAGCAGGCCCTGTACGCGTCGAAGATCGTGTCGTACACGCAGGGCTTCCACGAGATCACGGCGGGCAGCGAGGCGTACGGCTGGGACATCGACCTGGGCGCCGTCGCCTCGATCTGGCGCGGCGGCTGCATCATCCGGGCCGCGTTCCTCGACCGGATCACCGCCGCGTACGACGCCCGGCCCGACCTGCCGAGCCTCCTCGCGGACAAGACGTTCGCGCAGGAGATCGGCGCGGCGCAGGACGACTGGCGTGCCGTCCTGGTCGCCGCGACGGTCGAGGGCGTCCCGGCGCCCGGTTTCGCCGCCGCGCTCGCGTACTACGACGCGCTGCGCGCCGACCGCCTCCCCGCCGCGCTCACGCAGGGCCAGCGGGACTTCTTCGGCGCCCACACGTACCGCCGCACGGACCGCGAGGGCGCGTTCCACACGCTGTGGGGCGGCGACCGGTCCGAGGTGTCGGCGTAGGGGCTTGCCGCTACATGGGTGAAGGCTCCGGCTCGGGCGGCGCCGGCTCCGGGTCGGGGTTCGGCGGGCCCGGGGACGGCGGCGGGGGCGGGGGCTGCGGTGTGGGTCCCGGGCGGGGCGGCTCAGGCGCCGGGATCGGGGAGGGGAACGGCCCCGGATCGGGAACGTCGGGCCCCGGTGTCGGCGGGGTGACGGGATCGGGGATGGGATGCGTCATCGATTCCTCCAGGAGGGGTCGGAGGCCGGCCGCGCTCCGGCGGGGCGCGGCCGGTCCCTGCCACTGTCTCCCGGCACGCGTGCCCACGCCCGCCGGGTCCACACACCGCCCCCGCCGACGCTCAGCCCTTGATACGGGTGAGGCGTACGACGGGAATGTCCCGCTCGGTCTTCTTCTGGTAGTCCGCGTACGGGGCGAAGATCTCCACGAGATGGGGCCACACCCTGGCCTTTTCCTCCGGGGAGAGGGTCTCGGCGCGGGCGGCGAACCGCTCGGTCTCGACGCGCAGCCGCACGTCCGGGTTGGCCACCAGGTTCAGATACCACTCGGGGTGCTGGTCGGCGCCGCCCTTCGAGGCGACGATCAGGTAGTCGTCGCCGTCGCGGTCGTAGATCAGCACCGTGCGGCGCCACTTGCCGGAGTGACGCCCCTGGTAGTCGAGGAGCAGACAGGGCGCGCTCATCGGGCCGGGGATCGTGGTGCCCTCGGTGCCGCCGGACTCCTCGTAGAGGCGGGCCTGCTCGGCGACCCAGCCCGTGGGGCTGATCACGACGTCGGTGCCGGTCTCGTCCTGGGCCATCTGACTCTCCTCGTTCAGCTCAAGCCGGTCGCATGCGGTTCAACGCGTTCAACTCGGCTCAGCGTAGGCCGTGTTGCCCGCCGCCGCGCGCAGGCCGGGGCGGGGGCTGGAGAGGACGGGGACCGTCGTGGTGGTCCGGTCGGCCGCGGGCGCCATGGAGGCCTGGGCGAGCACGACGACGTCGGCATCGGTGAGGGCGTCCACGGCGGCGGCCACGAGGTCCCGGTACCCGTCCCGGTCACCGGCCTCGAAACGGTCCCAGGCCCCTGCCACCAGCACCGTGCGTACGTCGACGGGGCGGCCGGCGCGGGCGGCCTCCTCCTCGACGAGGGCGACGGTCGGGTCGAGGGTGCTCTCCAGGGCGGCGACCACGGCGACGGCCCGACCGGCTTCGACCGCGGCGGCGGCCATCGGCCGGTCCACGCGCAGGACGGGGACGCCGACGGCGGCGGACTGGGCCTCGGCGACGCCGCCGATGGTCGAGCAGGTGCAGAGCACGGCGCTCGCCCCGTCGGCCACGGCGGTTTCGAGGAGCGCGCGCACGTCGTCCGTGACGGCGTCGGGCCCGGCGGCCCTGGCCCGTTCGAGCAGGCTCTCGTCCACGAGGTGACGCAGGGCGAGACCGGGGTGGTCGGTGTCGCGCAGGGCGTCGAAGACGGGGACGTGGACCGGGGAAGTGTGCAGGAGGGCGAGGTTCACGCGGTCACCACTTGGTCGGGTCGTCGGCGAGAGCGCGCTGGGCGGCGTCCATCAGCTCGGGCGGGGCGACGGGGGCCTCTCCGGGGTGGCGCGCGGCCCACTCCACGACGAACGGGCACAGGGGCGCGACGGCGACGCTCTCGCGGGCGGCGATGGCGTACAGCTCGCGGGCCATCGATCCTGCGATGCCCCGGCCCTCGTGCTCGTGTTCCACGATGGTGTGCACGGGCACGAGGGCCCTCTCGGGCGCGTCGAGGACGAAGTACTGGATGTACCCGAAGACTGCACCTTCGGGCTCTCCCGCCGCACTGGCCACGAGGAGGCCCTTGTCCCGTTCGTCGCGGATCTCGATGTCGGTCATGGGGGTCTCCTCGCGTCTGCGGCGGGACGGTCAGCCGCCGGTGGCCGAGACCGCCTGAGGGCTGCGCTCCGTGTCCCCGCCGGGAACCGGCTCGGACGGGTCGGCGCCCAGGGCCACGATCCGGTTCTCCCGGTCCACGTGCACGACCTGGGGCCGCAGCGCACGCGCCTCGGCGTCGTCGACCTGAGCGTAACTGATGATGATCACGAGGTCCCCGGGATGCACGAGGTGGGCCGCGGCCCCGTTGATCCCGATGACACCGCTCCCCCGCTCCCCCTCGATGACGTACGTCTCCAGGCGGGCGCCGTTGTCGATGTCGACGATGTGGACCAGCTCGCCGGGCAGCAGATCGGCGGCGTCGAGGAGGTCACGGTCGATGGTGACGGACCCGACGTAGTGCAGGTCGGCCTGGGTGACGGTGGCGCGATGGATCTTGGACTTGAACAGAGTACGCAGCACTTTGGACTCCTGGAATACGGCTCCCTGCCGGCTTTTTGCAGGTCAAGGGCGTTGTTCACTGTACACCGGCATACCTTCGACTCGAAGACCTTCCAGAACATCGTGCACCGTGGCGAGCAGGTTCCTCACCTGCGCGATCTGCGCGAAACAAGCTGCCGCGAAGCCGTCGACCAGGAGCATGTACGGAAGACTCTCCCGGTCCAATGCTGATTGGATGCCGACTTACCTGATGAGTCATCAGGTAGGTCGAGGGATCCAGAGCAAGTTGCCGACCGGGGTCAGCGGCGGTGAGGTGGAGGACCAGGGCCGCGACCCGCTCCTCCACCACACGACCGAGCACTTCCGCTTTATTTCCCCTCTTCGCCATACCCAAGGCGCATGAAAAAGTCTCGGATGACGACGGTTGCAGGCGCCCGTTCGGCCAGGACTTCCAGCAGATCGGGGCGGATCACGACGGCACAACCGGTCCTCCGCGGCCAGGCGAGGTGGTAGGAGCGCCTCTCGTACTCGGTGCAGCAACAGGTAACAAGCCACTTCATCTGGGGATTTCGGCACGGCCGAGAGCACACACCTGATCATGCGTCGCCGTCACCGCCACCACAGCTTGCGGCCGAGCCGGCTCCGGCCGATGACTGCGAGCGCCGCACACTCCTGACACGTCGGCGCCACAGGGTGGGTGTGAAAACGCGCGCAGCCCGGACACGCGGCGCTCGCCGAGGGGCGCATCGCGTGCCCCCAACAGACAAGGATGTGATCCGCGGCGGCCAGCGCCGTTTTCACAGAGCCGAGGGACGGGATGACCGCCTTCCCGCGGGCGTACTCCGGCTTCTGGCCCCCTCACCGGGTCGTCCGCGATGAACGCCGCCCCCAGGCCCGCCACCACACCGGTGATGACATTGGCGGCGGCGAAGAACCGCAGGAGCAGTGGGTCGACGGGCGGCTACCGACTCTGGACGCGGGGCTGCGTGAGGACCTGGACCGGGACGTCGGAGTCCTGCGTGGGGAGATCAGCGATCTGCTCGGCGTACATCCGCTGCTGGAGTACAACGCACACCCCTCGCCCCGAATCCCCGCTTCCGCTATCACTCACCGAGGACGTCGGACAGAGCGAGCTGCCGGCCGGCTGGGTGCGCCGCACCTGCCCACGCCCTGGCGTCGTGGCCGCGCCGAGTGTCATCTGCGGAGCGAGGCGGAGAACCTGGTGCGATGCAGATCGGCCGTATCAGCTCGGACCTGCACCAATGCCGGGGCGCTGGAAGCGCGGTACGAGGCCGTGGTCTGCCGCATCCGTATGGCGCCTGGAAACCGCCGACGGGCTCCGGAGTGCGGACCAGCGCCGAGCGTGCCCAGGGGTACCGCCACAGCCGGCGTGCATGTGGCCGAGCGGCGCCATCGGTAGGGATTCGATGACCGCCAGCAACTCCTCTTGCATGTTCTATGGCATACACCTTAAGTTACTGACAGGTAGACCGTTTGGTGGGCCGTACGGCCATGGGGAAGCTGGTGAGCAGATGAGCCCGCGCAAGAGTGAAAGCCGTGACCGGATGGTCCTCAGTGCTGCAGCTCTGCTGCGTGAATACGGTGCGAGCGCGACCAGCATCGACCGGGTGCTCGCCCACAGCGGAGCTCCCCGGGGCTCGGTGTATCACCACTTCCCCGGCGGGCGGACGCAGCTCATCGAGGAGGCGCTGGCACTGGCGGCGGACTTCCTCACGGGGCTGATCGACACCGCGATGCAGGTGGATGACCCGGTGGCGGCCGTCGACGCGTTTTTCCGGCTGTGGCGTGACCGGCTCGTGGAGAGCGGCTTCCGGGCCGGCTGCCCGATCGTGGCGGTGGCCGTGGAGACCAACGACGATGCACCCCAGCTCGCCCGCTCGGCCGCCGCAGTCTTCGCCCGCTGGCAGGAGGCCCTCACGGCTTTTCTCGTCCGGCACGGCCTGACCGAGGAACGCAGCCGCCGGCTCGGTGCCTTCATGATCGCCGCCGTCGAAGGCGCGGTGATCATGTGCCGGGCCGAACGGAGCACCGCCCCGATCGAGGCAGCCGCCGCCGAGATCCACGACCTGCTCCTCCACGCCCTGCGCGACCGCCCCGGTGCCGAATCCGGTCCCCGGCCGTAGCCCGCAGTCGCTTGTCCAAGTCAGCTCAGCCCGAAGGAGTCGCCATGCCCTCACTCGACCGTCAGGACAACGTCTTCGTCCTCGACCTGGGAGACGGAGAGAACCGCTTCCACCCCGACTGGCTCACCGCCGTCAGCGCCGCGCTCGACGAGGTGGAGAAGGCGGAAGGCCCTCGCGCCCTGGTCACCGCCGCCACCGGCAAGTTCTACTCCAACGGGCTCGACCTGGACTGGCTGTCCGCCCACACCGACCACTACCAGGACTACGTGGTCACCGTCCATGAGCTGTTCGCGCGGATGCTGTCGCTGCCGGTCATCACGGTGGCCGCGCTGCAGGGGCACACCTTCGCCGCCGGCGCGATGTTCTCCCTCGCTCACGACTTCCGCGTCATGCGCGCCGACCGCGGCTACTGGTGCCTGCCCGAAGCGGACATCAACATCCCCTTCACCCCCGGCATGGCCGCCCTCATCCAATCCCGGCTGGCGCCGCAGACCGCGCACGAGGCCATGATCACCGCCCGCCGCTACGGCGGCGCCGACGCCGCGGCCACCGGCATCGTCGACCAGGCCGTCACCGAGGAAGCCGTGCGCTCCACCGCGATCGAGATCGCCCAGGCACAGGTGAACAAGGCCGGCGACACCCTCGGCACCATCAAGGCCCGCATGTACGCACCGGCCCTGGCCACCCTGCGCGACACCACCAACCCGCTCGGCTGACCAGCACCTCACCGACCGCACCAAGCCGTGCCCCGGGCGCCGTCCCCCGGGGCACGGGCTGCCCCAACTGCCCACCGCATCAGGGCGTTCACCACAAACACCATCTTCCGCGCGACAACACCTGGCGCGAGCGCGACCAGCAGGACGCCCTGCGCGTCAGCCCGCACGACGCCGAACGGCTGAGCCTGTCCGACGGCGCCCTCGCCCAGATCACGGCGTCGCGCGGCACCGCTGAGGCGGTGGTCGAGAGCGACGCCCGCCTACAGCCCGGCCCAGCCGCCGGCGGTGGTGTCGAGCGTCGTCGTGCGGTGGGCGAGCGGGCGGGCCATCAGCCGCGCGACCAGGTAGTTGCCGCGGGCGCGGTCGGCGATGGCGTCGGCCGGGGCCGCGGCGCTGTCCTCGGTATAGGTCCTGTGGCTGCCCGGACCGTCCGGGGCCAGCAGGAGTTCCTCGCGTACGCGGCCAGGTCGTCGGGCGCCCGCCAGCGGCTGTCGTCCAGGTTCAGCGGAGCGAAGTCCGGGCCCAGTGCGGGCAGGATGTGGCCGCGGGCGTCGACGAGGGGGATGGCTTCGGCTTCAGTTATCCGGCGGACTTTCCTGTAGCGCGGATCGACCAGGCCCCGGTCCGGGGCGTCATGACGGACCGCTCCTGAGTGCTGTCGGCGGCTGGCAGCGGCCATCGGCCGGTAGCGGCCGGACTCAGCTGGAAGGCGCCGGCAACCACACACGAGTGCCGGGCCCCACCGTGGGTTGGGGCCCGGCACATGGCCGGCCGCTGTGGAGCGGCCGTCCCGGCCGGTCGGCGCGACATGGGATACGGCCGGGAAGACGGCGAGCCGGGGGTCAGTTCCCCAGTGCGTCGGTCAGCGCATTGGTGACGTCCTCGGTGGACGCGGTGCCGCCGACGTCGCGGGTAAGGACCCCGGCTCCGGTGACGGCCTCGATCGCCTTGTTGAGGCGGGCCGCCTGGTCGGGCAGCCCGAAGTGCTCCAGCATCAGAGCGGCGCTGCCGACCGCACCGATCGGGTTGGCAAGGCCCTGCCCCGCGATGTCCGGGGCGGATCCGTGCACCGGCTCGAACATGCTGGGAAAGCGCCCCTCAGGGTTGAGGTTGGCGCTGGCGGCCAGGCCGAGGCTGCCTGCGAGGGCGCTGCCGAGATCGGAGAGGATGTCGGCGTTGAGGTTCGAGGCGACGACGACGGACAGGTCCTCGGGCTTGAGCACGAACTTTGCGGACATCGCGTCGACGAGCACACTCTCGGTCTCTACGTCGGGGTAGTCGGCAGCCACCCGCTTGAAGACGTCGTCCCACAGGACCATGCCGTACTGCTGGGCGTTGGACTTGGTGACGGAGGAGACCTTGCGGCGCGTGCGGGTGCGGGCCAGGTCGAAGGCGAAGCGGATGATGCGCTCGCAGCCCACCTCGGTGAACAGGGAGGACTGGACGGCCACTTCGCCGCCAGGGCCGCGCCCGGACAGGTTGCGGCCGCCGAGCCCCGCGTACTCGCCCTCGCTGTTCTCCCGGACGACGACCCAGTCGAGTTCGGTGTCGTCGGCCTTGCGCAGCGGGCTGACCACGCCGGGCAGGAAGTGCACGGGGCGGACGTTGGCCCACTGGTCGAAGTTCTGGCAGATCTTGAGGCGCAGGCCCCACAGGCTGACATCGTCGGGGACGGTGGGCCAGCCGACCGCGCCGAAGTAGATGGCGTCGAACTCCTTGAGCAGCTCCAGGCCGTCGTCGGCCATCATCCTGCCGGTGCGGGCGTAGTACTCGCAGCCCCAGTCGAACTCCTGCCAGTCGAAGGCGAAGGCCCCGTCGGACGCGTCGGCGAGGGCATCCAGTACGGCGCGCCCCGCCGCCACGACCTCGGTGCCGACTCCGTCGGCGGGGATGGCGGCGATGCGGAAGGTGCGGAGCTCGGACACAAGGGCCTCCAGAGGTGCGGGAAACGCCCGTGCTCACAGGAGCGGTCAGGGTTCGCTCAAGGGAGCCTGGCCGGGCGGCGGTCGGTGTGTTCCCGAGTCAACAGGCCGTCTCGCGGGGCGTCCAAGACATGCTTCCGATGCGACTCATAGGTGCGGCTGATAGGTGCTGCAGCTGGTACGTGCTTGTGGCTGGTGGGTCTGCGTTACGTCGACGGGGTCCGGGCGCGGCGCTCGGCCAGGGAACGGGTCAGCTCCAGGAAGGCGCGCGCGCCGGGCGTCAGATGCGCGGGCAGGCTGATCATCGCGACGTGCAGATGCGCGGTCGGTGCGAGTGAGGCGACCACGAGGCCGCAGCGGCGGGCGAGCCGGATCCAGGCCGCGGGCAGCACGGCTACGCCCACGCCGGTGAGCACCAGCGGAAGTATGGAGGTGCGGTGGTCGACCACGGCAACGATCTCCGTGCCCCCGCTGCGAGCGGTGATGTCGTCGACGATGCTGCGCATCAAGCTGCCGGGCCGGGAGGCGATCAGCTTGTGTCCCGCCAGGTCCTTGGGGTGCAGAACGGCGCCGTCGGCGAAGGGCCCGTCGGCTGCCCCGACGACGACGAAAGGCTGCTCCTCCACCGGCAGCATGTCGATGCCGGGCGCGGCCACCGGCTTGTCGGCACCGAGGAGCCCCAGCTCGCAGGCGCCGCTGCGGACCAGTTCGACGGTTTCCTCGGGGGTGAAGGCGGCGCGAGTCGTGATCGTGACGTCCGGGTGCAGTTGCGCGAACCGGTGGATCAGCGTGGTCATCGGCTCGATGCCGGGTGACGGCATGGCGGCGACCTCCACGGTGCCGCTGCCGAGTCCGGCCAGGGCCGCGGCCCGTTCGCGTACGGCGGCCAGGTCGCGCAGCACGCGGCGGCTCGGCTCGAGGAGTTCGGCGCCCGCCTCGCTCAGGACGACGCCGCGGCCCATGCGGTGGAAGAGAGAGACCCCCAGGTCCGCCTCCAAGTTGGCCATAGCCTGCGACAACGACGGCTGCGCCACGTGGAGCGCGGCGGCGGCCCTGCTGAAGCCGCCGTGCTCCACGATGGCGAGAAAGTACTGCAGTTGCCGCACGTCCATCCTGCTTCCTCCACCTGCTGCCATAACGGCAACCTATCGACAGGTCGACATGATGCTTTCAACGGGGAGGCAGGGACGCGGCTGTGCGGTTTCAGGCGGGCCGAGAGGGCTCCGGCGCCGGCGCGGACTGCTGCCGGGGTTGTGGCACCTCGGCGTCGAACGTGTCGTCCGGCGCAGCCCCGGCGTACGGCTCGGCAGGTGTCTCGACCGGCTTCCCCGCCAGGACCCGACGCGCCCGTTCCAGGTCCAGCGCGTTCTCCCAGCGGGCGACGACGAGGGTGGCGACCGCGTTGCCGCAGAAGTTGACGAGGGCCCGGCACTCGGACATGAACTTGTCGATGCCGAAGACCAGCATGATGCCCGCGGCGGGGACGTGCCCGACCGTGGAAAGGGTTGCGGTGAGCGCGATGAACCCGCCGCCCGCCACTCCGGCCGCCCCCTTGGACGTCAGCAACATGACCGCGAGCAGGCCGAGTTGCTGGCCGATGGACAGTGAGGTGTCGGTGGCCTGGGCGATGTACAGCGTCGCGAGGGAGAGGTAGATCGCCGCGCCGTCGAGGTTGAAGCTGTAGCCGGTCGGCACCACCAAGCCGACGGTAGGCCGGTCGGCGCCCATGAACTGCAGCTTGCGCATCAGGCCCGGCAGCGCGGGCTCGGCCGTCGAGGTGCCCAGGATGAGCAGCAGCTCTTCCTTGAAATGGCGCAGCAGTTGGAAGAGGTTCAGCTTCACGTACAGCGCCAGCACCGCGCCGAGAACCAGCACGACGAACACGATGGATGTGACGTAGAACAGCAGGATCAGCGAGCCGAGGCTGGTCAGGGTGGACAGGCCGAACTTGCCGATCGCGAAGGCCATCGCGCCGAAGGCGCCCAGCGGGGCCGCCTTCATCACGAACGAGAGGACCTTGAACACCACCTCGGTGAGGCGGTTGACGGACGCGATGATCGGCTCACCGGCTGCGCCGACCATCTTCAGGGCGATCCCGAAGATGACCGCGAGGAAGATGACCTGAAGGATGTCCCCCTCGACGAACGCGCCGAGGAAACTGTTCGGGACCAGGTTGGTGATGAACTCCCACCAGTGCTGGTGCTCGCCCTGTTTGACGTACTGGCTCGCCTCACCCGAAGTGTGCAGGCCTCCGGCGTCGGCGTGCACGCCGACGCCGAGCGGGAACAGGTTGATCGCGAGGAGCCCGAAGCCGAGTGCCACGATCGTGCCGACCTGGAAGTAGACGAGCGCCTTGACGCCCGTACGCCCCACCTTCTTCAGGTCGGCCACACCCGCGATGCCGCCCATGATGGTCAGGAAGACGATCGGACCGATGAGCATCTTCATCGCCGTGACGAAGGTCGTGCCGACCGGCTCCATCGCCGTACCCGCGTCGGGCCATCGCCAGCCCAGCACGATGCCGACGACGATCGCCGCCAGCACCTGCACGTAGAGCTGTCGGTACCACGGCTTGGCCTTCACCACGGGGGTGGCGCCTGCGGCGGCGTCCGGGGCATGCGTCATTGCAACCTCCATCCGGGCACGGCTGAGCCCGCCCGCACGCGACCGGAGGATGCGGCACCGACAGCCGCGACGGCGAAACCCCTGCGGCACCGGGCCCGTCCGGCGCCGCCCCAACTACCGGATCAGTGAAGCGGCTCACACACACGGAGGTCCACGACCAATAATCGATGCCCCGGATAGGTAGCGCCTATGGCCCCGACGGCAGCTGCACGGTCTTGATCAGGACAGATCTCGTCACCCGTGCCCCGGTAGGTGTGCGCGGCAACGCTCCATCGATGACATCCCCCTGGCCGAGCGCCACGGGCGGCCAGGGCACACCGCGCCCTTGTCCCGCTCTTCGACCTCCCCCAGAGGACGTGCCGCGTGCCGCGTGCCGCTCAGGATGGTGTGGGTCCGCCGGGGGCCACGGCAGGCACCCGCCCCGTGGCCCCACACCCGCCGCCGTACTCGGATCGGCCGTTCAGATCACGTGCTCCGGCCCCGCGCCCGGGTCAGCTGCTTCAGTTCGATGATGGTCGCGACCGCGCGCAGCCAGTCGGCCGCGGTGTCGTCGGCGGCGATCCCGCCCACGAGTTCGGTGCCGGCCCGCAGCCACTCCCGTACGAGGACGGCCGCCTCCCGGCGGGGCAGGGGCTCGGGCAGCTCTGCGGCGTGGGCGAGTCCGCCGGCGCGCACGGTGTCGGCGAGGAAGGCGACCGAGCGCGGCTCGGTGCCGAGGCGGTCGAGGATGACTGCCGCGGCCGCGGCGCCGTCGCCGAACAGGGCGGTGCGCCGGGTGCCGGGCGCGGCGGTGAGGCCGTAACGCAGCAGAACAGTGATGTCGAGCCGGGCCAGCTCGTCGTCCGTGCGGTCCGGCGGGTAGGGGGCGTCGTCGTTCATGGCGGGGCCTCGGGTGTCTCGTCTCATCTGACTGGTCCGCTGCGGCTCAGTTGACGGTGACGGTGTAGGTGATGCGCTCGGGGGCCTGGGAGGGGGTGGGCTCCCCCGTGGTCGCGGTGGCGGAGGGTCCGGTTGTCTCGGGGGGCCGGGCGGAGGTGTTGCCCTGGCAGGTGGTGAAAGTGCAGTGCAGCAGCGTGAACCGGGTGGTCCCCTTGCCCTTGGCCTCGAAGGTGAAGGTGAGCCGGCCGCCGGCACCGGCCCCCGGCTCGTCGCCGGAGTCCGACGCATAGTCCTGGCCGCGGCTGACGAGCACCGAACTGTCGGGCTCGGGGCCGACGAGGTACCAGTACTCGCGGGTGGATGCGTTGTGGTCGACGGTGAGCGTGAAGCGCTCGCCCGGCTCGGCGGTGATGCTGGTGTCCTTCACCGGGTGGCTCACGGTGCTTGTGGGGTGGTTCGCGGTGCTCGTGGAGCCGCCGGCCGGTTCGTCGGTGCCTGAGCCGCAGCCCGTGGCGAGAGCGAGGAGCGCGGCCGCCGCGATCGCGGCACCGCGCCTGCTACCGCGGAAGATAGACGCTGTACGCCTTGGGAAGATCACTGGTGGAAGCCTTGCCCATGTGGCCGTTGATGAAGTCGTCCTCGCTGACCCAGGTGGTCTGGCCCCAGGGGTTGTACACGTCAACGACCCGAGACTCAAGGTCCCGGGCTTGCACAACGGGCGCCACTGGCTGTGGTGCTGCGTTTGCGTCCTGTCCCACGCCCGGTGTTCGGGGGTGGGTCTGGGGCGGTTGACTGCGCCCCGCATCTCCACAACTCCTCCGCACGGTGGCGGATGTTGCGGGAGCCGTTCCAGTCCGCGTGTGCAACGACACCGCAGGACCGGCATACGAAGCGGGCCTGACTGGCCCGGTTCGCCTTGTCGATGTGCCCGCATTCGGCGCAGGTGCGGGAGGTGTACGCCGGATTGACGTGCACCACGGGTACCCCTGCCTTGCGGGCCTTGTACGCGATGAATTCTCCGAGCTGGGCAAAGGCCCAGGAGTGGAGGGTGGCCCTCCCCCACTGCCTTAAGGGCGTGGGAGGTACCCCCAGGCTTGCGAAGCCGTACCCGTGCGCGGATGCCTGTCAGGTCTTCCAGGGCGATTCCGCGACCGGTGCGTTCTGCCTCGGCCACCACATGTTTCGCGATCTTGTGGTTGATGTCCCGTACCCGCCGCGCCTCCTTACGGCGCCGCTTCTTCAACCGGCGCTTGGCGGACGGGGTGTTCTTCTTCTGGAGTTTCGTACGCAGGGTGCGTTCGCGCAGGCGCCCGCGATTCAGCTGACGTCCGGCCATGATCTGACCGTCTGAGGTGGTGGCGATGTTCACGATTCCGAGATCGATCCCGAGAAACTCCGTGACGCTGGTGTTGAGTTCGGCTTCGGGGAGCTCGCAGGTGGCGGTCAGGAACCACATGCCGTCGCGGTACAGCAGGTCGGACTCGCCCTTGCGGTACAGGGTCAGGCGGGCCAGGTGTTCGGGGCGGCTGTGAACGCCACCTCTTTCATGCGGCCCGACAGGGTCCAGATCGACACGGTGCGCTCTGTGTACTGCCAGGACAGCATCCGGTCGTCGTAGGGCTGCGCGCCCTCGGGCCGGAAGGCGATCGGTTTCTCGACCGCCCGCCGGTAACGCTGCGAGCCCGGCTTGCCGAGGTTTCCTGCCTGCAGGTTCGCCCTCAACGTGCGGTAGGCGTCGCAGGTCTTCTTGATGACGTGCTGGGCGGCCTGAGCTCCGAGCCCCCACCGGTCCTTGACCTGGGTGTAGGTGTGCTCACGCAGGGGGAAGTTGCGTTTCACATCTCTTTCGAACGCCACGGACGACACCCAGGTCGCCGCCCTGTGCAGGCATGCGGGGTCTCCTCAAGAGCCGCCGCCTGCACGGGCGTCGGCAGGAGCTTCACCTGCACGGTCAATTTCACGATCGTGACATTACCTGCCGCCTGACGTACCGGCATTCGAACATCGCACATTCCTCACCGGGCACTCCGGGCCGGTCTTCTTGCGGGCGCTCCGCTCCCGTTGCCGGATGCGATTCCTCCCGGGGGTGAACCCCCGGGGTTCCTCGCAAGAGCACGCTGAAGGGCGGCAGGGCGTACGGCGCCGAGGCGTTGCCGCAATGGCGTCAGGTGGTGAGGCCGTCGATCGCCACGGGAAGGTGGCGGGGGCCGCGCAGGACGGGGTTGACGCGGTAGGTCGGCGGGTCCGCCAGCAGCCGTGGGTTTCTGATCCGGCGGAAGAGCTCGGGCAGGGCGAGCTGCGCCTCCATCCGGGCCAGCGGTGCGCCGAAGCAGTAGTGGCTGCCGGTGTAGAACCCGAGGTGCTGGTTGTCCGCGCGGTCGGGATCGAACCGGTCGGGGTCCTCGAAGCGCTTCGGGTCGCGGTTGGCCGACGCCAGCATCAGGCTGACCGGCGAACCCTTGGGGATGGTGGTGCCGGCGACGTCGATCTCGGCCAGGGCGGTGGTGAACGGTATGAACTGGACCGGCGGCTCGTAGCGCAGCACCTCCTCAATGAGCGGAACGACCAGGTCCGGTTCCGTCCGGTTCCGTCCGGAACCGTTCGAGGACGTCGGGGTGGCGCAGCAATGTGAGCGTCGCGTTGCTGATCAGGTTGACGCTTGTCTCATGGCCTGCGATCAGGAGCAGTATCGAGGTGGCCACCAGCTCCCCGGTCGACATGCTGCCGCCGGGCCCCGTTTCGCGGGCGAGGGGGCCGAGGATGCCGCTGCCCTGGTCGTGGCGCTTGGTGTCGATGGCGTCTCCTGAGGGGCCGACGTTCGAGGGCGATGGTCAGGCGCGCGCCGCGACGAACGGGACACGGAACGGCCTGGACCGGACACGCGGCCGCAGCCTTGCGAAGCCCTGACAGCGCTTGAGATCGACGACGAGCCTCATCTGGAACCCGCTCCTTGCCCGGGTTGCGATGACCGCCGGCCCCGCAGCCCCCGTGGGTTCGGTTCACTCGAATGGTTGGTACGCCTCCTCTCCAGGATCAGCTCGGCCGGGGGCCTCGCAACGCGGGAGCCGTGCGGTGGCGGCCCTCCACGAAGGGGACCGCGGACTCCTGGCCGGGCCAGGGATCGAACTCACGGCTCAAGAAGCACGTCCAGTGGTACTTCCTGCCCCAGCCCGATCTCGGCCCAGATCGTCTTGCCCTGGCGGTCGTAGCGCGTGCCCCACATCGCGGTCAGCTGCGCCACCAGGAAGAGGCCACGCCCTCCTTCGTCCTCGTCGCCGGCGTGGCGGAGATGCGGAGAAGTGTGGCCTCCGTCCGAAACCTCGCATATCAGTGTGCGGTCGACGTCCCGGAGCAGGCGCAGAGAGACAGGGGGGCGGCCGTACCGGATGGCGTTGGTGACGAGTTCACTCACGACCAGTTCTGAGACGAACGCCGCCTCGTCCAGCCCCCAGTCCTCCAGCTTCTCCCGGACGAGTGCACGGACGCCGGCCACCTCGGCCGGGTCGGAGGCGACATGCCAGGAGGCCACGCTGTCCACGGGGAAGGCGTGGACGCGCACCAGCAACAGCGCGGCGTCGTCGTCGGCGGATCCCTTGGCACACAGGGAGACGACCTCGTCGCACGCTTTCTGCAGGGACCCGGCCGAGGCGTCCAGGGCGCCGCACACGTCTTTCACCCCCTCGTCCACGTCCCGGCCGCGCGCCTTGACGATTCCGTCGGTGAACAGGGCGAGCACAGCACCCTCGGCGAACTCGAATTCCACGCTCTCGAAAGGCAGTCCGCCGATGCCCAACGGGGGACCTGTGGGCAGGCCGAGCGGTTCAGCCTGCCGGGTGCCTGTCCCACGGCCGGTGGCGACCGGTGGGAGGTGGCCCGCGCTGGCCATGGCGCACGTGCGGGAGGTGGGGTCGTACACGGCGTACAGGCAGGTCGCCCCGAGCGCCCGGTCCGTCCCCTCGTCGCCCGGCGTCCGGTGTACTCCGACACGTGCCTGACCCACCAAGTCGTCGAGCCGGGTGAGGAGTTCGTCCGGCGGCAGGTCCAGGGCGGCCAGTGCCCTCACGCTCGTACGCAACCGTCCCATGGTGGCCGCGGCGTCCACCCCGTGCCCCACCACGTCACCGACCACCAATCCGACGCGGGCGCCCGACAGCGGAATCACGTCGTACCAGTCGCCCCCGACTCCGAGAGGACCGGTGGTGGGGATGTAGCGGTGCGCGAGCTCGATGCCGCTCGGTTGCGGCAGTTCTCGCGGGAGGAGGTCACGCTGCAGCTTCAGTGCCGTGGTGTGCTCGCGGACGTAGCGGCGAGCGTTGTCCACGCACAGCGCGGCGCGCGAGGCCAGTTCTTCGGCGAGGGCGCGGTCCTCCTCGGTGAACGGTGCACGGGGCGGCTGCCGCAGGAGGGTGACCGTGCCGAGCGCGGCGTCACCCAGGAGCAGCGGCAGGGCCAGCAGGCGTTGGTGCGCGGTCACCGGCCGACTGCCGATGACACCCAGCAGCGCATCACTTTGCGCGACGGACGGGGCGCTCATGGTCCGCTCCGCCATGAGCCGTAGCCCCGTAGGTGCACCGGACGCCGAGGACGGGGGTTCTTCTCCGGCCAGGACCGGCTCCGCCACCTCGATGCGTACGGAGTCGGCGAGGTCCGGAACCACGAGCCCGGCAAGTTCCTCCGCGGTTTTCCCGACGTCGAGCGTGGTACCGATCCCGCTGGCCCGGCTGAGCAGCGCCAGGCGAGTCTGTGCCTCGTAGCGATCGGTGACGTCGACGGACGCCTCGCAGACGCCCAGGGGGTGGCCCGCGTCGTCCTGCAGGCGGAAGTACGAGCACGAGTAGACCCGGTGGTAGGCGCAGGCGGCGGGGGTGGGCCCGCGCCAATGGACGTCGAGCACGGCTTCGCCGGTGCGCAGCACTTCCTCCAGTACCTCCTCCGTCTCGTGGTACCGAGGAGGGGACAGGATGGTGCCGTGCGGATAGAGCACACGGTCGGCTTGGCCCTCCCACTCACCGGCGTGCCAGCCCATGACCTGCTGCACGACGTCGTTGGCCCAGTTGAGGTGGGCGTCGGGGCCGTAGACGCTGAGCCCCACGGGAGCCTGGGTGAAGAGCCCGGACAGCATCGACTGGTCGGTCACCCACTCCTGATAGCGGTCGCTCGCCGCCGCCATCACGACCCAGGCGGGCCTCCCCCGGCCCTGCTCCACCGGAAAGACGCGCAGGACCGTCTCCACCAGTGACCCGTCCGGGCGGCGAACGGTACGTCTCTCGGTCCGGGCGTCCTCGGACGCCCCCGCTGCCCCGAAGCCCTGCAGCGTGTCGTCCGGGGCGCGGACATCCCGCAGGACCTCGCTCGCCGGGCGACCGAGCACATCCCGGGTGTCGGCCCCGTAGAGATTGCGGGCTCCAGGGCTCCAGCCAGTCACTCTCCCCTGCGCATCCAGCACGATCATCGCTGCGGTGGTCGTGTCGAAAGGGTTCTGATGACCGGTCTCGCATGATGCGTGCATCGTGGCCATGCGACCTGCCCAGTACTGGAATGTCTGAATTCAAGGCTACGCCTGGCCTCCGCAGCACGGCTTGCAAGGAGATCACCGGATGAGCGTGGCAGGCCGCACCGTGCCCCTGTCCGCGGGAGGGAACGCGGGCGTCAGCCCGTCGTCAGGGCGAAGATGAGGACGGTCAGCGCCCAGCACAGGGCCACGAGCGCGGCGCCGGCCACGTCGACCCGTACGGTGCGGGTCCGGCCGGGGCGGAGCCAGAAGGCCAGGGCGCGGTTCACCAGGGGCATGAGCAGCCAGGTCAGAATGCTGACACTCAGTACGTTGCCGAAGAAGAGGCCGAGGTATCCGGGGACGCCCAGGACGTCGAATTCATGGCCCACGGTCAGGTTCAGGGCCATGACGGTGGGATAGAGCGCCAGCACGACGGTCATGGCCTGTTTCCAGTTGGGCGGGACCTGCTCCTCCTCGCCCGAGCCGAACCTGAACCAGCCGCCGAACGCGGTCCCCACCTTGCGGACCTCGTAGGACGCGAAGTAGTTCTGCCCTTCCTTGAGGAGGCGCTCCCTGCTGCTGGAGTCCAGCCAGGCGTCGAGATGTTCCCGCGTGTCGTAACGGAATACGACCACCCAGTGGTCCTGGATTCCCTCGACGGGCTTGAAGAATTCCGTTCCCATGAAGCCCGGATATTTCTCCTGCTCCCTCAGGACCTTTTCCTGCCAGCGCTCGAATTCCTGCTCCCTGCCCGGCCGTACGTCGTGCGAGATGACGGCCGTGACCCCCTCTTCCCGGTCGGGCTCCTCGATATGGCCACCGGCGAGGACTTCCTGGGTCGGGGTGCCGTCCAGCAAGGCGCTGCCTTCGGCGAGCAACTCGCGGCGGGTGGCGGAGTCCAGCCACGCCGTGAGCTGGTCCGTCCCGGCGAAACGGAACACGACAACCCATTCGTGATCCTCGCCGGATCTGGGAGGATAGGTCTCCGTCCCCTGGAACCCGTCGAAGTCCCGAACGGCCCGGTTCACCTTCTCCTGCCAGCGGTCGTACTCCTCGTCGAGTCCGGCCCGCACCTTCTGGGAGGTCACGACGGTCGCACTGCCGCTTGCACGGATACCCATACGGCGTAGTCTAGTTCAGAGGGAATTCCGACGACATTTGAATTTTCACGATGCTCGGGGGATATCCAGCGCACGATGATCGCGCGAGAGATCAGTCTCCATGGACCTCAACACCATCTCGGAAGTCGTCCGGCGCCCGCTCGACCGGCCCGGCGCCGACTGGCGCGAGGGTGATGCGTGGCTCGCGGGCGGTACGTGGCTGTTCTCTCAGGAGCAGCCGAGTCTGCGCCGCCTGGTCGATCTGACGGCGCTGCACTGGGATCCCCTCGTCCCGGGCCGCGCGGGGCTCGAGATCGGCGCCACGTGCACCATTCGCCATCTGCATTCCATTGCCGTTCCGGAGTCCTTTGCTCCGCCGGGTTCTTCTACTTTTCCGGGCGACTGGACCGCGGTCGCCCTTTTCGCGAAAAGCTGCGACGCCTTCCTCTCCTCGTTCAAGGTATGGAATTCGGCGACCGTCGGCGGGAATATCTGCCTGTCCCTGCCCGCCGGACCCATGATCACCCTGACGGTCGCTCTGGAGGCCCGGTACGAGCTGTGGGCTCCCGACGGGTCCACACGCACCGTCGACGCCCTCGACTTCGTAACCGGCAATCACCAGAACATTCTCGGACCCGGGGAAATCCTGCGGCGCATCCGTATTCCGGCCCACGCTCTGAGGAAACGCACCGCGCACCGTCGCTTCTCGCTGACCCGTCTCGGCCGTTCCACGGTCTTCGTCGTCGGCACTCAAACACAGGGCACGAGCGACCTGCTGCTCACCGTCACCGCCGGGACCACACGCCCCGTACGCCTTGCTTTCGACGCCATGCCCGATGCCTCGGCCCTGCGGCACAGCATCGACGCCATCCCCGCCGGCCTCTGGTTCGCGGATCCCAATGGGACCCCCGATCACCGCCGCCATCTGACGAAGTACTTCGCCGAAGAGATTCGCCGCGAACTGTCGCCCGGTAGCCTGCCATGACGTACATCGTGAACGGCACGCATTTCGACGAGGGGCCGGGCCCCGGCCAGTGCCTGCGGACTTTCCTGCGGTCGCTCGGGCACCACGGCGTCAAGAAGGGGTGCGACGCGGGCGACTGCGGTGCGTGCACGGTGTGGCTCGACGGCGATCCGGTGCACAGCTGCATCACCCCCGCGTTCCGCGCGGAGGGCCGTGAGGTGACCACGATCGAAGGGCTCGGGTCTCCCGGTCAACTGCACCCGATGCAGCGGCAGTTCCGTGATGCGCCGGGGTTCCAGTGCGGCTTCTGCACCGCGGGGATGATCATGACCTCGGCGACCTTCACGGAGGCCCAGAAGGCGGACCTGCCGCGCGCACTGAAGGGCAACCTCTGCCGCTGCACCGGCTATCGGGCGATCGAGGACGCCGTGAAGGGCGTCGTCGGCGTCGAGACCGCCACGCCGGGAAAGGCCGTCGGGACGAGCGTCGGCGCCCCGGCGGGCGACGAAGTGGTGACCGGGCGCGCCGAGTTCACGATGGACACCGATGTCGAAGGCCTGCTCCACCTCAAGGTGCTGCACTCCCCGCACGCGCACGCCCGGATCGTGTCGGTCGACAAGACCGCCGCGCTCGCGGTGCCGGGCGTGCATCGCGTCTACACCTGGGAGGACGTGCCGCGCAGGCGGTTCTCCACTGCCATCCACACCGATCACCTCGTCGATCCGGACGACACGTACATCCTCGACGACACGGTCCGCTTCGTCGGCCAGCGCGTCGCCGCGGTCGTGGCCGACACGGTCGGCGCCGCGGAGGAGGGCTGCCGAAGGGTCGAGGTGGAGTACGAGGAGCTGCCGGCGGTGTTCGATCCTGAGGCCGCGATGGCCGAAGGCGCTCCCCAACTGCACCGTACGGACGACCCGTTCGTCCGCGATGCCGTCCACAACATCCTGCTGGAGATCCACGCACACATCGGCGATGTCGACGCGGGGTTCGCCGAGGCGGACGTGATCCATGAAGGAACGTACTCGTCCCCCCGGGTGCAGCACGCGCATCTCGAGACCCATGGATCCATCGCCTGGGTCGAGGACGGCCGGCTGAACGTGCGGACCAGTTCGCAGTCGCCGTCGATCGCGAAGGTCAAGCTCGCGCATCTCTTCGCGCTGCGCCCGGACCAGCTCCGCGTGTTCTGCAAGCGGGTCGGCGGCGGCTTCGGCGGCAAGCAGGAGGTCATCTCGGAGGATCTGGCCGCGCTCGCGGCCCTGGACACCGGGCGGCCCGTCTGCTTCGAGTACACCCGCGAGGAGGAGTTCACGACGGCCTCGCCGCGGCACCCGATGACGCTGACGGTCAGGCTCGGCGCGAAGGCGGACGGCACGCTGACGGCATTTCAGGTCCGCAACGTGTCGAACACGGGCGCCTATGGCAATCACGGCGGCGAGACCCTGTACGCAGGCGGCGCGGCCGTCATGATGTACCGCTGCCGCAACAAGAAGTACGACGGGTTCTCCGTCTACACGAACACCGTGCCGAGCGGGGCGCTGCGCGGCTACGGGATGACGCAGCCGGCGTACGCCGTGGAATCCGCGATGGACGAACTGTCCCGCGCCCTGCACCTCGACCCGCTCGAACTGCGACGCCGCAACATCGTGCGGCCCGGCGATCCGCTCGTCGCGATGCACGACGGCCCCGACGACGTGATGTTCAACGAGAACGGGCTCGGCAAGTGCATCGATCTCGTGGATCACGCCATGGCCCGTGCGGCCGACGAGCCGCCGCCCGGACCCGGTTGGCTCGTGGGGTCCGGGGTCGCGAGTTCCCTGCACGAGACCGCGCCCCCGACCGAGCACCTCTCCGAGGCCTGGGTCACGCTCGGCGACGACCTCGTGTACGAACTGGCCGTCGGTACCGTCGAGTTCGGCGAGGGCACGTCGACCGCGCACGTCCAGATCGCGGCCAACCAGCTGGGTACGACGCCCTCACGCATTCGCCTGGTGCAGTCGGACACGGACCGCACGGGATTCGACACCGGCGCCTTCGCGAGCGCGGGCCTCTTCGTGGCGGGCAACGCCGTACTCAGGGCGGCCAACGCCGTGCGCGACCGCATCCTCGAATTCGCCGCAGCGCGCACGGGGGTCCACGTGGTCATGTGTTCGCTGGGCGACGGGGAAGTGGTCTGCGGGGACCAGCACGTGCCGCTGGCCGACCTCGTCGCGCTGGCCCGGGCACGCGGAATCCGGTTCACCGCCGCACGCAAGGCCTACGGCTCGCCGCGAAGCGTCGTATCCAACACGCACGGATTCAAGATCGCGGTGCACCAGGTGACGGGCGAGATCCGCATCCTCTACAGCGTTCACGCCACGGACGCGGCCGTCGTCATCAACCCCGCGCAGGTCCGGGGTCAGGTGGAAGGCGGGGTCGCCCAGGGCATCGGCTTCACACTGACCGAGAACTACCAGGTCGACGCGGGCGGAGCCATGGTCAACCCGAACCTGCGCAACTACCGCATCCCCACCTACGCCGACGTCCCCCGCACCGAACTGCTTCTGGTGAAGTCGGCGGACTCCTTCGGACCCATGGGGTCGAAGGGCATGGCGGAATGCTGCATCAACCCGGTGGCCCCCGCGCTGGCGAACGCGCTCCACGACGCCACCGGCGTCCGCTGTCGCGCACTGCCCCTGACGCCGGAGCGCATCTACAGCCGGCTCAAGGAAAACCGGTCGATACGCACGGCCTGAGCCCCGCCCGCATCCAGGAATCGGGTCGGCGCCCGCCCGTGGAAACCTGGCGGCAGCATCAGTCCTGGAGAACCTGGTGGCCCGGAAGCGTCCGTCCCAGGCGTGCCAGCGGGGACAGCGCCATCAGCAACGGGGACAGCATCATCCCTGCCGCCGTCACCACGAGGCTGAGGCGCAGCCCCCACTCGCCCGCGAGGAAGCCCCCGAGCAGGGAGCCGAGCGGGGTCAGCCCCATGCCGACGAACGTGATGGTCGCTGCCACGCGGCCCTGCATCCCGTCCGGGGTGAGGGCCTGCCGGACGCCCATCACCGTGACGTTCACCAGTTGGCCGAAGGTCCCGAACACGAGGCTGACCGCGACGAGGGCGACAAGCGTCGCCGCTGAGGAGCCGTGCAGCGCGGGCACGAACAGGAACGCGCCGTCGCCGAGGGCCGCCGCGGACACGAGCACCACGCCGTGCCCCAACCGGCCCGGCAGGCGCGCGGCCAGCAGCGATCCGAGGAGCGCGCCCGGCCCGGTCGCCGCGAGCGCGAGGCCGGTCTCGGCGCCGGACAGGTGCAGTTCCCGTGGCAGAAAGAGCAGGTGGACGGTCATCGTGGCCGCCAGCGAGAACTGGAAGGCGGCCGAGGCGAGGCACACGGCCCGCAGCGAGGTGTCGCCGGCTACGAAGCGAAGGCCCTCCAGGATCCGCCGCCAGACCCGTGGAGGACGCTGCGCGGTCTGTTGCGTGGGCTGTGGGGTTGGCTGCTGCGTCGGCTCCGGGTACGACTCGCTGCGGCGGATCCGTCGGATCGACAAGAACGACAGGGCGAAGAGCGGCGCGCCCGAGGCGGCAGCGATCGGTGCCGCCAGGACGGAGACCAGCGCCCCGCCGAGTGCGGGGCCGGCGATCTGGGCGGCGGAGCGGCTGCCCTCCAGCGCGCTATTGCCCCGCACCAGCTGATCGCGTCGCACCAGCCGTACGAGAGACGTCTGGTAGGCCACGTCGAAGAACACGGAGAGGGCGCCGACGGCGAAGGCGGCCACGAGCAGCGCGGGCAGGCCCAGCGCGCCGAAGAGCCCTGCCACGGCGGTCGCCCCCAGGGCCAGCGCCCGGCCCACGTCCGCGAGCACCATCACCGTGCGCGTCCGCCACCTGTCCACCCACGCGCCCGCCGGAAGCGAGAGCAGCAGGATCGGCGCCTGCCCCACCGCGCGCAGGACGCCCAGCTCACCGGCGTCGGCGCCGAGCGTCAGGACGGCGCAGAGCGGCAGAACGACCAGAGTTGTGTGTTCAGCGAGTTGGGAGACCGTCTGGCCCACCCAGAGTCGTCGGAAGTCTCGGTCGCGCCACAGGCTTGGGGAAGCAGGCCGACCAAAAGCGGATCCGGCGGAGGAAGCGGAGGAAGCAGAGGGATCGGAGGGATCGGAAGGTTCGGAGGGATCAGACGAAGCAGAGGACGCGGAGGGCACAGGGATCCCTTGCAGTGCGGACGACGAGACCCGCCAGCGGGCGCGCGGAAGGCGCACCGGCGGTACAGGCAGGAGAGAGCTCGCTGTGCCACGCGACAAGGGCAGCACGCGATGACGGGCCGATCACGGCCAACAGCGTCACAGCGTGCGCGTACGACCGGGCATCTCTCACTCCTCGCAGGTCACTCGTCGCCCCGACACTAGCCCGTACCGAAGGAGACCGACATGGGAAAAATCGTGATCAGCGAGAACGTCTCGCTCGACGGGGTCGTCCAGGACCCGACCGGCGACGAGGGCTTTCGGCGTGGGGGCTGGTTCGACCGGATGGCGGACAAGGACCGGCTGGAGTGGACCAAGGTCGAGTTCGATGAGGCGCTCGGCACCGAGGCCCTGCTCCTCGGCCGGCGCAGCTACGAGTGGTTCGCGGCCCGCTGGCCGTCCCGCACCGGCGCGTGGGCGGAGCGGCTGAACGCCCTGCCCAAGTACGTGGTGTCCTCGACCCTCGTCGACCCCGAGTGGAACAACTCGACGGTTCTGGACGGCGAGGTGGTGGCCGCGGTCTCGAAGCTGAAGCAGGAGCTGACCGGGGACATCGTCGTCTACGCCAGCCGCCGGCTCGTGCGCACGCTGCTGGCGCACGGCCTGGCCGACGAGCTGCGGCTGATCGTCCACCCGGTCGTGCTCGGGGCCGGCGAGCGCCTCTTCGGCGAGACCGGCGACGAGCTGTCCCTGCGCCTCCTCGACACCCACACCGTCGGCGACGGCCTCGCGGCGCTCACCTACGGGATCGTCCGGGACGCCGCGGGGCAGGCGGAAAGGTGAGGACAGGCCGCGGGGATACGTGGCCTGGACCCGGGTCACCCGCGGTGCGCCGCACCTCCTGCGCGGTCACGATGAAGGAGCCGTCACAGAAGGTGGCGTCACAAAGGGACGCTCCCCCTTTGCATAATCATTCTTTGGGATGCATACTCTTCCTATGTCTAAGGTTCTCACCTCCCTTCCCGCCGGCGAGCGCGTCGGCATCGCCTTCTCCGGCGGCCTCGACACCTCCGTCGCGGTCGCGTGGATGCGCGACAAGGGTGCCGTCCCGTGCACCTACACCGCCGACATCGGCCAGTACGACGAGCCCGACATCGCGTCGGTGCCCGGCCGTGCCAAGGCCTACGGTGCCGAGATCGCGCGCCTGGTCGACTGCCGTGCGGCGCTGGTGGAGGAGGGCCTGGCCGCGCTCGCGTGCGGCGCGTTCCACATCCGCTCGGGCGGCCGTGCCTACTTCAACACGACGCCGCTCGGCCGCGCCGTCACCGGCACGCTGCTGGTGCGGGCGATGCTCGAGGACAACGTCCAGATCTGGGGCGACGGCTCGACGTTCAAGGGCAACGACATCGAGCGGTTCTACCGCTACGGCCTGCTGGCCAACCCGCACCTGCGCATCTACAAGCCGTGGCTCGACGCCGACTTCGTGACCGAGCTGGGCGGCCGCAAGGAGATGTCGGAGTGGCTGGTCGCCCATGACCTGCCGTACCGCGACAGCACCGAGAAGGCGTACTCGACCGACGCCAACATCTGGGGCGCCACCCACGAGGCGAAGACGCTGGAACACCTCGACACCGGTGTGGAGACGGTCCAGCCGATCATGGGCGTGCGGTTCTGGGACCCGTCCGTGGAGATCGACGCCGAGGACGTGACGATCGGCTTCGAGCAGGGCCGCCCGGTGACGATCAACGGCAAGGCGTTCGCCTCCGCGGTCGACCTGGTGATGGAGGCGAACGCGATCGGCGGCCGCCACGGCATGGGCATGTCGGACCAGATCGAGAACCGGATCATCGAGGCGAAGAGCCGCGGCATCTACGAGGCCCCGGGCATGGCGCTGCTGCACGCCGCGTACGAGCGTCTCGTGAACGCGATCCACAACGAGGACACCCTCGCCCAGTACCACAACGAGGGCCGGCGCCTCGGGCGGCTGATGTACGAGGGCCGCTGGCTGGACCCGCAGGCGCTGATGGTCCGCGAGTCGCTCCAGCGCTGGGTCGGCTCGGCGGTCACCGGCGAGGTGACGCTGCGGCTGCGGCGCGGTGAGGACTACTCGATCCTCAACACCACCGGCCCGGCGTTCAGCTACCACCCGGACAAGCTCTCGATGGAGCGCACCGAGGACTCGGCGTTCGGCCCGGTGGACCGGATCGGCCAGCTCACCATGCGCAACCTCGACATCGCCGACTCGCGCGCCCGGCTCGAGCAGTACGCGGGCCTCGGCATCGTCGGCACGACGCACCCCGAGCTGATCGGCGCCGCACAGGCGGCGGCGACGGGCCTGATCGGCGCGATGCCGGAGGGCGGCGCCGAGGTCATCGCCTCCCGCGGTGAGGTCTCCGAGGAGGACGAGCTCCTCGACCGCGCGGCGATGGAGTCGGGCACCGACTAGCCCCGACGGGCAGGGCGTGAGCGAGGAGGAGGGGGTGGCCGCCGTGGCCACCCCCTCCTCCTCGCTCGTTCACAGGGTTACGCGGCTTCCACCACGTCCGTCGGGTTCGCGAACTGCGTCCGGTACAGCTCCGCGTACCGTCCCTCCTCGGCGAGCAGCGTCTCGTGGGTGCCGCGCTCGACGATGTGGCCGTCCTCGACCACCAGGATCTGGTCGGCGGACCTGATCGTGGACAGGCGGTGGGCGATCACGACGGCGGTACGGCCTTCGAGTGCCTCCGCGAGCGCTTCCTGCACGGCCGCTTCGGACGTGTTGTCCAGGTGGGCGGTCGCCTCGTCGAGGATGACGACGCGCTGCCGGGCGAGGAGGAGGCGGGCGATCGTCATACGCTGGCGTTCGCCGCCGGAGAGGCGGTAGCCGCGCTCGCCGACGACGGTGTCGAGGCCGTCGGGCAGGGAGTGGACCAGGTTCTCCAGGCGCGAGCGGCGCAGCACGTCCCAGAGGTCGTCCTCGCTCGCTCCGGGCCTGGCCAGCAGGAGGTTGGCGCGGACGGAGTCGTGGAAGAGGTGGCCGTCCTGGGTGACCATGCCGAGGGTCTCGCGCAGGGATTCGGCGGTCAGGTCGCGGACGTCGACCCCTCCGATGCGTACGGCGCCCTCGTCCGTGTCGTAGAGGCGGGGCATGAGCTGGGCGACGGTCGACTTGCCCGCGCCGGAGGTTCCGACGAGGGCGACGGTCTGGCCGGGTTCGGCGCGGAACGAGATGCCGTGCAGGACCTCGGCTCCCCCGCGGGTGTCGAGCGAGGCGACCTCTTCGAGGGAGGCGAGGGAGACCTTGTCGGCGGACGGGTAGCCGAAGCGGACGTCCTCGAACTCCACGGCGACCGGCCCCTCGGGGACCTCACGGGCGTCCGGCTTCTCGTCGATCAGCGGCTTGAGGTCGAGGACCTCGAAGACGCGCTCGAAGCTGACGAGGGCGCTCATGACCTCGACGCGGGCCCCGGCCAGGGAGGTCAGCGGCGCGTAGAGGCGGGTGAGAAGCAGGGCGAGGGAGACGACGGCGCCCGCGTCGAGGGTGCCCTCGATCGCGAAGTAGCCGCCCAGACCGTAGACGAGCGCGAGGGCGAGGGCCGAGACGAGGGTGAGCGCGGTGATGAACGCGGACTGCGCCATGGCCGTGCGGACGCCGATGTCCCGTACGCGGGCCGCGCGGGCGGCGAACTCGGCGGACTCGTCGCCGGGCCGGCCGAACAGCTTGATCAGTGTGGCGCCGGGCGCCGAGAACCGCTCGGTCATACGGGTTCCCATGGCCGCGTTGTGCGCGGCGGCCTCGCGCTGGAGCCGGGCCATCCGCGTACCCATGCGCCGCGCGGGCACCACGAACACCGGCAGGAGCACCAGCGCGAGGAGCGTGATCTGCCAGGACAGCGTGAGCATGACGGCGAGGGTGAGGAGCAGGGTCACGACATTGCCGACCACGCCGGAGAGCGTATTGCTGAACGCTCTCTGCGCGCCGATCACATCGTTGTTGAGGCGGCTGACGAGGGCGCCGGTGCGCGTACGCGTGAAGAAGGCGACCGGCATGCGCTGCACGTGGTCGAAGACAGCGGTGCGCAGGTCGAGGATCAGTCCCTCGCCGAGGTTGGACGAGAGCCAGCGGGCGAGGATGCCGAACCCCGCCTCCGCGAGGGCGATCACGGCGATGAGGAGGGCGAGGCGGATGACGGTGCCCTCGTCCTTGCCCGCGACGATGGTGTTGACGACGTGCCCCGCGAGGACGGGGGTCGCCACCGCGGTCAGCGCGGTGACCACGCTCAGGACGACGAACTGGGCGATCCGGCGCCGGTGCGGGCGCGCGAAGGCGGCGATGCGGCGCAGGGTGGCGGGGGCGAAGGGTCGGGTGTCCTGCTGGGCGTTCATGACGCTGTGCAACTGCGTCCACGCCGTGGTCTCCATGCTCATGGAGTAGACGGTAAGACCTCAAGCAAGCTTGAGGTCAACCAGATGCCTCGATTCGAGGCGGGCGGACCTCTGGGAGGGGCGCGGTCGGCGTGCCACGCTGACCATCGACTCAGCGACGATCACTCAGGAGGGTTCGGATGCCGGTCCGCGTCGAGCGCCGAGGACATGTCACCACGGTCGTACTGTCCCGCCCCGAGGTCCGCAACGCGGTCGACGGGCCCACGGCCGCCGAACTGGCCGCCGCCTTCAAGGAGTTCGACGCCGACGAATCCGCCCGCGTAGCGGTGCTCTGGGGCGAGGGAGGCACGTTCTGCGCGGGCGCCGACCTCAAGGCCATCGGCACCGAGCGCGGCAACCGGGTCGCCGAGGAGGGTGACGGACCGATGGGCCCGACGCGGCTGCGCCTGTCCAAGCCGGTGATCGCCGCCGTGAGCGGGCACGCGGTGGCCGGCGGCCTCGAACTGGCGCTCTGGTGCGATCTGCGGGTCGCCGAGGAGGACGCCGTCTTCGGGGTGTTCTGCCGGCGCTGGGGCGTGCCCCTCATCGACGGCGGCACGGTGCGCCTGCCCCGGCTCATCGGCGAGAGCCGCGCCATGGACCTGATCCTCACGGGCCGCCCGGTGCCCGCCCTGGAGGCGTACGCGATGGGGCTCGCCAACCGGATCGTGCCGCCCGGCCGGGCGCGCGCCGAGGCCGAGGAGCTCGCGGAGCAGATCGCGGGCTTCCCCCAGGCCTGCATGCGCGGCGACCGCGCCTCCGTGCTCGACCAGGCGGGGCAGGGCGAAGAGGCGGCCATGGCGGGTGAACTGCGCTACGGGACAGCCGTGCTGGAGGAGAGCCTGAAAGGGGCCGCGCGGTTCGCGTCGGGGGCGGGGCGGCACGGGTCGTTCACCGACGGGTGACCCGCCGCACCCGCCCCGGCGGCGGATCAGGCGGAGGTGTGCAGCGGCACCGTCAGTTGCTTCAGCCAGGTGCCGGTGGTGAAGTCACGCGCCTTGATGACGACCGAGCGGGGGCCCACCTCGACCTGGAGGCCCTGGTTGAAGGCGCCGCCGAGCGAGACCTCGCCGCCCTTGCCGTCGTCCATCCAGCCGACCTGCACGGCGGCGGTGTTGACGACGGTGAAGCCTTCGATGTTGCCCGTGGCGGGCACGACGCGGCGTACCACCCAGTCGGACAGGTTGAGGTCCCAGTGAGTGTGCCCGGAGAACAGGAACACGTCCTTGTGGCGGCCCAGGATCGACAGGAGCCGGTCGGGCTGGAGGTAGTCACTCATGTAGAGCTTGTTGTGCGTGCCCGACACGGTGTTGGGCAGCGGGTGATGGGTCAGGACCATGACGGGGCGTCGGCGGCGCGCCCAGTGGGCGAGCCGGTCCTCGAGCCACGCGAACTGCTCGTCACTGATCCACACCTCGTCCCACAGCTTCACGTCGTGGTAATGCGAGTAGCGCTCGGTCCCGAGGCTGAGGACCGGCACCCCGCCGAACGACGTCTCCGAGTAGACCTTGCCCCGCTCCGCGAACGTGTAGAAGCTGCGGAAGAGGGAGTCCTCGGTGGTGCCGTTGGGCCAGGTCGCCTGGGCGAGGGTGTTCGGATCGCTGTACTTCGGCACGTAGAACTCGTGGTTGCCGATGGCCCACGCCACGTTCTCGGGGTGCGGGTGCTTGTCGAGGGTCTGGCGGACGGCCGCGTACTCGAAGTCGTAGCCGCGCGGGGTGATGTCGCCGGCTATGCCGAGGCCCGCGCTGCGGGGGTTGACCGAGTGCAGGTCGTCCAGCGCCTTGCCGAAGTCCGTCAGGTCGCCCTGGATGTCGCTGATGATGTTGAACCGCACGGTGCCGTCGTCGTCGTGGCGCTGGGCCGCGGGCTCGGCGGCGGGTGCGGCGGCGGCCGCGGGCGCGGAGACCAGGGAGCCGGTCGCGGCGAGCGCGCCGCCCGCGAGCGTCGCGCGCCCCGTCGTGGCCATGAACGATCTGCGATCCATCGGTGTTTCCTCCAAAGCGACTGCCCCGTGAGCAGGTGGCCGGTCACCTCGAGCGTTACCGGTCGTGGTGGCCTGACGACATACCGCAGGTGAGCGACTCCTTAAGACTGGTCTAGCCCAGTTACCTTTTCGAGATGTCCCCGTGCCCGATGCGCCTTCGTACCCCTTCAGCCGAGTTCGAGGGTGGTGACGCCGAAGACCCTTTCCCGGGCGAACGGCCGGACGGGGCCGGTGTACATGCGGGCCGTGGCGAACCCGGGGGTCAGGCCGTACGCCTCGGCGAGTGCCACGGCGGCTGGGTTGGATCCGGGCACGTCGACGGCGACCGGGGCCCTGCCGACCGTGGCCAGCAGGGCGTCGAACAGCGCGCGGGCGTCCTGCGGGGTGTCCGCGAAAAGCGGGCCTACACGGAAGGTCTCGCGGCCCGGGCGGATGACGCCGTAGCCGGTGACGCGGCCGTCGACGACGCGGGCGAGCGCGCGATGTCCGTCGCCGGCCAGCCAGGAGGCGAGGAAGCGGGGCCGGTCCGCGGGGTAGCAGGCGCTGTCGTACAGAGCGATGGACTTGAGGCCGCCCGCCTCGGCTACGGGGATGACGGTGCCGGATGCGGGGTCGCCTTCGGCCGGGCGCGGGGCCTGGGCCTGCGGTACGCCTGCGTAACGGACGGTCGTGTGCGCCAACTCGAAGCCGGACTTGCGGTAGTTGTCCTGCTGCGCGGGGACGCCGTCGAGGCCGACGGTCCTGCTGCCCGCGTGCGCGAGGCCCGCCTTCCAGGTGGCGATGCCGTAGCCGCGGCCGCGCAGGTCGGGCCGTACGAGGTAGAAGCCGAGGAACGCGTAGTCGTCGCCGTAGTTGACCACGGAGATCGCGGAGACGGGCTCGCCGTCGACCCGGCCGATGAAGAAGCCGTCGGGGTCCTGGGCGAAGAAGCTGCGGGCGTCGGCGAGGCCCGGGTTCCAGCCTTCTTCCGCCGCCCAGCCGCTGATGACGGACCAGTCGTCGAGCGTGGCCCGGGTGATGTCGAGCCGCTCGGGCACCTCGGGGGCGCCGACGGTCCGGTCACTGCCGGAGGTGTGGGAGTTGCCGGCGGTGTGGGGGTCCGGTCGCGTCATCGTCGCCTCTCCGTTGCTGCGCGGCGCGCCCCTGGCCCGCCGCCTTGATCCATGCCAGGTCCATCCTTCCCGATCGCCTCCCTCCGCCGCGACCACCGAGGCACGCTGATCGGACACCTGACCGAACTGAGCTGCTTCGCAAGGGAGTTGCCGCACGGGGAGACCACGCCGCCGCCCGTCGACCGGATCGAAACCGGCAAGCCGCATCCCGCGCGCGTCTACGACTGGACGACTGGCTCCTGGGCGGCAAGGACAACTACCCGGTCGACGAGGAGCCCGGCCGGCGGATCGTGACCCTCGAACCGCAGTCCAAGTACGCGGGGGTGGCACGCAAGCCGTAAGCCTCAGCCGAACCCCCGAAAACCCTCAGACGCACCCTCGAATCTTTATGGTCATCTTGACTATATTCAAGGCGCGCCATATCGTCGCCGTGACGAAAACAAACAGGGGGTTCCCGTCATGGCCGACATCAAGCGACGCTTCGGACTGCACCACTTGCGCTCCGCGCCCACCGCCCACATCCGTCACCACAAGCGCGGCGCGCTCGCGCACGACGGCACGGGCCTGAGCTTCTGGTTCCGGGCGCTGAGCGCGGCGCTGTCCGAAGTACCCGTGGACGACCGGGAGTTGGCGGTCACGTTCCACGCCAGGACCGCCGACTTCCAGGACGTCGCCGTACAGGCCTCGGTGACGTACCGGATCAGCGACCCCGCGCTCGCCGCCGCCCGGCTCGACTTCTCGCTCGACCCGGACACCGGCGCCTGGCGCGGCACTCCCCTGGAGCAGCTGTCCGCGCTGCTCACGGAGACGGCGCAGCAGCACGCGCTGGACGTCCTGGCGCGCACCCCGCTCGCGGAGGCCCTTGCCGACGACGTGACGGCGGTGCGTGAACGGGTCGCGGCGGGTCTCGCCGCGGAGCCCCGGCTCCCCGCGACCGGTGTGGAGGTCGTCACCGTGCGCGTCGTGGCGCTGCGTCCCGAGCCCGAAGTGGAGCGGGCGCTGCGGACTCCGGCCAGGGAGCGGATCCAGCAGGAGGCCGACCGGGCGACGTACGAGCGGCGCGCTGTGGCGGTCGAGCGGGAGCGCGCCATCGCCGAGAACGAGCTGGGCAGCCGCATCGAACTGGCCCGGCAGGAGGAGCAGTTGGTGGAGCAGCGCGGCACGAACGCGCGCCGCGAGGCCGAGGAGGACGCGGCGGCCGACGCGGTACGCGCCGAGGCGGAAGCCGCGCGCGCGGTGCGTCTGGCGGGCGGCGAGGCGGAGGCCGCACGCGCGGTCGGCGAGGCGCGGGCGCACGCGCAGGAGGCATGGCTGCGGGTCCACTCCGAGGTCGACGCCGCGACCCTGCACGCCCTCGCCGCCACGCAGCTGGCGCAGAACGTGCCGCGGATCGAGAACCTGACCCTCTCCCCCGACGTGCTCACGGGCCTGCTCGCCCGGCTCGGCCACGACCGTGGTGAGCGGTCGTGACGCTCGCACCGCGGGCGGTACTCGTCCACCGGACCACGGAGTACGAGGAGTTGCTGGCCCGGCACGGCACGCACGGCCAGGCCGCCTTCTTCCTCTCCTCGCGCGGGCGCTCCGCCGAAGAGGTGGCCGAGCGCCATCACCGTACGACGCGCGCGCTCGCGGAGGTCGCGGCGGCCGTGCCGCTGTCGTGGCGCAGGACCCGCCTCGAGCGGGCGGATCTGGACCGGTTCCTGTTCGGCCCGGAGGACGTGGTGATCGTCGTCGGGCAGGACGGTCTGGTCGCGAATGCCGCCAAGTACCTTTCGGGCCAGCCGGTCGTCGGCATCAACACTGATCCGGGGCGGAATCCGGGGGTTCTGGTGCGGCACCGAGCGGCCGACGCGGCGAAACTGCTGCCGGCCGCCGGTTCCGGCCGGGCAACCGCCGACGAACTCACCATGGTGGAGGCCGTCGCCGACGACACACAGCGGCTGCTCGCGCTCAACGAGATCTACCTCGGCCCGCCGTCGCACCAGACGGCGCGCTACCGGATCGGCCCCGACGACGACACGCACGCGCCCGAGCCCCAGGCCTCCTCAGGCGTCCTGGTCGGCACCGGTACCGGCGCCACCGGATGGCTGCGTTCACTGTGGCAGCAGCACGCGAGCACACTCCCGCTGCCGGGCCCCGCGGAGCCCCGGCTGCTCTGGTTCGTACGGGAGGCCTGGCCCTCCCCCGCCACCGGCACGTCCCAGGTGGAGGGCTCCCTCGGCCCCGCCGACCGCCTGCGCGTCACGGTCGAGTCCGACCGCCTGGTGGCCTTCGGCGACGGCGTGGAGAGCGACGCGCTGGAACTGACCTGGGGTCAGACGGTGTGCGTGGGACGGGCGAAGGAGCGGCTGCGGCTGGTGACGTGAGCCTCCCGGCGCCGTGACTACTCCGGCGGCGTCGGTGTGTCGCGGCTGTGGTGCATCGCCTGGATGTCGAGCTCCAGCTTCACCGTGGGTCCCACCACGGCGATGCCGCGGGCCAGCATGCTCCGCCAGTCCAACGTGTAGTCCTCCCGGTGGAGTTCGGCCGTGGCGAGGGCCGCGCAGCGCAGCTCCTCCGCGTAACCGCCGTTGACCATGCCGAGATAGCCGGTGTCCAGCTCCACCGTGCGGCTCACGCCGTGCATGGTGAGGGCGCCCTGGATCGTCCACTTGGTGCCGCCGCGGTACAGGAAGCGGTCGGAGGAGAAGTGGATGTACGGGTAGCGCTCGACATCGAGGAAGTCGGCCGAACGCAGGTGGTTGTCCCGGGTCTTGTTGCCCGTCGTGATGCTCGCCGCTTCGATCTGCACCTCGACCCGCGAGTCGGCCATGTCGTTCGCGACCTGGATGCCGCCGTCGAAGCGGGTGAACCGGCCGTGGACGTTGGCCATGCCGACGTGCTTGGCGATGAACCGGATCGCGGTGTGCGGCGGGTCGAACAGCCAGGTGCCGGGCTGCGGCAGCTCCGGCGGGCGCCCCATGTGCAGCTGCACCGAGGTCAGAGGGAGCGTCTCACCGGCGACGACGTCGAGGGTCTGCTGGTGGGGCTGGAGGCCGTTGGCCGCGATCATGACGCCGTACCGGCCGGGCGGCAGCGTGAGGAAGACGAGGCCGTACGGGTCGCTGGTCGCCTTCGCCACGACGCGGCCGTTGGCGACCCGCGTCACCGTGACGTCCGCCCCCGACATCGGCTGCCCCATGGGGTCGGCCACCTCGCAGTGGAAGGCGCCGGCGCCCTGCGGCACGGGATGCACCAGTCCTGCCCCGCGCGGGCCCCGTCCGGACCGGCTCCTCCTGAACAGCGCGAGGGGCATGCAGATCACCTTTCCGACTCGGCCGCAGAACCTCCGCAGCGGGCTCGCACATACGATCCCATGTCTGCGATCTCCGCCGATCAAGGGCGCCGGGGGTTACCGGCGGCAACTGCATGGGGAATACACGGGAATCCGACATACCGCCGCCGGGGCGTGTCAGATTCCACACTTCCCTCACCTTTCAACCGCCCCTCGACCACGCCCTCACCCCCGCCCCCGCCGCTTCCGCCTCCACTTCCGCTTCCGTTGCCTGACGGCCCTGGGAGGGCCAGGACGAGTTGGGGAGGGCCAGGACGGACACGGTCGAACCACTGGGACGCAGCGCCACTTCCGCGCCATATGTCTGCCGATTACGGGTCAACCGTTGACTCGCTCGATCGCGCTCTGACAGATTCTCGACGCCATGAATGCGACAGAGCCCGACCTCTCCGCCAGGTGGAATCGGTTCGCCGAAGCACACTGGGGCAGGGAGCCCGCCGCGGTCCCGTTCGCCACGGGCCTCGGGCCGGAGCAGGTGTACGGGGCCGTCGCCGCCTCCTGCGCACCGCCCGCCGAGGACGCGGCCGGCGTCCGCTTCGCCACCGCGACGCAGGGGCGATTACGCGACGCGGGCGCGCTACTGCCCGGCCATGACGATCCCGGCCCGGACGCGTACCGGGACCGACTCGCTCGTCAACTCGACGCGTCCGGCTGGCTGTTGAGCGTGCGCCAGCCGCTGTGGCGCGACTTCGGGCTCTGGACTCGTGTACGCGAACTCGTCTGCGGGCTGTGGCGGGCGGTGGGCTGGCCCACTCTGCCGGTGACGGCCGAAATCGCCCTCGGAGAGCACTGCACCGGCCCCGACGCCCCCGCCCCGCGCCCCGGCTCGTTCGCGCTCACTTGGGTACTCGCCGGGACCATGACGGTCAGGCTCTGGCCCGAGCACACCGGCACCGAGTACCAACTCGCCGCAGAAACAGGGGACTTGGTGTACTGGCCCGCCGGATGCCGTCACCTCGATCACTACCTCGACCGCTGCACCACGTTACGGATCGTCGTCCCCGCGCGCCGCGCCGCCGCCCTCACCCACGTACGGGGACTCCTCGCGGACCGGATGCAGGAGGACCGCGTCTACGCGGGCGCCCCCGGTGTCCTGCCGTTCCCTCCCCCGGCGGACCCCGACGGCGGGATCGGCGCGGCGGAGCCGGTCGCCGCCGCCGCGCGGCTGTTCGCCGGGCTGGCAGCCGGCCCGGGACCGGCCGGGGAGTTGCGCCTGGCGTGGGCGGCCCGCAGATCGGCGGCGGGGCTCGAACCGGTGCCTCCGCCACGGCCGGCCGTACCCCTGAATCCCGCGCTGCGCGTGCGGGCGTCGGCCGAGCTCATCCGGACACCGGACGGACCCGGACGCGCCGTGTGGGCCGCGAACGGGCACACCTTGGTGGTCGAGGGGGCCGGAGCCGAACGCGTCAGGAACCGGTTGTGGTCCGGAAGGGCGTTCGCCATAAGGGAGTTGGGCCGCGGCTCGCGCATGCCCGCCAAGGCACTGATCCCGCTCCTGTCCGACCTGCATCGCATTCGCGCCATCGAACTGATGGACGGAGACGGGGCGGAATGAGGGAAGATCCCCGCGCCGCCGGGCCCGCAAGCTGCGCTGCTGCTCCTGTCGAGCAGGGGCAGCTGGGTCAGCTCGACCGGCTCGACCGGCTCGACTGGCAGGTCTTCGGCGAGCGGTACTGGGACCGGCAGCCCGTGCTGATCAAGTCGGTCGCCCCCGACCCCTTCGACGCCCACGAGGTGTTCGAGACCGCCGTCGCCGCGGCGCACCGAGGCGGGCCGTTCGGGGTGCCGTCCTACGCGGGGTTCGCGGTCGGCGGCGAAACGCAGACCGACCCCGGCGACTTCCTGCCGCAGCCGAGGGACGGCTCGTTCGCGGGCTACCACCAGCGGCTCGTCCGGCAGCTCTCCGGCGAGCCGTACTCCCTGTCCCTTCAGGCGTTTCACGCGTTCCACCATCCGCTGTGGGCACGCGAGCGCGCCTTCTTCGCCGGGCTGTGGGCGCAGGTGGGGCAGCCCGTGCCGAGCGCCTTCACGACGCTGGTCCACGGCACGTACGAGCAGCCGCTCGCCGAGGCGCTTCCCGGGCAGCGCGTCGCGACGTTCCTGTACGTGATGGGCGGGCGGCAGCGGATGCGCTCCGGTCCGGCGGACCGGGGCGCGTCGTTCACCGTCGAGGCCGATCCGGGCGACCTGCTGTACTGGCCGTCGCATCTCGCCCCCGTCGCCGAGCCCTACGCCGGGTGGGCGTCGACCGGCGTGCGCGTGAGCGTCGTTCGGGAGGGGCGGGATGCGGCGTCCGAGCTGTACGACCTGCTGCACGACGTGACGCCCGAGACGCTGCTCACGCCGGACCCGGATCCCGCGGGCGCCGCTCCGGACGCAGAGGAGGGGCTTCTCGTGCCCGACGCCGGGGCCGGGTCGGAGTTGCCCGCACCTCTGGAGCGCGCGCTCGCGCACTTCCGTTCGGCGGGCGCGCGCGGGCCGCTGGAGGAGCGCGTCGCCCGGCAGTCCCTGCGGCACTGGACGGCCGGGGGTTTCCGGCCCGTGCCGCCGCCGGCGCCGCGCGGCAGGTTCGGGGACGACGACGTCGTGCGCGCCACGGAGCGCGTGCTGTGGACCGAGGCGGCCGGCCGGCGCCTGTTCTCCGCGTGCGGGCATGTGGCGGCCACGGAGCTGCCGGCCGCCGACCTGTCCGCCGTACTACGGGTCCTCAACTCCGGACGGCCGCTGGCCCTCCGTGAACTCACGCCCGCGGCAAGGGTGTTGCTGGCGGAGCTGACGGCGTTCCGCGCGCTGGAACGCCTCTGAGGGCCCGCCGGTCCGTCACTGCCCCGGCGCCGGGATCGCCAGGTACTTGTACTCCAGGAACTCGTCGATGCCGACCCGGCCTCCCTCACGTCGGATGCCGGGCTGCTTGACGCCGCCGACGGGGAGCAGGATCTCGCTGCGGACGCGGTGCGCGGCGGCGGCCCATGACTCCTGGGCGGCCTCGGCGGCGCGCCGGTCGTCGTCGGGCCCGGCATCGGCGACCTCGCACAGGCTCCGGCCGGTGGCGGGGTTGCCGACGGAGCAGGTGCAGCCCCCGGCCGCGTCCTGGAGCCGGCCGCCGATGACGAGCTGCTCGGGGACGTCCTCGACGACTTGGGGCGTGGGGTGGGTCGTGGTCATGCCTGTCCCTCCGTCGCTGGTCAGCGCGTTGCCGTCGCGGTCTCCACGGCCGCTGCCCAGGCCCGCAGGCCGTCGTCGATCTGCCCCTCGTCGACGACGAGCGCGGGGATCATCCGCACGACGTTGCCCCAGGGGCCGCAGAGCAGGAGCAGCAGCCCCTCGTCGGCGGCGGCCTGCTGGGCGCGTACGGCCGTGGCCGCGTCGGGTTCGCCTTCGGGGGTGGTGAACTCGCTGGCGAGCATCAGGCCGAGTCCCCGTACGTCGCCGATGGCCTCGGTCTTCGCGGCGACGTCGTCGAGGCCGGAGCGCAGCCGGGCGCCCATGGCGGCCGCGTTGGCGACGAGCCCTTCCTCCTCGACAACCTCGAGGGTGGCCACCGCGGCGGCGCAGGCGACGGCGTTGCCACCGTAGGTGCCGCCCTGTGAGCCGGGCCGTGCCTTGTGCATCAGCGCCTCGGGCGCGGCGATCCCGGAGAGCGGGAAGCCGCTCGCGAGGCCCTTGGCGGTGATGAGGATGTCGGGGCGTACGCCGAAGTGGTCGTGGCCCCAGAAGCGGCCAGTGCGGCCGACGCCCGTCTGCACCTCGTCGAGGACGAGCAGGATGCCGTGACGGTCGGCGCGCTCCCTGAGGCCTTGCAGGAAGGCGGAGTTGGCGGGGACGTAGCCGCCTTCTCCGAGGACGGGTTCGACCAGGACGGCCGCGGTGTCGTCGGGGTCGGAGACGGTCTGGAGGAGGCGGTCGAACTCGCGCAGCGCGAACCTCGTTGCCGTCTCCTCGTCCCAGCCGTAGTGGTAGGCGTTCGGGAACGGGGTGATGGCGACGCCCGCCATCAGGGGGCCGAAACCGGTGCGGATCTTGGTGCCGGAGGTGGTGAGGGAGGCGGCGGCGACGGTGCGGCCGTGGAAGCCGCCGTGCGCGACGACGATGTTGGGCCGGCCCGTGGCCTGCCGGGCGAGCCGCATGGCCGCTTCGACGGCCTCGCTGCCGGAGTTGGCGAAGAAGAGGCTGTCGAGTCCTTCGGGCAGCACGGATCCCAGCTTCTCGACGAGGCGCTGAAGGGGCCGGTGCAGGACGGTCGTGTACTGGCCGTGGATGAGGGTGGCCACCTGCTCCTGGGCGGCGGCGACCACGCGCGGGTGGCAGTGGCCGGTGCTGGTGACGCCGATCCCGGCGGTGAAGTCCAGATAGCGGCGGCCGTCGGTGCCGTAGAGATGGACGCCTGCCCCGCGTTCGGCGACGACGGGGGTGGCCTGGCGCAGATGCTCGGACAGTCGCGTCATGCCTCCACCCTCGACGCTGAGCCGAAAGGACGTCAATGGGCCATCTGTGCCGATCGGCCCGCTGGGTGCCACGGGTCACCCGGGTGGCCTGAGCGGCTCCTCGGCTCCGTCACCGGCCGGACGCACGCGCAGGCGATTCGCAGGAGTTCTGCGTAATAGGCACAACCGGCAGGGTTCCCAAGGGAGTCGGGTTATGCAACAGTCCTGCGCAACCCGATGTGAGGGGAGCGGATCGGCATGACCGGGGCGCGGGGACATGATCTTGCGGCGTTGCGCGGGCTCAACACGGGCGTTGTCCTGCGGGCGCTGCGCAGGGAGAGTCCGCAGACCGTCAGCCAGCTGACGGGTGCGACCGGCCTGTCGCGGCCGACGGTCGAGGCGCTGGTCGACGAGCTCGTCTCGCAGGGCTGGATCGCCGAGGCCGATGCTTCGCCCGCCGGGCGCACCCCCGGCCGTCCGGCCCGTCGGCTGCGCTTCCGGTCCGAGGCCGGGCACGTGGTCGGCGTCGACATCGGACTGCGCAAGATCGTGCTGGTGCTCGCCCGGCTCGACGGCGAGGTCGTCGCGTGTGAACGCGAGGACATCGCCGAGGAGTTGAGCGGCACGGAGCGCATCGAGCTGCTGCGCGGGCGGCTGCGGCGCTTCCTCGTCGAGCAGAATCTGCGGGCCGATGCCGTCTGGGCCATCGGCATCGGGGTGCCGGGCATGGTCGACGACACGGGCCGGATCCGGTCGGTGATCGTCCCGGAGTGGACCGACCTGGATCTCGCGCGCTGGCTCGCCGACGACTTCCCGTGCCGGATCCTCGTCGAGAACGACGTGAATCTGGCGGTGCTTGCCGAGCACTGGCAGGGCGCGGCGACGCTCGCGGACGACGTGGCCTGTGTGCTCGTCGGGCGGCGCATCTCCTGCGGCCTGATGATCAACGGCAAGCTGCACCGCGGCCGCCGCGGCGGCGCGGGCGAGCTCGGCATCCTGCCCCAACTCGGCCTGGACGCCGCGGAGAAATGGCTGGCGTGGGACGGTGAGCGGCTCCCGGGCGAGTCCGAGACGGACGCCCTCGCGCGGGCCGTGCGGGCCGGGGACATCGGGGCCCGGGCCGTGCTGGACGGCTATCTCGCCGGGGTCGCCCCGGGCATCGCCGCGCTCGTCCTGGCTCTGGACCCCGAGCTCCTCGTCCTGTCCGGCGCGCTCGCCCCGGTCGGTGAGCCGCTCGGGCCCCTGCTCACGGAGCATCTGCGGCCGCTGACGCTGCACGTGCCGCGCATCGCGGTCAGCGCGCTCGGCCGTGAGGGCGTGGCACTCGGTGCCGTACGCCGCGCCCTGGACGCTCTCGACTCCCAACTCCCATACGGGACAGGCCCGTTGCGCCCGTCCCCCGCCCCCTGACTTCACCACCATCCCCCCTCATCCTCCGGAGGCGCGTATGCGCAGGAGAACGCTTCTCGCGGGTGCGCTCGCGGCCACGCCCCTCGTGGCCGCGTGCGACAGCGGCGGCGGGGCTTCCGGTTCCACCTCGTCGGGCGGCGGCCGCCGCACCACCATCTCGTACGGCATCTGGGACCCGGCCCAGCTCGCGGGCATGCAGCAGATCGTGAAGGCGTTCGAGGCCAAGAACCCCGACGTCTCCGTGGACATCCAGGTCACGCCCTGGTCCTCGTACTGGACGACGCTCAGGACGTCGATGCGCGGCGGGACCGCGCCCGACGTGTTCTGGATGAACGCCGTGAACATCCAGCTGTACGCGGCGAACGGCGTCCTGGAGCCACTCGGCCCGTACGCGGCCCGCGACGGCACCCCGCTCGGCCGGCACCCCGAGGCGCTGGTCAAGCTGTACGCGTACGGCGGCAGGCAGTACGGGATTCCGAAGGACTTCGACACGGTCGGGCTCTGGTACAACAAGGCTCTGTTCGACAAGGCCGGCGTCGGCTACCCGGACGCCTCCTGGACCTGGGACGACCTGCGGGACGCGGCACGCGAGCTGACCGACCCGCGGACCCGCGTGTACGGGATCGCCGCCGAGATGGACCGGCAGAAGAACTTCTACCCGTCGGTCTTCGGCGCGGGCGGCTACGTCCTGCGCGAGGGCCGCTCCGGCTTCGGCGACGAGCGCTCCGTCGAGGGGCTGCGCCTGTGGACCGATCTCGTCGACCGCGGCTGGTCGCCGCCGCAGAGCGCGATGGCGGATGTGAAGGGCCGCAATCTGTTCCTGTCCGAGCAGGTCGCCATGAACTACGACCTGTCGGCGATGGCGTCCTTCATGCACGCCACGCCCGCGATCAAGGACCACGGCGGTGTCGCTGTGCTCCCCAAGGGCCGGGAGCGGGCCACCGTCATCCACGGTCTCGCGAACGTGGTGAGCGCCAAGTCCCGTAAGAAGCAGGCCGCTTGGAAGTTCGTGGACTTCCTGGCGCGGCGCGAGGCGGCCGAGATCCAGTCGAAGGGCGGCGTCACCATCTCCTCGTACACGGGGACACAGGACGCCTGGCTCGAGTCGATGCCCGAGTTCGACCTCAAGGTCTTCATCGACATGCTCGACTACGCGGTCCCGTACCCGAGTTCCAGGAACACGGCCGTGTGGGAGGACCTCGAATATCTGCTGCTCGGCGCGCCGTTCAGCGGCAAGGGCGGCATCGAGTCGGCCGCGCGCACGCTCGGCCGGCAGATGGACCGGGCGCTCGACGAGGAGGACAAGTGATGGCCGTTTTCCCGTCGACCGCCGCCGCGGAGGCGGAGGGCCGGATCAGGAAGCCCCGCACGAAGGCGGGCCGTGACGGCACCGCGCGGGACCCCAACTCCCGCACACAGAAGGCCGCGTACGCGTTCGTCGCGCCGATCGCCGTCGGGTTCCTCGTCTTCTACATCTGGCCGGTGATCCAGACCTTCGGCTACAGCTTCACGTCCTTCGGGCCCTTCGGCGGCAACTCCTGGGTGGGCGGCGACAATTACGCGCGTGTCGTCCGCGACGTGACGGTGTGGCGTGCGCTCGGCAACACACTCCTGTACGGGGCGATCGGCCTGGTCACGCTGCCGGTCTCGATCACTGTCGCCGCCCTGCTCAACCGGCGCGGGCTACGGGGAGTCGGCGTCTACCGCGCCCTGTACTTCATCCCCTTCGTCACGCTGCCCGTGGCCGTCGGCCTGGTCTGGAACTGGCTGTACAACGGCAACTTCGGCCTCCTGAACGAGATGCTGTCGTGGTTCGGCGTCCCCCGGCACTTCTGGGCGTCCGACCCGTCGTCCGCGCTGTGGGCCATCGGGCTCGTCCTCGTGTGGCAGAGCGTCGGCTACTACTTGATCATCTTCATCGCGGGCATCAAGGCCATCCCACAGGACTACTACGAGGCCGCCGAGCTCGACGGCGCGGGCCCGGTACGCCGCTTCTTCCGGATCACGCTGCCGCTCCTGAGCCCCAGCATCTTTTTCGCCGCGGTCATCTGCGTGATCAACTCACTGCAGCTCTTCGACCTCATCTACGTGATGATGAGCCCCACGAACCCGGCCCTCGGCTCCACGCAGTCCGTGGTGAGCCTCTTCTACCAGTGGGCCTTCCAGCAGAACAACCAGGGCGCGGCGGCCGCCCTCGCGTTCGTCCTGATGCTGCTCACGGCGGCGCTGACCTACGTCCAGTTCCGGCTCCAGAAGAAGTGGGTGCACTATGCCTGAGCGCTCCCGGGTCCGGCCCGGCTCCCTCGCCACGCACGCACTGCTGTCGCTGGGCGCCCTGGTGATGGTCTTCCCGTTCCTGTGGCAGCTCCTTACGGCGCTGAAGACCCTGCCGGAGGCGGTGCACGTCCCGGTGACGTTCTTCCCCGAGCGCGCCAACTGGGCGTCGTTCAAAGAGGTCTTCACCGCGATGCCGTACGGCGAGATGCTCGGCAACAGCGTCGTGAACACCGTGGCGCGTACGGCGGGACAGCTCGTCTTCTGCTCGCTCGCCGCGTACGCCTTCGCCCGCATGCGGTTCCGCGGCAAGAACGTGCTGTTCGCGCTGTTCCTGTCGGTGCTGCTCGTGCCGTCGTCGCTGCTGATCCTGCCGCAGTACGACATCATCCAGCGGCTCGGCCTGCTCAACACGACGCCGGCGCTGTTCCTGCCCGGCATGTTCAGCGCCTTCGGGACCTTCCTCCTGCGGCAGTTCTTCATGGCGCTGCCGAAGGAGCTGGAGGAGGCGGCCCGCATCGACGGGGCCGGGCCCTTCCGGATCTTCTGGTCGGTCATGCTGCCGCTGATCCGCCCGGCGCTCGCCGCGCTCGCGGTCATCACGGCGATGTGGTCGTGGAACGACCTCCTGTGGCCGCTGGTCGTGAACACCGATCCGGCGAAGATGCCGATCAGCGCGGGCCTGACGTCCCTGGAGGGCCAGTTCGAGACGAACTACCCCGTGATGATGGCGGGTTCGCTCATCGCGAGCCTGCCCATGATCGTCCTCTACCTCTTCCTCCAGCGGCACTTCGTACAGGGCATCGCCCAGAGCGGCACGAAGGGCTGAGTCGCCGGCTGAACCCCGTCTCCAGAAGGGAACGACATGACACGCCTCGATGTGGGTCTGATCGGCGCGGGCGGTATCGCCCGGGCGCATCTGCCCGCGTGGATCGAGCTGGGCGCACGCGTCACCATCCTGTCCACGGACGGGAACGCGGAGAAACTCGCCGCGAAATACGCCGAGTCCGGCGTGACGGCCACGCACAGCCTGGCCGGTCTCCTGGACCGCTCCACGGTCGTCGACATCTGTACACCCACGTTCACGCACCGGGAACTCGCCCTCGACGCGATCGCCGCCGGCAAGCACGTCATCTGCGAGAAGCCCCTCGCACTCACCGTGTCCGAGGCCGCCGAGATGGCGGACGCGGCCGAGGCGGCCGGCGTCCTGCTGTTCCCGGCGCACGTGGTCCGCTACTTCCCCGCGTACGCGGGGATGGCCGGGTCCGTCGCCGAGGGCGCCATCGGGACCCCTGCCGTACTGCGCTTCACCCGCTCGGGCGCCTATCCGGTGTGGGCCCCGTGGTTCTCCGACCCGGCGCTGTCCGGCGGCATCCTGATGGACCAGATGATCCACGACCTCGACTTCGCGCGCCTGCTCGCGGGCGACGTCGTACGCGTCCACGCCCGGCTGCGCGGGCGCCAGGAGCCGGGCGCGAAGCCCGGTGACGTCGCGGCCGGCACGGCGGTGCTGACGCACGCGTCGGGCGCGATCAGCCACGTTCTCGGCGTGTGGGGCCTGCCCGATCTCCAGTTCCGTACGACGTTCCGCGTCGCGGGGCCCGACGGGATCCTGGAGCACGATTCGACGGCGCTGCCCGGGTTCCGCATCCTCGCGCAGGGCACGCGCCCGCCCGGCGAGGGCATTCCCGGCAGCCCGATGACGGAGAGCCCGTACCTGACGGAGCTGCGCGAGTTCGCCGGTGCCGTGGAAGGCGGGCCCGCTCCCCGCGTGACGGCCCGCGACGGCGTCGAGGCGGTGCGGATCGCGGAAGCGGCGGCGGCCTCGGCCCGTACCGGCGAGTCCGTGGAACTCAAGATCTCCGAGGAGGCGGCCCGATGAAGGTCGGAGTGCTGTCGTTCGCGCATGTCCACGCGGGCGGGTTCGCCCGCCTGCTCGAAGAGATGGAAGGCGTCGAGGTCCTCGCGGCCGACCCGGACACGGATCTGGCGGCACCCGGCGAGGTCCGCGGCCGGGAGTTCGCCGACCGGCTCGGGGTGGCCTACGCGGACTCGTACGAGGAGCTGTTCGCCTGGGGCCCCGACAAGGTCGTCGTCTGCTCGGAGAACGTCCGCCACCGTCCCCTCGTCGAGCTGGCGGCGGCGCACGGCGCGGACGTGCTGTGCGAGAAACCCCTCGCGACCACGCAGGAGGACGGCGCGGCGATGGTCGAGGCGTGCCGCGCGGCGGGCGTGCGGCTCGCGGTGGCGCACCCCGTCCGTTTCAGCCCGGCGTACACGGCGGTCCGCGCCGCCGTGCGGTCGGGCACGGCGGGCGGTGTCCTCGCGGTGTCCGGCGCCAACAACGGCTATCTGCCGGCGGCCCGGCGCCGCTGGTTCGCCGACCCTCAACTCGCGGGCGGCGGGGCCCTGATGGACCACACCGTGCACATCGCGGACCTCCTGGACGACCTCTTCGAGGCGTCCCCGGCGACCACGGTGTACGCGCAGGTCAACAACGTGCTCCACGAGGGTGAGGTGGACGCGGACACCTCGGGGCTCGTCACCGTCGAGTACGCGAACGGCGCGGTCGCGACGATCGACTGCAGCTGGAGCCAGCCCCAGCACCACCCGGCCTGGGGCGGATTGCAGATGCAGGTCATCGGCGACCGGGCGACCCTGGAGATGGACGCCTTCGACCAGAAGGTCCACGGCTTCAGCGAGTCGTCCCGAGCGCCCTTCGAACTGCCCTACGGCGTCAACCTGGACGCCCTGATGCTGCACTCGTTCCTGTACGGGAGCGGCGGCGCGACGAGCGTGACGGACGGCGAATCCGGTCTGCGTTCCCTGCGGATCGTCACGGCGGCGTACCGGTCCGCGGCCGAGGGGAGGGCAGTGCCGGTGCGGTGACGTCCGGCCGCGTCTGCCATCGTGGCCGTATGAGCGAACTGGTGGACCGCGTGGACGAACAGGACCGCGTACTCGGCACGGTGGACCGGGGCGCGGCCATCCGCGAGGGGTGGCTGCACCGGGTGGCGACGGTCGTGTGCCGCGACCCGGCGGGGCGGATCCTCGTGCATCGCCGGGCGCCGCACGTCTCGCGGTTCCCCGGGCGGTACAACTGGCTGATCGGCGGGGGTGTCGACGCGGGCGAGTCGTACGAGGCCGCGGCGGCCCGCGAGCTGTCGGAGGAACTCGGGGTCACGGCGCCGGTCCGCTTCGTCTTCAAGTACCTGTGCCGCGGGGAGATCAGCCCGTACTGGCTCGGGGTGCACGAGGTCACCGTCGACGGTCCGGTCGCGCCGCTCCCCTCCGAGATCGTCTGGCACGACTGGCTCACCGAGGCCGGCCTGACGAACGCGATGCGCCAGTACCCGTTCGTGTCGGACTCCGTCGAGGCGCACGCGCGGTACGTCGCGCTGGGCCGCGAGGGCGGGGCGGGGACGGCGCGCTGACGGGTGGCGGCGCGTAAGCCCAGGCGGGGCGTCTGGGCTGTTGGCGCAGGTGAGCGTCATCCCCCGCGCGCGTGCGCCTCGACGCGTGCGGCAGGATGTCCCGGCGCGTCGGTGCAGGCGCGGCAGCACCACTTACGGACAAGCAGGTAGCAAGGTGACGACTCATCACATACCGCCGCTCCCGGCGGCGTACGACGACCTCGGTCACGGCGCGGGAGGCGGCCGGTGAACCGTGCGATGACGCCCGACGATCTGATCGTGGCCGGGATCGCGGTCGCCGCGGGGCTCGCGGCCGGGCTCCTCCTGCGCATGATGCTGCGCTGGCTGGGCGTGCGGGCCGACCGGACGCGCTGGGGCGGCGACGACGTCATCGTGGACGCGCTGCGCTCCCTCGTGCCGTGGGCGGCGGTCGCCGCCGGCGTCGCTGTGGCCGCGTCCGCGCTGCCTCTCACCACACGGACCCGGCACAACGTCACCGTGACGCTGACGGCGCTGCTGATCCTCGTCGCGACGTTCACCGCGGGCCGGGTGATCTCCGGACTCGTCCGGTCGGTGGCGCAGTCGCGATCCGCGGTCGCCGGGTCGGCCACCATCTTCGTGAACATCACGCGGGTCGTGGTGCTCGCGGTGGGCTTCCTCGTGGTCCTGCAGACCCTGGGCATCTCCATCGCACCGCTTCTGACCGCCCTCGGCGTCGGCGGTCTCGCGGTGGCGCTCGCGCTCCAGGACACCCTCGCGAACCTCTTCGCGGGCGTGCACATCCTGGCCTCCAAGACCGTTCAGCCCGGCGACTACATCCGGCTGAGCAGCGGCGAGGAGGGTTACGTCGTCGACATCAACTGGCGGAACACCGTGGTGCGCCAGCTCTCCAACAACCTGGTCATCATCCCGAACGCCAAGCTGGCCTCCACCAACATGACCAACTACAGCCGCCCGGAACAGCAGATGACCCTGCTCGTCCAGGTCGGCGTCGGCTACGACAGCGACCTGGAGCATGTCGAGCGCGTCACGGCCGAGGTCGTGGAGAGCGTCATGGCCGACATCACCGGCGCCGTCCCCGACCATGAACCGGCCATCCGCTTCCACACGTTCGGCGACTCCAGGATCAGTTTCACGGTGATCCTGGGCGTCGGCGAGTTCAGCGACCAGTACCGGATCAAGCACGAGTTCATCAAGCGCCTGCACGCCCGGTACCGGGACGAGGGCATCCGGATACCGGCGCCCACGCGGACGGTGGCACTCCAGCAGGGCGCGGTGGCCATCCCGCACCAGCGCGAGGCCGCACCGCCGATGCCGTAACGACGGCACGGTCAGGGGGAGCCGGTCCGTCCGGACAGCGGACCGGCTCCCCCACACGTGCTTCCGACCCCGAGGGGTCAGTCGCGCGCGACCGTCCCCGTGACCTTCAGGTTCCGGATCCGGCCGTTGTTGTCGAACGAGCCGAAGCCCACGCGGCCCGAGGAGAACACCGGGTCCGTGCCCGTAATGAGCGGCGTGCGGCTGCCGTCCATGTAGACGGCCGTCTCGCCGGTGTCCGCGCAGTGCGTGAGGCGGACCTTGTGCCAGGCGACGTCCTTGATCGCCGGGGGCGCGCCGTAGGTGCCGTTCCACTGGTCGTCGATGCGGAGCCGGTCCGCGTTGTTGACGGTGAACAGGCCGTTGTGCGGGTAGATCCTGTTGTCGCTGGACAGGTGCGCGTACTGGAACTGGGTGTCCGAGTTGTAGTCCCAGACGACGATGACGTCCCGGTTGGTGATGTCGACCGGGGTGTCGATGCGTACCTCGGCCTCGACCGTCACGTTCGAGTAGCGCGGGCCCGCGGTGAGGACGGCGTACTCGAAGGGGCGGCGCGGGCCGGGGCGGGAGACGCCCGGCTCGGTGAGGACGGTCTCGCGCGGGGTGAACTCCCACTTGGCGGGGGTGACCGGCGCCCAGTTGTCCGCGCCGGTGGTGTGCGTGGTGGGGGTGTTGCCCACCTCGCAGTCGGCGAAGGTGCGGGTGCCGGTGACCTTCCAGACCTTGCCGTTCGCCTTGGAGACGATGTACAGGTCACCGGCGAGGTCGGTGCCGAAGCGCAGGTCGACGCGCTGGTCCCCGGCGAGGTCGCGCATGGTGACCTTCTTGCCGGTGGCCTGGTCGTACAGCATCAGCGACTTGAGGGGCGCGAGACCGGCGCCGCGGCGCATGTCGTGCGTGTCGGCGGCCAGGATCCGCCCGTCGACGAGGTCCCCGAAGATGTATGTGCCGCGCAGCTCGGGCGCGTCCTTGCCGCGGTACACGAAGCCTCCGGCGATCGCGCGGCCCACGTCGGAGCGGCAGTTCCAGCCGGCTCCGGGGTCGTGGTCGTACGCCGCGACGGGGTATGTGTACCCGTACTTGGCGTCGTCGACGGGCAGGGGCTGGATGCGGGCGCACGGGTCGGTGGTCTTCTTGTCGAAGAGGAACGGGCCCTCCCGTTCGCTCCAGCCGAAGTTGTCGCCGGCCTTGACCTCGTACACCGACTCGATGGCGTGCTCGCCGATGTGGCCGAGGTACATGCGGTGGCTGCCGCCGGTGTCCCAGCTGAAGCGGTGCGGGTCGCGCATGCCGACGGCGTAGATCTCGCCGAGGGCGCCCGGCGTGGAGACGAACGGGTTGCCGGCCGGGATGCCGTACTTGCCGTTGGCGCTGTCGCGGCCCGCCGGGTCGATGCGCAGGAGCTTGCCGTGCGGGAGCGCCATGTTCTGCGGTTCGTCGTTGCCGACGCCCTGGCCGCCGTCGCCGACGGCGAGGTAGAGCAGCCCGTAGTCCTTGTCGTGGGGCTTGGCGGTCGGATTGAAGTCGATCTGCTGGATGCCGTGCACCTGGCCGGTGAAGCCGATGCGCAGGACCTCGCGGTGGGTGCCGTGGAAGACGGCGGCCGTCGGGTCGTCGGCCGTCCACTCGGTGATGACACCGTGGTACGTGGTGGTGCCCGCCTGCTTGAAGTCGGGTGCCTGCGTGACCTGCGAGGCGAGCTCGGTGTGGATCGTGTAGAAGCGTCCGTTCTTCGCGAACTGCGGGTGGAACGCGGCGTATCCGAAGCCCTGGCCGAGGCCTCGGCCCGAGAAGAAGTTCGGGAAGGTGCCCTTGACGTCCAGGTACGGGTGCGGGGTGCCGCCTGTGTCCTTGCCGGCCGTGCCGGGGTCGGTGAGATAGAGCGTCCCGTTGAGGTCCGGGGTCGCCATCCGGCCCGAACCGTCGGGGAGTTCGTTGATGGTGTTGATCCTGGCGTGCCGCATCAGACGCGGGTCCGTCGGGGCCGGGACGGGCTCCGACTTGGGGAACTGGGCGTACTCGGTGAGGACCAGGCCGGTCCTCGACTGGGCGGGCTTCTCCGGGATCGGGTCGCTGAGACCCGCGGTCGCGGCGGGGGGAGCGGGCTCGTCGGCGTGCGAGGGCGCGGCGAGCCCGCCGAGGGCCAAGGTGGCGGTGACGGCGAACGCCGCCCAGAGTCTGGGGTTCTTGCGACGTGCTGCCATGCGGGTCCCTTCGGATGGCGAGTACGGCTGGGAGGAAGTCGGGGTACGAGGCGTCAGTGGCCCCTCGTCATGCGGCGGTACTCGGCACCCACTTGACCTGCCGTCACTTCACGGTCCAGGAAGAGAAGATCGTCCATGCGGCAGTCGCAGGCGTTGTTCTCCCGCGTGTTCTGCGGGAAGCTGCCGCCGATCTTGATGCCGCGCGGGTCGGTCGGCGAGGCGCGGTGCGGCGCCGGTGTGCTGGTGAGCTCCCAGGGGTCGCCCGGCGTGACATAGAAGCCGTCGAGAGGCTCGCCGTCGCGGTACAGGGCCATCGTGCCGTCACGGAAGTCGAACGTGGCGGCCAGATGGACCCACTCGCCGCGGGGCAGGACCTTCTGCCAGTCGGCGGAGGCGGCGAAGGTCTGGGAGGCGCCGCTGTCGAGGCGGCGGCCGAGCGCGACGAGCTTCAACTCGCCGTTCACCTGGATGAGTTCGAGCAGCGCGCGTACGGCGTGCCCGTCGCTGGTACCGGAGAGAACCCCGGCGAGGCCGATCGCTCCGTAGCGGTCGGTGGGGTTGGCGGTGTTGGAGTTGAGGGTGGGGTTGTCACCCGTCATCTTGAACCAGCCCATGACGGTGGCGGCCTTGGCGCTGTTGAAGGCACCGAGGGAGCCGACCCCGCCCTCGTCCCAAGTACCCGCTTTCCAGTCGTCGTTGCCCGCTGTCGCGGGATTCTGCTGACGCACCTGGAGGGCGGGCGAGCTGCCGGGGTAGGCCTCGTCGGCGACGCGCATCGCGGATCCGCCGTTGATGAGCGTGAGCGGGGTGCCGGAGCGTCCGATGTCCCGCTCCCTCGCGGGATCGGCGGGATCGGGGTGCCCGAAGTCGTAGGCGGCCACTGCGCGGGAGCGCAACGAGTCATGCCCCGCAGGGCCGTTGGCCTGCGCGGGGACCCCGGTGGCGGGGTCGCTCGCCTGCGCGGGCAGCGCTGCGGCGGCGAGGACGGCGGCCGAGGCGAGCGCCACGGCGGCGAATGCGGTACGTCGTGCGCCTCGGGCGGATCGGGTGCGCCGGGCGCGTGGTTCGAGCCCGGCGCGGACGGCGGTCCGGGCGATCGCGGTACGTCTGGTGCGGGGCAGTCTCATACGGCCTCCGAACGGCAACGAACGGGCTGCCGACCGGGATTCCCCGACCGGCAGAAAGCGCTTTCGTCATGTGCGGGCACCATGTAACTCCCTCACCGCAACCCTGACAATGGGCGTGTCCGAGCCATTTTTCCCAGGCGCACTCCTGGGCAGCCGGGGCGGGCCGGTGTACGGCGCGGGGAGGGCACATGCGTCAGCAAGGGGCGCGCGTCACTCCGTGGACGCTCCGAAGATTCCGGTCCCGGGCCCGCCGCCGACCGCGATCCGGACCGGCCCGCCCATGGCGTCGACCTGGGCCGTCCAGTGGCCCGCCACATGCAGGGTCCGATGGGGGAGCGCACCGCGCGCCACGTACTGGCGGTGCAGTCTGCGGCCGTCCTGGGTGACGACGAGGACGGGACGCACCAGTACCTCCGCGGTCCGCAGGACGAAGCGGTCCACCGGCACCTGCGGAGCCACCCGGTTCGGCGCCACCCAGCGCAGAGGCGCCGCGACCTCGATCGCGGGTCCGCCCGGCGCCGGGCCCGCACCCTCCAGGAACTCACGTACGGCGTCGGCCGCGAGAGTGCCCTCGCGGGCCGCCCACAGCGCCGGCTCCACCGCGTGCAGCACGTTCCCCACGGCGAAGACGCCCGTGACGCCGGTGCGGAACGCGCCGTCGACAGCGGGCCCCCGCGTCCCCGCGTCGAGTGCCACTCCCCCGCGCCGCGCCAGCTCGTGGTCCGGCACGAAGTCCCCGGTGAACACCACGGTGTCGCAGCCGACGGTCGTCAGCCGACCGTCACGATGCCGCAGCCGGACCCCCGATACCCGCCCCTTTCCCAGGAGTTCGGCCACGGTCGCGCCGGTGAGTACGGGGACGCCGTGACCGATACGGGCCGCCGCCGCCCGCGCCCGGCCCAGCTGGTGGCGCGGCTCCTCGGTGGTGAGCGCGGCGACGGTGACATCGGCGCGGCGCAGGGCGGACAGGGCCGCGTAACTGACCGGTTCGGCGCCGACGACGACCGCGCGGCTGCCGACCGGCTGTCCGTACAGGTGGACGGCCTGCTGGAGCTCGCCGGTGGTGAGCACTCCGGCGGGCCGTGTGCCGGGTACGAGGCGTGCGCTGCGCGGGCGTTCGCGCGCGCCGGTGGCGAGGACGACGGCGCGTGCGGTGATGCGTTCGAGCCCGTGCGGGCCGGTGGTGTCCAGGGTGAGCGGCCCCGCCCAGCCGGTGGCGGTGACGCCGGTCCGCACGCGTGCGCCGGAGCCGAGCGCGGCCTCGACGGTCCTGGCCGCGTACTGAGGCCCGGTCACGCCCCACCGCCCGAACCCACGGTGCCGGCAGTGCCGCGGCACGCCGCCCGCCGCCTCCTCCCGCTCCAGCACCTCGACCACGCTCACGCCGTCCCCGGCAAGACCGCGGGCGACAGCGAGCCCGGCGGGCCCCGCGCCGACGACGACCACGTCGACGCTCCGCTGCCGCCGCGTCATTCCGGCCCCCACTCGCCCCGCCCCTCATGAAGTGCGCGCACGGCCGCCCCGCAGTAGAACCCCTGGCACCGGCCGCCCCGCGCCCGGGTCCTGCGGCGCAGGCCCTCCAGGGACGCGGGCGGGACCGTGCTGATCAGGGCGTCCCTGATCTCGCCCCGGGTCACGCGCTCACAGTGGCAGACGATGGTGCCGTACGCGGGGTCGGTCGCGATGAGATCGGCGCGCTGGTAGGGGCGGGGGAAGGCCTCGCCCAGGTTGGGCATGCGGACGGGCGTCAGGTCGACCGGATCCTTGAGGCCGAGACCGGGATCCGCCTCGGCGATCAGGCCCGCGACATGCGCCGCGATCGCCATCGACGCGGTGAGCCCGGTCGAGCGGATGCCGCCCACGGTGACATAGCGCCGCTCCTCGTGGCAGCGGATGCGGTAGTCGTCGTGTTCGGTGGCGGCGCGCAGGCCCGCGTAGGCGGCGGTGACCTCCTCCTCGACCAGGGCCGGAAGGATGCGGCGCCCCTTCGCGAGGAGCCCGTCGAGTCCGTCCGCCGTCGTGCCGGTGGCCGTCTTGTCGTCGAGGTCCTCGGCGGTCGGTCCGAGCAGTACGTTGCCGTAGACCGTCGGCGCCACGAGGACGCCCTTGCCGAGCACGGTCGGCACCGGAAGCAGGATGTGCCGGACCAAATCACGGGCGAGCTTGTCGAAGACGATGAGCTGGCCGCGGCGCGGGGTGACGCTGAAGTCTCCGCGCCCAAGGACGAGCCGGTCGAGCACGTCGGCGTGGAGCCCGGCGGCGTTGACGAGGAACCGCGCCCGGAGCTCGCCGCGCGACGTGGACAGAATATGATCAGCTCCGACCGAACTGACCGCCTCCACCCTTGAGTTGAGGTGCAGGTCGACACCGGAGCGCACCGCTTGGGTGGCGTACGCCAGTGTGGTCGTCCAGGGGCAGATGATGCCCTCGCCCGGGACGTCCAGGGCGCCGAGCGCGCCGGGGCCGAGGTGCGGTTCGCGGGCCCGCGTCTCGTCGGCGCCGATGATCCGCGCCGCGTCGTATCCATTGCGCCCGGCCTTCTCCAACAGGCCGGGCAGCGCGGCGAGTTGCTCTTCGTCCCAGGCGACGAGCAGGGCGCCCACGGGCTCGACGGGGATTCCGGACTCGGCCGCGTAGGCGGAGAGGAGCCGCTGACCCTCCCTCACGAGGCGGGACTCCAGGGAGCCGGGCACGGCGTCGAAACCGGTGTGCAGGATCGCCGTGTTGGCCTTGGAGGTGCCGTCGCCGACATCGCCGGACGCCTCCACGAGAGCGATGCGCAGCTGTGGGTGGCGCGCCAGTTCGCGGGCGATGGCGGTACCGACGACGCCGGCGCCGACGACTGCGACGCCGTACGGCCGGGACGACATCTGTCCTCGGGACGACAGCGGCCCCTTGGCGGTGACGGTCATGGCGTCCCCTTGGCGGTGACGGTCATAGCGTCTCCTTGGCGGTGACGGTCATAGCGTCTCCTTGGCGGTGACGGTCATGGGGACACCGTCGGCGCGCGGTCGAGGAGTGTGGCCACCGCCGAGCGGAACCCGTCGAGGCGTTCGGCGGCGTGCGCGGCGTCGATGCGCGGCTCGTACACGGCGGCGGGCCGCCCGCGCGGGACCGCGTCCCGCACGGTGAGCGCCGGATCGAGCCCGAGCCGGGCGACGACGCCCACGCCGAGCGCGGTCGCGTCGGGCAACTCCGCCACTTCCACGGGATGTTGGAGAAGGTCCGCCTGGGTCTGCATCAGCAGGGCCGACCGGGTCAGTCCGCCGTCGACGCGGAGGGTACGCAGCGGCTCGCCGAGGTCGGCGGCGACGGCGTCCGCGAGCGAGACGACCTGCGCGGCGATCCCTTCGCACAGGGCGCGGACGACATGACCCGAGGTCGTGTCCAGACCGAGGCCCGTCAGGGAGCCGCGCAGGTCACCGCGCCACCAGGGCGCCGCGAGACCGGCGAGGGCGGGCACGAAGGTGACGCCGCCCGTGTCGGGCACGGCCGATCCGACCGGGTCGATGTCCTCGGCCCCCGCGATCACCCCGAGGTCGGTGAGCCAGCGGACGGCGGAGGCGGCGGTGTAAACCTGCCCGTCGAGGCAGTAACTGCTCCGCCCCCCAAGCCTCCAGGCGACGCAGCTCACCAGTCCCGAGTCGCCGCGGCGCGGGCGGTCACCGGTCGGGGCGAGCATGAACGCCCCCGTTCCATAAGTGCACTTGGCGGTCCCCCGCTCGGTCACGTCCTGCGCGAGCAGCGCGGCCTGCTGGTCCACGAGGAGCCCGGTGAGGGGAAGTTCGGGGCCGAACGCCTTCGTCGTGCCGACAGGTCCGGCGGCGTCGACGACGTCCGGCAGCCGCTCGCCACCGAGGCCGAAGATGTCCAGGGCGCGCGGTGACCACGCGACGGCGTCCAGGTCGAGGAGCTGTGTGCGCCCCGCGGTGGCGGCGTCGGTGACGAAGGCGCCGGTCAGCCGGTGGACGAGCCACGCGTCGCTGGTGGTGACGACGCCGTCCCGGGTGAGGTGGCGGCGGATCCAGGCCATCTTGGGTGCGGCGAAGTAGGGATCGAGCGGCAGTCCCGTAAGGTCTCTCAACTCATCGGCGCACGGGGTGAGTTCCGCACACAGCGCGTCCGCCCGTCGGTCCTGCCAGACGATCGCGTCCGTGAGCGGTCTGCCGGACGCGGGGTCCCAGGCGAGAACCGTCTCGCCCTGGTTGGCGAGGCCGACCGCGCCCACGGGCTCGCCCGCGGCGGCCAGCGCGCGGCGCCCCGCGTCGACGACGGAGGCGAGCAGCGCGGCCGGATCGACCTCGACGAGGCCGCCCGGGAGGTAGCGCGGACGTACGGGAGCGCTGCCCGAGCCGATCACGCCGCGGCGTGGGCAGATGACGAGGGCCTTCGTCCCCGATGTGCCCTGATCGATGGCGAGAACGGCCCCCTCGCGCGGCCCGCCGGCATTCGTGATCACCGCGGAAGCCTGCTACAGCTCCCGCGAGAGCGTCAAGGGTGCCCTCTTCCTCCTGCCCCTACACTGATCCTCCGTCAGACTCCTTACCAGGGAAGCGACTTCACGCCTCTCTCCCCACAAGAGGAGCTCATGTCCACACCGGAAACAGGCACCACCTCGACGAGCTCCGCCGAGTCAGGGCCGGCCGGGCAGCCGGCGGACGAGGAGGCCAGGCTCAGGGCGCTGGGCTACCAGCCGGTCCTGGCCCGCCGCATGGGCGGATTCGGCAACTTCGCCGTCAGCTTCTCCGTGATCTCCATCCTGTCCGGCTGCATGACGCTCTACGGATTCGGCCTCGGCACGGGCGGCCCGGCCGTGATGATGTGGGGCTGGGCGGGTGTCGGCCTCTTCGTCCTCCTCGTCGCCCTGGCGCTCGCCGAGGTCACCAGCGCGTATTCGACGTCCGGGGCCCTCTACTACATGGCCGACCGGCTCGGCGGCCGCCGCTGGGGCTGGTACACGGGCTGGCTCAACCTCCTGGGCCTGCTCGGCGCGATCTCCGGAATCGACTACGGCGCGGCCCTGTTCAGCGGCGCGCTCCTCAACCTCCGGTTCGGCTTCGACCCGACACCGGGATCGACCTTCCTGATCTTCCTCGCCATCCTCTTCCTGCACGCCGTCCTGAACCTCTTCGACGTCCGCCTGGTCAGCGTGCTCAACTCCATCAGCGTGTGGTGGCACCTGGCGGGCGTGGCCGTGATCGTCGCAGTCCTCGCGATCGTGCCCGACCACCACCGGTCGCCGTCGTTCGTGTTCACCGAGTTCGTCAACGACACCGGCTGGCACAACCCGTTGTACGTGGCCGCGATCGGCCTGCTCCTCGCGCAGTACACGTTCTCCGGCTACGACGCGTCCGCGCATCTCTCGGAGGAGACGTCGAACGCCTCCGTGTCCGCCGCGCGCGGCATCGTACGGGCCGTGTGGGTCTCGTGGATCGCCGGGTTCGTGCTGCTCGCGGGGCTGACGTTCGCGATCCAGGACTACGCGGGCGCGCAGGACAGTGCCACCGGGGTGCCGCCGGCGCAGATCATGATCGACGCCGTCGGTACGTCCGGCGCGACGGCGCTGCTCCTGATCGTGATCGTGGCGCAGCTGTTCTGCGGGAACGCCGAGGTGGCGGCGACCAGCCGCATGGTGTTCGCGTTCAGCCGTGACAACGCGTTGCCGGGTTCGGCGCTGTGGCGCAGGGTGAGCGCCCGCACCCGCACACCCGTTCCCGCGGTATGGCTGTCGGTGGGCCTGGCCGCCGTGATCGCGCTGCCGTCCCTGTACTCGACGACGGCGTACGGAGCGGTCACGGCCATCAACGTCATCGGCATCACGCCCGCGTACGCGATCCCGATCCTCCTGCGCCTGCGCGCGGGCGACCGTTTCACCCCAGGACCGTGGAACCTGGGGCGCTGGAGCAGACCGGTCGGCTGGATTGCCGTGACGTGGGTGGCGTGCGTGACGATCCTGTTCTGCCTGCCGCAGGCGTCACCGGTGACGGTCGACTCGATGAACTACGCGTCGGCGGCCCTGGCCGTGGTGCTGGTCCTGGCGACGGTGTGGTGGTACGCGGCGCGCGGCTCGTACGGCACCCCGTCGGCAGTACACCACCACGAGGATGCCCCCGCCACCGGCTCCTGAGCAGGCGCGGGTCGGGCCCCCGTTTCGCGCAGAAGCTCCGGGCGAGCCCGCTAGTTGCCGCCGTCCGGCGCCTCCTGCTTGCCCACGCCCACGATGCGCAGCGCGATGTCTCCGTACTGGTAGGCGAGTTGGTCGACGGTGAACTCACCTCCTTCGCGGAACCAGCTCGCGACACCGATGCCCATGTCGAGGATCGAGTACGAGGCGATCCTGGCCGACTGCACGCGGAAGGCACCCTCGGCCACACCTCGCTCGATCAGTTCGCGGAAGCGGCGCTCGTAGTCGCTGCGGCCGGCGAGGACGCGGTCCTGGTCGGGCTGTTCGAGGCTGCCGATCTCGCGGTTGCCGACGAAGGCCTCCAGGCGGTGGCGCGCGTGGTAGCGGATGTGCGCCTCGACAGAGCGGCGCAGTTGTTCCCGTACGTCGTCGGCACCCGCGACGGCCGTCGCGTTGTCGGCGATGAGCTGCTCCATCGTGCCGGTCATGATCTCGGCGAGCAGTTCCTGCTTGGACGCCACGTGCTTGTAGAGGCTCGGCCCGCGGATGCCGATGGCGGCGCCGATCTCGGTCATGGTCGTGGACCGGTAGCCCTGCGCGGCGAAGAGCGTCAGCGCGGCCTCGCGGATTCCCGCGCGGCGGCCGGCCGCGAGGGCGCCTTCCGGGTGCTGTGGCCGGTGTGGACGCTCGTAGGCCTCGCGCGGTGATCCACTCACCTGAACTCCCCTGCAGTTGTCGACGATGAAGCTATCGGAGATTAGCTGAGATCGGCTCCCACTCGGCGCCCATCAGACGCGCAACCATGGCCCGACCTCTTGACATTGAATCCAGTTCAGTCATCTTATGGCTAATGGCCAGTAGCCAAGATCAGGGGTGAGAAGTGTCCATCAGCTTCGAGATCGACGAACGGGTCGCCGGCATCGCGCGGCACACCACGGACTTCGTGCGCGACGTGGTGATACCCGAGGAGGAGACGTGCGACGGCGGTGATGTGCACGCGGGTCCCGAGCCGCTGCGGCGGCGGCTCCAGGAGGCGGCGCGGGCGGCGGGGGTGTTCGCTCCGCACGTCGGCGAGGAGTTCGGCGGGCTCGGACTCGATCTGCGTGGGCAGGCCGTCGTGTTCGAGGCGGCCGGGCAGTCGCTGCTCGGTCCGCTCGCGCTGAACTGCGCCGCGCCCGACGAGGGCAACATGCATCTCCTCGAAGTGGTGGCCACCGAGGAGCAGAAGGAGCGGTATCTGCGGCCGCTCGCCTCCGGGGAGGTGCGGTCCTGTTTCGCGATGACCGAGCCGGCGCCCGGGGCCGGGTCCGATCCGCGCGCGCTGGCCACCACCGCTGCGCGGACGGACGGCGGCTGGCGGATCGACGGCCGCAAGTGGTTCATCAGCGGTGCCGACGGCGCCGCGTTCGCCATCTGCATGGCCCGTACCAGCGGTGCTCCGGGCGACGCGGGCGGCGCGACGATGTTCCTCGTAGACGCCGACACCCCGGGTCTGAAGATCGTCCGGAACATCGACACGCTGGACCACGGCCTCTTCGGCGGGCACAGCGAGGTCGTCTTCGACGGCGTCGAGGTGCCGGACAGCGCCGTGCTCGGCGCGGTGGACGAGGGCTTCCGGTACGCGCAGGTGCGGCTCGGTCCCGCCCGCATGACGCACTGCATGCGCTGGCTCGGGGTCGCGCGCCGGGCTCAGGACATCGCCCTGGAGCGGGCGGCGGAGCGCTCGGCCTTCGGTGGACGCCTTGCCGAACTGGGCATGGTGCAGCAGATGCTGGCCGACTCCGAGATCGACATCGAGACGAGCCGGGCAATCCTGTGGCGGGCCTGCTGGGAGCTGGACCAGGGCCGCACGGCCGCCCAGCACACCTCGATTGCCAAGACCTACGTCTCCGAAGCGGTCAACCGCGTCGTCGACCGCGCCGTGCAGGTGTGCGGCGCCCTCGGCATCTCGGGGGATGCCCCGCTGTCGCGCCTGTACCGGGAAGTACGTCCGTTCCGTATCTACGACGGCCCGTCCGAGACCCACCGCTGGGCGATCGCCAAGCGGGCGGTGCGGGCGGCGACGGAGCGGAGGGACGCCCGATGAGCCCGGCACAGGCCGCGGTGGTCGGCGTGGACGTGGCCGCCCTGCAGTCCTACTTCGCACGTCATGTCCCTGAGTGCACAGGCAAGTTGAGCCTGAAGCTGCTGCACGGAGGGCGCTCCAATCTCACGTACGAGGTGACCGACGGGACACACCGCTGGGTGCTGCGCCGGCCGCCGCTCGGGGTTCTGACGCCGACGGCGCACGACATGGACCGCGAGTACCGGGTCGTCGCCGCACTGGGCGGAACCGGGGTGCCGGTAGCCCGCGCGGTGCTGTCGTGCACGGACCCGGAGATCATCGGCGCGCCCTTCTGCGTCGTGGACTTCGTCGACGGCACGGTGCTGCGGGGCGGCACCGAGGCCGTCGCCCTGCCACCCGCCGAGGCCCGCCGCGCGGCGGACGCGCTCGTCGACGCTCTGGTGGAGCTGCACGCGGTGGACGCCGCCGCGGCCGGGCTCGGCGACTTCGGCCGGGCCGAGGGCTATCTGGAACGCCAGGTGCGCCGGTGGCGCGGCCAGTGGGACAAGGTCGCCACGCGGGAACTGCCCGACCTCGACGCCCTGCACGACCGGCTCGCGCGCTCCCTCCCGGCGAGCGGCGCCCCCACGGTCGTACACGGCGACTATCGCCTGGACAACACGATCCTCGCGCCCGGCGACCCCGGACGGATCGCGGCGATCGTCGACTGGGAGATGGCCACGCTCGGCGACCCGCTCGCCGACCTCGGGATGCTCCTCATGTACTGGGATCCGGTCTGCGAACCCGTCCTCGGTACGAGCCATGTCCCCAGCGCCAACCCCGGCTTCCCCACCGGCCGCGAACTGGCAGAGCGGTACGCCGGGTCTTCCGGCCGGGACATCTCCTCCGTCGCCTGGTACCAGGCGCTCGGGTGCTTCAAGCTCGCCGTGATCGCGGAGGGCATCCACGCCCGCTATCTGGCGGGACAGACCGTCGGCACGGGGTTCGAGCGCGTCGGCTCGGCGGTGCCGGCTCTGCTGCGCTCAGGAAGGGAACTGCTGGCATGACCGCGGTCCAGCGCACCACTGACCAGCACACCGATGTCCAGCGCACCACTGACCAGCGCGCAGATGTCCAGCACACCGAGGGAGCACGAGTGTCGAACCGCCTGTCCGGAGAGGTCTGTCTGATCACCGGCGCCACGGGCGGCATCGGCACAGCCGTGGCGCACCGCCTCGCCGCCGAGGGCGCCGCGGTGGCGGTGACCGACATCGACGCGGGCCGCTGCGAGGAACTGGCCAAGGAGTTGACGGCGGGCGGAGCGCGGGCGCTCGGTCTCGCCCTGGACGTCACCGACGAGGAGGCGTGGCGCGGCGCCGTCGCGCGGGTGACCGACGAGCTGGGCGGCCTGTCCGTGCTCGTCAACAACGCGGGGATCGCCGAGATGCGGACTGTGGAGACGGAGACCCAGGAGTCCTGGGAGAAGGTCATCGCGGTCACCCAGACCGGTGTCTGGCTCGGCATGAAGCACGGCGGGCCCGCGATCGAGAGGACCGGCGGCGGCTCCATCGTGAACATCGCGTCGATCTTCGGGACGGTCGGCGGCTTCGGCAGCCAGTTCTCGTACCACGCGGCGAAGGGCGCGGTCCGGTTGATGACGAAGAACGCCGCGCTGCACTGGGCGACGCGCGGAGTCCGCGTGAACTCGATCCACCCGGGGTTCATCGAGACGTCGCGCTCCCGCGGCCTCTGGCGGGGCACACCCCGGCACACGGCCATGGTGGAGGGCACGCCGATGGGCCGGCTCGGCAGTCCCGAGGAGGTCTGCGGGGCGGTGGCGTTCCTCGCCTCGGACGACGCGAGTTTCGTCACCGGTTCCGAGCTCTACGTGGACGGCGGCTGGACGGCCCGCTAGCACCAACAGCTCTGGGGTGCACGGCAGTTGCCGCGCCCCCCAGAGGTTGAAAGAACTGCTGTGTCAGTTCACGCGCGTGTACTGATTCACATCGCCGACGCGCGCCACGGAGATCCGCCCCCGCAGCACCAGGACGTCCAGATGGGCCGCGGTCTCGTTGATCGCGAGCATCTGGTTGAAGTCATTGAGTTCGCCGAACGGCACGTCCCTGCGCGTCCAGCCGAGCTTGCGGGCGACCTCGTGCGCGTCCAGCGTCGCGTCGCCGAGCGCCTTCAGGCTCTGCGCGAGGCGGTTGTCATGGTGGGTGAGCAGTTCGGCAACGCGGGTGTGCGCGCTGTCGACAACGGGTCCGTGCGCGGGCAGCAGCTGTGTGTCGGCGTACCCGGTCATCAGGTGCAGCGAGTCCAGGTAGTCGGCGAGGGGTTTGCCGCCCGGCTCGGTGAGTTCGAAGCCGATGGACGGCGTGATGTGGGGCAGAACATGGTCGCCGGAGAACAGCAGGCCGCGCTGTTCGTCCAGGAAGACCACGTGTCCCTGGGTGTGTCCGGGGGTCGGCACGACCCGCAGCTCCCCCGCGCCGAAGCTGACGGTCTCGGCGCCCAGCCAGCGGTCGGGGGCTTCCCAGACGGCGGGGTCGTAGCCGCCGTGGTCCAACTGCTCGATGCGGTCGGCGAGTTCGACGGCACCCGCATCGCGCAACGTCCGCAGCGAGCCGGCGGGCGAGTCGCTGCGCAGCCGGCCGAGCATCTCAAGGCCCGGCCGCTCCCCCGCCCCCAGATAGACGCGAGAGCCGAGGAGCCGGCGCAGTTCCACGGCGTTCGTGTAGTGGTCGCGGTGGATGTGAGTGACGAGGATGTGGCTGATGTCGGAGAGATCGCGGCCGATGGCGGCTGTGGCCTCCTCAAGTGCCTTGCGGGCCTCCGGAATCGCCCAGCCCCCGTCGATCATGACGATGCCGTCGTCCTCGGCCAGGTTCTCCAGCAGATAGATGTTGACGGCGTGGAGTCCGTCGTTCGGCAGCGGCAGGGGAACGCGGTGCACGCCGGGACGTACCGTCTGGACTCCGGCCGCGGCCCATGGACCCTGGTCGAACCGCGCTGTCATGGTGCTCTCCCTCGCTCTGGCTGGTGTACTGCTGTGGATCAGGCGGGCATCAGGACGAGCGCCCGGCCACTGTTCAGGCGTCGGCGCGAAGGCTCTGCGCCAGGCGCCCGGCTGCCGACCGGTCGAGCTTGCCGACCTTGGTCTGGGGCAACTCCTCGACGGCGTAGACGAATTCGGGCCACTTGGTCTTGGCCAGTCCGAGGCTCTCCAGATGTCCGGTGACCTCCCCGAGGTCCATGCCGGCGCCGTCCTCGGTGACGACGAGCAGCGCGACGCGTTCGCCGAGCACCTCGTCGGGCACCGCCGCGACACAGGCCCGGGAGACACGTGGGTATCCGGCGACGGCCCGTTCGATCTCGGTGATGTCGATGTTGCGGCCGCCGCGGATGATGATGTCCTTCTCGCGGCCCATGATGGTGACGGTGCCGTCCTCGTGGGGCATCAGGAGGTCGCCGGTGGGGAAGTAGCCGTCCTCGGTCAGCGCCGGTGGTTCGACTCTGCCCGCACGGGCGTACCCGAGGAAGAGGGACGGGCCGCGCACCTGCGCCCGGCCGGTCACCTCCGGCCCGGCCTCGGCCCCGTCGGGGGTGAGGGCGCGCAGGTCCGTGCCGGGGAAGGGGCGGCCGTCCCGGCCGAGCCGGATCTCCTCGGGCTCGCCGGGCCGGGGCGAGGTGTGCCCGAGGCACTCGGACATCCCGAAGACCCTCAGGATCTTCGTACCGAGGGACTGCTCGGCCCGTGCCAGCGCGCCGCGGTCCATCGGCCCGCCGCCGACGGTGATGGCGCGCACTCCGGAGAGGATGCCGGAGCCCGCGGCCTCGGCTCCCATCTGCAGCGCCATCGTCGGCACACACATGGTCCAGCGCACATCGTTCTCGGCCATCCGCCGCAGCGCGAGAGCCCGGTCCCACTTGGCGGTGAGAACGAGCGGGCCGCCCAGGACCAGGGAGAGATGAACGCCGAAGCAGTACGCGGCTGTTGATGACAGCGGCACGATCGCGGCCACCGCGTCCCCGGGCCGCAGACCGTTGATCTCGATGGTGCTGGCGGCCGCGTAGGTCAGGGCCTCCTCGGACTGCACGACGCCCTTGGGCCGCCCGGTCGACCCGGAGGTCAGCCCGATCAGAACACCGCCCGACCAGCGTGACGCGTCGGGCCGTCCACCGGAGCGGTGCACGCTCCAGCCGTCGAGCACTGTGTCGCCGGCGCCCGGCATCAGGTCGGCCACCGCCCAGTCGGCCCTCGCCGACGGCTCGGCGACGACGGCGTCCGGCCGGATGTCCTCGAAGGCCGCCGCGAACTCGGCCGGCGTCGTGTGCCGGTTGACCAGCGCGAGGACGCCGCCGCTCAGGCCCACCGCGAGGGCGCCGGCCACGGTGCGCCAAGAGTTGTCGGCCTGGAGCATGACCGTGCCGCCCGCCCCGTCGGCGGACATCGCGTCGCTGAGCCGGTCCGCCTCGGCGAGCAACTCACGTGCCGTGTGCCTGCCTTCGTCATCGACGACGGCCAAGAAGTCGGCCTGCTCGGCCCTCTGTCGGAACTCCCGCACTACCTGTCGCATCCCGCTTCCTCGCTACGCTGTGCCGAACCCGGTGTCGAACGTTGCTGTGCGCAAGGCCGGTGGTGCCTCAGCCGGTGAACAACTCCTTCTCGAACCCCATCACCGCGATGCGCCGGCCCTTCATGTCGCCGACCTGCGCGACGGCGTCCGCCCACTCGGGGCTGGCGAGGGCCTTCTTCACGTCCTCCGGGGAGTCGAATCCGAGGACGGACATCCCGTCCCAGCCCTCGGAGCGCTTCTCCAGCGCCTGGTCGATGTCGGTGTGCCGCCAGGAGCGCAGACCGGGCAGCTTGTACGTCAGCTCCGCGTGGTCGCCCCGCCACCAGTCGATGAACTGCTCGTGCGTCCACTCCGGGGGCTTGGCTGCCAGCAGGACGAGGTTGTACATGAGGCTCCTTCGTACAAGGCCGGTGAAATCGGAAACGGGTGGTACCTACTCGAAACGGATCTGCGAGGACCGGCCGATCAGCAGCCGCTCCAGCCGGCCGTCCGCGTTCACCCGGCCGGCGGCGACGAAGCTCGCCTCGGGAACCTCCCCGCGCCGCACCTCGCCGAGGAACAGCTCGTCCTGGCCGAGGGTGGTCGCGGAGAGGCGGTGGTGGGTGCGCGTACCCCGCTCCCGCTGCTGCAGATAGCCGACCAGGGCGGCGCGGTCGCCCGCGAAGTCCGTGGCGTTGCCGTCGCCGGTGGAGAACAGGATGGACAGGGAGAAGTCGTCGCTGATCAGGTCGAGGATCCGGTCGGGCTCGTCGCTGTCGAGGATCTCGAACCAGGCGGTGAGGAAGGGGGCGGGGGCCGCGGTGGTCCCGGCGGCCGTGGAGGTCTCGGTCATGTGCGCTTCCCTTTGCCTTGCTGTCTATTCCGGCAGGTCGATGAGGTCGTACGAGGTGGTGAAGTACGACTGGTAGCGGGCCATGTGCCCGTCGGGCGTGACCACGGCGGCCGACAGGAAGGAACCCACTGCCTTCCCGGACTCGACCACCATCCCGTACACGGTCTCCAGATCGCCGTCACAGCTGTGCCGAAGAATCTTGTGCACCCGTTCGACGGCGTTGCGGCCCGCGATGTAGGCGGCGAAGTCGTCCTTGGACCGTCCCGTCGCCTCGCGGCCCGGCAAGGCGATGAGAAAGCGGAATTCCGGTACGAGGAGTTCGAGCGCCCGCGCGGGGTCGTCACTGTCCATACGTGCCATGTAGGTGGGCAAGACGCTGGTCATGGTGTCCTTTCACAGGGATGAGAGGTGGGGACGACGCGCTCCGCGCGGGCGGCGGTCAGTCCCGGGTGGGCGGGGTGAAGAAGTCGCCCTGCGACTCCCAGCGGCCGTTCCTGACGACGACCTTCTGCAGGTCACGTGTGCCGAGGTGCCGACCGGCGCCGTAATTCAGGACCGGACCCACGCCCGTGTCGACGTGGCGTGCGGTGCGGTAGGCCCGCGTCAGTGACTCGCTGGTGACGGGCCCGTCGATGGTCTTGGCGATCTCGACGAAGGCCTTGGCCGCTTCCCAGCCCCACAGGGTGATGAAGTCGGCGGGCTGCCCCCGCTCGTACTTCTGCATCGCCGTACGGAACTCCTTGATGGCCGGGTCGTCGTCGTTCGGTGACTTGACCAGCTGGAGCGCCTTGAGGCCTTCGGTCGCCCTGCCCCCCAGCGTCAGCGTGGCCTGTGCCGCGACGGGCGCGTAGCCGTACACGGGGGCGGTGACGCCCTGCAGCCTCGCCTCCTTGAGGTAGGAGGCGGTCTCCGCGGCGGTCAGGATCAGCACGACGGCGTCGGGCTTCGCGGCCTTGACCTTGCTGATCACCGGGCTGTAGTCGGTGGTCTGGTACTTCACCGACAGCCGCTTCACCCGGACCGACGGATCGGTCTTGCGGGCGGCGGGGCCGATCACCTTGGCCACGTTCACGAACGCCGCCGGGTCACTGTGCACGACGAGTACCTTTCTCGCCCCGTCCCGCGTCACCCAGTCCCCGAGCGCGGCCGCCTGGTCCTCGTACAGCGTCTGCAGACCGAACAGCCCGTCGCGGGCTGGCTCGTACCAGGAGGCGTCGCCGCCCAGTGTGTTGAGGACCGGCACCTTCTTCTGCTCGAGCACGAAGGGGAAGGTGGCCTGGGTCTGGGAGGTGCCGTTGGTCGCGACGATCGCCACGACCCCGTCCTGGTCGACGAGCCGGCGGGCGATCTGGACGGTCTGCTGCGGATCGTTGGCGTTGTCCTTGACGACCCAGTCGATGGTGCGCCCGTTGATCCCGCCGCGTGCGTTGACCGACTTGAAGTATGCGTCGGCGCCCGCCCGTTCGGGAATTCCGAACGAGGCCAGGGCGCCCGTGAGCGGGTACCAGGCGCCTATTTTGATGACCTTGTCGTCCCCTGCCGAGGGGCTCTTGGTGCCGCAGGCGTTCGCCGCCAGGGCGAGCATCGCGGCGAGTGCGGCGATGAACGTGCGTGTCGCGCGTCGTCGCATGACCCCTCCTCAACTCAAAAACTCAACCTGAGTTCAGTTCAAGTTGATTTTAATGCTGGGGAAACACGCCTGGCAATGGTCTGTCACCTCTGTCACGGGGCCGGGCACAAAAAGATCCCCTGACGGGAGACCCGTCAGGGGATCGGTCACTGGATGCGCGCGCGGCGGATCGATCCGTCAGGAGGCGATCATCCGCACGCAGGCACCCTCGATCAACTCGCCGATCTCCGACAGCGGCGTCGGCCCGGACGGCCGGTACCACCGCCACACGCTGACGATCAGGCCGAGCACGCTCGCCCCGAGCAACTGGGCGTCCCGCAGCGGGAAGGCGCCCTGGGACATCCCCCGCACCAGCAGGTTGGTCCAGTCCCGCTCGACGACCTGGACGAGCTGGCGGGCGGCGATCCGCTCGGCCTCCTCCCGCTTGGACTTGCGGGCCCCGGACAGGAGATCCATGTGGTTCTGCAGGATGCGCATCTGCAGCACCTCGTGCTCCGAGACGTCGTACGCGGCACGGACGCCGGCGCGCAGCGCCTCCACGGGGTCGTCCGCGCCCTCGGTCGCCTCGACGAACCGGTCGTGGGAGCGCTGCAGCTCGAGCCGCATGATGGTGAGCAGGCAGTGCGTCTTCGACTCGAAGTAGTGGTAGAGCGCGGTCTGGCCGATGCCGACCCGCTCCGCCACGGTCGACCACTTCGTGGCCTCGAAGCCCGTCTCGCCGAAACAGGCCACGGCCGCCGCGAGGATGGCCGCGCGCTTGGACCGCGGTCCCGCCTCCGGTTCAAGGATCCTGGTCATGACTCTCTCTCCTGGCCGTCACTCAGCGTGTCCGTACCGAGAGTAAACCCAAGTTGAACTCAGTTGCCAACCGCATGCCTAGATGCGTTCGAGGACAGTCGCGTTGGCCATGCCGCCGCCCTCGCACATCGTCTGCAGACCATAGCGGCCGCCGGTCCTGCGCAGCTGGTGGACGAGTGTGGTCATGAGCCGGGCGCCGGTGGCACCGAGCGGATGGCCGAGGGCGATCGCACCGCCGAAGGCGTTGATCCGCTCGTGGGCGGCGCCGAGTTCCTTCTGCCAGGCGAGGACCACGGAGGCGAAGGCCTCGTTGATCTCGACCAGGTCGATCCGGTCCATCGCAAGGCCCGCCTTGTCCAGGACCTTCTCGGTGGCGGGGATCGGGCCGGTCAGCATGTGGATCGGGTCGGAGCCGACCACGGCCATGCTGTGCACCCGTGCGAGCGGCGTCAGATCGTGGCGCCGTACGGCCTCCTCGGAGGCGATCAGCAGGGCGGCGGCGCCGTCGGAGATCTGGCTGGAGACGGCCGCGGTGAGCCGGCCGTCCTCGGTCAGGGTCTTCAGGCCCGCCATCTTTTCCAGCGTGGTGTCGGCGCGCGGGCCCTCGTCCACGGTGAGCCCGAAGGCCGGGGTGATCTCGTCGTCGAAGTCCCCGGCCGCCTGCGAGGCCAGTGCCCGCTGATGGCTGTGGAGCGCGAACTGCTCCATGTCGTCGCGGGAGATCCCCCACTTCTCGGCTATCAGCTCGGCCCCGCGGAACTGCGACACCTCCTGCTCGCCGAAGTGCTCACGCCAGCCGTTGCCCGCGTACGGGCTGCCCATCCCGGCCTGTTCACCGACGAACATCGGACTGGCGATGGGCACGAGGCTCATGACTTCCACCCCGCCCGCGACCACCAGGTCGGCGGCACCGGAGCCGACCGCCTGGGCGGCGAAGTGAACGGCCTGCTGGGAGGAACCGCACTGGCGGTCGATGGTGGTGCCGGGGACGTGCTGCGGCAGCCCCGCCGACAGCCAAGCGGTGCGTGCGACGTTTCCGGTCTGGGCCCCGATCTGGCCGACGCAGCCGAAGTACACGTCGTCGACCGTGCCCGGGTCGACGCCGGTCCGCTCCAGGAGAGCGCGCAGCACATGGGCGCCGAGGTCGGCGGGGTGAACGCCGCTGAGCGCGCCCTTGCGGCGGCCGACGGGGGTACGGACGGCTCCGACGATGAAGGCTTGCGACATGGTGGGCTCCATGGGGTTGGGGGACGGGATCAGGTTCCGGAGGTCAGGGACGGGGCGCGGGCGAAGTCCGGCACACGCTTGCCGAGGAAGGCGGCGACTCCCTCACGGCCCTCGTCCGAGGCGGCCGCGGCGGCGAGCGCACCGGCCTCGCGGTCCAGATGAGGGGCGAGGTCCGAGGTCAGCCCGGCGGCGACGAGCCGGCGGGTGGCGCCGAACGCGGCGGTGGGTCCGCGGCGCAGGGCCTCGGCGGTGCGCGCCGCCTCCTCGGTCAGCAGATCGGCGGCGACGGTGCGGCTGACGAGCCCGATCTCCTCGGCTTCGGCCGCCGGTATCCGGCGGTTCGTCAGCAGCAGGTCGAGCGCCTGCTTGGGCCCGACGAGGCGCGGCAGGAACCAGCTGACCCCGGCGTCCGGCGAGTACCCGATGCCGGTGTATGCGGCGGAGAACGAGGCGTTGTCCGCGGCGAGCGTCACATCCGCGGCGACGGCAAGCCCGATGCCCGCGCCCGCGACGGCGCCCTGTACGGCGGCCACCATGGGGGCGTCGAGCCGGGCGAAGATCCGCAGCGCCTCGTGCAGCGCGTCCGTCACCGCGATGAGGTGCTCCTCCAGCGCCGCGCCGTCGAACCGCGCGAACTCCCGGAGATCGCCGCCGACGCAGAAGGACCTGCCCTCGCCCGTGAGCAACACGGCCCGTACGTCGGCCCGTTCACAAGCGGTGGCCGCGTCGAGCAGTCCCCGGGCCGTCGCCAGGCCGATGGCGTTGCCCGCGTCGCCGCGCCGCAGGGTGACGCGGGCCAGCCCGTCGTCCCGGATGTCGATGCCGACGCTGCTCATCGTGCCGTCCATCCGCCGTCGACGGTCAGGACCTGCCCGGTGCAGTACGTGGAGGCGTCCGAGGCGAGGAAGAGCAGCGCCCCGTCGAGTTCGTGCGCCTCCCCGCCGCGCCGCAGCATCGTCCCCCGCTCGACCCACCGCCGCGAGCGCTCGTCGCCGAACAGCTCGGCGGTCATCTCGGTACGGAACCAGCCGGGCGCAAGGGCGTTGACACGTGTCCCGGACCGGCCCCACTGGCCGGCCAGCTCGCGGGTCAGGCCGATCAGTCCGGCCTTGGACGCGGAGTAGCTCGCGCCGCCGAGCGGGGCGCCGGAGACCAGTCCGAGGACGGACGAGACGTTGATGATGCTCTTGCCCGCTGCACCGGGTGCCTCGGCTGTGAGCCGGGCCAGATGGAAGGGCGCCGTGAGGTTCACCCCCAGAACATCCGCGAAGGCCGCCGCCGACTCGTCCTCGGCGCGCGTCTCCCCCGACGTGGCCGCGTTGTTGACCAGGATGTCGAGATGCCCGGTGGCGTTCAGCGCCGTCTCGGCCAGCCGCGTACGGTCGGCCTCCAAGGACACGTCGCAGGCGACGGGATGGATACGTGTGTCGCTGTCCGCGAGTTCCTTGAGCCGGTCGATGCGGCGCGCGGCGGCGAACACGGTGGCGCCGGCCTGCGCGAGGACGGCGGCGAACCGCGCGCCGAGCCCGGCGGAGGCTCCGGTGACGATCGCCGTCCGGCCTGCGAGCGAGAAGAGTTCCACGGCGGACGACGGGACGCTCACTCGTCCACCCCGATCGGAAGAGCGGTTGCGCCACCGTCCAGAACAAGTGTCTGCCCGGTCATCCAGGACGACGCGTCGGACGCCAGGAACAGCGCCGCGTTCGCCACGTCCTCGACCGTGCCGAGGCGGCGCATGGGCAGCTTGGCGGTGAGGATCGGCTCGCGCACCTCCCATACGGCGCGCGCCAGTTCGGTCTTGATCAGCCCGGGGGCGATGGCGTTCACCCGTGCCCGCGGCCCGAGTTCGTAGGCGAGCTGGCGCGTCATGTGGAGCATGGCGGCCTTGGTGGCGTTGTAGTAGCCGATGTGGGGGTCGACGACGAGTCCGCCGACGGAGGCGATGTTGATCACCGCGCCCCCGTGCTCGGCGATCCAGGCGCGCCACGCGGCCCGCGTCCAGGCGATCATGCCGTACTGGTTGACGCGTACGGTCTTCTCCGCGCGCGGCAGGTCCAGGTCGAGCAGGTCTCCGTTGTACGGGTTGGTCGCGGCGTTGTTGACGAGGATGTCGAGGCGGCCGAAGCGGGTCATGGTCGCGTCGACGCAGGCCTCGGCCTGGTCGGGCTCGCCCGCGTTGGCGACGACGGTGTGGACATCGCCGTCGCCCTTGACGCGGAGCAGCTCCTCGCGGGCCTCGGCGAGTCCGGCGGCCTTGCGGGCGGCGATCACGACGTGTGCGCCGGCCGTACGGTAGGCGGTGGCGATGCCGAGGCCGATGCCGCGCGATCCGCCGGTGATGACGGCGACCTTGCCGTCGAGGATGTCGGTGCTCACGCCGCTCCTGCCTTCGTGTCGGTGCTCTGCTCGGTCTTCTGGTCGGTCTTCTGGTACTTGGCGAGTTCCTGCCGTGCGACGGTCCGCAGATGTACTTCGTCGGGGCCGTCGGCGATGCGCAGTGCCCGGGTGATGGCGTACAGCCGGGCGAGCACGGTGTCGTCGCTGACGCCGGCGGCGCCGTGGGCCTGGACGGCGCGGTCGACGACCCTGTGGGCGACCTCAAGCGCCGCCACCTTGATCGCGGCGACTTCCATGCGGGCTGCGGCATTGCCGACGGTGTCCATCAGCCAGGCCGACTTGAGCACGAGGAGCCGCACCTGCTCGATCTCGATGCGGCTGCGGGCGATCCACTCCCGCACGACGCCCCGCTCGGCGAGCGGCCCGCCGAAGGCGACGCGTTCGCTGGTCCGCTCGCACATCAGCTGGAGCGCCCGCTCGGCGAACCCGACGGCCCGCATCGCGTAGTGCATACGACCCGGCCCGAGCCGGCCCTGCGCGAGCGCGAAGCCTTCGCCCTCCCCGCCGAGGATGTGGTCCACCGGCACACGGACGTCCTCGAAGAGCACCTCGCCGTGTCCGCACCGGTCCGTGTACCCGAACATCGGCAGGTCGCGTACGACGGTGACGCCTGGGGTGTGACGCGGGACGAGCACCATGCTCTGCTGCCGGTAGGTGGGCGCGTCGGGGTCGGTCTTGCCCATCAGGATGATGAGCTCGCAGTCGGGGTCGAGGATCCCGGACGTGTACCACTTGCGGCCGTTGACGACGTAGTGGTCGCCGTCACGGGTGATGCGCGTCCGGATGTTGCGCGCGTCGGAGCTGGCCACCTCGGGCTCGGTCATGGCGAAGCAGGAGCGGATCTCCGCCTCCAGCAACGGCTTGAGCCAGCGCTCCTGCTGCTCGGGCGTGCCGTAGAGGGCGAGGAGTTCCATGTTGCCGGTGTCGGGCGCCGAGCAGTTGAACACCTCGGGGCCCATGATGGAGCGGCCGGCCAGCTCCATGAGGGGCGCGTATTCGAGGTTGGTGAGTCCGGCGCCCCAGTCGCCGTGGGCCATGAAGAGGTTCCACAGGCCTTCGGCGCGGGCCTTCTCCTTCAGCTCGGTCATCACCGGCGGCAGCGCGTGCGGGTCGCCGGCTTCGGCGAGCTGCCGGTCGTGGACGGCTTCGGCCGGGAGGACGTGTTCGTCCATGAACGACCGCATGCGGTCCTGGAGTTCACTCGCGCGGGGCGAGAATCCGAAATCCACGAGGGCTCCTGTCAGCCGAGAAGGGCGCGCGCGGTGCTGATCATCGCGGCGATGGTGGGCGGCAACCGCTCCTGGTCCGGGTCGTGGTGCTTGCCCTCGCGGTGCCGGCGCAGGTTGTGGCCCATGATCGCGGCCATCTTCATGCGGCCGAGCGCCCGGAACCAGTCCATGGCGGGCAGCGCGGTGGCGCCGTCGAGATAGGCGGCGAGCAGCTCGTCCTCGGTGGGCAGTCCGGGCACGGCCCGGCCGATGCCGGGAAAGTTGCGGTGGTCGGCGAAGAGCAGGAACCAGCCCAGATCGATCCGGGGATCGCCGACGCTCCAGATCTCCCAGTCGACGACGGCGACCGCCCTCTCGTCGACGCAGAGCACATTGCCGAGCCGGAAGTCGCCGTGCAGCAGCGCGGGCGGCAGATCGGCCGGTACGTCCTCGGCGAGTCGGTTCAACAACTCCTCTGCACCCGGCCTGAGCTCTGCGGGCACGGCGTGCATGGTGCGGCTCCACCGGTCGAGCTCCCCGGCCGCCCCGAGCGGCTGCGGAGCGTCCAGGCCGGGGGCGTGGATGTCGGTGGCGTGCAGCCGCCGCAGTACGTGGGCGATCTCCAGCATGCGGGCCCGCGCGGTGGCCGCGGGCACCTCGGGATCGTCGAGTACGGGTTCCAGCGCCTCCCCGGCGGCGAACTCCATGGCGAACCAGGCGGGTTGGGCCTCGTCCATGGCGGCGACGCCCGGCACGGGTACCGGGGATCCGGCGAGCGCGGCGAGGACCCGGGCCTGGCGCAGCACGTCGTTGCGCCCGACGGGCTTCTGCCCCGGAGGCACCGCCTTGACGACGTACCTCTCCTCCCCCGCCGTGACGGAGTAGGTCAGCCCGGAGTGACCGCCGGGCAGGACCTTCAACTCCCCTGTGTCCGAGCCGAGATGGACGGACACCCGCTGGGCCAGTTCCTTCTCCTGGACGGCCGTACTCATCGGACGGGCTCCTTGGGCAGGCCGAGCACGCGCTCGGCGAGGATGTTGTGCTGGATCTCGTCGGTGCCGCCCGCGATGCTGTAGCCGGGCGCGCCGAGGAGGTGTTCGGTCCAGGCGTACGTGCCCCACTCGCCGGTGTCGGCGACGAGCGCCGGGCCGAGGAGTTCGGAGACGAGGTCGCCGGTGCGGCGCATGGTCTCGGTGGCGTACAGCTTGCCGACGGAGGCCTCCGCGCCGGGTTCGCGTCCGGCGACGAGAGCGCCTGTGACGCGCAGTCCGATGAGGCGCTGGACGAGGGCCCGTACATAGAGGTCGGCGGCCCGGTCCTGTTCGGCGCCGGTGAGCGGGCGGGGCAGGTGCCCGGCCAGGTCCACGGCGCGGTCGGCGTTGTCGAGGCCGAGGTTGCCGGAGTCGAGACGTTCGGCGGCGAGCACGCTGAGGGTGACCCGCCAGCCCTCGCCGACCGGTCCGAGCCGGTCGGTGTCGGGGACGCTGACGCCGTCGAGGTAGACCTCGTTGAAGCTGGCGCCACCGGTCATCTGCCGGATGGGCCGAACAGTGACGCCGGGCGCGTCCATGCGGACCAGGAAGACGGTAATGCCCGCGTGTTTGGGCACGTCGGGGTCGGTGCGGCAGACGGCGACGCCCCATGTGGCGACGGTGGCGCCCGAGGTCCACACCTTGTGCCCGGTCAGCAGCCAGTTGTCGCCGTCGCGCACCGCCTTCGTGCGCACTCCGGCCAGGTCGGAGCCCGCCTCGGTCTCGGAGAACAGCTGGCAGGCCAGTTCGTCGGTGCGCAGCATGGGCCGCAGCCAGCGCGCCTTCTGCTCCTCGGTGCCCCAGATGCCGATCGCGGGGGCGACGAGCTGGCGGGTGACCGGGAAGATCTCGGTGCGGTGCGGCACGTCGAAGGCGGCTTCCTCGGCGCGGTAGAGCTGTTCGTAGTACGCGGGCAGGTTCCGTCCGCCGTACCGGTCCGGCCAGTTGAGGGCGCCCCAGCCCTGGTCGTGGCGGGTACGTTCCCATTCCTGGGTGCGGCGGGTGTGCGCCCGCTCCTGCTCCTCGGTCCAGTTCTCGAACACGGCGACGGAGTCGGAGCCGCTGCCCCACCCCCCTGCGGCGGCGCGCGGCTTGGCGACGCCTGCGAGCCAGCGCCGGGCCTCGGCGCGGAATTCTTCGGGATCCGGAATACGTTCAGGGATGTCTTCCGGGGTGGCGTTCATCGGGTCATGCACCTCCGTTCAGCGGGTCAGGACCGTGCAGGCGCTGACGCCCGGCGCTCCGTACACATGGGTGAAGCCGGTCCGGGGCGCGCCGGGAACCTGGCGGTCGCCGGCGCGGCCGCGCAGCTGCTGGACGATCTCGTAGACCTGGCGAAGCCCGGAGGCGCCGATGGGTTCGCCGTTGGCGATGCAGCCGCCGTCGGTGTTGACCGGCAGCGCCCCGCCGATCTCGGTGGCCCCGGCGGCGATCAGCCGCTCCTGCTCGCCGTCCTCGCACAGTCCGCACTCGGCCATGTGCATGACCTCGGCACCGCTCTCGGTGTCCTGCAGCTGGCAGACGTCGATGTCGCCGGGGCCGATCCCCGCCTCCTCGAACGCGGCGGCGGAGGCGGCGCGGCTGACGCTGGTCAGCTCACCACCGGCGACCCACGGGCTGAACACCTCGAACGAGCCGAACTGCCGCGTGCGCAGAGCCGCCGACCGCAGTGTGACGGAGGTGCCTTCCAGGGAACGCGCCACCTCGGGCGAGCACAGCACGAGGGCCGCGGCGCCGGCCCCGGGGGAGCAGAACATGAACCGGGTCAGCGGGTCGCTGACCATGCCGGAGTCCAGGATCTCGGCGGCGGACACGGGCTTGCGGCGCCACGCGTCCGGCGTCAACTCGCCATTCCTGTAGGCCTTTTCGGCGACCATGGCCAGCGTCTGCCGGGTGATCCCGTGGTCGTGCATATAGCGCCGGATCTTCATGCCGAAGAACTGGGTGGTGACCATCAACCCGTCGCTGCCGTACTCCTCGCCCAGGCCCCAGTCCTCGGGCTTGGGGTCGAAGGCGCCGCGCGGGTGCTTGTCGAAGCCGACGGCGAGGACCACGTCGGCCATGCCCGAGCGGATCGCGTTCACGGCGGAGATCAGCGCACTGCCCCCGGTGGCGCAGCCGTTCTTGACGTTCACGAACGGTACGCCGGTCAGGCCGAGTTGGGCCACGAGAGTGTCGGCGAGCCCGGCGCTGTCGCTGCCGCCGAACGCGGCACCCACCCGCGACCAGTCGACTCCGGCGTCCTTCAGCGCGGCGTTCACCGCGTCGACGGCGAGCTGCCGGCCGCTCGCCTCCGAGCGGCCGAACGCGGTCCGTGCGGCGCCGCAGATCAGCACGTCCGCGGTCATGAGCTCTCCTCCGCTGTCGTGGTGGGCCGGGCCCGTGGCACGCCGTCGCCGGCGCCGACCGTGACCGGCATGCCGATCCTGATCGTGTCGAGGTCGTCGGCCTCGATCACGGCGGCGACGCGGATACCGTCGTCCAGCTCGACGTAGCCGACCGCGAACGGCTCGAAGCCGCCGGGCGGGGGCTGGTAGGGCGGGGACTTGGGCGCGTACCGCTGCACGGTCCAGGTCCACAGCGTGCCCGTACTGTTGAGAACGGCCGGCTCGGCCGGTCCCCCGCAGCGCGGGCACGCCGCGTCCGCGGGGTAGACCGCGACCGAGCAGCCGCGGCAGCGTGCGCCTTGGAGCCCTGCGGCCGGACTCCGCGGATGCGTGGTCATCCGGCTCAGCGCCCCTGCCACTTGGGCTCGCGCTTCTCCAGGAACGCCGAGACACCTTCGTTGGCGTCCTCGGAGTTGAGGGCGACGCCGACGGCGAGGTGCTCCATCACCATCAGCGACTGGGTGTCGGCGTCGAGACTGCGGTCGATGGTCATCTTGGTGAGCCACATGGTGAAGGGGCTCTTGTCGGTGAGGTGGGAGATGAACTCCTCGACCGTCTCGTCGAGCTTCTCGGTCGGCGCGTGGTCGTTGATCAGGCCGAACTCGGTGGCCTCGATACCGGAGAGGAGCTTTCCGGTGAGCATGAGCTCCTTGGTCTTGCGGATGCCGATCATGCGCGGCACGCGGTAGATCGGGCCCGCTCCGCCGAACAGCGCGCGGCGGATGTGGAAGTCGCCGATCTTGGCGTCGTCGGCGGCGATCGCGAAGTCGCAGGAGATCATGATCTCGAAGCCGCCCGCGGTGACGTGGCCCTCCAGGACGGCCACCGACGGGGTCTTCATCGAGTAGAGCCGGTCGCACACCTTCGCGGACTTGACCGCGACGTCGATGGCGTTCGACTTGCCGACGAAGTCGGCCTTGAGGCTGTCGAGGTCGAAGCCCGAGCAGAAGGTGCCGCCGCGTCCGCGGAAGACCAGCACGCGCAGCTCGGGGTCCTCGTCGACCTCGGTGATGATCTCGTCGAGCCGGTCCAGGATCGGCACCGTGACGCAGTTCTTCTTCCAGGGGCGGTTGAGCCAGACGCGGGCAACGTGGCCGTCACGCTCGAACTGGATCTCGTCTTCCACTGCCATCTCAGGTTCCTCCGCTTCAAACTGAACTGAATTCATTACGAGTTTGCGGAGCCGGTGATCCACTGTCAAGGCCAACTCCGAGATTGGTTCAGGACGGATCAGGCGTCGCGGGCCGGCAGGTCGACCAGAACCTTGAGCCGCCGCGCGTCGCGCACGTCGTGCAGCCCGGCGACGGTCTCGGCGAGCGGGATGTGATCGAGCCAGCCGTCGGTCGGGTAGCGCCCGGCCGCCATGTGCGCGATGACCCGCTCGAAGACCCCGTCGGGGTACGCCTCGCAGCCCAGCAGCGCGAGTTCGGCCAGGCGCACGACGGAGGCGTCGACGGTGACGGGCCCCGAGTACAGGGCGACGAGGACCACGGGCGCGCGGGCGGCGACGGAGCGGATCGCGACGTCAAGCACCTCGGGCCGGCCCGCACACTCGATCGCCGCGTCCACGCCCCGGCCCCCGGTGCGCCGCAGCACCTCGGCGACCACGTCGCCCGCGGCCGGATCGAGGACCTGGGCGCCGTGCCGCGCCGCGGCCGCGCGGCGGGCCGGCGAGGGCTCGACGACGATCACCTCGCGCGCACCCTGCGCCTTGAGCGCGAAGAGCACACCCATGCCGACGGCGCCGGCTCCCATGACCAGCGCGGTGTCGCCCGCGCCCACTCCGGCCCGCTCGACCGCGTTCAGGCCGACCGCCATGGGTTCCACCAACGCGCCCTGTTCCAGAGGCACTTCATCGGGCAGCCGGTGCGCGGCCTCGGCCCGCACGGCCACGTACTCGGCGAGTCCGCCGCCGGGCGAGGTGACGCCGATCGCGGCGAGGGACGCGCACAGATGGGAGAGGCCCGACGTGCAGCGGGCGCACACTCCGCAGGTGCGGATCGGCCGGACGCAGACCCGGTCGCCGGCCGCGACGCGCTCGACTCCCGGACCGCACGCGACCACGGTCCCGGCGAACTCGTGCCCCAGCGTCTGGGGCAGGGTGGCGCCGGTCAGCGGGTTGGGTTCGTGCGTGGCGCGCGGCATCTCGAAGTACTCGTGCACATCGGTGCCGCAGATGCCCGCGTGCGCCACGCGGATCTTCACCACGCCGGGTCCCGGCTCGGGTTCGGGCATCTCCTCGATCCGCAGGTCCTTGGTTCCGTACAGCCTGGCGGCGAGCATCGTTCCTCCCGGGAATCACGCTGGAATCGCATCGTTGCGACCACCCGAGACTGCCACCGAACTGAACTGACTTCAATGATTCCCTTGAGACCTGCACCTACTTCGGTTCAGCATGGAGAGGTCTCTGTGAGCATCCGTCCCCACGCCGTCGCGGCCGGGGGCAGTCAGGAGTGCAGCACATGCCGCGCGCTCAGCATCCCGTCCGTTTTGTCACCGCTTCCAGCCTCTTCGACGGGCATGACGCCTCGATCAACATCATGCGGCGCATCCTTCAGACCCAGGGCGCGGAGGTGATCCACCTCGGGCACAACCGCTCCGTGAGCGAGGTGGTCGATGCCGCCTTGGAGGAAGACGTCCAGGGTGTCGCGGTCAGCTCCTACCAGGGCGGCCACATCGAGTACTTCGAATACCTGGTGGAGTTGTTGCGGGAGCGGGGCGCCGGGCATGTGCGGGTGTTCGGCGGCGGTGGAGGCGTGATCGTGCCGCAGGAGATCGAGCGGCTCTCGGCGGCCGGGGTGCGGATCTTCTCGCCCCAGGACGGGCAGCGCCTCGGCCTGGCCGGAATGATCGCCACGATGATCGAGGAGTGCGACCACGCGCCATGGGTGGACGAGCCCGCCGACATCGAGCGGGTCCTCGCGCGTGAGCGCCCGGCACTGGCCCGGCTGCTGTCGGCCGCCGCGGCCGGGACGGTACCGGCCGCGGAGCTGCGCCGTCTGGAGAAGGCGGCGGGGGCGCGCCAGGTGCCGGTGCTCGGCATCACCGGCACCGGCGGCTCGGGCAAGTCCTCGCTGACCGACGAGCTGGTACGCCGGATCCGGACCGACCAGGAGGACACGCTGCGGGTGGCGGTGCTGGCCGTGGACCCGACACGGCGGCGGGGCGGCGGCGCCCTGCTGGGCGACCGCATCCGCATGAACTCGCTCGACGGCGACCGGATCTTCTTCCGCTCGCTCGCCACCCGAGGCACCAGCGAGCTGCCCGAGGGGCTCGGCGAGTCCATCACCGCCTGCCAGGCGGCCGGCTACGACCTGGTCGTCGTCGAGACGCCCGGCATCGGGCAGGGTGACGCCGCGATCGTGCCGTTCGCGGATGTGTCGCTGTACGTCATGACGCCCGAGTTCGGGGCGGCGTCGCAGCTGGAGAAGATCGACATGCTCGACTTCGCGGACGTCGTCGCCGTCAACAAGTTCGAGCGGCGGGGCGCGGCGGACGCCCTGCGGGACGTGGGCCGCCAGCTCGTGCGCAACCGACAGGCGTTCGGCACGCGGCACGAGGAGATGCCGGTGTTCGGCACCAGCGCCGCGACGTTCCACGACGACGGCGTGACCGCGCTCTACCAGCATCTGCGCGGGCTGCTCGGCGAGCGCGGTCTCGCGCTGCGGCCGGGGGCGCTGCCCGAGGTTTCGGTACGTCACTCCAGTGGCGCCGCACAGATCGTTCCGACGTCGCGGGCACGCTATCTGGCCGACATCGCCGAGACGGTGCGTATCTACCATGCGCGCACCGACGCCCAGGCCCGGACCGCCCGCCGGGTGCAGCAACTGGACGCGGTACGGCGCGAGTTGATGGGCGTGGATGAATCCACCGCCGCGGTGGAGCGGCTGCTGCACGAGGCGCGCGAGACGCTCGACGACGACGCGCGGCAGGCGTTGGAGCAGTGGCCGAAGACCGTAGAGGCCTATTCCGGCGGCGAGTTGACGTTCACCGTGCGCGGGCGCGAGATCCGCACCCCGCTGGTCCGCGAGTCCCTGTCGGGCAGCCGCGTTCCCCGCGTGGCGCTGCCGCGGACGACGGATCACGGAGACCTGATCCGCTTTCTGCGCGCGGAGAATCTGCCGGGCTCCTTCCCGTTCACGGCCGGGGTGTTCCCCTTCAAGCGGGACGGCGAGGACCCGGCGCGGATGTTCGCGGGTGAGGGCGACCCGTTCCGTACCAACCGCCGCTTCAAGCTGCTGTCCCAGGGCGGCGCGGCGACCCGGCTCTCCACGGCCTTCGACTCGGTCACGCTGTACGGCCGCGACCCCGACCCGCGCCCCGACATCTACGGCAAGGTCGGCACCTCCGGTGTCTCGGTGGCGACGCTGGAGGACATGAAGGCGCTGTACGCCGGCTTCGACCTGACCGCGCCCACCACCTCCGTATCGATGACGATCAACGGTCCCGCGCCGACGATCCTCGCGTTCTTCCTCAATGCCGCGATCGACCAGCAGCTCGACGCGCACACCGCCGAACACGGCCACGCGCCCGACGACGAGCAGGCGCGGGAGATCCGGGCCGAGGTGCTGCGCAGTGTGCGCGGCACCGTGCAGGCCGACATCCTCAAGGAGGACCAGGGGCAGAACACGTGCCTGTTCTCCACGGAGTTCAGCCTGCGCATGATGGGCGACATCCAGGAGTGGTTCATCGAGCAGGACGTACGGAACTTCTACTCGGTCTCCATATCCGGCTACCACATCGCCGAGGCGGGCGCGAACCCCATCAGCCAGCTCGCGTTCACGCTGGCCAACGGGTTCACGTACGTGGAGTCGTATCTGGCGCGCGGCATGAACGTCGACGACTTCGCGCCGAACCTGTCGTTCTTCTTCTCCAACGGCATGGACCCCGAGTACTCCGTGCTCGGCCGGGTGGCGCGCCGCGTCTGGGCGGTGGCCATGCGCGACCGGTACGGGGCGAACGAGCGCAGCCAGAAGCTGAAGTACCACGTGCAGACGTCGGGCCGCTCGCTGCACGCCCAGGAGATGGACTTCAACGACATCCGCACCACACTGCAGGCACTCATCGCGCTCTACGACAACTGCAACAGCCTGCACACCAACGCTTACGACGAGGCGGTGACCACGCCCACGGAGGAGTCGGTGCGCCGCGCCCTCGCCATCCAACTGATCATCAACCGTGAGTGGGGTCTCGCGATGAACGAGAACCCGCTGCAGGGCTCGTACGTCATCGACGAGCTGACCGACCTCCTCGAGGAAGCGGTGCTGATCGAGTTCGAGCGGATCAGTGAGCGCGGCGGCGTGCTCGGCGCGATGGAGACGGGCTATCAACGCGGCCGTATCCAGGACGAGTCGATGCTGTACGAGGAGCGCAAACACGACGGTTCACTGCCGCTCATCGGCGTCAACACCTTCCGTCCGCCGCACGCCGGCGAGGAGGGGCAGCCGGCGCCGGTCGTCGAACTGGCCCGCGCCACCGAGCAGGAGAAGCAGTCCCAGCTCGACCGGGTACACGGCTTCCGGGCCCGCCACGAGGACACCGCCGGCGAGGCGCTCGCCTCGCTCCGGCACGCGGCCACGAGCGGCGGGAACGTCTTCGCCGTGCTGATGGACGCCGCGCGGGTCTGCTCCCTGCAGCAGATCACCGAGGCGTTCTTCGAGGTCGGCGGCGCCTATCGGCGCAACGTCTGACGCACGTGTGCCGACGCCGAGCGAACTGAGACAGCTGAAGCCGAGGAGACATCTCGATGTGGCCCACCCATCCCCCCGCGCCCGAACGCGCCGCCCACTACCGCGCCGTCGGCGCCTGGCGGGACCGCCCGGTCGGCAAGGCGATCGGCAAGCATCTGACCGGCCGTGAAGTGGCCGCGCAGAAGATCCCCGAGAGCCTCTTCCTCGTCGACGCCCTGCCGTACACGACCAGCGGCAAGGTCAGGAAATTCGCCCTGCGGGAGTGGCTGCGGGACCGCGCCGGAGCCTCGTGGCGGTCGCGGGCATGACCGTCCGCGCCGTAGACGAACGGTGACACCCGCCTCCCTCCCTCTCTTCAGATAAGGACCCTCATGTCTGTCATCAACCGTCTCGGCGTCGTCGGCTGCGGCCTCATGGGCTCCGGCATCGCCGAGGTCGCCGCACTGCGCGGCCTCGACGTCACCGTCGCCGAGTCGAGCCCCGAGCTCGCCACCGCGGGCCGCGCCCGTGTCGTCGCGTCCCTGGACCGCGGGCTGCGCCGCGGCAAGCTCACGGAGGCCGAGCGCGAACAGGCCCTGGCCCGACTGTCGTTCACCCACGACCTGGGCGAACTGGCCGACCGGCAGTTCGTCATCGAGGCCGTCGCCGAGAACAGGGAGGTGAAGACCGAGGTGTTCCGGCAACTCGACAAGGTGCTCATCGCCCCGGACGCCGTTCTCGCCACCAACACCTCCTCGATCCCCGTCGTCGACCTCGCCGTGACCACCGGCCGCGCCTCCCACGTCGTGGGTCTGCACTTCTTCAACCCCGTGCCCGTACAGAGGCTCGTCGAGGTCGTGCCCGCGCTCACCACCACCGCCGAAACCCTGGCGCGCGCCCGCGAGTTCGCCGTCGAAGGGCTCGGCAAGGAGACCGTCCAGGCGCCAGACCGTTCCGGTTTCGTGGTCAACGCGCTGCTGGTGCCGTATCTGCTCGCCGCTGTCCGCATGGTGGAGTCGGGCACGGCCCGCGCCGACGACATCGACCAGGGTATGGAACTGGGCTGCGCCCACCCGATGGGCCCACTGCGCCTGCTCGACCTGATCGGTCTGGACACGGCTCAGGCCGTCGCCGAGTCGCTGTACGAGGAGTTCAAGGAGCCGCTGTACGCCGCTCCCCCGCTGCTGCAGCGGATGGTGGCGGCGGGGCACCTGGGGCGCAAGAGCGGGCGCGGGTTCTACGTGTACGAGGGCTGAGGCCACGTGTGAGGGCCGGCCGCTGGAGTCCAGCGGCCGGCCCCGGGGTGTTCCCAACTGGCGGCCGTGTCCGGACGGCGGCTTCTACCTGGCTGGCCCTGCGCATCTGCTCCCCCCGGCGACGCCGTCACCCGCGGGGACCGGCCGCCGACGCCTGTGCAGAGTGCGCCGACCGCCACAACCGTGCGCGCCGGCTACGACAGCTGCGTCCCGCGCAGATCGTCGGCGCAGCGCTCCGCCAGCATCATCGTCGTCGTGTTGGTCGGCAGGGCCGGGATGTCCGGCATGATCGAGGCATCGATGACGTACAGGGCGTCCACGCCATGCACCTTCCCGTACTGGTCGACGACGGCGGTGGGCGTGTCCTCAGCGCCCATCGCGCAGGTGCCGACGGCGTGGCAGCACGTGTTCTTGCCCTCCTCCATGGCGCGGAGCAGTTCGGCGTCGGAGGTCAGCTCAGGGCCCGGCCAGGTCTCGGCCTTGATGTACTTGGCCAGCGGCGCCGACTCCATGATCTCCCGTATGTGGCGGATGCCGGACACCATGCGCCGCCGGTCGTCGGGGTGGTCGAACAGACCGAGCCGGATGCGCGGAGCGACGTCCGGGTCGCGGGAGACGATCTCCAGTCTGCCGAGCGAGTACGGGCGGTACAGCACGAACGGCACGAGCAGTTCGCCGGGCTCCATCGTGAGGAGCACCGCGTGCAGGTCGACCTCGCCGGCGCCGTCGGGTCCGCCCGCGCCGAGGGTGAGGACGGCCTGCAGCGGCGGGGTGAGCTCGCCGACGGCGGCCTCGTCGACGGCGTAGGTGAGGTAGACCATCGGGTGGTCGCGCAGGTTGCGGCCGACGCCTTCGAGTTCCTTGACCACCGGGATGGACAGTCCGTCGAGTATGCGGCGGGGGCCGATGCCGGAGCGCATCAGGATCGACGGGCTGCCGATGGATCCGGCGGCGAGCACGATGAGGTCGGCCTCCATGCGGGTGCCGTCGGTCAGGATCACCGCGCGGGCCGTGGTGCCGTCGTCCGCGAACTCGACGCGATCCACGGCCCGTTCACCGAGGACGGTGAGGTTCGCGCGGTCGCGGGCCGGGCCGAGGTAGGCGATGGCCGTGCTCTGGCGGACGCCGTCCCTGCGGTTCAGCGGCAGCGGTCCCGCGCCAAGACGGTCGGCGCCGTTCATGTCCTGGTGGATCGGGTGGCCGGCCTCGGCGCAGGCGTCGAGGAACGCGGACATGACCGGCCGCAGGCCGTCGCCTTCCGTGAACCGCTGAATGTGCACGGGCCCGCCGGTGCCGTGCAGCTCGCCGCCGACCGGGTCGTCCTCCAGCTTCTTCAGGTACGGCAGAACCTGGTCCCAGGACCAGCGGTCGTTGCCCAGACCGGTCCAGCGGGCGAAGTCCTCGGGGTGGGGGCGCAGGGCGTTGGCACCGTTCACGGACGAGGAGCCGCCGATGACCTTGCCGCGCAGGACGGGTACGACGCCCTGGTCCACGACCCCGAACGTCGGGCCGGCGTCGGCCTCGGCGACCTCGTCGCTCGACGCGTAGCCCCAGTCGTGGGTGGGCACTCCGATCCGGTTGGCGTCGAGCAACTCGGGGGCGTGCCTCGCGGTCTCCTCCGGCGTCGGGTAGTCGGGGCCCGCCTCGACCAGGGTGACGGTGTTCGTCGGGTCCTCGCTCAGCCGGGCGGCCAGGACACCACCGGCGGAGCCGCCACCACAGACGATGATGCGACGTGTCATTGCTGCCTCACTCCTTGGGAATGGGATTGCAGTGCAGTGGGGGAGCAGGGGGCTGTACGCCGGTCACGGCGCGCGGTCCCCGACCGCCTCGGCCGCCGCGCGCCCCTCGGCGACGGCGTGGGCCACCAGGCGGGGGACGACGCAGTCGCCGATCGCGCGGGCGGTCCGGCCGTCGACGCCTGTGAAGTCCGGGCGGCGTGGGCGCCGTTCGCCGACAGTCACCAGGGCGTCGGCTGCGAGGTCGGTCTCGCGTCCGTCGAGGACGCCCCGCAGCCGCAATCCGCCGTCCGTCGTGGCGGTCACGGTGGTCAGCGCGATGACGCGGAGCGGCGCACCGCCCAGTCGGTTCGTCAACTGCGTGCGGTTCTCCGCGGAGATGCCGGTCGCGAAGCCGTTGCCCGGCGTGACGAGGGTGACCTCGCCGGCACCGGCCGCAAAGGCGCTCTCTACGGCACTGATGCCCAGCCACCAGCCGAACCCGTCGTCGAGGACGACCACCCGGGGCGCGCTCGGCACCAAGTCGGCGCAGCGATCGAGGAAGTCCGTGCTCCGGAAGGTGGGCAGCGAGCCCGGCAAGGGCACCGACGCCTCCTGCGCGCCGGTGGCGAGCACGACCTGGGCGTACTCCGACAGTTCGGCCGACGCCGGTACGGTCCCGAGACGCACCTCAACGCCCAGGTCGGCGAGTTGATTGCGCTGGTAGTCGATGAGCTTCAGCCACCCGGAGCGGTGCGCGGCGCGGCCGGCGAGCCGGGTCTGCCCGCCGACGTGCGGGGCGCCGTCGAAGACGACGACCTCGTGGCCGGTGCGGGCCAGTGCCGCCGCGCACTCCATCCCAGCGGGACCTGCACCGATGATGGCGACGGGGCCGTCGCTACCACCGGTCCCGGGGCGGCCGAGCAGCAGCGGCACGGCCGGACGGGCGGCCGCGCCGGGCGGTCCGAGCTCCGGGTTGACCGAGCACGAGCCGGTGGGTTCGAAGGTGCGGCAGCCCTCATTGCAGCCCGTGCAGGGGCGGATGGAGCGTTCGTCCCCGGCGACGGCTTTGCGCGCGAAGTCGGGGTCGGCGATGAACGGCCGCGCCAAGCCGACCAGATCGGCACCCGAGTCCAGCGCCCGCTCGATGTCGGCGGCGGACCGGAAGCCCTGGCTGACCAGCAGCGGCAGCCCGGTCGCGGCGCGCAGCCGGGCCACGGACGCGAGGAGCGGCGGGCGGGTGGTGGCCATGCCGGGGACGTAGGTGTTGCGGACGCCGGTAGTGACATTGACGTACGTGAACGGCGCGGCGGCGTGCAGACGCGGCAGCAGTTCGACGAGATCGTCGAGGCCGAGCCCGGAGTTCTCGCCGGGTTCCGCCGACACCCGTACTCCGATGGAGTGCCGGCCGATCTCGGTGCGGATGGCATCGATGACCTGGGCGAGCAGGGCGATCCGGTCGCCGTACTCGTCGTCGCGGGTGTTGGTGGCGCGGGAGAGGAACTGGGCGAGCAAGTAGCCGTGTCCGGCGTGCAGTTCGACGCCGTCGAAGCCGGCCTGCACACTGTTGGCCGCCGAGATGCGGAAGGCGTCGACGACGCGGCGTACCTCCTCCGCGCTCAGCGGGTGGGGCGCGGTCGCCTCGCGGGGCGAACGGACGGCGGCCGCGGAGACCGGCGGGTAGTACGTTCCCGCGCCGAGGGTCTCGCGGCCGAGGTGCACGAGTTGGGCGATCGCTACGGCGCCGCCTTGGGTGATGGCCTCGGCGCGGCGGCGCACGGCGTCCTTGATCTCGGGGCGCCACGCCTCGGTCAGATAGCGCTGCGGCAGGGTCGACTCCGGGGCGACGGCGGTGCCGCCGGTGATGACCATGCCGGCGCCGCCCTGCGCCAGGCGGCGCCAGTAGGCGTGGTCGGCTTCGGTGGGGGCGCCGTGGGCGACGGCCGCGGTGGCGTGCGCGGTGGCGACGAGACGGTTGCGGAGGGTGTGCCCGCCGAGCGTGAAGGGTGCGGCGAGGGCAGGGGTGCTCGGTGCGTTCATGTGTGTCTCCCCTCGGCTCAAGCGGTGACGGTGGCGGCGGCGGTGTTCGCCGCGAGACCGATGAGTTCGGCGAGCCGGGCACGGTGACTCGCGGGGGTGCCGAAGAGCACCGCTCCGCTGCGCGCGCGGCGGACGTACAGGTGCGCAGGGTGCTCCCAGGTGAAGCCGATCCCGCCGTGCAGCTGGACGTACTCGGCTGTGGCCAGGCGGAATGTCTCGGAGCAGACCGTGGCGGCGGCAGCGGCGGCCACCGGCAGCTGGGGCGAGCCGAGGGCGACGCAGGCGGTCGCGTACGCGGATGCCGATCGGGCCGCCTCCAGCGCGACCAGCACGTCGGCAAGACGGTGCTTGACGGCTTGGAACGAGCCGATGGGACGCCCGAACTGCTCGCGCTGCGCGACGAATTCGACGGTGGCGTCCAGGGCGTGGCTGCTGCCGCCGACCTGCTCGGCGGCGAGCGCTGCCCGCGCCGTGTCGAGGACGGCCGTCGTCTCGTCGGACTCCCCCACGGGCGTGGCGGGCCCGCCCCGGAACTCCACCCGCGCCTGACGCCGGGTCTCGTCCAGGACGCGGTGCGGAGTCCGAAGGCAGGTGTCCGGGTCCGGTTCGACGGCGAACAGCCTTGGTCCGTCCGGGGTCTGGGCCCGCACGAGAATGAGGTCGGCGCCCGCTCCGTCGAGCACAAAGTCCGCCGCGCCGCGCAGTACCGTGCCCTCGTTCCCTCGCTCGGCACGGATGCTGGACTCGGGGTCATGAAGGCCTGCCACGGTCGCGGTCAGAGTGCCGTTCGCGATCCGCGGCAGATACCGCTCGCACGCCTGCCGGTCGCCGCTGCCGAGCAGCGCGGGGGCGGCGAGGCCCACAGTGGGCAGCAGCGGCGCGGAGCACAAGACGCGGCCCGACTCTTCCAGTGCGACGGCGAGTTCGGCGAAGGTGTAGCCGGATCCGCCGTACTCCTCGGGGATCGCGAGGCCCTGGACGCCGATCTCGTCGGCGAGCCGCGCCCAGAGCCGCTCATCGTGTCCGCGCGGGCCCGCCATGTGCGCGCGGACGGCGTCGGGTCCGCTGAATTCGGCGAAGAAGTCCCTCAGGACGGAGCGGAGTTCACGTTGTCCCTCGGTCTCGGAGAGCAGCCGGGGGTCGATGTCGGGGTGCCGGTCGTGCATGAGTTCTCCAACTTGCTGTCGCATTCGGGCAGGGGCTCAGTGGGTGGTGCCGGGGCCGGTGCCGTGCGGAACGCCCTCCGTCACCTCGGCGGGCAGGCCCGCGGCCGGGTCGGTCGAGATCGTCTTCGTGACCAGGAACTCCTCGACGGCGCCCGGCCCGTGTTCCCTGCCGAGGCCCGACTTCTTGAAGCCGCCGAAGGGCGAGCCCAGGTCGGCGGCGAAGGTGTTGACCGAGAACGTGCCGGTGCGCACGCGCCGGGCGATGTCGAAACCGTGGACCGGGTCGGCCGTGAACACGGAACCGGCGACGCCGAGTTCGCTGTCGTTGGCGATGCGCACGGCGTCGTCCTCGCCCCGGTGCGGGATGAGCGCGGCGACGGGCCCGAAGATCTCCTCCCGGGCCACCGTCATGCCGTTGTGCGCGTCGGTGACGAGGGTCGGCTCGAAGTACCAGCCGCGCGTCAGTCCCGCGGGCCTGCGGCCGCCGTACGCGATGGTCGCGCCTTCCTTGCGGGCCGTGTCCGAGTTCGGCGCCGCGTCGCTCGATGCCGTCGGCGAGCCGGGTCAGATGGCCGGCGCGCTCGACCGGGCTCAGCCGTGGCCACTCCCCTTCGTCGAACGCCTGCCGGGCCGCGGCCACCGCCGCGTCGATGTCGTTCCTGGAGGCTGCCGGGACCCGTCCGATGCGCTGCTCGGACCTCGGGGAGATCACGTCGAAGTGGCCGGTGCCGTCGGCGGCCCGCCACGATCCGTTGATGAAGAAGGCCTTGTGGTCGATGGCGCTGCCGTGGGTGCCGGTGGTGTTCATCGTGCCCTTCCGCATGCGGGGGTTCTCAGTGGTGGGCCGCCGCGGCAGCGGTCCGCGCCGCCGTCAGGCCGAAGACGAGGGCCGAGGCGATGCCGCCCGCGTACGCGCGATCCCACAAGCCGCCGGTGTCCGATCCGGCGGCGAGCAGCCCCGGCAGCGGCCGTCCGTTCTCCTCGCCCAGGACGCGGGCCTGGTCATCGATACGCAGGCCGTGGAAGGGGAAGGTGATGGCGGGCACGGCCTCGATGACGTAGTACGGCGCCTGGTCCAGCGGGAGACGATCGAGTGCCCGGCCGGGTGCCGGACCCGGTTCCGCGGTGACCTGTTCGTTGAAGCGCCGTACGGCGTCCCGGACGACCGCGGCGTCGTAACCCCACTCCTCGGGCAGGTAGGCGAGTTCGTCGAGGTCCCCGGCGAGTCCGACTCGGCCGCCGCGCTTGCTGGCGAGGGCGAACTTGTCGACGGCGACCGCCCCTTCGACGTACGAGCCGACGATCCAGTCTCGGAACACCCGGGCGTCGGCGATGAGGAGTCCGCGGCTCTCGGGTTGGTCGAGGAGGGCCATGGTGGTGAGGTGGTCGCCGAGCGTCTCGTCGACGAACCGCTCGCCGCGCAGGTTGAGCAGGACAGCGTGCTCGCTGTAGTACAGCGACATGTCGACGAAGTCGGCCGGGTCGGCGAACGGGATGCCGCTGGGGATGAGGTGTCCGTAGAACCCCGCGTTCTCGCTGCCGGTGGCCGCGCCGATCGCAGTCGCGAGGCGGTACCCGGTGCCTGTGCTATGGGGGTTGGAACGCAGCTGCATCCGGTCCGCATGGGCGTGCACATGGGCGGTGCGAAGTTCGGGGTCGCCTTGGAAGCCGCCGGTGGCGAGGAGGGTGGCCGTGGCGCGGATGCGGCGGCGTCCGCCGTCGGCCGCGCGCACCTCGGCGCCGGTCACGATGCCGTCCTCGAGGAGGAGTTGCTCCGTCTCGGTGTTGAGGAGCACCTCGCCCGCGCCCTCGGCAATCAGCCGGCGGCAGGTGTCGACGTAGTGATTGGTGTCGAACCGGTGGCCGCGGCCGAAGCTGAGGACGGGCTGGGCGTCCTTGGCCTCGACGCCGATGGACCGGATCCAGTCGATGCCGTCGGCGAACCGGTCCACGAGGGCCCGCTTGAGCGCCCGGTCAGCGCGCGGGTTGTGCGCGTCCATCGTCGCGTGGTCGGGGGCGGTCCAGGCGTAGCCCGCGTAGCGCGCGGAGCCTCCCACGTCCGGGGCGCTCTCCACGACGGCGACGGACAGACCGTCCCTGACGGCCCGGGCGGCGGCTGTCAGTCCGGCCATGCCCGCGCCGATGACGAGCAGGTCGACACCTTCCGCTGCGATCACGGGCAGGTCGGCACCTTGAGGTTGCACGGTCGTTCTCCTCACCACATCACCGGAATCTGTTGAGCTCGTTCGGTCTCAGCCCTGTACGGCGGCCACGGGCGCGTCTTCCTCGCCGTCGAAGTAGGCCCGTTCGGCGCGGGCGAGGAACTCGGGGTCGGCAGGCTCGCCCTGGGCGGCGACGCGGCCGTCGTGCAGGACGACGACCTCGTGACAGGCGGACGCGGCGCGGGTCAGCGACTGTTCGAGGAGGACGACCGTCATGCCGTCCCGCGCGAGCCGGCCGAGGCGGGCGTACACCTCGGTGACCATCGCCGGGGAGAGGCCGAGGGCCGGTTCGTCGACGATCAGCAGATCGGGCCGCGCCATCAGGGCGCGGGCGATGGCGAGGATCTGCTGTTCGCCGCCGGACAGGCCGGCGGCCGGCATCCCCATGCGTTCGCGCAGCCGCGGCGGCAGCCATTCGCCGGTCTGCGTGAGGCGGGCGCGCAGGTCCGCGCCCTTGATCCCCGCGGCGTACGCGGCGACCTCCAGGTTCTCCCGCAGGGAGAGCGTCTTGAACAGGGCCCGGCCCTCGGGCACGAGCGCGCTGCGCAGGTCACCGTCGGCCGTGCGCCGACCGTGGGTGGGGGCGAGGGTGCCGTGCAGGATCTGGCCCAGGGTGGACTTGCCCGCACCGTTGGCGCCGACAACGCCGAGCACGCTGCCCTCGGGGACGGTGAGGTCGATGCCGCGCAGCGCGGCGACGCCGCCGTAGGAGTGGTCGACTCCCTTGAGCTGTACGGCGGTTGTCGCGAGGTCGTCGCGGGGCGGGAGTTCGACGCGGTCGCCGCCCTCGCCGAGGTAGGACGTACGGACCCGGGGGTCGTCCAGGATCGTGCCGGGCAGACCCTCGCCGACGGGCCGTCCGAAGTCGAAGGCGACGACGCGGTGGGCGACGGCGAACAGGTCGTCGAGGACGTGGTCGATGATGACGACGGCGGTGCCGCGCTGCTGCTGGCGCACGATCTCCCGCGCGAGCAGGGTGCGTTCACCGGCGTCGAGCCCGCCGAACGGCTCGTCCAGGATCAGCAGTCGGGGTTCCTCGGCGAGCGCCCGGGCCAGGTCGAGGCGCTTGTGCAGGCCGAAGGGCAGCTCGGCGGGGCGACGGTCCGCGAAGGGTGCCAGGCCGACGCTCTCGAGGAGTTCGGCGGCCCTGGCCCGGTGGTGGGCGGTGACGCGGCGGTGGGTACACAGGATGTTCTCGGCGACGGTCAGCTCCGGGAACGTCTCGGCGTGCTGGAAGGTGCGGCCGATGCCGAGCCCGCGCCGTGTCGTGGCCCGGCTCTTGAGCAGGGGCTTGCCCGTGTACTGTGCGCTTCCCGTCACCCGGCCGCCGCCGACGAGACCGGACAGGACGTTCAACAGCGTTGTCTTCCCTGCCCCGTTGGGGCCGATGATCGCGACGGTCTCACCGGCCCGTACGGTCATCGACGCGCCTTCGAGTGCCTTCACGCCGCCGAAGGAGACACCCACGTCGTCGACGCGCAGCAGTTCGGGGGCGGTCGGCGCGGGTGCCGGCACGGGCGGCGGCACCTGTTCGGCCGCCTCGACGAGGGTGGGCGGCTTCGCCGTGGTGCGTCCGAAGAGCCGGCGCAGGGCGCGCCCGAGGAACGGCACGACGCCGCCCGGCAGGAACACCAGGGCCGCGATGAGCACGACTCCCTGGAGGATCGGCTGCGCGACGCCGACGGTCTCGGCGGCGGTGGGCGCCCAGGTCAGGTACGCGCCGCCGACCACCGCACCGACCAGCGTCCCCGCGCCCCCGAGCACGCACGCGGCGATCAGCGAGATCGCCAGGGCCAGCGAGAACGGGTCGGGGCTGACGAAACCGACGACCAGGGCGAGGAGCACTCCGGCGAGCGCGGCGAACACGGCGCTCACGGCGAAGGCGAGGGCCGACTGGGCCTCGGGCGCGATGCCTACCGAACGGGCCGCCAGCGGATGGGACTTGGCCGCGACCAGCCGCATGCGCAGGGCGCTCGGCCGGGCCAGCGCGCCCACGGCGAGGGCGACTCCGGCCACGCCCACGGCGATGTACTGGGCCTGCGTGCCGGCGCTGGAGAGCGTGCCGAGCCCCAGGGCGCTGTGCAGCTCCTCCATCGGAATGCCCTGGTCACCGCCGGTGACGTCGGTCCACTGGCCCATCACCTCCAGGGACACCATGGTGAACGCGAGGGTCAGCAGGGCCAGATACAGCATGGAGAACCGCGCGCCGGCTCCGCCGAGGAACGCCCCGAAGGCCGCGGCGCACCCGGCGGCCCCGAGCACGACGACCTCCAACGACCAGCCGTGCGTACTGCCGTACGAGGCGAAGTAGGCACCCAGGGCGAAGAAGGCGGGATGCGCGATGGACCAGATGCCGGCCCACCCCGCGAGCAGGTTCACGGAGAGCACGAGCACGGTGTAGACGGCGGCGAGCCCGACGGAGTAGGCCTGGTAGGGCGGGACGACGCCGCTGTGCAGGACGAGGATGAGGAGGACCGCGCCGAGCGGCCCGAACCCTGCCCTCAGAAGGTTGGAACGGCTGAAGACGGACATGGAGCGCTCCCTCAGACCCTCTGGAACGCGCGCATGCCGAACAGCCCCTGCGGGCGGATCAGCAGCACGACGATGGTGAACGTGAACACGAACGTGTCCCGGTATCCGGCCGATACGTAGCTCGCGGCCAGGTTGTCGAGCACGCCGACCGTCAGCCCTCCGATGACGGCGCCGTACATGCTCGTCAGCCCGCCGAGGAACATCCCGGCGAAGGCGCGGAAGAGCGGGGCGCTGAGCACGGTGGGCAGCAGCCCCGCGCGGGGTGCGTACAGGATGGCGGCCAGCGCGCCCAGGCCGAGGCCGAGCGCCCAGGCGACCCGGGCGATGCGCTGCGAGCCGAGGCCGAGGATCTGCGCGGTGTCTGCGGACTCGGCGACGGCGCGCATCGCGGAACCGATGGTGGTGCGCCCGAAGAGGTACGCCACCAGCGCCATCGCGACGGCCGCCACACCGATGGTCAGCAGGCTCTGCGTCGGTACGGCCGCGTCGCCGAACGAGACCGACCCGTCCACCAGGCTCGGGAAGAGCCGTGGCTGGTCGTCCCAGATCGTGCTGATGACGCTTTCCACGATGAGGGACACGCCCATGGTCATCACCAGGGCCGAGAGCAACTCCCCATGGGCGAGGGGCCTGATGACCGTCTCCCGGGCGGCGAGACCGACCGTCGCGGTGACGACGACCGCGGCCCCTGCGGCCAGGACGAGCGGCAGGCCCTCGTCGTACAGGGTCAGCGCCGCGTACAGCCCGATCGTCGCCAGGCTGGCGAGGGCGAAATTCACCACGTCCGTGGCCCGATAAATGATCACGAGCCCGAGCCCCATCAGGCCGTACACCGCGCCACTGGCGAGACCGCTCACCAGGACGAGCAAGAACTGATCCACGTCGACCGTCTCCTCGTGCCGCACGCCCGGGTCCGGCGCCTCAGCATCACCGATGAAATTACGAACTGAACTCAATTCATGGACCGTAAGCACTCGGCTCCGGCCCGGGCAATACCCGTGCACGAGTTGATTTGCCGCGAAGCCGATCAGGCCGCGCATCGAGCGGTGATACAGACCCCGGACCGGGCCGCGGATCAGGCTGAATCAGGCCGTGAAGCGGCCCCCGTTGGCGAGGAGCACCGCTCCGACCAGGTTCGCGGCGGCGTCGCTCGCCAGGAACAGGGCGATGTCGGCGATCTCCCCGGGCGTCGCGTAGGGGCGTACCCGCAGATCGGCGAAGCCGCTGCGCAGTGCCGCGGGCGTCCGCGCGGCCATGCCGGTCTCCGTCGGGCCCGGCGCGACCACGTTGACCCGGATCCCGGAGGCGATGACCTCCTTGGCCACGGCCTGACTGAGCGCGTGCACGCCGGCCTTGGACGCGGAGTAGTGGGGGTAGCCGACCGGGGTGTCGAAGGCCGACGAGGAGCCGATGACGACGATCGCGCCGGCTCCGGCCGGGCGCATCACCCGCACCGCCGCGCGCAGCACATGGAACGTGCCGTCGAGATTGACCCGCATGACGCGCCCCCAGGAGGCGTCGTCCAGCCGGTCGGTGATCTCGGGCGGACGCCCCTCGACCAGCGCGTCCGCGATGAGCTGCTTGGCTTTCGGGTCGTCGACGCCGGCGGCGTGCACGACCACGTCGAGCCGGCCGTGCTCACGCACCACGTCGGCGACGGCACCTTCGACCGCCGCCGCGTCGGCCACGTCGAGCTCGACCGCGGCTGCCCGTCCGGCGGGCAGTTCGGCGGCCACGGCCTTGGCCGCCTCGCCGTTCAGATCGGCGAGCACCACGCACGCCGCACCCTCTGCCGCCAACTCCCGTGCGATGGCGGCCCCCATGCCCGATCCGGCCCCCGTCACCAAGGCGACCTTGCCCGTGAACCTCTCCTGTTGCGCCTGCCGCGTACCCTCACTCATGTTCCAGCCCTTCGCCAGGTCGACCACGACCGTTATTGAACTGACTTCATATCTGTTATCGTCACGGCCGCCGAACTGACAAGACCCCGGACGGTGAAACGGTGAAGATGAAGGCGCTGCGACTGAAGGACTGGGGACAGGAACCGGAGCTCACCGGCCTCGACCGGCCGGTGCCAGGGCCGGGAGAAGTCCTGGTGCGCGTGGAGGCCGCCGGGCTGTGCCACTCCGACCTCCATGTCCTCGACGCGGCCCCGGGGACACTCCCCTACCGGCCGCCGTTCACGCTCGGCCACGAGATCGCCGGGCAGGTCGCCGCCCTCGGCCCCGGTGCGGACGGCGGACCGGCGCCGGGCGAGCGTGTCGTGGTCTACGGCCCGTGGGGATGCGGGAGTTGTGCCCGCTGCGCCGCCGGACAGGACAACCACTGCGACCGGCGCGGCGCCCTCGGTTGGCACGGGGCGGGGCTCGGCCGCGACGGAGGCATGGCCGAGTACGTGCTCGTCCCCGCCGCCCGCCATCTGGTGCCGATCGGCGACCTCCCGGCCGATCAGGCGGCGCCGCTCTCCGACGCCGGTCTGACCTCGTACCACGCCGTCGCCGGAGTGCGGCAGGCACTCGGCGAGGGCAGCACGGCGGTGGTCGTCGGCGTCGGCGGCCTCGGACACCTCGCCGTCCAGATCCTGCGTGCGACCACTCCGAGCCGCGTACTCGCCGTCGACCTGCGCCCCGAGGCCCTCGCCCTCGCGGACCGCTCCGGCGCGCATCAGAGCATCCCGATGGACGCCGACACCGCCGCCGCCCTGCGGAAGGCGACCGGCGGGGTCGGCGTGGACGCCGTGCTCGACTTCGCCGGGGCACAGCCCACGCTCGATCTCGCCACCGAAGTCCTGCGCCCTGGCGGCGAGTTGGCGATCGTGGGCAGCGGCGGCGGTCAACTCACAGTCCGCAAGCCCGGGTTCCTGCCTCCGGGCGTCCGCCTCTCGCTCCCTTTCTGGGGCACCCGCCAGGAACTGGCCGAGGTCATCGCCCTTGCCCGTTCCGGCGCCCTGCGCGTGGAGACGGAGCAGCTCCCGCTCTCCTCGGCACCGGACGGCATCGACCGGCTTCGCCGGGGGCTGATCCGGGGGCGGGCGGTGCTCGTGATGCCCGCCTAGGACGACCGTGGGGTTGTCCACCAAGGCGGCGAAGAGCCGGGGCCACGTGTGCTCTCAGCCGGCCAAAACAGACAACGGCTGGTTCGAGAACCTCGAACCAGCCGTTGACCTGCAATGCAAAATGCTGACCGTCGGGACGACAGGATTTGAACCTGCGACCCCTTGACCCCCAGTCAAGTGCGCTACCAAGCTGCGCCACGTCCCGGTCGCGCCGCCCGGCGATTTTCCGCTTGGCGGCGCAGAAAGAACAATACCCCAAGCTCAGGGGTGGTCTGTAGCCGGTGCGAGGGGCCCCGGGTGCCGGCGGGACCGCTCGGGACGGCCTGGCGCCGGCGCGGGACAATCGAGGCATGAGCGACGTGAGCAGTGGCCGGAACCGCGACCGTGACGAGGAGGGGCGGGCCCGGAACGCGCGCCCCCGCGATGGCCTCGGCCGTCCGCTGCCGTACGGCGCGGAGGGGGTGGCGCGGCAGCCGGAAGGGGTGGTGCGCACTCCCGGCGAGACGGTCGCGGAGGCGCAGGCGCTGCTCGACGCGGGCCGGCCGTTCCACGCGCACGAGGTGTTCGAGGACGCGTGGAAGTCGGGCCCCGAGGAGGAGCGCGGTCTGTGGCGCGCCCTGGCGCAGCTGGCGGTGGGCCTGACGCACGCGGCCCGGGGGAACACGGCGGGCGGCGCCCGCCTCCTGCGCCGCGGCGCCACGGGCCTCACCACCTGGCGCGAGGCGACGGCCCGGCCCGCCCCGCACGGAATCGACCTGACATCCCTGGAAACCTGGGCGACAACGCTGGCCAAGAAGGTGGAAAACCAACCCCCCACCCTGGACGCAGCAACAAACGCCCCCCGCCTACACCCATAACTGCTCGCCCAGGCCCGCCACGAAGGGGCGCGGGGAACTGCGCACCCAGCCCCACAACCCGCAGCGAAAACCCCACCCCCGCGCCCCCGGACAGCGGGGCGCGGGGTGGCAGCCCCGCAAAACCCCGCCCAGCACAGTCGCACCGCCCGTCACCCATAAAGCTCCGCAGGAGCACGCGCAGAGGCGTGCGCAGTGTGAGGCTGGCCGGGTGAGACCACCACAACGGAGACCGTGCAGCCCCCGGCGCAGCCCCCCGTGCTGGACCGGCGGCGCCGCAACGTCGTCTTCGTGACGATCATGCTGGGCATACTGCTCGCCGCGCTCGACCAGACCATCGTCGGCACGGCGCTGCCCACGATCGTGTCGGATCCGGGCGGTGCCGCGCACATGTCGTGGGTCGTGACGGCTTACCTCCTCGCGGAGACCGTCGCCACCGTGCTGGTCGGCAAGTTCGGTGACCTGTTCGGGCGCAAGGTGGTCTTCCAGGTCTCGGCGATCGTCTTCATCACCGGCTCGTTCCTGTGCGGGCTCGCCACGAACATGACGCTGCTCATCGCGTGGCGCGCGGTTCAGGGCATCGGCGCGGGTGGCCTGATGGTGACGGCGATGGCGCTGATCGCCGATGTCATCCCGCTTCGGGAGCGGGGCAAGTACCTGCCGTCCCGCAGCCGGGACAAGGTCCTGTCCGCGTCGTGACGGCGGCTCAGCGCAGCAGGAGCTGCACCCCGCCGACCACCGTCGCCGCGATCACAAGCCGCTCGAACAGCCGCTGGTTGATGCGGTGCACGCAGGCCTTGCCGATGAACGCGCCGGGTACGACGAACAGGACCAGCGCCGCGTCGAGGAGCAGCGAGCGCCAGTTGATCAGGCCGAGGCCCACGCTGAAGGGCACCTTGGCCGAGTTGACGATGAGGAAGAACCACGCGGAGGTGCCCAGGAAGCCGAGCTTCCGGAAGCCCGCCGAGAGCAGGTACATCGACATGACGGGCCCGCCGGCGTTGGCGACCATGGTGGTGAAGCCGCCGAGCACGCCGTAGGAGCGGGCCTTCGCGCGGCCGGCACGGCTCGCGGTCTCCTCGACGGCCGGAGCGTCCTCCCGGCGCCTGCGCCACACCGTGACGGCGGCCATCAGAAGCAGGATCGCCCCGATCGACGTACGCACCATGGCGTCGTCGGCCCACACCATGAAGAGCGTGCCGAGGACCACTCCCCCGGCCACGGCCGGGAAGAGCCGCCACAGGGTGGGCCAGTGGGCGTGTCTTCGGTAGGTCAGTACGGCGAGGACGTCGCCGGCGATGAGGACGGGCAGCAGGATGCCGGTGGACTCACGGGCGGGCAGGACCGCCGCGAAGATGGCGAGGCTCACCGTGTTGGCGCCGCTGACGGCCGTTTTCGAGAATCCGACGAGCACGGCCGCGGCGGCCAGCGCGGCGAATTCCCAGAGGGTTATGGAGTACATACCGGGGACAGATGCTAAACCCATCTATCTGGTCGGCGTCAGGGGGCGCCGCATGCTGGGACGGCGCCCCCTGCGCGGCGGGGGTTGGCAACTGCACGCGCTGGGCTGCTTTCGAAGGTGTGTGAGTAACGCGGCGCCGATGGCCACGCCCGCCGCTGTGGGGCTGCCGCGATCGCCATCGAGGACCTGGACTTCACCGACGGCAAGTCCCGTGAGAAGCACGGCCGCAACAAGCGCTTCCGCCGTCTCATCGCCCGCTTTCCCACCGCGAAGCTGAAGGCCCGCCCAGTATCCATGGCCGCCGAGCTGGACATCGCCGTCGTCGCGGCGGATCCGGCCTGCACCTCCCGGTGGGGCGCCCAGCATTGGCAACAGCCGCTGACCGCACCCACCCGCAAGACCACGACCCCGCGATCCGACCGGCATCGGGCCTCGACGTCTTGAAGAACATGCCGTCGCGGGTGACGCCCGTGTTGGCCACGAGGAGGTGCAGTCCGCCGAGTTCGTCGTCGATGCATGCGAAGGTGGTCTCGACGATGGCCTCGGCACGCTCTGCCGTGAGGTCCACGACGGCCACGCGGCCGGTGAACCTGCTGCTCATCTTCTTCACGTTCCTTACGTTGTGCGGGGGTTCAGGAGCGCTCGACGAGGACGGCCGAGCCCTGGCCGACGCCGACGCACATGGTGGCGAGGCCACGCGAGCCGCCGGTGCGGCGCATGCGGTGGAGCAGGGTGGTGAGGATGCGGGCGCCGGAGCAGCCGAGCGGGTGGCCGAGCGCGATGGCGCCGCCGGTGGGGTTCACCAGCTCGGGGTCGATGCCGAGCGCATCGACGCAGGCGAGGGCCTGGGCGGCGAAGGCCTCGTTGAACTCGGCCTCTTGGATGTCTTCGACGGACCAGCCGACGCGGGCGAGCGCCTTCTGCGTGGCAGGCACGGGGCCGATGCCCATGACGTCGGGGTGCACTCCGGCGGAAGCACCGGCGACGTACCGGCCGAGGGATTCGAGGCCCAGGTCGTGCAGGGCTTCCTCGCTGACCAGGAGCAGGCCGGCGGCGCCGTCGTTCATGGGCGAGGCGTTGCCCGCGGTGACGGTGCCGCCCTTGCGGAAGACCGGCTTGAGCGTGCCCAGCTTCTCCAGGGACGTGTCGGGGCGGATGCACTCGTCCTGGTCGACGACGACTCCGTCCGGGCGCGTGACGGGGAGGATCTCGGCGTCGAAGAGGCCGTTCTTGCGGGCCTCGGCGGCGTTGTGGTGGCTGCGCAGCGCGAAGGCGTCCTGGCGCTCGCGCGAGACGTCGTAGCGGTCGGCGACCTCCTCGGCTGTCTCCCCCATGGCGAGGACGCCGTGCAGCTCCTTCATCTTCGGGTTGACCAGCCGCCAGCCCAGGCGTGTGTCGTACGTCTCCATCTTGTGCGGGAGCGCCTCGTCGGGGCGCTGGAGCACGAAGGGGGCGCGGCTCATGGACTCGGAGCCGCCCGCGAGGACGACGTCGGCCTCGCCGGAGGCGATGGTGCGGGCGGCGGTGGTGACGGCTTCGAGCCCGGAGGCGCACAGCCGGTTCACGGTCGCGCCGGGTACGGACTCGGGCAGGCCCGCGAGCAGGGCGGCCATGCGCGCGATGTTGCGGTTGTCCTCGCCGGCCTGGTTCGCGGCGCCCCAGTAGACGTCGTCGATCCGGGCCGGGTCGAGCTCCGGGACACCGGCGAGCAGCCCGCGGATGACACCGGCCGCGAGGTCGTCCGGGCGCACGGCGGACAGGGACCCGCGCAGCTTTCCGATCGGGGTGCGGCGGGCGGCGGCGAAGTGGACGGGACGCACGTGCGGCTCCTGGGGGAAGTTAATTAGCACTGCTAGTTTTGGACTATAGACCCGGGCCCCGCACCCTGTGAAGTGCGCACCGCTGGATAGGCTCCCCGCCGTGAGCACTGCGTTCGAGTACGAGAAGTCCGGGGCGGAGATCTACCGCCGGTCCTTCGCCACGATCCGCGCCGAAGCCGATCTCGGCGGGCTGCCCGCGGAGGTGGCCCAGGTCGCGGTCCGGATGATCCACGCGTGCGGGATGGTCGACCTGGCGGGCGACCTCGCGTACTCGCCGGACGTCGCGGTCCGCGCCCGTGAGGCGCTGCGCGGGGGCGCACCCGTCCTGTGCGACGTGTCCATGGTGGCCAGCGGCATCACCCGCAAGCGGCTGCCCGCGGACAACGACGTGGTGTGCACGCTGTCCGACCCGTCGGTTCCGGCGCTCGCCGAGCGGCTCGGCACGACGCGCTCCGCCGCGGCGCTGGAGCTGTGGCGGGAGCGGATGGGCGGGGCGGTGGTCGCTGTGGGCAATGCGCCCACGGCCCTCTTCCGGCTCCTGGAACTGGTGCGGGAGGGGGCGGCGCCGCCCGCCGCGGTGATCGGGGTTCCGGTCGGGTTCGTGGGGGCGGTCGAGTCGAAGGACGCGCTGGTGGAGCATGCGGGGGAACTGGGGCTGGAGTATTTGGTGGTGCGGGGGCGGCGGGGCGGCAGTGCGATGGCCGCGGCGGCGGTCAACGCGGTTGCTTGTGCGGTGGAATAGGTTCGGGCGCACGTCCCGGGGGCGGCGCCCCCGGACCCCCGCTGTCACCCTCCGGGCTCGTCCTCAAACGCCGGACGGGCCGGATCTGCCCGGGCCACCCGCCCATTCCACCGCCTCCGCCACCGATCCCACCACTGTCACTCCCGCCGGCACCTCCGGCCGTCGTACCACCAGGACCGGGATGCGCGCCTCTCGCGCCGCGACGAGCTTCGGGGCCGTCGCCTCTCCCCCGCTGTCCTTCGTCACCAGTACGTCGATGGCGTGAGCCAGGAGCAGCTCCCGTTCTCCTTCCGGCGTGAAAGGGCCCCGGTCCAGTAGGACCTCCGCGTGAGGGGGCAGAGGCGGATCGGGGTGGTCCACCGAGCGGATCAGGAAATGGACGTCGTCGATGGACGCGAAGGGCGGGACGCCCAGGCGGCCCACCGTCAGGAACGCCCGTGTGCCCAGGGACGGCAGTGCCGTCGCCGCCTCCTCCAGGGAGTTCACGTGGTGCCAGTCGTCGTCCGGTGCGGGGACCCAGCCGGGGCGGCGCAGTGCCAGCAGGGGAACATGGACGGTGGCCGCGGCCTGTGCCGCGTGAAAACTGATCGTCCCGGCGAAAGGATGGGTGGCGTCGATGAGCGCGTCCACCTGGAGCTCGCGCAGCGCGCGGGCCAGGCCATCGGCTCCCCCGAAACCACCGGTCCGCACCTCGCCCGCGGGCAGCAGGGGCCGGGCGACCCGGCCGGCCAGCGAGCTCGTCACGCGCCACCCGGGGTGGCCGGCGGTCAGGGCCTGCGCGAGGCGCCGGGCCTCGGTCGTGCCACCGAGGATCAGTACGTGCACGGGTACGGGGTCCCTTCATGAGTGACGCCGGCGGAGCCAAGGGCGGACGCGGCGCCCAACTCAAGCACACCGGGCTGCGGCCCGGCTGGACGACCGGTGCCTGTGCGACGGGTGCGGCCACGGCCGCGTACACCGCGCTTCTGACCGGCGACTTCCCGGACCCGGTGACGATCACGCTGCCGAAGGGGCAGACGCCCGCGTTCGCGCTGGCGGCCGAGGAGCTGACCGGCGAGCACGCCATGGCGGGCATCGTGAAGGACGCGGGCGACGACCCTGACGTCACGCACGGCGCGCTCGTGCGGGCGTCGGTGCGGCTGCTGCCCGCCGGGTCCGGCGTCGCGTTCCGGGCGGGCCCGGGCGTCGGCACCGTGACCCGCCCTGGGCTGCCCCTCGCCGTCGGGGAACCGGCGATCAACCCCGTGCCGCGGCAGATGATGCGGGACCACGTCGCGGCTGTCGCCGAGCGCCACGGCGGGAGCGGTGATGTCGAGATCACCGTGTCCGTCGACCACGGTGAGGAGATCGCCCGGTCGACCTGGAACCCGCGGCTCGGGATCCTCGGCGGGCTGTCCATACTGGGGACGACGGGCATCGTGGTGCCGTACTCCTGCTCCGCGTGGATCGACTCGATCCGGCGGGGTGTGGACGTGGCGCGGGCCGCCGGGCGCACGCATGTGGCGGGCTGCACCGGGTCGACGTCCGAGAAGACCGTCGTCGCCGAGTACGGGCTGCCCGAGGACGCGCTCCTCGACATGGGTGACTTCGCTGGGGCGGTCCTCAAGTACGTGCGGCGTCACCCCGTCGACCGGCTCACGGTCTGCGGCGGGTTCGCCAAGCTGTCGAAGCTCGCGGCCGGGCACCTGGATCTGCACTCGGCGCGCTCGCAGGTCGACAAGTCCTTCCTGGCCGGGCTCGCGGCCGAGGCGGGCGCGGGCGCGGAGGTCGCGGCGGCGGTGGCGGACGCCAACACCGGCCTCGCGGCACTGCAGTTGTGGCCGCCGCTCGGCGACCTGGTGGCCGCGACCGCCCGCGACGAGGCTCTGCGCGTGTTGCGGGGCGCACCCGTCCAAGTCGATGTACTCTGCATCGACCGTGCGGGTGCGGTGGTCGGGCGCTGCGCACCCCGCTGAACTCGCGCTTCGGCCCCCGTGACCGGTTCCGGTAGCAACTACTCCGGATCTCAGGGCTGGCCCTGATGTCCCGGGCCCCCGGGCTGCCTAGAGTTGAGTTCACCGGCACCGCTCCGCAGTCGACGTACGGGGGAGCCACGGGGGCAAATCGGGGGACGACGTCGCCTTCGGAGCGGTCAGCCGGGACCTCTTCACTCTGCTTCACTCCGCGCGAACGGGCGGGGTCAGGCACGCAGGTAGGTCAGCACCGCGCGCACGCGCCGGTGTTCGAGCAGATCCGGTTCGAGGCGCAGCTTGCCGAAGATGTTCCGTACGTGCGTCTCCACCGTTTTTCCGCCGATGACGAGACGCTGGGCTATCGCCTCGTTCGAGTGGCCCTCGGCCATCAGGGCCAGCACGTCCCGCTCTCTGCCGGTGAGGTCGTCGAGAGGGCTCGTGGGGCGGGGGGTGTTCATGAGCCTGGCCACGACGAGCGGGTCGAGGACCGTCTCGCCGGACGCCACGCGCTTGAGTGCTCCGCCGAGTTCGTCGATGTCGGCGACGCGCTCCTTGAGGAGATAGCCGAAGCCCTCGGGCTGCTCCGCCAGGGCCCTGACGGTGTCGGTCGTCTCGACGTACTGGGACAGCAGCAGCACGCCCGTGCCGGGGTGCGCCGCGCGGATCGCGGCCGCCGCGACCAGACCCTCGTCGGTGTGCGTCGGCGGCATGCGGATGTCGAGGAGCACGGCGTCAGGACGGTGCTCGGCGACGAGCGCGAGGAGCGGCACCGTGTCGGAGCACTCCGCGGACACCTCGAATCCCTCGTCCGACAGCAGTCGTACGATCCCCTGCCGCAGCAGCGCCGAGTCCTCGGCAACGATCACCCGCACGGAAGCTCCGCCCTGATTCTGGTCCCGCCACCGGCGGGACTGTGTACATGCAACACTCCGTCGACGGCGGCGAGCCGGTCCGCGAGGCCGCGCAGGCCACTGCCGCGCGCGCTGTCCGCTCCCCCGACTCCGTCGTCGACGGTCTCGATGACGAGCCGGCCGTCGTGGTGCGTCGCGGAGACGCTGACGGCTCGGGCACCGGCGTGCTTGGCCGCGTTGGACAGGGCCTCGCACACCGTGAAGTAGGCGGTCGACTCGACGACCGCGTCATAGCGCCGGGGTTCGGCCGCGACGACGACCGGCAGGGCCGCCTCCCTGGCCAGCGCGGTCAGCGCGGGGCCGAGGCCCTCGCGGGTGAGGACCGCCGGGTGCAGGCCGTGGGCGAGGCCGCGCAGTTCCTCGATGGCGAGCCTGAGGCTGGACGCCGCCTCGGTCACGGATGCGCGCAGCGCGGCGTCGGGATGGTCGGCGAGGCCGCGTTCGACACGTCGCAGCGCCATCAGCGCGAAGACCAGCCTGGCCTGCGCCCCGTCGTGCAGATCCCGCTCCAGGCGCTTGCGTTCGGAGTCGGCCGCCTCCACGATCCGCGTGCTCACGTCCCTGGCGCGGGAGCGCAGCCACACGTTCTCCAGGGCGAGGCGCAGCGCGGCGGCCACCGACGCGAGGAGTTCCGGGTCGTCCATGAGCGCGGGGTCGTGGTGCAGGAGCGCGAGTGGGCGGCCGTCCGCCGCGCCGACGGGGGTGCGGCCGGGGCCGTCCACCGTCACTTCACGGCCGGAGCCGTCGACGTAGGCGCCCCGCTCCTCCCGCCACAGGCCGAGCCTCAGCGTCGGGTCGCCCAGGACGCGGGCCAGCGCCTCGCGCAGCCGGGCCGGGTCGGGGTCGGTGCCGACCTCGATGACGAGGCCGCTGACCTCGGCGCGCTGGAGGTGCATGCGCAGCAGTCCGGCGAGGAACGCGAACGGCACGGCGACCTGCGCGAGGTCGGACAGCAGATAGACGGCCTGTTCAACGGTGTCGTCGGCGTCGCCGAACCACGGCACGACGTAGAAGAGCATGTCCCACATCAGGAACACGACGGCGACGCCGATGCCGATCCACGCCGGGAGCAGCGCCTGCCTGCGGGCGGCGGACGCGTGCCGCCAGCGCTGCACAATGGCGACCGCGGCGCCGGCGGAGATGACCCAGCCGAGCGCGTGGTACACGGTGTCGACGGGGCCGAAGAGGTCGTGGGTGCCGGGAATGAACAGGGCGTTCGGACCGCAGCCCAGGCAGTCGAGGTAGGTCGCGCCGGTGGCCTGTGCCGGGTCGAACAGGAGCGTGCGCAGCAGGCCGCCGACCGCGACGAGCCCGTACGCGAACTGGACCAGACGCCGGGTCAGGACCGTCGTGAGGCGGCCCTCGGGGAAGCACAGGATGAGGTGCAGGAGGATCGCCATGTTCAGCGCCTCCCACCAGGCGCCGAACGCGAACAGGGCGGGTACGGAGGTGCCTTGGAGGTTCCCGAGGAACCAGGTGACGCCCTCGGCGACCATCAGGGGGCCGGTCCGGTTGGCGGGCCTGCGCCGCCAGGCCACGATCCCCGCGGCCGCGTACGCCCAGCCCACGGAGAGGTCTCGCACCACGTCGCCCGCGGACCCACCGGCCCGCAGGTACGCCCACGAACCCGCCGCTCCCGATACGGCGGCGAGTGCCGCGGCCCCGGTCAGGCGCAGCCGAACCGCACGCTTCCCCTGACTGTCCACGGCCCACACGGTAAGCCATTTGGGGGAACGGCGCGCACTCGGTGTCGCACAGCTTACGCACCGTGCTCGATGGACCCCGGCCTCGTGTCCTGGCAGAGTGGCGGCCGTCCGCACATGATCCATGGGGGGTTCGGGTGGGTTCGCGCAGGCTGCTGTCGTTGTCGGACGCGTTGGTGCTGCTCGGCGCCGATCCGCCGCGCCTCGCGGCGCTCGACCGGTCGCTGGGCGGGGTGCTGGCCGTGGCGACGGGCGGCGTGAGCGACGGAATCCTCCGTATCGCGGACGCGCGGGGCCGGATCCTGGGGCTCGGCCGTGACGCGGTGCGCGGGGTGGGGGCGCGGCTCGGAGCGGCGGACGGGCGGGTCGAGCGGGGCGAGGTGCTGCGGGCCGCACACACGGTCGTCGTGGTCCTCGCCTGGTTCGAGGCGCTCGCGGAGCAGGACCTCCCGTTCTCCCTCGACGCGGTGCGCTTGACCCGTGGCGAGCAGTTGTCGCTGGTCGGGGCCGGGGAGGCGGACGCCGGTTTCGCGCGGGCCCTCGCCGCGGTGGACGCGCCGTTCCCTGCGCCGCACCTCGCGCCGGAGGACGTGGCGCGGGAGCTCCGCGACTGGTACGCGGCCCTGTCCGGACGCTTTGTGCGGTTCGTGGCGGGCCTCGCGGTGTGGGACACGCTCACGCCGGCGGGGCGGGACGCGGCGGAGCGGGCCCTGACGGGTGCGCTACCGGGTGCGGCGTGCGTCCACTACGACAGTCTGTACGCCCACCTCGCCCAGCAGGCACCCGAGTTCGGGTTCTGGGCCACGCTGACCGAACACCGGGCGACGCGGGCCGGTGTCCGGCGGGCCCTCGCGGGGATCGAGGCGCTGCTGGCCGGTACGGCGTCGCACGCGCGGCCACCCGTGGATGTCGCGGCCGCCCTGGCCCGTTCCCACGAGGCGGCGCTCTCGCGTCCGGTCCTGGACGCGGCGTCGGCGCCCGACGGCATCCGCGTACCGGCCCTGGAGGAGATGTATCTGGACCCGGACTTCCGGGTGCGGCCGGTGGCCGGGCAGCACGGGCCGGCGGACGAGGCGTGGTGGGAGCGGGCCCCGGTGCGCGAGGACCTGACCCGGTATCTCGCCGGGGCGCTGACCTCGGCGGGGCAGGAGCGGACTCCCCTGCTGGTGCTCGGGCAGCCCGGTGCGGGCAAGTCCGTCCTGACGCGGGTGCTCGCGGCGCGGCTCCCCGCGGCCGGTTTCCTGCCGGTGCGTGTGCCGCTGCGCGACGTACGCGCCGAGGACGATCTCCAGGAGCAGATCGAGCAGGCGGTGCGGGCCGCGACCGGCGAGCGCGTCACGTGGCCCGATCTGGTCCGCTCGGCCCAGGGCGCGGTCCCGGTGCTCCTGCTCGACGGGTTCGACGAGCTGCTGCAGACGACCGGGGTGCACCACAACGACTTCCTGGTCCGGGTGGCCCGCTTCCAGGAGCGCGAGTCGGAACAGGGCCGTCCCCTGCTGGCCCTGGTGACCAGCCGCACGTCCGTCGCCGACCGCGCGCGCTACCCCGACGGCATGGTCGCGCTGCGCCTCGAACCGTTCCGGGCCGCGCAGATCCAGCAGTGGCTCGCGGTATGGAACGACGCCAACGCGGCCGGGTTCGCGGCGAGGGGCCTGCGCCCGCTGTCGTGGGAGGTGGTGTCGCGGCACGCAGCACTCGCGGCGCAGCCGCTGCTCCTGACGATGCTGGCCCTGTACGACGTGGCGGGCAACGGCCTGCAGAGCGACGGCGGGGAACCGCTGGACGAGGCCGATCTGTACGAGGAGCTCCTGTTCTCCTTCGCGCGCCGTGAGGTCGGCAAGACGAGCGGGGACGCCGTGCCCGACGACCTCCTGCGCGAGCGCGCCGAGCTGGAGATGCAGCGCCTGTCCCTGGTCGCGTTCGCCCTGCTCAACCGGCGCCGTCAGTGGGTCTCGGCGGCCGAGCTCGAAGAGGATCTGGCCGCGCTCCTCGGCCGCTCGTCCCCCGGGGCCTCCGGGTTCCGCACGCCGCTCGGCGCGGCCGAGGTCGCGCTCGGCCGGTTCTACTTCGTGCAGCGCGCCCAGTCGGTGCGCGACGGCCACGTCCTCGCGACGTACGAGTTCCTGCACGCCACGTTCGGCGAGTATCTGGCGGTGCGGCTCGCGCTGCACGTGCTGAGCGCGCTCGTGCAGAACCGGCCCGCCCTAGCCCTCGGCGACCAGCGCGTGGACGACGACCTGGCGTACGCGCTGCTCTCGTACGCGCCCCTGTCCGGGCGTCAGATGCTGCGGTTCGCCTGCGCGATGGCGGCGCGGATGGATTCGGCGGAGCGGGACAGGCTCAGCCGGGTCCTGATCCGCGTACTCGACCAGCACGAGACCCGCGCCGGTGACCAGCACCCCGCCTACCGGCCCTCGACGCTCAGGGTCGCGTCGCGGCACGGCATCTACGGCGCCAATCTCGTCCTGGTCATCCTGCTGCTGACGGGCGGCACCACGGCCGCCGAGCTGTTCCCCGGCTCGGCGAACCCGGTCAGTGCCTGGCACCGGCACGCCCTGTTGTGGCGTTCGGCGCTCAACGAGGAGCAGTGGACGGACTTCGCCCTGTCGATGACCCTGCACCGGTCCTGGGACGCCGACGGCCGTCGCACGCTCGAGGTCGCGCCGCGGTACGGCGCGCCCGCGCCGCCGGACCCGGTCGACGCGAACTGGCTCTACCGCTACCCGCGGGGTCACGGCGGGCCCGGCTGGTCCCGGCCCTACTGGGACGAGATCTGGCACAAGATGGAGGTGTCCGGCGGGACGAACGACTCTCTCGTGCGGCACGTCATGGACCCGGTGTTCGCGTGGCTGGGCCCTTCCGTGACCACGTTCGTGGCCACGGAAGGAGAGCCGGCCACCTCGCTCGCGCACGACCTGCTGCATCTTCTGCTCAGCGGCGGCGTTGAACTGACCGACGCCGAGCTGGAGTTGACGTACCGCCGGGTGCTGCGCGGCATGGAGGCCCTGCCGGGCAGCCACGTCCGTCGCGTCACGGCGCTGCTCGCCACCGCCGCGGGGCGGGACGACGCGCGGCTGCCGGCGGACCTGCGGAGCGAGATCTACTCGTTCACGCGGTAGGTCAGCTGCGCGCCCTGCCGTACACCTCGACCTCCGCCATGTTCAGCTCGACGGGCTTCTCGCTGGCCAGCCACACCCGCACATAGCGGCCGTGTGCCGTCACCGGGATCGCCGTCGGGCCGCCGGCCTGCGCGCTCTCGTGGTGGGACCACACGCCGGGCTTGGTCAGCTGGTCGGCGAGGGTGCCGGTGAAGGGCTCGTCGGAGACCAGGACGTAGTAGTCCTTGGTGCGGTCCGCGCAGCAGTCGCTGCGGTTGTAGACGTCGACGCGCTCCAGGTCGGCGACGGAGCCGAGGTCGACCTGCCACCAGGGCTGCGCCTCCTTGCCGCTGGTGGTCGAGAAGTTGAAGCGGTCGCCGTCGGCCGCCTTGGCCGCGCCGAACGGGAACCCGCCGTCCCACGCGTAGTCCGAGCTCTGCTTCGTGTCCTTGTTCAGGGCGAGCTGCCGCAGCGGCTCGAGGCCCTTCGAGGCGTCGTGCAGGTCCTGGACCCGGCTGACGAAGTCGCCGAGGAACGGGTCGGCGATCTTCACGGGTCCTGGCTGGTGGTGCTCGGCCGGGTCGATGGTGATGTGCGAGGCGGCGTCCGCGGCCTTGTCCATCGCGGCGCGCTCGCCGGCCGCCTTGTCCGCGTCATGGGCGTCGATGGCCTTCAGCGCGGCGAGACCGTGCCCGAGGGCCTTGCCCCACAGCGCGGTGGAGTCGAGCCAGGGCCCGGCGTCGTGCAGGAACTGCTGGTCGGGCACGCCGGCGCGGAGGACGGCCGGGGTTCGCCCGATGTTCGCCGCGGTGGGCGTGAAGGAGCGGATCGCGGCCGCCGGGTCGCTCTCGTACGCCTTCCAGAACTTCTCGAGCTGCGCGCTGAGGATCGGCGACTGCGGCTGCCACGGCTTGGCGCCGAACGTCGGTGCCATGTGGTTGAGGTCGACGAAGGTCTGTACGGCGTCGGCGACGCGCGGGTCCCCGCCGGCGAGGTGCAGCGCGGACTGCCGGGCGGAGCGGGCGCGGTCGTAGCCGCGGTCGTTCCACGAGAAGTCGGACATGGTGAAGACGGCGAGCTTGCTGGCCGCCTCCTGGTTCATCGGGTTGGAGACGAGGCCGCTGAGATGCTCGGACAGTCCGGGCTCGCGCTTGTCGTAGGGGGCGAGCAGGAGGCGACCCGAGGTCCGGCCGAAGTCGTTGACCGGGTAGTTGTCCCAGACGAACACCTTGCGCCCGAACAGCTCGGACGCCTTCTGGGCCTGGTCGTTGGTGATCTCCGGCGGGACGACGTCCGTGCCGGTCCACATGACCTCGATGTCCTTGTCGAGGTTCCCGCGGATCTCCTGCTTGTACGCGGTGTCGGTGAGGTCGCCGTACTCGGTGGGCACCATCTGGAGCGGGTTGGCGCCGTCGTGGGTGGCGATGAAGTCCTGCTGGACGGTGTTGAGCAGACCGACCTGGGCCTTCGCGGCGGGGCCGCGCCCGGGGGCGCCGAACTTCTGCTGGTCGGCGTCGCAGTTCCACTTGGTGTAGCTGATGTCGTCGAGCGGCACGGAGAACGAGCGCACGCCCAGGTCGTAGAGCGCCTGGAGCTTCGCGGTGAGGGCCTTCACGTCGGCCGGGTCCGAGTAGCAGACCGAGCCGCCGGGCGACACGGCGAAAGTGAAGCGGACGTGGTTGGCGCGGGCCCGGTCGACGAGCGTGCCGAGCTGGGCGAGCTTGTCCGCCGGGTACGGCTCGCGCCACTTGTCGCGGTGGTACGGGTCGTCCTTGGGCGCGTACACATAGGTGTTGGACTTGACCTCACCGAGGAAGTCCATCTGGTCCAGGCGCTCCGCCTCCGTCCAGGGCGGTCCGTAGAAGCCCTCGATGGAGCCGCGCAGCCGCATGGACGGGAAGTCGGAGACGGACGCCCCCGCGATGTTCCCCTTGGTGACGAGCTGTCCGAACGTCTGGGCCGCGTAGAACTGGCCGGTCGCGTCGGTGCCGCCGAGCGCCACGGTCCGTCCCGCGACGCGTACCGCGTAGCCCTCGTCCTGGGTGGGGACGTCGGTGCCGCGCAGGGCTTTCGCCACGTCGGGGCGGGTGGCCGGGCCGAGGAGCACGGTCAGGGGCGCGTGCCCCGACGCCTTGGTGCGGACGTCGACGTGGCTGACTCCGTGGGCGCGCAGGGTGGCGGTGAGGAGGTCGCGGGCGGGCTGGTCGGTGGTGTCGTCCACGACGAGTTCGGCGCGCGAAGCGAGGGAGATGTCGGCTCCGGCGCGGGTCATGTGCTGCGGGGTCGGCGAGACGACGGGCAGGGGCCGGTCCGTCGTGTGCGCCGATACGGGCGGGACGGCCGCGGCGGACGCGGCGACGAACAGGGTGGCGACGGAACAGGCGTGCAGGGCTCTTCGGGCTGCCATGGGGCTCTGCCTCCGAGATCGGTGTCTGTGTCGGTCGGTCGAGGGGGGTGGAGTGCGGGTGCGTCAGTCGCGGGTGTGTTCGCGGTACAGGTCGAGTTCGCCGTCGAGTTCGAGGGCGACGACCGTGCACAGGGGGTCGAGCTGGTCGTCGGTGACGTACAGGTACTCCCAGCCGGGCACCTCGCCGAGCCCGCCGACACGCTCGTGGCGGACGTCCGTGCCGGACCCGAGGACCCGCGCCGAGCGAACGGCGTTGCGGACACCGCGCAGCACGACGTACTCGTTGGGCCGGTCGAAGAGGAACAGGTACAGGGTGCGGCGGTCGGCGGAGAGGGTGGAGGGGCCGTAGAAGTGGCCGTGGGGCAGGCCGCGCACGGCGCTGCGGACGGCGGGCCGGTGTTCGGCGATCCACTCGCCGAGCGCTTCGAGGCGCTCGGCCTGCTCGGGCGGGATCGTGCCGTCGGCCTTCGGGCCCACGGCGAGCAGAAGGTTGCCTCCCCCGCCGACGGTCTCGGCGAAGACGCGGACCAGCTGACGGGGCGACTTGTGGTGGTCGTCCTGCGGCTGGTACCCCCACGAGTCGTTGACGGTGAGGCAGAGCTCCCAGGGGCCCTTCGGCGGTTCGACGGGCACACCCTGTTCGGGAGTCGCGTAGTCACCGTGTCCGGTGAGGCGCCCGTTGACGACGGTGTGCGGGCTCAACTCCTTGATGAGTTCGGCGAGTTCGGCCATGCGCCACTGCTCTGGGCTGCGCTCCCATTCGCCGTCGAACCAGAGCAGGTCCGGCTGGAAGAGCCCGAGGAGCTCGCGGACCTGGGCGCGGTGGAAGGCGAGGAAGGCGTCCCAGCGCTCGGGTGACTCGTCACCGACGGCGGGCATCGAGTACGGGTTGCCGCGGTCGTCCGCTTCCTGCCTGTCCGGCCCGTCCGGCCGGACCGTGGCGTAGTCCGGGTGGGACCAGTCGAGGTGCGAGTAGTAGAGGCCGACCTTGAGGCCGCGGCGGCGCAGCGCGTCCACGTAGGGGGTGATGAGGTCGCGGGCGGCCGGGGTGCGCCTGACGACGGACAGGTCGTTCGCCCGGGTGTCCCACAGGGCGACTCCGTCGTGGTGCTTGGCGGTGAGGACCGCGTACGCGGCGCCCGCCTCGACGAACAGGTCGGCCCAGGCGTCCGGGTCCCACTTCTGCGCTTCGAACCCGTCGAGCTGCGCCATGTAGGTGTCGTACGGGACCTGCCCGTTGAAGAAGGACCAGGACTCGGCGACGCCGTCGACGCTGTAGATCCCCCAGTGCAGGAAGATGCCGAGCTTTCCGTCCGTGAACCAGGGCTGCATCATCGGTAGTTCTCCTCGTCGTAGCTCCAGCAGTGCACCCACTGTCCGTCGTCGAACCGTGTGCGCGGCGGGAACGCCGTGGCGCACACGGGTTTCGCGAGCGGGCAGCGCGGGTGGAAGCGGCAGCCCGTGGGCGGGTCGACGAGGCTCGGGGGTTCGCCGAGGGTCTCCTCGTCGTCGACGACCTCGGCCTCGTCGAGGAGCCCGCCGTCGCGGTCGGGGTCGGGTGCGGACTCCAGGAGGAGCCGGGTGTACGGGTGCCTGGGCTGTTCCACGACGCCGTCTGCGGGGCCCGACTCCACGAGCTGGCCCGCATACAGGACCTTGATCTCGTCGGCGAAGTAGCGGGCGCCCGCGATGTCGTGGGTGATGTAGAGGATCGCGAGGCCCTCGTCGTCGCGGAGCGTGCCGAGGAGGTTCAGGATGTCGAGGCGGATCGACACGTCGAGCATCGAGACGGGTTCGTCGCCGAGGAGGACCTTGGGGCGGGCGGCCAGGGCGCGGGCGATGGCGACGCGCTGGCGCTGGCCGCCGGAGAGCTCGTGCGGGAACTTGTCGATGAACTGGTCGGCGGGGGTGAGGTTGACCCGGTCGAGGAGGTCGAGGATCTGCCGTTCGAGATCCGCGCGCCCGGAGGCGTGGCCGTGCAGCTGGAGGGGCCGGCTGAGGATGTAGCGCAGGCGGTGCACGGGGCTGAGCGAGGAGAACGGGTCCTGGAAGACCATCTGGACCTGGCGGTAGTAGGCGCGTTTGCCTCGTGCCGTGCGGGCCTTCTTGACGGGGGCGCCGTCGAGACGGATCTCGCCCTCGGTGGGCGGGTAGGCGAGGGCGAGCATGCGGGCGAGCGTGGACTTGCCGCTGCCGCTCTCGCCGACGAGCGCGGTGATGCGGCCTGCGTGCAGGGCGAGGCTGGTCGGCTCGACCGCGTGCACCTCCTTGCCGTGTCGGCCCGGGCCGTGCAGCGGGAACCTCTTGACGACGTCGCGTGCTTCGAGGACGGGTTCAGCGGGTGCGGGCATGGTGGTCCTCCTCGCCGCGTACGGACTGGTGCAGATGGCAGGCGGCCTCGCCGGCGCCGAGGGCGAGGAGCGGCGGCGTCGTGTTGTCGCAGGGTGCGAAGCGGCGGGCGCAGCGCGGGTGGAAGGCGCATCCTGCGGGCAGGGTGCGCAGTCCGGGCGGGGAGCCGGGGATGCCGGTGATCTCGCGGCGCGGCCCGTGCAGCGGCGGGAAGGCGCCGCGCAGCGCCTCGGTGTACGGGTGCCGCGGGTCGGTGTAGAGCTGTCGTGCGGGTCCCGTCTCGACGACCTTGCCCGCGTACATGACGGCGATCCGGTCGGCGATCTCGATGAGCAGGGACAGGTCGTGCGTGATGAAGATGACCGAGAACCCCAGCTCCCGCTTGAGGCGGGCGACCTGGCGCAGGATCTGGCGCTGCATGACGACATCGACGGCGGTCGTCGGCTCGTCCATGACGACGAGGTCGGGCTCGCAGGCGAGGGCGAGGGCGATCGTGGCGCGCTGCCGCATGCCGCCGGACAGCTCATGGGCGTACGAGCGCAGCCGGTCGGCGGGGATGCCGACCATGCCGAGAAGTTCTCCTGCCCGCTCCCAGGCCTCGCGCTTGGACAGGCCGTGGTGGCGGCGCAGGACGTCGGCGAACTGGTTCCCGAGGCGCAGGACGGGGTTGAGGGCGTTCATCGCGCTCTGGAAGACGATCGCGATGTTCTCCCAGCGCAGATGTGCCAGTTGACGTTCGGTCAGGCGCAGGATGTCGGTGCTCTCGGTGCCGTCGTGGCCGTGGAAGACGACCGATCCTGCGGTCGTGACGGCCGGGGGCCGCTCGAGCCGGGTCATGGCGGTGACCAGGGTGGACTTGCCGCAGCCGCTCTCGCCGACGATGCCGAGGGTTTCGCCGCGGCGCAGAGTGAGGTCGACGCCGCGTACGGCGTGAACGGGGTCCTCCTTGTCGAAGTAGTCGACGTGGAGGCCTCGGACGGTGAGCAGGGGTGCGCGGTGCTCACTTCGGTGATCGGTGCTCTGCTCCGGGAGCGGTGACTGCGGCGTGGTGCTGCTGCTCATGACGCGGCCTCCTGAACGGGCGCGGGCTTACCGGCCGTGGGCCTGGCTCCGCCGGTCTCGTCGGACCCGCCGCCGGCGGCCGCGTGCAGCCGGGCGGCACCGGCACGGGCGCGTACCGCCTTGGAGGGCTTGCGGAGCCGGGGATTGGACACTTCGTCGATTCCGAAGTTGATCAGGCCCGCGGCGACCCCGATCAGGGCGATGCACGCACCCGGTGGCACGAACCACCACCAGGCGCCCCGGGTCAGGGCAGCACCGTTCTGCGCCCAGTAGAGCATCGAGCCCCAGCTCGTGATGTTGATGTTGCCGAGCCCCATGAAGGAGAGACCGGCGTCCGCGAACATCGAGCCGACGACCGCGCCCAGGAAGCTCACGGAGATGATCGGCGCGAGCGACGGGATCAGCTCGCGGGTGATGACGCCCCACCTGCTCTCCCCCGTCATCTCGGCCGCGGACACGAAGTCCCGGTGGCGGAGCGACAGTGTCTGCGCCCGCTTCTGCCGCGCACCCCACGGCCAGGCCGTGAGCCCGATGACCAGGGCCACGGTGAGCCAGCCGCCGCGCCCCTGCACATAGCTCGCCACGATGATCAGCAGCGGCATGCCGGGGATGACGAGGCAGACGTTGGTGGCGGCGGTCAGGAAGGAGTCGGCGCGCCCGCCCAGATAGCCGCCCGCGACCCCGACGAGGACGGAGAGCGTGGTGGTGATGACGCCCGCCACGAGCCCGACGAGCAACGAGATCCTGCTGCCGACGACGAGCTGGGCGAAGACGTCCTCTCCGGTGGCCGTGGTCCCCAACAGGTGCTTTGCGGAAGGGGGTTCCATGGCCTGCGAGGTGTCGACATCGCTGGGCGAGAGCCCCATCACGTGCTGTACGACGAACGGGCCGAGCAGGGCGAGGAGCGCGAAGAAGACGAAGATCGCGACGCCGATGCGGACCTTGGGGTTCGCGGGCAGCTTCAGGCGGCGCAGGCTGTGCTTTGTACGGACCGATGCGCTCATGAGCGGGCCTCCCTCGCACGCGGGTCGATGAGCCCGTACACGGAGTCCGCGATGAAGTTCGCGGCGAGCACGGAGAGCGACACGATCAGGAACAGGGCCTGCATCAGCGGGTAGTCGACGCTGGAGACGGCCTGGTAGAGGAGGTATCCGACGCCCGGATAGGCGAAGACGATCTCCACGAGGAGCTGCCCGCTGACGACGGTCCCGATGGTGAGCGCGAATCCGGCGACGCTCGGCAGGACGGCGTTGCGGGCGGCGTACTGGAACATCACGCGCGCCTTGGAAAGGCCCTTGGCGCGGGCGAGCAGCACATAGTCCTCGGAGACGGTCGTGACCATCATGTTCCGCATGCCGACCAGCCAGCCCCCCACCGACGCCGTCACCATCGTGAGCGCGGGAAGGATGCCGTGCTGCAGGACGCTCGTCAGGAACGGCCCGTTGAAGGCGGGCCGTATGTCGCCGTCGTACCCGCCGCCGGTCGGCAGCCAGCTGAGCTGCACCCCGAAGACGAGGACGAGGATGAGGGCGACCCAGAAGAACGGCAGCGACCCCATGAACATGGACGCGGGCGTCATGAACGAGTCGAAACGCGATCCCACGCGGGAGCCTGACACGACGCCGGCCGCGGTGCCGAGGACGAAGGACACGACCGAGGTGAGGCCCACCAGGCCGACCGTCCAGGGCAGCCCGGTGCGGATCACTTCCCACACGGGGGTGGGGTAATAGGCCACGGATATACCGAAGTTGAAGTGCAGGACCTGATTCAGATACGTGACGTACTGGTCCCAGAGCGGCTCCCCCGGCATCCCGAACAGCCGGTAGATGGCGTGCACCTGGTCACCGGAGAGCGTCTGCTTCTGCTGCATCTGCGCGATGAGCGCGGAGGCGGGGTCGCCCGGCATCAGGCGCGGGATGAGGAAGTTGAGGGTGATGGCGAGGGCTGCGGCCACGGCGTAGAAGGCCAGGCGCCGCAGGAAGTAGCGAGCGGCGCCGAACCTGGCGCTCCTGGGGCGGCGGACGGGCCTGGGCGCGACGGCTGTGGCGTCCACCGGGCCGAGGGCGGGAACGGTCATGGCGTCATCAGCCCTTCGCGGGGCGCAGGTTGAGCAGGATGCTCATGGAGTCGATCCCGCCGGCCCAGGGCGCGGGCTGCGCGTACGGGTCCTCCGCGGTCGGCCAGCCGGTCCAGTTCTTGCTGTTGTACTCGCTGGAGACGCCGATGGTGATCAGTGGTGCGGCGGGCACGTCGTCGACCATCATGCCCTCGAGCTCGCCGGAGATCTTCTTGATCTCGGCCTGGTCGCCGGTCTCCCCCAGCTCCTTGATGAGCGCGTCGGCCTTCTTGCTCTTGTAGTGGCCGTAGTTGGTCCACACGCCCGCGTTTCCGCTCCAGAGCATGTCCTTGAAGTAGTTGTACGGGGTGGAGTAGAAGACCGCGCCTCCGATCAGGACGTCGAAGTCGCCCTTCTTGCGCTTGACGTCCATCTGCGAAGCATCGGTCGGCTTGACCGACACGTTCACACCTGCCTTCTTCAGCTGGCTGGCCACGACCTTGTCGAACTGGACGGCGTCGCCCCAGGTGGAGACCTCGATGATGCTGAAGCTGAGCTGCTTGCCGCTGCTGTCGACCAGCTTGCCGTTCTTCCTCGTGTAACCGGCCCTCTTGAACTCGGCCAGCGACTTGGAGAGTTCAGCCTTCGGCTGCTCGGCGTCCGTGTACTTGGCGTCGATCCACTTGCCCTGGGTCTTGGAGTCGAGCCCGGTCAGGTTGAGCGTGTTGAACATGCCCGGGTTGGAGATGTCGAGCAGCTGGGTGCGGTCGACGGCCAGGGAGAGGCCGCGGCGTACATGCACATCGGTGAACGGCTTCTTCTGGTGATTGAAGAACATGTACTGCCCGCCGTAGGTGGGGTACCAGGCGTGGTGGTTCTTCGGGTCCTTGGAGATGTACTGCTTCTTCACGTCGGGCACGACCCCGCCGCTCCACTCCACCTCCCCGCTCAGCAGTTTGGGCACCTCGGAGGCCTGGGTGACGACGGGTGCCTTGACCGTCTTGACCGGGATGTTCTTCTGCTTCCAGTAGTTGCCGCGGGCCTGGAAGGTGAGCTGCTGGGCGCTGTACTGCTTGAGCTTGTAGGGGCCCGAGCCGACCGGGTTCGGGTTGGTGTACGTCTTGCCGTTCCGGCCCTGCCACTCCTTCTTCGGTACGGGGGTGATCCCGCCGATGGAGTCGAGTTTCGAGTAGGCGGGCTTGTCGAAGGTGATCTCGAGCGTGTGGTCGTCGGCCGCCGTCGCCTTCTTGTAGTCGAAGGCCCAGCTCGGGGGCAGCTTGTTGTCCCGCACGTAGTCCATGGTGAAGACCACGTCGGCGGCGGTGAGCGGGGAGCCGTCCGACCAGTTGGCGCGCTTGTCGAGGTCGATGGTGATCTTCTTGCCGCCGTCGGACCACGTGTACTTGGTGCCGAGCCACGGCTTGAACTCGCCGCCCTTGAGGATGTTGAAGTCGAAGAGCGCCTCGTACTGGAAGCCGAAGGTGCCCTGCGTCGCCGTCAGGGAGAAGGGGTTGAAGTTCCGGGTGATGGTGGTGCCCGAGAAGCCCAGGTTCGCGGTGAGGGACGAGGCGCCCGCCCCGCCGGTGGCCGTGGGCGTGGCCGAGCAGCCGGTGGCGGCGAGTGCGAGGGCGACCGCTGCGAGGGTGCCGGTTCTGAGTGCGTGGGTGCGGGACCGGGTCGTGGGGGTGGTGGCGTTCGTGCGGCGGATGGCCTTTGTGGGGTTCATGGGGACCTGAAACCTCCGGGACGAGGGGTCGACATCGTTGTCCGAGCGCGGTGCGTGTGGGGGGCGGCGCAGGCGGTGGGTCCGGTTCAGGGCGCGGCGGCGGTGCTGCCGCGCTGTTCGAGATGGGGCAGTTCGTCTTCCACGCGCAGGGCCGGTCCGCCGTCGAGCAGGGCGAGCAGCTCCTGCGCGGCCCGCCGGCCGAACGCTGTCGTGTCGCGGACGAGCGCGGTCAGCGAGGGGTGCGCGGTGCGGCACAGGACGGAGTCGTCCCAGGCCACGATGGAGAGCCGGTCCGGCACGGGGATGCCGCGGCCCGCGGCGACGGCGAGCCCGGCGACGGCCAGGACGTCGTTGTCGTAGACGATGGCCGTCGGCGGGGCGTCGGACGCGAGGACGCGGCGCGTGACCTCGGCGCCCTCGCTGTCCGAGTAGTCCGTGGTGATCGACCGGACGTCGGTGAGGCCGCGGCGCTCCGCCTCGGTGCGCAGCGACTGGATGCGGCGCCGCGTGTGGGCGAGGTCGGGCAGGCCGGCGATGTGCACGATCCTGCGGTGTCCCAGGCCGTGCAGATGACTCACGATGGACGCCATCGCGCGGGCGTCGTCGGCCCACAGGTTGGAGATGCCGGGGTGTCCGGTGCCGTCGTCGCCGGGCGGCAGGGAGCCGATGACGACGGCCGGCAGGCCGAGTTCGTCGAGGAACGGCGGCCGGGGGTCGTCGGCCCGCGGGTCGACGACGAGGACACCGTCCACCCGGCGCTCGGCCCACCAGCGCCGGTAGGCGTCGCACTCCGCGGACAGGTCCTCGACGACCTGGAAGAGCAGGCCGAGGCGGCGCCCGGCGAGCACCTCCTGGATGCCGGAGACGAGCTGGAGGAAGAACGACTCGACACCGAGCGTGCTCGCCGGGCGGGCCAGCACGAGGCCGACCGTGGCCGCGCCCTCGCCCGACAGGGCGCGCGCCGCCGCGCTCGGCCGCCAGCCGAGCTGGTCGGCGACGCGGCGGACCCGGTCCCGGGTGGCTTCCGAGACACCGGGCCTGCCGTTGAGCGCGAAGGAGACGGCGCTCTCGGACACGCCCGTGCGCAGCGCGATGTCCTTGATGGTGGGGCGTCTGGCGGGGGTACGCCGCATGGCTTGGCTCCTGGATCCGCTTCGCCGGACGGTTCGCACGGCTGGCTAAAGCGCTTGAGTGCGGTGGAGACTAAAGCGCTAAAGCCGCCTCGGCAAGAGGGCCCGTAAAAATCTTCGGGAACTGCGCAAAGGGTGGATGCGAGCGAGGAGTTGAGGGCAGACTGCCCGGGATTCGATTCCGATAGCCGGGAGTCCGCGATGCGTTTCGGCGCCAACTACACGCCCAGCCAGGGGTGGTTCCACCACTGGCTCGACTTCGACCTCGACGCCGTGCGCGCCGACCTGGACGCGATCGCCGCGCTGGGCCTCGACCATGTGCGCGTGTTCCCGCTGTGGCCCGTCTTCCAGCCCAATCGCTCCCTGATCAGACCGCGGGCGGTCGAGCAGCTGGTGGCGCTCGCGGACGCGGCGGGCGAGCGCGGCCTCGACGTCAACGTGGACGGGCTCCAGGGGCATCTGTCGAGTTTCGACTTCCTGCCCGCGTGGACGCGGACCTGGCACCGCCGCAATATCTTCACCGACCCCGACGTCGTCTCGGCGCAGGAGGACTATCTCCGTACACTCGCCTCCGCGCTCGCGGACCGGCCGAACTTCCTGGGAATGACGATCGGCAACGAGATCGCTCAGTTCGCGGCGGGCCCTCCCCATCCGGACCCGGACCGCATCACCCCCGAGCAGGCGGGCAGTTGGCTGGAGCGGGTCCTCGCCGCGTGCGAGGAGGGGGCGCCGGGGCTGCCGCATCTGCACGCCGAGTACGACGCCTCCTGGTACCAGGACGACCAGCCGTTCACCCCGGCGCACGCGGCGCGGCTCGGCGCGATGACGGCGGTGCACTCCTGGGTGTTCAACGGCACGGCGCAGCGCCACGGCCGCAGCGGCCCGGCGACCTCCGGGCATGCCGCGTATCTGGTCGAGCTGTCGAAGGCGTGGGCGCTCGACCCGCGGCGTCCTGTGTGGCTCCAGGAGGTGGGCGCGCCGCAGCCGCTGATCCCGGCCGAGTACGCGGCCGCGTTCACGGAGGCCACCGTCGAGGCCGCCCTGGACTGCCCGGATCTGTGGGGCGTCACGTGGTGGTGCTCGCACGACGTCAGCCGCGACCTCGCCGACTTCCCCGAACTCGAGTACTCCCTTGGTCTGTTGACGAACGACGGCGAGGTGAAACCGGCCGGCAAGTCCGTGTCCGCGATCGCCGCGCAGTGGCGGGGGCGCGAGCACGCGCCGGCTCCGCGTACGACGGCCCTGATCGTGGACGCGGGCGACGAGGACCGGGCACCGCACCGCTCGGCGTGCGCACCGGGCGGTCCTGTCTTCGAGGCGTTCACGCGTCTGACGGCGGACGGGGCGCGTCCGACGACGGTCCTGGCGGGCCTCGCGGACGACGCGGGGCACCTCGCGGCGCGCGGGATCACCGAGGTCGTGACGGTTGACAACGTTGCCTGACCCCCGCCTCCGCCCCTGAACCCGTCCCCGCCGCCTCACCGGAGTTGCCCATGGATGACGACCGCTCCCCCGTGCGCCCGTACATGCACGGCTACGACGCCGCCGCGCTCAAGAGCTGGAGCCCCGGGACCGACCGCTGGGCGCGCCATTTCCGCTCCCGGGTTCCGCTCGCGCCGCGCATCGCCCCGTTCCCCGCCACGCAGGCGCACCCGGACCTGGCGACGGGCCCGCGGCTCATGAATCTGACCTACGACTACGACGACGCCTTCTTCACGGCCCGCAAGTACGGCGACGCTTTCGCGCGCCGCCTGCTGCGCTTTTGGCAGTACTCCGACCTCTACGGCTCCTGGCACGGCCTGCCCGTCGACGGCTCGCCCGCGGACGACCCCGCGCACGGCCTGGTCAACCTGCCCAACCCCGCCTACACGGACGCGGCCCATCGCAACGGCGTGCGCAGCCTGGGCTGCTGGTTCTGGCCGCGCTCCGGCGACTTCGAGGAGTATCTGGAGCAGCGCGCCGACGGCTCGTTCCCCGTCGCGGACAAGCTGATCGAGATGGCCGCGTACTTCGGGTTCGACGGCTACTTCATCAACCACGAGGCCGAGACGCCGCCCGGCCAGGCGTCACGGCTCCACGCCCTGCTGCGCTCACTGCGGGAGCGTGCCCCGGAGGGTTTCCATGTCCAGTGGTACGACACGATCACGCCGGACGGTCACCTCGACTACCTCAACCACCTCAACGCGGACAACGCCCCGTGGCTCGACGTGGCCGACAGCTTCTTCGCGAACTACTGGATGACCCCTGAGGGCGTCGAGACGTCGCGTGCGACGGCCCTGAAGCTGGGCCGCGACCCCTACGCGACGGTCTTCCACGGCACGGAGAACGAGCAGTTCGGATTCGACCCCGAGTACGACCCGCGGCTGCTGTTCCCGCCGGGGGAAGCGGCGCGCACGAGCTGGGCCCTGTTCGGTTCGCACTTCGTGAAGGAGCTGGCCCCTCACCACGACGACCCGGACGCCGAACAAGAGGTGTTCCGGCGCGAGCGCCGCTACTGGTCGGGGCCGCACCAGGATCCCACCCGCAGCGGCCGCCTCCTCCCCCACGACCGGGAGACCCTCAACGACCGGGAGACGCCGCGCGACCGGGACGACCACCGGGCATGGGACGGCGTGGCACACCACATCACGGAACGGTCGGTCATCGGCTCGTTCCCGTTCGTCACCCGCTTCAACACCGGTCACGGGCGCGCCTTCTTCCTCGACGGACGGCGGGCCTCGGACGGCGACTGGCACAACGCCTCCGTCCAGGACGTGCTGCCGACCTGGCAGTTCTGGACGCGGTCGGAAGGTACGGGTGCAGAAGGTACGAGCGCCGGGGGCACGGGTCCAGAGGGTGCGGGCGCCCCTCTGTCGGTCGACTTCGACCATGAGCTCGCGTACGACGGTGGGTCCTCGCTGCTGGTGTCGGGTCCGCTCGGGCCGGGCGGCGCGACGACGGTGCGCCTCTACAAGACGGCGCTGACCGTCACCGGGCCCGAGCGCCTCGCCGTGACCGCGCACGGCACGGACGGCGCGGACCTTGAAGTGGGGCTGCTGTTCCAGGACGCGCCCGGCACCTTCGTCTGGCTCGCGGCGGGGTCGGCGGCCGGCTGGCACACGGCGACGCACGGGCTCGGCCCCTTCCAGGGACGGACGATCGCGGCCGTCGGCCTGCGCGTGTCGTCCCGGCCCCCGACCCGGTGCGCGATCCGGGTCGGTGAACTCGCCCTGCTCGGAGCCGAGTTCGCACCACCCGCCCCGCCCGAGGACTTCACGGTCGACGAGGTGCTCACGGACGGAGAAACGGCCCACGCCTTCCTGTCCTGGCGCCTCGCCGGGCACAGCGTCGTCCACCACTACGACCTGCTGCGCGACGACGACGGGAGCTGGCTCGGCCGGATCTACGACGACGTGTACTGCCTGAGCCTTCCCGCGCCGCCCGCCACGTCGGAGACCGTCACACGGCTGCGGCTCGTGGCGGTCGCGCCGGACGGGTCCCGGAGTGTGCCCGCGACGGCGGAGGCCCACTGGTCCCCTAGCGCGCATTGAGCTGCTGACTGATGCGCCAGTCAGCAGCTCAATACATAGACTGATCTGTATCTATGTGCGGTCACGTGTTGAGATCTGCTCAACACACGGTTAGGGTCGTCGACCGTGGAGCACAGTGACGAGAACCGAGACGAGGTCGCCGCCCGGGTGCGGGAGGTGATCACCGCCGCCGGGGTGAGCCAGCGCGAGTTCGCCCGGCGGATCGTCATGGACCCCTCCAAGCTGTCCCGGTCCCTGAGCGGCACGCGCCGCTTCACGGCGGCCGAGCTGGCCCGGATCGCCGACGAGGGGCAGGTGGACGCGGGCCGGCTGCTCGGCGCGCGGCACCGGCCCCCGGCCCGCCCGGCGGGCGGCGCCGTCCCCGTCGAGGGCGGCCGCCCCTCGCAGATCGTGCGCGAGACGGTGCGCCTGATCGCCGAGCGCGGCTTCCACGCCGTACGGGTCTCCGACATCGCCGAGGCCTGCGCGACCAGCACGGCCGCCATCCACTACCACTTCCCCGGCCGCGCGGAACTCCTCGAGGCGGCCGTGCGGTGGTGCATGGACGAGGACACCGCCCACCGGGCGGCGCGCACCGCCGACGCGGCGGACCCGGCCGATGAGCTTCGCCAGCTCATCGCGCTCCAGACGCCGCGCACCGCGCAGCAGCGCAGGCAGTGGGCGGTGTGGCTGGACCTGTGGGCCGAGGCGGCCCGCTCCACGGCGGTCGGCGACCTGCACGCCGAGTACTACCGGCAGTGGCGCGAGACCGTCGCCGACGTGGTGCGGCGCGGTGTCGCCCGGGGTTCGTTCAGACCCGTCGACCCGGAGGCGGCGGCGCTCGCGCTGACCGCCCTGATCGACGGCCTGGCCACCCAGGTGCTCGCCACTGCTCCCGGCACCGACGCCGAAGCGATGCACACGGCTCTGCTCGCGTACGTCGACAGCACCCTGACCGCGCCCGCCCCGCCCATGAACTGACTCACCCTCACATCCCCTTCCCCCCAACGGCCTTCGGGTCCAAGGAGCGATGTCCGCATGCCCATGAACCAGGACGTCATCATCACGGCCGCCCTCACCGGCGCCGGCGACACCGTCCGCAAGAGCCCCCACGTGCCGGTGACCCCCGAGCAGATAGCCCGCTCCGCGGTGGAGGCAGCCGACGCGGGCGCCGCCGAGGTCCACATCCACGTACGCGACCCCGAGACCGGAGCGCCCTCGCGCGACCCGCGGCTGTACCGCGAGGTCGTCGAGCGGATCAGGGAGACCGGCACCGACGTCGTCATCAACCTCACCGCCGGAATGGGCGGTGACCTGGTCATCGACCCGGACGAGCCGCTCAAGCAGCTGCCCGGGACCGACCTCGTCGGCGGCCTCGAACGGCTCCCGCACGTCGAGGACCTGCTCCCCGACATCTGCACCCTGGACTGCGGCTCCCTCAACTTCGGCGACGGCAGCAACCTCTACGTCTCCACGCCGGACATGCTCCGCGCGGGTGCCCGGCGCATCCAGGAGCTGGGCGTGCGGCCCGAGCTGGAGATCTTCGACACGGGGCACCTCTGGTTCGCCAAGCAGCTGCTCGCCGAGGGCCTGCTCGACGACCCGACCGTCTTCCAGCTCTGCATGGGCATCCCGTGGGGCGCTCCGGCCGACCCGGGCGTTCTCCAGTCGATGGTCAACATGCTGCCGGAGGGCGCCCAGTGGGCGAGCTTCGCGCTCGGCCGGATGCAGATGCCATGGGTCGCGCAGTCCGTCGTGCTCGGCGGGCACGTCCGCGTCGGCCTGGAGGACAACCTCTATCTCGGCAAGGGCGTCAAGGCCACCAACGCGCAGCTCGTCGAGCGCGCCGTGACGATCGTCGAGGCGATGGGCGCCCGCGTCGCCACCCCGGACGAGGCCCGCCAGAAACTCGGCCTCAAGCCCCGCACCCCGTCCGCCGCCCAGGAAGGAACCGCCTGATCATGATGTCGACCGAACCCGAGAACGTACGCCGTGTCGCCTGTGTGGGCGCCGGTGTGATCGGCGGCGGCTGGGTCGCCCACTTCCTGGCCCGTGGCTACGACGTCACGGCCTGGGACCCGGCGCCCGACGCGGAGGTGCGGCTGCGCCGCCTCGTCGACGCCGCGTGGCCCGCGCTCACCCAGCTGGGCCTCGCGGACGGGGCGTCCACGGACCGACTCACGGTGACCGCCACCCTCGAAGAGGCCGTGGCGGACGCCGAGTTCGTCCAGGAGAGCGCCCCGGAGAAGCTGGACCTCAAGCGCGATCTGCTGGCCCGTCTGGACGCCGCGACGCCGCCCGGGGTCGTCGTCGCCTCGTCCACGTCGGGCTATCCGATGACGGACATGCAGACGGACGCGGAGGGTGCGGGCCGCCTCGTCGTGGGGCACCCGTTCAACCCGCCGTATCTGATTCCGCTGGTCGAGGTGGTCGGCGGCGAGCGGACCTCGGCCGAGGCGGTGGCGTGGGCCTCCCGCTTCTACGAGGTGGCGGGCAAGTCCGTCATCACGATGGACCGCGAGGTGCCCGGCTTCATCGCCAACCGCCTCCAGGAAGCCCTGTGGCGCGAGGCCCTGCACATGGTCGCCAACGGCGAGGCCACGGTGAAGGAGATCGACGACTCCATCACCGAAGGCCCTGGCCTGCGCTGGGCGTTCATGGGCCCGATGCTGACGTTCGCGCTCGCGGGCGGCGAGGGCGGCATGGCGCACATGCTGGACCACTTCGGCCCCTCGCTGAAGTCGCCGTGGACCCGGCTCGAAGCCCCTGAGCTCGACAAGGCGCTGTACGACTCAGTGGTCGCGGGCTGCGACGACGCGGCGGCCGGGCGGACCATCGCCGACCTCGTGGCCGAGCGCGACCAGGGCGTCATCGACGTACTGCGCGCGACGGGCCGCCTGCCCCGCGCCCGGAAGGAGGCCGGACAGTGACCTCGCTGCCGCTGCATCACTGCACCGTGCGCGCCGAGTGGATCGACTACAACGGCCATATGAGCGAGGCGTTCTACGTTCTCGTCTTCGGGCACGCCACCGACGCGCTGATGATCGAGACGGGCCTGCACTCCGGGTACCGCGAGTCCACCGGCTGTTCCCTGTACACGGTCGAGTCGCACCTGCGCTATCTGCGCGACGTCCCGGAGGGGGCGGCCCTCGCCGTCCGAACCCGGGTCCTGGGCGCGGCAGCCAAGAAGGCCCGCTTCACCCACGAGTTGTACGTCGTCACGGCCCCGGGCACCGCGCCGGCCGAGGACGCGCGGCCGGTCGCCACGACGGAGCTGCTCGCCGTGCACGTCGACCAGAAGGCGGGGCGCGCGGCGCCGTTCCCCGACGAGGTCCGCGAGCGCTTCACCGAGCTGACCGAACCGGCCCCGGACTGGGCGGGACGGTCCATCGCGGAGGTGTAGACGCACGATGACGACCCGCGCCCCGGCCCGTGGGCGCGGGTCGTCGGGACACCGGCGTCGGCCTGTTACGTGTAAAGATCAGCCAACTCCGCGGGAAACCTGAATACTTGACGTCACGGAGTGCCTCCTGTGGCATTCTCGCTGCACTGATGCCCTGCAGATCACCGAGATACGAGGGAGCAGGGGCCGTGACGGAGCACTCGGCAGTCACCGGCGTGCGAGGGCGCGGTGGCATCGTCTCGCTCGTGGAGTCGACGCTCGCGCTCGACCGCGACGCGGAGCGTCCGCTGACCATGCTGCTCGGGCCACGCGGCAGCGGCACCAGCGAGCTGCTGTGCGTTCTGATGGAGCAGTTCGGGACCCAATACCCCTTCGGATACGTCAAGTTCACCTCGGGCCAGGAGCTGCTGCCGCGCTACGCGCTCGGCCTGCTCGCCCGGCAGCTGGCCCGGAATCTGCCGAACTACCGGCACACGGCGTTCCCGCGCCTCGCCCTCGGGCTGCTCGCCTCCGACCAGGACCTCCCGCACCAGGCCCTCACCGGCGGGCAGCGCGGCATCAGGGGCGCCCTCGCGGACCTGGAGAAGAAGGCCAAACAGCAGCACGGCGACTATCTGGCCGCCTATCTGACGGTCGCTCAGGCCTCGATAGACGCACCCGAAGGGGCGAGCCGCAGCGCACGTACGCTGCTGGCCGCGGCGACCGACACCTCCGCGCGGTCCTGGGCCGGGCGCTGGGATCACTCGACCGCAGCCTGGTTCGGACAGCACCGCCTCACCCACAGCTCCGACCCGTGGGAGTCCTTGCTCGAACTCAACCGCTGGCGCCACCAGGGCGACGAGCGCGACAAGCTCCGGCTCGACCAACTCCTGTGCTCCGCCTTCCTGGAGGACCTGCGCACCTGCGTCAAGGGGCTCTTCCGGCCGCGCTCGTACCTTCTGCTGCTCGACGAGACGCACACCGACCACGGCCGTGAGTTCCTCGATCTGCTGCTCCAGGCGCGGCACGACGACACCGTCCTCGGCCGCCGGCCGTGCGACCCGCTGTCCGTCGTCGCGGGCTGCAACCGGTGGCTGCCCCGCTGGGGCCCGGCGACCGGCGAGGAGTGGCCCTGGCGGCCGCGCGAGCCCGACCGGGCCTCGCTCGCCGACTGGCACGAGCACCGCCCCTCCGGGGACGCCCAGGACACCTGGTGGTATCCGCTGCGCATGCGCGACCTCGACCGCGACGAGGTGCGCATCCACGTGGAGCAGCAGCTCAACACGCACCCCGAGCTCACGCCGTTCACCACGCTCGCGCCGTTCGTCCACCGGCTCACCGGGGGTCTTCCCAAGGCCGTCCAGCAGGTCTTCGAAGTGCTCGGCGGGCCGAACGTGCCCCAGGTGCCCGGCCCGCAGCAGAACCTCTGGCTGCGCGACCTGCCGCACCGCACCGTGTCGGCCGGGGGACGCAAGCCGCTCCTCGTGGACGCCGCGCTCGACGACCTGCTCGCCGACTTCGACGCCGCGGACCGGGACCGCCTCGCCCAATGCGCCGCCGCCGACGACCTGTTCGTGGGCGCGCAACTGCTCGGCCGCGGCGCGGAGCTGTTCACCGACATCCGCAGCCGCTGGCTGCTGAGCGCTCCCGGCACCCTGTCCCTCCATCCCTGGCTCCGGCGGATGCTGCTGTGGCACCTGGCCGGGCGGGCCGGCGCCTGGGACACCGCGCACGAGGTCCTCGCAGAGCATTACGCGAGCGGGGAACAGCGCGTTCAGGAGCTCTACCACCTTCTCGCGCTGGAAAGGGTCGACGAGGTCGCCGAGTACCTCGTGACCCTGCGCAACACGGCACAGACCGAGGAGTGGCTCAGCGCCTTCCACACCATCACCGCGGCCCCCAACCGGCTTGCCCACCCCGGCGGCCCGCTGGAGCTGCGGGCGCGGCTCGCGCCGTCCGACCCCGGCGACCAGGTGACCGTCCCCGCCGTGATCCGGGACCTGGTGGTGGCGCGCTGGCTGTGGAGCGATCCGCTCACGGATCCCGGCAGGCAGCTCAGCCCGGTCCTCGCCGACGGCTTCGTGCACCTGTCCCGACTGTGGAGGAACTACAACGTGGCTCTGGTCAACGAGGCGGAGCGCTACCGGCTCACGACACCCACCCGTACGTCGCCGATGCTCGGGAGCGGGACATGAGCCCGCTGACCCTGCCGCGGTGGCGCGAGTGGTCGTGGCGGACGGTGAAGCTGGTCGCGGCCGGCCTGGCGCTCGCCGTGGTGCTCTCCGTCGCCGGATTCGTGATCGTCGACAAGGTCGCGGACGCCCGCGCCCGCTGCGCCGACGGCGTGACGCATCTGGACCCGGACCGGGAGTGCGTCGGAGTCACCGACGGCTCGTACGCGTTCGCCGGACATCTCGAGCGGGTCGAGAAGAAGATCGAGGAGGAGAACAAGCGGGTCTACGACCACCGCGGCACGGACCCGTACGTCACCGTCGCCTACCTCACCTCCTTCACCGTCACCGACGACGACAGCAACTCGGAGGACTCCGTACGGCACGAGCTCGAAGGCGCCTATCTCGCGCAGATCCGGCACAACACGGGCGACCTCGCCGCGTCCCCGAAGATCCGGCTGCTCGTCGCCAACACCGGCAGCAACGCGCGTCATTGGGAGCACACGGTCGACCTGCTGATCGCCCGCAAGAGCGCTCCCGACCGGCTCGTCGCCGTGGCGGGCCTCGGCCCGAGCACCGGCCCGAACGTCGAGGCGCTGCGCACACTGTCGGCGAACGGCATCGCGACGGTCTCCAGCATCATGACGGCGACCGACATCAAGGGCATACAGGGTTTTGTGCGGGTCGCGCCGACCAACGCGGACGAGGCGCGGGCGGGCGCCGCTTACCTCAAACGGCAGAAGAACAAGTACCGCACCGCCGTCGTCATCCAGGACGCCGACAAGGACAACCTCTACGCGTCGACCCTCGGTGACGCGTTCAGCACGGAGTATCCGGACAAGGACCACCGCCTCGTCGCGGACCGGATCACCTACGACTCCTCGGTGTCGTCGGCCTGGCCCAACGAACTCCACTACACCGCGGAGCAGTTGTGCGGCGAGCGGCCCGAGGTGGTCTATTTCGCGGGGCGCGGACGTCATCTGTCGCACTTCCTGAACGCGCTCGCCAACCGGACCTGCCAGTCGCGGGACTTCACGGTGCTCACCGGTGACGACACGACGAACCTGACGCCCAAGGAACTCGGCGCCGCCGCGCGCACCGGCGTGACCATGCTCTACACGGGCCTGGCCCACGCGGACATGTGGCGCAACGACCCGGGCGCGGTGTCGGGCCCGTCGGCCGGCAGCTTCCAGCCGGGCGGCACCCTCGACAAGTGGTTCCCCGGCGACGCCCGTTACGACGGCCAGGACATCATGGGCCACGACGCCGTGCTCACCGTGGCGCAGGCCGTCCGGATGGCGTCCAACTGGCAGGGAGAGGTGACGGGGCGCTCGGTCGGCCGGATGTTCCTCCAGCTCGACGGGGACCGCAAGGTGCCCGGGGCGAGCGGCTTCCTGTCGTTCAAGGACAATGGGGACCCGCGCGACAAGGCGGTCCCGATCCTGCGGCTCACACCGAAGGGCGAGTCGGAACTGGTCGACGTGTCGGCGCCGGGCGGCAAGCCGGCCACGGGAGGGTAGGTTTCCACCGCAGTCAACCCGGCTTATTCTCAAGGGTGTTGAACAGGCCGACCCCGGAGCCCAGTTTGCGAGGGCGTGTGGATCCATCAGCTTTCTTCTACACGAGCTGCACCCGTGGCGACGGCTGGCCCGCGCTCACCCGCTTCCACGCCGATCTGGAGTACCGGCTGCGGGCGCAGGAGGGGTACGGCATCAGCGGCGCGCTCGGCGCGGCGATGAACCCCGGCACGGTGCCGAGCAGCGCCGTCACCGAGGCCGGCGTGATGGTCGCGCTCTACTCCCCCCGATATTTCCTGGACCGCGGCTGCGGACTCGAATGGGCCGTCATCCAGTCCCGGATGCGCCGCCGCGCGAACACCGAGGGCGTCCAGGCCCCCGCCTGTCTCTTACCGGTCTGCTGGAAACCCGTGGCCGAGCGCCGGATCCCGCAGGAGGTGCGCCGCTCCGAGTCGTTCCCCGGGCCCGGCGCCTTCGACTGGCTCAGGGAACGGGGCCTGGAGGCCCTGGTGTCGTCGTCGGACCCGGGCGCCGACGAGCGGTACTACGTGTTCGTCGAGCAGCTGGCCAAGAGCATCCTGGAGGCCGGGCGCGCCGGGCTCGAACCGCTCGGGGCCGGCGAAGCGCGCGACATGCTCCCCGCGTTCGGCTCCGCGCAGGGCGCGACCGGCCCGGGCCGGCCCCACTTCAGGGTCCCCGAGCAGCCCCGTCCCCGGCCCGGGAGCGCCGCCGGTGAGCCCCGGTCGGTCGCGATCAGCTATGTCGGCGCCGACCAGGCCTGGGCCGACTGGATGGACGACGTGCTCCGCGAGGAGGGCCACACCGTGCGGCAGCGGCGCTGGCGGGTCGGGCTCGAGACCCTGTCGCAGACCGTGGAGCGCGCCCGCGACGGCGCCGACCGGGTCGTGGTCGTCTTCTCCCGCAGCTACTTCGACGCCGGGAACACCTCCCCCACCGACTGGGAGGCCGCCTTCACTCCGCCCGCTTCCGACCCGTCCTGGCTCGTCGCCGTACAGATCGACGCGGCGCCCCGGCCCCTTCTCGTCCGCGGTGTCCAGGTCCTCGCCCTGGAGGGTTCCGGACCCGACCAGGCCGAACGGCTCCGCGAAGGGGTCATGGACACGGTGGGTGCGCCCCGTGACCCCGCGGGAGGAGCCCGTTGACCGGGCCGAGACGTTCCGCCACCGATCCGCCGCCGGTATCGAACCTGCCGGTCCAGGCGACCTCGTTCGTCGGCCGTGACGAAGAGATCCCCGCCATCCACGGCCTGTTCGAGGAGCACCGCGCGGTCCTCCTCCACGACCCGGCCGACCGGCAGCACGGGTACGGCAAGTCGGAGACGGCCATCACGTACTGCCACCGCTACCGCATGCGCTACCGCGTGGCCTGGTGGTTCAACTGCTCCCACGAGAGCGATCCCTCCCGGCTGCGGCGGCTGATCCAGCGCGGCACCGACGAGCTGCACGCCCGGTACCGCGAGGTCCTGCGCGTCGTGGAGATCCCCGAGCGCCCCGACGACAAGTGGCTGCTCCTGTACGACAACGTGGCCGATCCCGACCGTATCCAGGATCTCTTCCCGCCCGGCGACGCCCGGATCCTGGTCACCTCCCGGCCGCGGGGTACCGCCTGGGACGAGGCCGCCCGGCTGCCCGTCGGCGACCTCGCCCCGTCCGAAGCGGCCGGCCTCTTCCGCCAGCTGGCCGAGATCCGGCAGCCCGTGGCCGAGGATCTCGCCCGGACGTTCGCGGGGCATCCGCAGCAGATCATCGCGGTGGCCGAGCAGATCCGCAGGGGCACCCCGCCCGCCACGTGCGTCGCGCTCGCCGACGCCGTACGGCTCGCGCCCGCGCCCGCGCGGCCCGCACCCTCACAGCCGCCGGGCCATGTGCGGATGAGCGCCCAGGACCGGGAGACCCTCATCGACACTCTGCTGTCCTCGCCGGTCTGCCGGGACCTGCCCAGCTACCGTGCCTGGATCAAGGCCATCGACCGGCGGACGGCGGTGTCGTCCAGCCTGCCGTCACCGACGGAGACCATCCGCACGCGCGTCGTCGGGCTGGTCTCGATCGCCCTCAGCCGCGACGCGCCCGACGTCCTGCTGGCCCTCGCCGAAGCCTTCGAGGACAAGGCCGGCCGGCCCGAGGCGCAGCTCGTCCGGGCGCTGATCGGCCCGGCGGCGGCGAACTGGAACGCGAACAAGGAGCCGATACGCGCAGTGCTGCCCCCACGCCCCGCAGATGCCCCGTTCTTCTTCACCAGCTACGCGAACCGGGAGGACGACCAGGACCACGTGGCCGAGTTCCACGAGCAGCTCGAACACGAGCTGCGCATCAAGCGCGGCCGCAACTTGACGAGTACGGGTTTCCTGGACCGCCACAGTCTCCAACTCGGCCTCACCTGGCGGGAACCGATGGTCGAGGCGATCCGCTCGACGCGGCTGCTGGTCGCGCTGATCACCGCCGACTACTTCGAGAGCGAGTGGTGCCGACGGGAGTGGGCCGTGATGATGGAGCGCGCCCGCCGGGCCGGGCGTTCGCCGGGTGACGAGCCGGTCGCCATCCTGCCGCTGTTCTGGGTCAAGCCCCGCGGCGCGCTGCCCCAGGATCTGGCGTCCATGCAGTACAACTCGCCCGCACTGTTCGGCGGGAGCAAGGCCCCGGACAATCTGATCGACCTGCTGCGGGAGGACAGGGAGAAGGGCGCGGCCTTCATCCGCAGGCTCGCCGACACCATGATCAAAGCGGCGGACCGTGATCTTCCGGTGCTCGACGCGGACGCCGTACGGGACATTCCGCTCGCGTTCAGTGAGTGGGGCACGGCGGACACGTCGCTGCCGGGCTCCACCACGGGCTCAGGCTCAGGTCCCGGTACGGGCGGTGCCCAGTCGCATCCCGATCCGGATCGGCAGCCGGCGCCTGAGCCCGAACCGGAACCGGAACCGGCGCCCTCCGAGCGTGAGGCCCCGCCCCCCGTGTCTTCCCCCGTGCCGGACCCCCGCGTCTCTCCCGACCAGCCCGTGACTCCGTCACGCCCCACCGAACCCGCTTCCCCGGCCGCCCCCGCTCCCCCGGCGGCCTCCGACAAGACCCGGCTCATCGAGGCCCTGGCCACCGGCCCGCTGCGCGAGTCCACGCGGTACACCTCCTGGGTCGAGGCCGTGCTCCGGGACGTCGACCAGGAGCACCATCCCGCGGTCACGCAGTTCGTCGACCCGCTCAGAAGACGGGTGCACCTGCTGGTGAACTTCGCCTACGGCCAGTCCACCCCTGACCTGTTCCGCGCCATGGCCCAGGCCCTCACACTGGTCGACCCCGGCGGCGGGGACGCCCCCGACGAGACCGTGACCGCGGTGCAGGACCTGGTGGACCATATTGTCGCGGCATGGCCTCAGCACACGTGACCTTGAACCGAAGACCGGCGCGCGACTGCCCGTTCTGCCGCATCGCCGCGGGTACGGGACCGGCCCGCCTGGTCAGCGCGGAGCCTGAAGTCATCGCCTTCCTGCCGCTGCGCCCGGTCCATCCCGGTCATGTCCTCGTCGTGCCGCGGCGCCATCTGGAGGACATCTGGGAGCTGGACGAGGACACGGCAACGGCCTTGAGCAGGACGGTGCTTCGGGTCGCGCACGCCGTGCGTGCGGTGTTCCGGCCGGACGGGCTCAACGTCATCCAGTCGTCCGGGGCGGCCGCGACCCAGACCGTGCCGCACCTGCACGTCCATGTGGTCCCGCGGTTCGCGGACGACCGGATGGGCCCCATCTGGCCGGCCCCCGCCGACGAGCCGCCGGCCGTCCTGGACGACGCGGCGAACCGGTTGTCCAAGGCCCTACAACAGGACGACCAGGGCGATGAGTTGGGCCAGGGCGAGGCCGCCGTAGAAGAGCGCGACCGTCAGGGAACCCGCGGCCCGTAGCGTGCCGGCCCGCTCCGCGCCGGCGCTCGCGTCGAGGCTGAACGGCTCTATGCCGCCGCCCGGCCGCCGCACCTTGTCGTAGAGCCGCCTGAACAGCCGCTCCTTGTAAAGGAAGTACCCGTCGAGCAGCCAGAACGCCACGATGGGGACGAAGCCGGTGGCCGCCACCGTCCGGCTCCCGTTCCCGGCGGCGAAGGCGAGCAGCGCACCCATCAGGGTCAGCGCCCAGCCCTTGATCAGGAACGAGTTGTTGCCCAGGCGTGCGACGACGGCCTGGATCAGTTCGAGGTGCCTGATCTGCCCGTCGTCCAGAACGGTCCGGCTCGCAGGTTCCCCTGTCACGGCATTCCCCCTTCAGGCGGAACCCTACCCAGGGGCGCGCGTCGCCGTTACCCCCGTCACTTGCCGGTGGGCACTGGCCGAAATAAGCAACTGCTTAGTACGCTGAGGGGGCGGAGCCGGCCGGCCCCGTGGTTCGGTACCGTCCGTCACCATCAGTGCGCCTGGAGTAAACGCATGGCATCCCTGCTGCTGTCCCGCCGCGATCTCGAGTTCCTGCTGTACGAGTGGCTCGACGTCTGCGCGCTCACCTCCCGGGAGCGGTACGCGGACCACTCCCGCGAGACCTTCGACGCGGCGCTGGAGCTCAGCGAGCAGATCGCGACGCGGCACTTCGCCCCGCACAACAAGAAGAACGACGCGCAGGAGCCCACCTTCGACGGGGAGCGGGTGCACATCATCCCCGAGGTGAAGGAGGCACTCCGGGTGTTCGGCGAGTCGGGGCTCATCGCGGGCGCCATGGACTACGAGGTGGGCGGCGGGCAGCTGCCCTCGGTGGTCGCCGACGCGTGCTTCGCCTGGTTCCAGGCCGCGAACGTCGGCACGTCCGCGTACCCGTTCCTCACGATCGGCAACGCCAACCTCGTCCTGGCACACGGCTCGAAGGAGCAGATCGACACCTTCGTACGCCCCATGGTGGAGGGGCGGTTCCTGGGCACGATGTGCCTCTCGGAGCCGCAGGCCGGATCGTCGCTCGCCGATGTGCGCACGCGGGCCGAGCGGCAGGAGGACGGGACGTACCGCCTCTTCGGGAACAAGATGTGGATCTCCGGCGGCGAGCACGAGCTGTCGGAGAACATCGTGCACCTCGTGCTCGCCAGGACCCCGGACGGGCCGGCCGGCGTGAAGGGCCTGTCGCTGTTCATCGTCCCCAAGGTCCTTGTGGGCGAGGACGGTTCACTGGGTGAGCGCAACGACGTGGTCCTTGCGGGCCTCAACCACAAGATGGGCTACCGGGGCACGACGAACACCCTGCTCAACTTCGGTGAGGGCGCCCACCGGCCGGGCGGCGCGCCGGGCGCGGTCGGGTACCTCGTCGGCGAGGAGAACCGCGGGCTCGCCTACATGTTCCACATGATGAACGAGGCCCGGATCGGTGTCGGCCTCGGCGCCACCGCCCTCGGCTACACCGGCTATCTGCATGCCCTCGACTACGCCCGCACGCGCCCGCAGGGCCGCCCTCTCGCGGGCAAGGACCCGGCCGCCCCGCAGGTCCCGATCGTCGCGCACGCCGACGTGCGCAGGATGCTCCTGGCCCAGAAGGCTTACGTGGAGGGCGCGTTGGCGCTCACTCTGTACTGCGGCCGGCTCCTCGACGAGCAGCACACCGGGGCCACGCCCGAGGCGCGCGCCGAGGCCCGGCTGCTGCTCGACGTGCTCACCCCGATCGCCAAGAGCTGGCCTTCGCAGTGGTGCCTGGAGGCCAACAGCCTCGCGATCCAGGTGCACGGGGGCTACGGCTACACGCGCGAGTACAACGTCGAGCAGTTCTACCGCGACAACCGGCTCAACCCCATCCACGAGGGCACGCACGGCATCCACGGTCTCGACCTGCTCGGCCGCAAGGTCGTCATGGACGGCGGAGCCGGTCTGCGCCTGCTCGTGGAGCGCGTCACGGCGACGACCGCCCGCGCGGCCGAGGCCGGCGGGGAGGCGGCCGAGTACGGCGCCCTGCTCGACGCCGCCGCAGGCCGTGCGGTCACCGTGACCCAGCGCCTGTGGTCGACCGGCGACCCGGAGACCGCCCTGGCCAACGCGAGCGTCTACCTCGAAGCCGTCGGGCACGTCGTCGTCGCCTGGATGTGGCTGGAGCAGCTGCTCGCGGCGGCGCCCGGCACGGAGGCGGTCCACGAGGGCAAGCGCGGCGCGTGCCGCTTCTTCTTCCGGCACGAACTGCCCAAGACCCAGGCGCAGTTCAGCCTGCTCGAGTCTCTGGACCGGACGGCTGTCGACCTTCCGGAGGACGCCTTCTGACCGGCTGATCGGTGCTCCGGCCCGTCCACCACAGGAGGGTGACGGAACAGACGGCAGCGAACGCGCACCACGTGGAGACGAACTCCCACCTCCACAGCGCGACACACACCGCCGCGCCGGCCGCGACCAGCACACCGAGCAGCACGAGGCCGCGGTCGGCGGACAGGAGCAGCGAGCCGGCCGTGGCCAGGAGGTACCCGGCGACCAGGAGCCCGGCGTGCGGGAGACCGAGGGCGTACCCGACGGTGTGACCGCGGATCTCGGCCGTGACCGTGCGGGTCGCCAGCCCGTGCGCGAGCCCCGCCGCGGTCACGGCTCCGGCCGCGAGCGGGATCAGCAGCCGCCCGCGGGCCCGCCGGGGCGCCGCGCACACCACCCCGGCGGGCACACACAGCGCAAGGACCGGGAGCGCGATCACGGCCCAGGCGACGGTGGCGGGACCCGTCCCGCCACCGGACCGCCACAGCACGGACTCGACGATCTGATGGGCGCCGAGCAGCAGCGGCAGCGCGGCGAGCGGCAGGTCGCGGGGCCGTCGCGCGCGGGCGGTCCGGGCCACGCAGACGGTTCCCACGGCGCAGATCGCGGTGCCCGCCACGAGGTCGGCCGTCGCGCTCCAGCACATGCCGCATCACCACGGTTCCGGGTCGTGCGCGCCGGCGCCCGCCGCCGTCCGCAGTGCGGCCACGCTACGACGCCACGGGCCGCCGCCCGCCGCGCCGACACGGGAACGCCGGCGGCTCACCTCGCCCAGAGTCCGCGTACGTGCCCGAGGTGGCGGGTCATGACGGCGCGCACCGCGTCCTCGTCACGGGCCACGAGTGCGTCCAGGATCTCCGGGTGCTCCTCGGCCGACGCCTCGAGACGGCCCGCCTCGACCAGCGCGTTCAGCCCGTAGAGCCGGGAACGCTTGCGCAGGTCGCCGACCACCTCGACCAGGTGCTCGTTGCCGGAGAGGGCGAGCAGCCCCAGGTGGAAACGGATGTCCGCCTCGACGTACGCGATGAGGTCGCCGGCCACCGCCGCGTCGACGATCTCCCGCGCGACCGGGCGCAGCGCCTCCACCGCCGCGAGGTCGGCGGTGGAGGCGAGTTCCGCCGTGGTCGGGATCTCGATCAGCGAGCGGATGTGCTTGTACTCGTCGAGCTGCTTCTCGGAGACGGCCGTGACCCGGAAGCCCTTGTTCGGCACCGCGTCGACGAGCCCCTCCTTCGCGAGGTCGAGCATGGCCTCGCGCACCGGCGTCGCGGACACCCCGAAGCGGACTGCGAGGGTCGGCGCCGAGTACACCTCGCCCGCCCGCAGTTCACCCGCGATCAGCGCGGCGCGCAGCGCGTCGGCGACCCGCTCGCGGTAGCTGCTGCGCGTCCCGCCGAGGCTGGGCAGGGCGGGAGCGGCGGACGGGGCGCTGCGCCGGTCGGCCATGGGGTGGTCCTCCTGGGTGACATGTCACGTTCCACAAGTATCCCGTGGCAGGTGGAGTGCTGCGGGGCCGGTGTTCAAGGCCTGGTGCCGCTACAGGCCTGGCGTCACAGGACGAAGCCCGCCGGAAAGGGGTCGTCCGGATCGAGCAGGTACTGGGCCGTGCCGGTCACCCACGCGCGGCCGGTGAAGCTGGGCAGCACGGCCGGGGTCCCGGCCACGTCGGTGGTGCCGAGCAGCCGGCCGGTGAACCGGGTGCCGATGAACGACTCGTTCACGAACTCCGTGTGCAGCGGCAGTTCACCGCGCGCGTGCAGCTGGGCCATGCGCGCGCTCGTTCCCGTGCCGCAGGGCGAGCGGTCGAACCAGCCGGGGTGGATCGCCATCGCGTGCCGGGAGTACCGGGCGGTCGACTCCGGCGCGTACAGATGGACGTGATGGCAGCCGCGGATGGACGGGTCCTCGGGGTGTACGGGCTCGTCCTTGGCGTTGATCGCGTCCATCAGCGCGAGGCCGGCCGCGAGAATGTCGTCCTTGCGTTCGCGCTCGAAGGGCAGACCGAACCGGTCGAGGGGCAGAATCGCGTAGAAGTTGCCGCCGTAGGCCAGGTCGTACGTGACCGTGCGTCCGTCGGCGAGCGTGATCTCGCGGTCGAGGGCCACGGAGAAGGACGGCACGTTCCGCAGCGTGACGGACTTCGCCGCGCCGTTCTCCACGGCGACCTCGGCGACGACGAGCCCGGCGGGGGTGTCGAGGCGGATGGTGGTGACCGGTTCGACGACCTCGACCATGCCCGTCTCCACCAGGACGGTGGCGACGCCGATCGTGCCGTGCCCGCACATCGGGAGGTATCCGGAGACCTCGATGTAGATGACGCCGTAGTCGCAGTCGGGCCTGGTCGGCGGCTGGAGGATCGCGCCGCTCATCGCGGCGTGCCCGCGCGGCTCGTTCATCAGGAGCTGCTTGATGTCGTCGCGGTGCTCACGGAAGTACAGCCGGCGCTCGTTCATCGTGGCGCCGGGGACGGTGCCGATGCCGCCGGTGATCACCCGTGTCGGCATGCCCTCGGTGTGCGAGTCGACCGCGTGCAGGACGAGTTTGCTGCGCATGTCGGAAGCTGCTCCCTTGGCGTGGATGCGGTGGGGGTGGGTGGCGTCCTGGGTCAGACGAGGCCGGCGGCGACCGCCTGTTCGGTGGCGGCGCGCACCGCCTTCTCCTGGTCCGGCAGAAGGGGCATGCGCGGCGGGCGGCAGGGGCCTCCGTGGCGGCCGATGATGTCCATGGACAGCTTGATGGCCTGGACGAACTCGGGCCGGGAGTCCCAGCGCAGGAGCGGGTGGAGCTGCCGGTAGAGGGCGGTCGCGGTGGCGAGGTCGCCGGACACGGCGGCGCGGTACAGCTCGACGGACGCGGCGGGCACCATGTTCGGGTAGCCGGCGATCCAGCCCTTGGCACCGGCCAGGGCCAGTTCGAGCAGGACGTCGTCGGCGCCGACCAACAGGTCGAGCTCCGGGGCGAGTTCGGCGATGCGGTAGGCCCGCCGCACATCGCCGGAGAACTCCTTGACCCCGCGGACGAACCCCTCGCGGTGCAGCTGCGCGAGGAGCTCCGGCACGAGGTCGACCTTGGTGTCGATGGGGTTGTTGTACGCGACGACGGGGAGGCCCACCGCGGCGACCGCTTCGTAGTGGGCGAGGACGGAACGCTCGTCTGCGCGGTACGCGTTGGGCGGGAGCAGCATCACGGAGGCGCAGCCGGCGTCCTTGGCCTGCTCGGCCCAGCGGCGGGCCTCGCCGGAGCCGTAGGCGGCGACTCCGGGCATCACACGCCGCCCGCCCACCGCGGCGACGGCGGTCTCGACGACCTTCGCGCGCTCCTCCGGTGTGAGCACCTGATACTCGCCGAGCGAGCCGTTCGGAACGACGCCGTCGCAGCCGTTCTCCACGAGCCAGGCGCAATGCTCCCCGAATTTGGTGTAGTTGACGGAGAGGTCGTCGTTCAGCGGGAGCGGCGTGGCTACGAGAACGCCGTGCCAGGGGCTTCGCTCGGACGTGGTCATGGTCTGGGTCTCCTCTGTGTCTATGGCATGTGACATTGCACTTATGGCTACGGTCTGACGGCTGCGGTCTGATGTGAACGATCTGATGGACACGGCCGTTGGGAGGGGTGCCCGGGTCACTCGTCGGGCAGGTCCTCCCCCGCCCGGGCGAGCACCCCCAGCGGGACGGGACGGGCGAACGGCCTTCTGGTGGGGAGCAGTTCGCATCCCGCGAGCCCGGCGACGGCCGGTCCAGGGTCCTGCAGGTTCCCCTCGCCGGCGCCGGTGGTTCCCCCGGCCACGGGGCCGCGGTCCACCACGACGACGGAATGCCCTGCCCGCGCCGCGTAGAGGGCACAGGCGGCGCCCACCATTCCGGCGCCGACCACTACAGCATCGCAGGTCAGCCGCGTAGTCACGGCTGTACTATGTCACATGTTCCCAAGCGCGCCAAGGGCTACTAGGCTGACGGGCAGCTCAGCCGAAACCACTGCGGACCCCACCGAAAACAGCTGGAACACACCGGAACACAGCAGAAGGGTGCACCGTGTCCTCCTCCGAGCCCAGGCCACAGCCCACGACTCAGGCGACGTCACAGCCCACGAAGCAGCCCGACCAACCCCGGGCCAAGGGACGCAAGAACGGCCTCTACGCGGGCCTCTCCGACGAGCTCTCCGCCCTGATGAGGACGGGCTGGGCCGACACCGAGCAGCGCGACCTGCGGCCGGACGAGCAGGCGCCGCACGCCGCCCGTCGCCGTGCCGCCCTGTCCGCGCGGTTCCCGGGCGAGCGGCTGGTGATCCCCTCCGGCAAGCTCAAGATCCGCTCGAACGACAGCCACTACCCCTTCCGTCCGTACTCGGCGTATGTGCATCTGACGGGAGATCAGGCACGGGACAGTGCCCTCGTGTTCGAGCCGCGGGCCGAAGGCGGGCACGACACGCACCTCTATCTGCTCCCCCGCGACAGCCGGGACACCGACGAGTTCTGGACCGGCATGACGTCCGAGCTGTGGATGGGCCGCCGCCGCGGCCTCGCCGAGTCCGAACTGGTCCTCGGCCTGCCCTGCCGCGACATCCGCGACGCCGCCGCCGAGCTTTCGGCCGCGCCCGAGGCGCCGACCCGCATCGTCCGCGGCCATGACCCGGCACTCGAGGCCGCCGTGACGACGGATGCCGAGCGCGACGCCGGGCTGGAGGAGGCGCTGTCCGAGCTGCGGCTGGTCAAGGACGCGTGGGAGATCGGCGAGCTGCGCAAGGCCGTCGACTCCACGGTGCACGGATTCACCGACGTCGTACGGGAGCTGGCGACGGCGATCGCGACCTCGGAGCGCTGGATCGAGGGCACCTTCTTCCGCCGCGCCCGCCTGGAGGGCAACGCCGTCGGCTACGGCTCGATCTGCGCGGCCGGCGAGCACGCCACGATCATGCACTGGGAGCAGAACGACGGCCCGGTGCGCCCCGGTGAACTCCTGCTTCTCGACGCGGGCGTGGAGACCCACACGCTGTACACCGCGGACGTGACGCGCACGCTCCCGATCAGCGGCACGTTCACGCCACTCCAGCGCAAGATCTACGACGCGGTGTACGAGGCTCAGGAGGCGGGCATCGCGGCCGTGAAGCCGGGTGCGGCCTACCGCGACTTCCACGACGCGGCCCAGCGCTACATGGCGGGCAAGCTCGTCGAGTGGGGCCTGCTGGAGGGTGACCCGGAGCGGGTCTTCGCGCTCGGTCTCCAGCGGCGCTTCACCATGGCGGGCACGGGCCACATGCTCGGCCTCGACGTCCACGACTGCGCCGTCGCGCGCACGGAGTCGTATGTGGGCGGCCCGCTGGAGCCCGGCATGGTGCTGACGGTCGAACCCGGCCTGTACTTCCAGCCGGACGACCTGACCGTGCCGCAGGAGTACCGCGGCATCGGCGTGCGGATCGAGGACGACATCCTGGTGACGGCCGACGGCACGGAGAACCTGTCGGCGGGCCTGCCGCGGTCGGCGGACGAGGTCGAGGCGTGGATGCGCACGCTCGCGGGCGACCGGTAGAGATCACGCACGTGCGACAACGGCCCGAGGGGGCCCGGCCGTCGGAACGGCCGGGCCCCCTCGGGCTGTCAGGGCTTACGCCGTCGGGACCGGGTACGTCGGGTACTCGACCCCGGAGACGTGCTGGACGACGCGGATGACCTGGCACGAGTAGCCGAACTCGTTGTCGTACCAGAGGTAGAGGATCGCGTTGTCGCCGTCGACCTTCGTGGCACCGGCGTCCACGATGGAGGCGTGGCGCGAGCCGACGAAGTCCATGGAGACCGCGTCGGGAGCGGTGGTGAAGTCGATCTGGCGCTTGAGCGGCGAGTTCAGCGAGACGTCGCGGAGGTAGTCGAGGACTTCCTCGCGGGTGGTCTCGCGGCCCAGGCGCAGGCTGAGGATCGCGATCGAGACGTCCGGGACCGGGACGCGGATCGAGCTGCCGGTGATCGGCGCCTTCAGGTCGGGCAGCGCCTTGGCGACGGCGGAGGCGGCGCCGGTCTCGGTGATGACCATGTTGAGCGGCGCGGAGCGGCCGCGACGGTCGGCCTTGTGGTAGTTGTCCAGCAGGTTCTGGTCGTTGGTGAACGAGTGGACGGTCTCCACGTGACCGCGCAGCACCCCGTACTCGTCGTCCATCGCCTTCAGCGGCGGGACGATCGCGTTGGTGGTGCAGGACGCGCAGGACAGGATCTGCTCGTCCGGCTTGATCATGTCGTGGTTGACGCCGTGCACGATGTTCGGGACGTCGCCCTTGCCCGGAGCGGTCAGGACGACCTTCTCGATGCCGGGGCGGAGGTGCTTCGAAAGCCCCTCGCGGTCGCGCCACTTGCCGGTGTTGTCGATCAGGATGGCGTCGTTGATGCCGTACGCCGTGTAGTCGACCTCGGACGGGTCGTTGGCGTAGATGACCTTGATCTCGTTGCCGTTGGCGACGATCGTGCTGTTCGCCTCGTCCACCGTGATCGTGCCGTTGAACTGGCCGTGGATGGAGTCGCGGCGCAGCAGCGAGGCACGCTTGACGAGATCCTGGTCGCCACCACCGCGGACGACGATGGCGCGCAGGCGCAGACCGTTGCCGGAGCCGGCCTTCTCGATGAGGAGGCGGGCCACGAGGCGGCCGATGCGGCCGAAGCCGTAGAGGACGACGTCACGCGCCTGGCGGCGCTCGATCTTGTTCTCACCCGTGGCGCCGGAGACGGCCTCGGCGGTGAACTCCTCCACCGAGAGACCGCGGTCGTCGGCCCGGTGCGACTCGGCGAGCAGGCCGATGTCGATCTGCGACGGGCCGAGGTCGAGCGCGGCGAGCGCCTGCAGGAACGGCATCGTCTCGGTGACCGACAGTTCCTCGCCGGCGATCTGACGGGCGAACCGGTGGGTCTTGAGGATGCTCACCACCGACTTGTTCACCAGGGAGCGGCTGTGGAGCAGGACGGTGACGTCCCGCTCCCTGTGCATCTTCCCGATGATCGGGATCATCGACTCCGCGATCTCCTCGCGGTTCTTCCAGTTGGTGAACGAGTCGTCTTTGACAGTCACAGGTTTATCTTTCGAGCTAGGCGGCGCTCATATGCTAACCCGCTCCTGTTTTTGATCGTTCAGACGGTCCCCCTGAGCGAAACCTCCCGCTCTCCTCGGCGTCGCTCAGCCGTCGAGCAGCGCGCGCAGCCGGGCGGCGTTACCCCTTATGTCGTTCCCGATACTGACGGTGAAGGCGCCGGCGGCAAGCCACTCGGCCGTGTTGTCCACGGTGATTCCGCCGGTCGCCATGATCCGCGCGCCGGGCAGTACGGCGAGCAGCGACTTGAGGTAGGCGACACCCCCGATGTGCGCCGGGAAGAGCTTGGCCACGCCGCGTTCGGCTGCGGTACGCAGCTCGGAGGGGGTCAGTCCGCCCTCGACCAGCAGCCGGCCGGCGGCATCCGCGACGGGCCGTACTTCGGGCACCTGGAACGGGCTGACCAGGAACTGGGCGCCGGCGGCCAGCGCCTGCTCGGCGATCCGGGGTGACGTCACCGTGCCGAGTCCGAACACCGCCCGCGGGAATTCCTGGTGCCAGCTCTTGACCAGGCCCTCCCAGCCAGGGGTGGTGGCCGTGAATTCGAAGGTGGTGAAACCGGCGTCGAGCAGCTCGCGGGCCTGTGCATAGGCGGTGTCGGCGTCGGCGGCCCGTACGGTCGGCACGGCGCGCGCCTGCTGCAGGTGGTCGACGACGCTCTGGACGGCGGGGGTGAGAGACATGGCGGGGAGGTCCTTCGGTGGGCGGGGCGGCGTCAGGAGGATTCGGGTGCGGCGATGGCGGCCAGCGCGGCGAGCGCCTCGGCCGCCCCTTCGCCCTGCGCGCTGAGCACGATCTCCTCGCCGGAGCGGATGTTGAGCGACATCAGGGACAGGACGCTGCGGGCCGGGACCTCGCGGGTGTCGGCCGGGGAACTGCCGTCGGTACCGGCCCGGCGTACCGTCACGGCTGCCGTACTGCGGCCTGCCGCCTGGGCGAAGGCCGCTGCCGGCCGGGCGTGCAGCCCTGCCGCCTCGGTCACCACCAGGCGACGCTCCAGGGGCGCCGCCGACGTCGTGCCGTCCGCGTCCGCCGCCCGCTCGGGCGTGGTCCCGGCTGCCGGTCGACTGGTCACTTGCTCCTCCTGCTTGTGTGGTGCCTTGTCCGGTCCCGGCGTCCGACCGGTCTCCGTCGTCTCCTCGTGGCCGCGGGGCCCGGCGGTCACGACGCGGCGCCCAGGATCACGGTGAGCCGGGCCACGATCTGTTCTTCCTCGTGCGGAGTCAGTGGCCGGGGGTCGACGGCCAGCCTGCCGGTGGCGGCGTGGTGGTCGCGCAGGAACACGGGCGGTTGCCCCTGTGCCAGCTCCGCGGCGAGCTCGGTCGCGTTCCGGCCCGCCTCCTTCGGGTCGACGGTGAGTTCGGTCCGGTGGATGAGCCGGCCGGCCTCGTCGCGGACGACGCGCGCGGAGAGTCCCGGCAACCCGTCGAGCCGTTCGGCGAGCCGTGTCATACGGGCGCGCTGCTGTTCCGGGTCGACGGCGCCGGCCGAGGTTCCGTAGTCGCGCACCGCCTGTACGAGGCCGAGGACGGTTTCCTTGCCGACCTTCATCGGCCGCCCGATGCCGCCGTACTGTGCGCGGCAGGCGGCGATCAGGCCGGCCGGTCCGCAGATCAGTCCGGAGGTGGGGCCGCCGATGGCCTTGCCCCCGCTGTAGACGACGAGGTCGGCGCCGGTGGCCGGCCAGCGGCGCAGGTCGTCCTCGGCCGCCGCGTCCACGATGACCGGGATGCCGTGCTCGCGTCCGATGGCCACCACCGTCTCCAGCGGGACCTGGCCCTTCTGTACGGCGTGGTGAGACTGGACGTACAGGAGGGCCGCGGTGCGGTCGGTGATCGCGGCGGTGAAGTGCTCGGGGCGCGCCTTGTTGACGGCGCCGACCTCGACGGGCCGGCCGCCGCCGACGGCGATCATCTGGCACACGGAGGCGCCGAAGTGGACGGCGTGCCCCTTCTGCAGCACCACCTCGTCGGGCGCGCCACCGGCGTCGGGCAGTCGCTCAATGCGGGCCGGGTCGGTGCCGGCGATGAGGGCGGCGACCGCGATGGCGACGCCGGCCGCGGCGCCGGTGGTGGGGCAGGCGTCCTCGGTCCCGGTGGCACGGGCGAGTTCCCGCCCCGCGGCGACGAGCAGGTCGTCCATCACCACGTGGCCGTTGGCCGCCTCGCCCATGGCGGCGATCACCCGGTCGTCGAGCCGGCTGCCGCCGAGCGCGGTCATCTTGCCGCTGGCGTTGATTGCGGGGGCGAGGCCGAGGTCCTCGTAGAGCGTGTTCATGGTGCCTTTCATGGAGAGCCGATCGATGCGGGGGGGCCGACTTCTTTGAGGCGCGCCGGGAGGGCCTAGGCCGCCGGTGATGGGAAGGCTTCTTCGGGGCGCGCCGAGAGGTCTAGGTGCCGGTGATCGGGAAGAAGAGCCCGAAGAGCATCGCGCCGAGGATGGCGCCGCCGGTCAGCGGCTTCTTCCACCAGTAGAAGAGCGCGGCGCCGAGGGTGGAGCCGAGTCCCACGGGGAGGGAGGCCGTGGCCGCTGCGATGATCACCAAGGGGCCCAGATAGCGGCCGGCGGAGTTTCCGGCGCCCATCATCACGTCCGCGCCGAAGGTGGAGGTGCCGCCCGCCGAGTTCACCGTCGCCCGCCGGATGGCCAGGATCAGGGCGCCGATCAGCGCGCCCAGCAGGGCGCCGGTGGGCAGGGCCAGCCAGAAGTGCTCCAGCGGGGCGGTGATCCCGGCGGCGAGCAGCATCGCGGGGATGCCGATGCCGACGCCGGTCTGCAGCGAGCCGCCGATGTCGAGGATGCCGACCATCGGCCCCTCGATGATCCGGGCGAACAGGAAGCCGGCGCCGAAGGCCGCCGCCGCCCCGTAACTCCCGCTGTCCATGCCGCCCTTGAGCATGGCGGTGACGGCGACGTCGCTGAAGGTGCCGGTGCGGTAGACGTAGTACAGGTGCGTGCCGGCGAAGATGCCGGCCGCCAGGGCCGACACGAAGAGCGGGAAGGCCCATTCCGAGAGCCAGAAGCTGCCCTCGCCGGGCACTTTGCCGCGGGTCCTGCCCGCGGGTGTCGCGGCTCCCGCGGTGGTGGTGGCGTCGTTCGTGGTCATCGCGGTGCCTCGCTCACTTGGTCGGGGTGGTGCCGGTCGCGTCGTGGAGCCCGGTCAGCCAGTGCGGCACGTCCGCCTTCATCTGCTGAAGGAGCTGGATGTCCACACCGCGCAGGAAGGCGCTGCCGGCGAACAGCAGCACGACCGCGCCGGCGAGCGCCTTGGTGACCCTGGTCCAGCCCAGGTCGTCGATGCCCTTGCCGACCACGATGCCGAGCACGATGCCGGGAACCGCGTTGCCCATCACGACGTGCGCCAGACCGCCGAGTACGGTGCCCCAGCCTCCGCTGCGCCGCCCCGCGTCGACCGCCGCCATCCAGAAGACGATCGGCATGACGGGGTTGATCAGCCACTCCGAGGCGGGGCCGAGCACATCGGCCGCGACGTTCTGGAGCGAGTGCGGAATGGACGCGGCGGTGGTGTTCAGAACCGTCACCAGGACCAGGCCGACGCCCGCCCCGTAGGCCGCCATCCGGCGCGGGTTGTGCAGCGTCTCGTCGAGGTTGCGGTTCTTGGTCATCGACAGCGCGGCGGCCCAGTGCGGCACGATGCGGTGGTCGACGTCCGAGGTCAGTGCTCCGGTGCCGACCGCGCTGGCCCAGGCGTTGAAGAAGAAGCCGAGGCCGAAGGAGAAGTGCGCGACCGGGTCGTTCTCGCAGGCGTTGAGCTCGCCCAGGGTGCGGAAGGCACCCATGCCCTGCACCTTCGGCGCGTGGAACATGCGGGCCACGCCCGCGCTCGCCCCGAAACCGATCAGGGCGCCGATGACCATCGACTCCAGCGCGATGGTGAGCGTCTCGTTCATGCGGGTGTCCTCACCTCATGTGGAGCGCGTGCTGGAGCGGCGACAGCCGCTCCTCGCGTACCGGGAATTCGATGGCGTCCAGATCGAGCGCGGCGGTGCGCACCTCGATCCGCAGGGTCAGCTCGTAGCGGCGGCGCTCGCGAGCGAAGAGAAGGCCCAGGAACCGTTCTGTCCAGCGGTGTTCGACCGCGGACGCGACCTCTACGGCGAGCGGCTCGACCCGGAAGCAGACGCCGTCCGTCAGCTTGCCGACGGCGCCTGAGACCTGCTGCATGGCGGCGGCGAACGCCTTCTCGCGGGTGGGCCCGGTGCCGCTGACCCGGACCGTGTGCCGGTCCTCGATCACGCCGACTCCCCGAGCTTCTTCAGCAGCGCCTCGGTCACCTTGAAGCCGAGTTCCTCGCTGTCCAGGAAGCCGAAGCCCAGCACCGTCTTGCCCTGCTGCACGGCGGTGATCCCGGCCTGCGGGGAGCGCATGCCGAATTCGATGTCATGGCCGTACTTGGCCTTGGCGGTGACCGCGCCCGCGCCGCCGCTGCCGCAGAACGAGATGCCGAGCGCCGCGCCTTCGGCGGCCATCACGTCGCCGACCTTCATGTCCGCGCCGGGGCCCGGGATGAGGATGGGTTCGCCGCCCGCTGCCCGTATGCCGTCTGCGACTGCCTGGCCCTTGCCGAGCCGGTGTCCGATCACGATCTTGACTGCCATGGTGCGCTCCCTTTGTCGTGCGGTGATGTGCCTGGCCCGCTGGTGTGCGGTCCGGTCATGCCTGTGTGCTGGGTGCTGCCGGTGAGCTCTCCTGGAGCTGCCGCGCCGTCTCGAAGTGCAGGGCGAGCAGCACGACTTCGGTGTCCCGGGCGGCGTGGCCCAGGGGTGTGCCGTACGCGTCGATCAGCTCGCGGGCGGCGGCCAGCGGGCCCGGCGTGATCTCGTCGGCCACGGCGGGATCCAGCGCGTCGAGGTGTTCGCCGGCGTGTACCCGGCGGACGAAGCCGAGGGCGTGGACGGCGAGTGCGAGGCGGCGGTCCTCGTCGAAGGAGATCCGCTCGGCGGCGGCGCGTTCCTCGATCAGCGGGAGCAGCCGGGCCAGGGCGTGGCGGTCTTCGTCGCGCACGGGTTCTGCGGTGTCCGCCACGGCGCCGGTGAGCGCCTCGATCAAGGGGTCGTCAGACATGCGGTGGCCTTTCGTATCGGCATCGTGCGCCCGGCACGGACGGTCGCGACGGGCGCGAGCCAGGGTCCTGCCGGGCGGGTGACTCCCTGGGAGTCGGTGAGCCGGTCCGGCGCGCCGCGGTCCTCGAGCAGGCTCAGGTCGCCCGCGGCGCCGGGCCGCAGCGAGCCCAACTCGCCTGCCATGCCCAGGACTTCGGCGGGGCGCGTGGTGGCGCACCGGATGACCTCCGGCAGCAGCATGCCCAGGGCGAGCAGCTTGGACAGGGTGCGGGAGAGGTCGTGCACCGGTCCGTTCATGTTGCGCGCGTGCAGGTCGGTGCTGATGGTGTACGGACGGATCCCGGCCTCCAGAGCCCGTTCCGCGGTGTCGAACGCGAAGCTGGCGCTGCCGTGTCCCACGTCGAAGCGGACGCCGCGCTCCAGGGCCGCCCGGGCCTGCGGCAGCGGTGCGGTTCCGCCGCCGAACAGCCCGCCGGGCTTGCCGTGGAAGGCGTGGGTGACGACGTCGCCCGGTCCGAGCAGGTCCAGGACGTCCGCCAGGGCCGGCGGTGCGTTGCCGACGTGGACCATGACCGGCAGCGCGTGCGCCGCGGCGAGTTCCCTGGCCGCGCGCAGCGGCGCCAGGCCGCTGTCGCCGAGGACCGACCGGCTCATGCGGACCTTGAGGCCCCGCACCACCGCCGGGTGCTCGGTGAGGATCCGGTCGGTGGCCTTGACATCGATGTCGGTCGCGCCGCCCACGAGCTCCTCGGTGCCGTGCACGAGGCCGTGCCGGGAGATGTTGAGCCAGCTCAGCACGCGGGTGGCGGCCGGGGCGACGACTGAGGAGGCGAAGTGCGGCCAGTCGTCGCTGCCGCAGCTGCCCGCGTCCACGACCGTCGTCACCCCCTGCCGCACACCGGCCAGATCGGCCGGGACACCGAGGCCGGTGGCACCGTCGTAGATGTGCGTGTGCAGGTCGATCAGACCGGGGGTGACCAGCAGGCCCGCCGCGTCGTACACCTCGGCGCCGGCCGTGTCGAGCGTCCCGGCCGGGCCGACCGCCGCGATCCGGTCGCCGGCGAGCGCGACATCGCCGGGCTCGGCGGTGTCCCGCTCGGGGTCGACCACGAGACCACCGCGAATCACAAGATCGAAACGGTTGACGACGGATGCCTGCACAGCCATGGACGGCGGCCTTCCACTGAGCATGAGATAGGGCGCGGAGGGACAACTGCGGAGCACCGGGGCGTTCCGTAGGGTAGATTCGCGTTCCGTAGAACGGATTGACTGCACGCTAGCCGGATGCCTTCGGAGGGTCAATGGATCGCGAAGAGTCGCTGAAATCGACGGGCGCCCCGACCAACGCCTCGTCAGCCACGCGCAAACCGACCCCGCCGAAGCTCCAACCGGAGGGCCCGCACGAGGCCGCCCCGGGACAGTCCGAAACCTCGGGCCCGGTCAACTCCGTCGCCAAGGCGCTGCGCGTCCTGCACGCCCTCGCCCATCCCGACGCCCCCCACAGGCTGGGCGAGATCGCCGAGCGCTCCGGCGTCCCCAAGGCCAGCACCCACCGCATCCTCGCGACCCTGATCGAGGAGGGCTACGCCGTCCCGGACGGCGAGGGGCGCTACGGCATCGGCACCCAACTGCGCGCGCTGGCCGCCCAAGTGCTCTCGGACGACACCGTCGGCATCGACGCGGTCCTGCGGGCCCTCCAGCAACGCCTGGGCCAGGCAGTCCACTTGGCGGTCCTCAGCGGCGACCACGCCACGTACACCCACAAGGTCGACCCCGGATACGCCTACCGCATCGCCACCGAGGTGGGCACCCGCCTCCCTCTGCACGCCTCGGCCGCCGGCAAGGTGCTGCTGGCCCACCTGCCCGAGGCGGAGACGAAGGCGCTGCTCGACCGGACCGGCCTGACGGCCCGCACCTCTCACACCGTCACCGACCGCACCACGCTGCTGAGCCAGTTGGAAACGGTCCGGCACACCGGCTTCGCCACGGATTACGAGGAAGCGGACGCCGCGATCTGCTCCCTCGCCGCTCCGGTCCTCGACACCGACGGGTACCCCGTCGGCGCGGTCTCCGTGTCCTCCCTGGCCGCCCTCGTCACCGAGGACCAGCTCACCGCGTTCGCCCCGGCGGTCCGGCAGGCGGCCCAGGAAGTCTCCCGCCGGCTGTGACACGCGCCCCCGCCCCCGCCCACGGGACACGCAAGACGTGCGTGCCACGCGTGGGTACGCGTTGTCGCCCGCCCCCTGTACGGGCGACAACCGCGGGCGTGCGCAGCCGCGTTCAGTCGGTGTAGACCTCCGCCCGGTCGACGCTCACGAACGAGGCGGTGGACTGCGCGTTGTGCTCACCCGTGACCCGCACACGCAGCGTGTGCTGCCCGGGCGGGAGCTTCGGGCTCAGGTACTGGACCGTCTCCCCGGTGCGGACGGCGCCGTAGAAGTCCACGCGCTGCTCCGGCCCGCCGTCGATGCTCAGGCCCGCGTAGCCGTTCCCCACGTCACGTACGGACAGCAGGGCGATGCGGGTGCCGTTGAAGGTGAACATGGCCGAGGCGTCGGCGCGGTCGCTCCAGTGGTCGTCGCTCCAGAAGCACTGGGCCGCACAGCCGGTGCCCGAGTTCCACGTGCCGCTGTAGGTGACGGTCCCGCCGCCGTCGGAACGCCCGTCGTCGTTGATCCAGTAGTTGCCGGCCCCGGGGTCCCCCGACGGCAGGTCCTGCGTGGCGCCCATGGCGAGCGGCCGGCCGAAGTCCGGGCTGCCGTCCGCGTTCCAGCCGAACCTCTGCGCGCGCGTGGTGCGGTTGCTGTACGTGGAGGCGCTCGTCGTCTTGGCGTGGTAGACGATCCAGTCCTCGCTGCCGTCGGGCGACTTGAACAACGCGTGGTGTCCCGGCCCGAAGACCCCGTGGTCGTCGGCGCGGGAGAACACCGCACCCTGATGCTGCGTCCAGTTGCCCGGCACCAGCGGATCGGCCGTGTCCGGGAGCGACATCATCCAGATCTGGTAGTCCGGCTTGCCCGTGTCGCACGTCGAGTACGTCATCCACGTACGGCCGTTGCGATGCAGGAACTCCGGTCCCTCACGGACCTCCGGGCAGCCTCCCGCGGCGTTGATGGCCACCGCGTCGCCCGAGACCGTGTAGGGGCTGGAGAGCGGCGCGATGTTGAGGCCGTTGTGCTGGTACGGGTTGATGCCGCTGTAGGCGAGGTAGAGCCGCCCGTTGTGCTGCAGGATGCCCGCGTCGATGGCGAAGTCGTTCGCGTGGTTGGGCGGCGCGAGCTTGGCCTTGAAGTGGTAGGGGCCCGCCGGATCGTCCCGGTCCGACTCCAGGACGTAGAGGCGGTGGTGGTCGTCCACGCCGTCGTCAGCGGTGTAGTACATGTACCAGCGGTCACCGAACCGGTAGAACTCCGGCGCCCAGATGTCCCGGTTGCGCGAGCTGTCCGTGTCGGTCCACACCGTGACCGGATCGGCCGTCAGCAGGGTGCTCAGGGACGGGGACCGCCACATTCTGATGCTGTCACCCTGCGTGGTCGTGAGGTAGTAGTTGCCGTTCCAGTACGTCATGTACGGATCGGGGCCGCTGTTCAGCGGATTTCGGAATCCGCCCGAAGCGGCGGCGACAACCGTGCGCGGCGCGCCGGGCGACGGATCGGCCACGGCCGGAAGGACACCGCCGACGAGCGCCAGGAGCGCACCGAACGACACGACCGCCCGGCGGATGGCACGGAGAGTGCTCGACAGGGACATGGGCAGCCCTTCGGAGGCGACTCCCTGAAGGGAGACGGGCACGGGAGCGCGACGTCGTTACATCGATGTAAATCTGTGACGACACCGTAGGGACGGCTGCGACAGCTGTCAATCACCCAGCAATGTCAAGGGACTTCGGGTCATGCACCGGCCGGGCGTCGTCGGACTACGGTGCGGGGGCGGTGAGCAGAGCGCGTACGTCGGCGCAGCCGTCGCCGGTGTCGGCGGACCGGGTGTCGAAGACCCTGGTGACCGGGGCGCTGGAGGTCCAGGGCTTCCATCCCGGCCTGCCGTCGCGGATGAACGCGACCGCCGCGCCGTGGATATCCGCGGCAAGTGCCTCGGGCGGCTCGGCACCGGCTACGGCGATGACCCCTTCGGCGTCGAGGCAGTCGAGGTGGAACGGCACGTCGAGGCAGTGCGTGGCCAGGCCGAGGACGGGCGAGCGCCAGGCGAAGCGGTACAGCCAGGTCGGAGCGGCGGCACGGGCCCGGGCGACCCGGGGTACCGCGCTCCGGAAGACGTGGTCCGTGACGTACTGGCCGACGAGGTCGGCCGTGTCGAGGCCGGGGTGATCGGCTGCATACGCGGCTGCGACGCTCGCGTCCACGCCGCACGCGGTGAGGATCCGGGCCGGTGCCGCCGTGGCAAGTCGGTCCCGCACGGAGTGCAGCGCCATGGTGAACTCGTGGTCGGTGGCCCCGAGTACGAGTTCCTTGCCGGCTCCCACGCCCGCGGCGAGGGCGTCCAGAATGGGCCGTGGGATCAAGTCGCCGTCGGCCATGGGGGCACAGGGCAGGTTCTTGGCGATCAGGCTGGTGATTCCGGCCAGAGTGTCTTCCGGGTCCGCGCCGCTCTCGGTGTGCACGTCCGTATCGGGGTCCGCTGCCCGGGAGGACGCCTGCTTCTGCAGATCGAGGATCTGTTCCTCGCCCAGCCCGTGCCAGCCGGTTCGGGTCGGCGGCACGCCGCCCAGCTCGGCCAGTCCGCGGCCAGACGTTCCGCCTCGGCCATCGGCACGTGCGAAACCGGGCCGGACAGGCAGTGCACGCGGTGGAACAGGTACGCAGACCATGTCGGGCCCGGCTCCCCAGCCCGGCCCTTCGCTCAGGCTGTCGGGACTGCCTCCCCTGCCGGGCCGCCGTCCTGCGGTGAGCTTCCTTCCGGCCCGAGCGGCCGGCCTTCCCACAGAAGTGTCTGCCAGCCCCGGTCGGGCGAGCCGGACAGGACGACGACGCCTGTGTTGCCCAGCGCGTGGCTCGACGCGTACGCCACGTCCACGTTGGCCGCCCGCGCGGTCACCCACATCCGGATCGCGGCACCGTGACTGACCATCGCCACCGTCTCCGCCCCCGACCTGGCGGCCTCCGCAACCACGGAATCGAAGCGCCCCAGGGCCTCCACGCCGTTTTCGCCTCCGGGCATCCGGCGTTCCACGTCGCCTGTGGACCAGGCGAACGCGGTGGAGAGGTACAGGGCGGCGGCCTCGTCGTCGCCGCGCATCTCCAGCTCTCCGGCAACCAGCTCCCGGATACCGTCCCGAACCCGGACCTCCAGCCCCGTCGCGGCGGCCAGAGGGGCGGCTGTCAGCTGGGTGCGCAGCAGCGTGGACACGTACAGGGCATCGATCGTCTCCCCCGCCAACGCCTGCGGCAGTGCGGCCGCCTGGTCCTGCCCCAAAGGCGTCAGTCCCGGGCCCGGCGCCGCCGTGTCCAGCAGGTGCTTGAGATTGGACGGGGTCTGGCCATGGCGTATGAGCAGCAGGCGCATGCGGGAACTACCTCCTCGGGTCGGAACACGTCCCACCAGCCTCCCACCTGAACCTGGGGTGCCACACGCTCGGCCCGTCGGCGCGGGCGAGCGGTGAGCTCTCCTCTCGTGGGAACAGCGGCTGGGTGAGGTGCCCGCTATCCCGGCTGATCACGCCGGACTTCTGGTTCGTCCGCCTCGCCCTTCCCGCTCGTCCTCTTCACCGACGTGCTCGTTTCGCCAAACCTGTTCATCTCGCCGACGCTGCCGGTGAGCGTCCGCTCGTAGCCGCCCGCAGAAACCTTGGCCACCATCTCGGCGAGATACCCGCAGGCCCGCGAGATCTCCTTCTGGGACTGGTTGCGTTCACTGACGGCGGCCGCCACCAGCAGGGCCGTCAGCGCGGAGGAAGCGTTGAAAGCCTGCAAGGTGATCATGTTGGTGAGCAGATCGTGACCGGCGAACGGTCCTGACCCCCGGGCGGCGGCGACGATCGTGAAGGTGGACACGGCCAGGGCGCAGGGCGCGGCCCCGGCCAGCTGGAAGCGGAAGGCCGCCCAGATCAGCAGCGGGAAGCCCAGGAACATGAGGGGCGCACTGCTCCCGAGGAGGCCGACGCCGGCCGTGGCTGCGAGGAGCAGGAAGCCCTCCGCCCAGCGGGACGGCCGAGCGTCCTTCGGCCAGCGGGCAGAGCGGAGAACGAGCAGGACCGGCGTCACCACCAGGACGCCCATCGCGTCGCCGGTCCACCAGACCGACCACGTCGGCCAGAACCCGTCGCCGCTCACCACTCCGGACAGGGCCAGGGTCCCGCTGCCGATCGTCGCGCTGACCAGCATCCCGGTGAACGCACCGAGAAAGATCAGTGCGAGCACATCCCGCAAACGGTCCAGTTCGACACCGAATCCCGTACGACGGAGCAGGGCGAACGAGCAGAGGGGCGCGAGCGTGTTGCCCACCACGATGGCGAGCACGGCCGGCAGCGAGGGGCCGAGCGAGGCGTTGACCAGGAGCGCGCCGAGCGCGATCCCGGGCCAGACCCGCGGGCCGCGCAGGAGGAGACTGGCGACGGCGATACCGGTCGGCGGCCACAGCGGGGTGACCTGGCCGCGCACCAGCTGCTGGAGCAGTCCCAGCTTGGCCGAGCCGTAGTAGACCGCGGCCACGATGCAGATCTCCAGGGCGGCTGCGGCGCCGCGCCGGAGCCGTTCCTGCCGGGCGACAGTCATGGGGACGGCCTCCGCTTCGACCTCGCTCCGTGATCCATCATCCGCCGCTTCCCCGGGATCCTCCACGGCACCGTCGAGCCGGGTGTCCGGCGCGGACCCGAGGTCAGGCGGGCGGGGTGCGCAGGGCGAGGACGGCCATGTCGTCGTGACCGTCGCTGGGGTGGTGATCGGCCAGTGCCTGAACGAACTCCGGAAGCGGCAGGGCGGCGTAGGCGGTGGCGAGATCGGCGAGATCGCCGAGGCTCTCGTCGATGGACCGGGCAGGGTGTTCGATCAGCCCGTCCGTGAAGAAGACGACGGTGGAGTCAGGGGGCACGTGCCGGGAGTGGTCGGGGCGGGGTTGTTCAGGGTCGACCCCGAGTGGCAGCCCCGGCTCGGCGAACAGGGATTCCGCCCGGCGCCCAGGGACGATCAGCAGGGGCGGAACGTGGCCCGCGGTGCTCCAGTGGAGGCGCCAGCCGGGGCCGGCCGGTTCGATGCGCGCCAGCGTCGTGGTGGTGATGGGGCTGCTTGTCATGGCCTGCAGAGTGCGGTCGAGCTGGGTGAGGACGGCACCGGGTGCATTGCTCTGTTCGAACAACAGAGCGCGCAGCATGTTGCGGGTGGAGGCCATGGAGGCCGCGGCCCGCAGATCGTGGCCGACCACGTCACCGATGACGACCGCCACGATGTTGCCGGGCAGCGGGATGGCGTCGTACCAGTCCCCGCCGAGCTGACTGGGCTCGGCTGCGGGCCGGTAGATCGCGGCCGCGGTGAAAGGCCGCAGGTCGGGAAGCGTCGGCAGCAGAAGCCGCTGGAACTGCTCGGCTCCGACCCGTACGTGCTCGAACAGGCGGACGTTCTCGATCGCGATCCCGGCAGCACCGGCCAGGGCGACGACGACGTTCTCGTCGTGAGCGTCGAAGGGCTGTCCGTCACGCCGCTCGGAGAGGTAGAGGTCACCGTAGATCTCGCCGCGGACGCTGATCGCGACGCCGAGCAGGGTGCGCATACGCGGGTGACCGGGCGGGAACCCGGTGGACGACGGATGAGACAGGATGCCCTCCACGCGCAGGGGCTCCGGGTGGCGGATCAGGTGCCCGAGGACCCCGTTGCCACGGGGGAAGCCGGTCTCGGCCAGATCGGCGCGTTCCTGTTCGGACAGGCCGGCGGCGATGAACCGCTCCAGATGGTCTCCGGACTCGTCGAGTACGCCCAGTGCCCCGTAGCGGGCACCCACCAGATCCATGGCAGTGATGACGATACGGTTCAGCACCGCGGGCAGCTCCACCTCCCGGCTGATGGACACCACGGCATCCAGCAGGCCCTGAACTCGGTCCATGGCGTCCAGCAGAGACCGCAACTGCTCGTCGATCCGGCCGAGCTCGGCACGCAGACGCACGTGCAGGTCGGGGGTGTGCGACTGTCTCGGGTGGAGGCCGTGCTCGATTCCCACCATCACGACCACCCGGGGGCGGCACGGCCGATCTCGGCCGGCTTCCGTCTGCGGCAATCTCTCCGCGCCGTTGTCGGGTCCGCCCACACGATTGAGGAGTGCATTTCGGCCTCCTGGCAGGACCCTCGGTGGTCGAGGTCATGTCCTCATGGCGTCGCACGACAGAAAGAGCGATGAGGACATTATTTCAAATGTGCGAGGACGGCGTCGGCGGTGCGTAGCCGTACGGCTGACAGCTTCGGCGGAGCAGGTCTACACAGTGTCAACGGTCCGCCGGAAGCATGATCACAGAGGTTCCGCAGGACAGGTGCGGACGCTTGACGGCCAGGGCGAGGCGGTGCGTCTTCAGGTCGATGGCCAGAAGCAGCTGCGGGACGCGCTCGACCGGGGATGGACCCGGTCGAGCGTGTCGTTGCCTCAGGGCGGCCGTGCCCGCCGGCGCGCCTTTCCGTCGGCCGTGGCGATGGCGGCGACCTCACCCACCGTGCCGTAGATCAGCAACTGATCGACCACCGCGCCCGTCAGCGCCGCCGGCATGCCGATCAGGCCACGGCCGAGTGTCCGCCCCGGTGACGGCGAATGCTTCGTCGCCTGCCCGACAGAGACTGGCTGGGATCCATACCGGGCACGCTACGGCGCAGCGGCTGGGCCGGCCTTCTTCCTGGGGCGAGCCGGTCTACTTGCCGACGAGGCCCATGTGCATCTCGTTGTAGCGATCACCCTGGACGCCGATGCGGGCGGCGAGCTCATCGAGATCCTTCAACTCATCTGCAGACAGGGCCAGTCGGGTCGCAGCGGCGTTCTCTTCGACACGTTCGATCCGGCGCGTCCCGGGGATGGGCGAGATCCACGGATGCTGGGCCAGGAGCCAGGCCAGCGCGACCTGCCCGGCAGTGGCGTCCTTGGCACGGGCCAGCGCGGTCACGTGGTCGACCAGCGCCTGGTTGGCCGCTCGGTTGCCCTCGCTGAATCGCGGAATCGTGGTCCGGACGTCTCCTTCGGCGAAGGAGGTGGCGACGTCGACGGTGCCGGTGAGGAAGCCCTTGCCGAGCGGGCTGAACGGGACGAACCCGATGCCCAGTTCGGCGAGGACGGGCAGGACCTCGGGCTCGGGGTCACGTGTCCACAGCGAGTACTCGCTCTGGACGGCGGTCACGGCGTGCACGGCGTGAGCGCGACGGATCGTCGGCCCTGCGGCCTCGGACAGGCCGAAGTGTCGCACCTTCCCGGCCTGGACAAGTTCGGCCACCGCTCCTGCGACCTCTTCGATGGGGACGTCGGGATCGACACGGTGCTGGTAGAAGAGGTCGATGGTCTCGGCGCGCAGGCGGCTCAGAGACGCATCGGCCACGCGCCGGATCTGTTCCGGGCGGCTGTTGAGCCCGACCGGCCTGCCGTCGCGGATGTCCCAGCCGAACTTTGTGGCGATGACGACCTGGTCGCGTACCGGAGCGAGCGCCTCGCCCACGAGTTCCTCGTTGACGTAGGGGCCGTACACCTCGGCCGTGTCGAAGAAGGTCACGCCTCGGTCCACGGCACCACGCAGGACGCCGATCATGTCGTCGCGGCTGCCCGGATTGGGGCCGTAGCTCTGGGACATGCCCATGCAGCCCAGGCCGATCGCCGACACTTCAAGACCCTGTCCGAGTGTGCGCGTATGCATGGTGTGTCTCCTCAGATGTATCGACGAGGTGGTGCGTGGCGTCGTGCGGCCGCCTGCTCGGTGGGCGGTGAAGCCACCATCCACAGGGAGTGCGGCCCCGGTGACGAAGCTCGCGCCGGGGCTGTACAGCCAAGCAGCACGGCGGCGCCGACCTCGTCCGCCGTGCCGGAGGCCGTGTCCGTGTCCGTGTCCGTGTCCAGTGCGACCCGGCCGGTGAAGTCGTATCGGGGATCCATGAGAGAGGTGAGTCCATCGGGATTTCGCTCAAGGAGCGACCCGCGGCGGCGGGACGCTCCCCCTGGGCCCGGGGTGTCACGGGCGCAGCAGGGCCTTGATGGCGCGCCGCTCGTCCATGGCCTGGTAGCCCTCGGCTACCTGGGACAGCGGAAGTTCGAGGTCGAAGACCTTGCCCGGGTTGATCCGCCCGGACAGTACCCGCTCGATCAGATCGGGCAGGAATTCACGGACGGGGGCCGGGCCGCCGCGCAGGCCGACGTGCGAGTAGAACAGCTCCGTGCCGTCGATCGACACGTCGTGCGGCACTCCGACGAAGCCGACGTTGCCGCCGGGGCGGGCCGAGCGCAGGGCCTGCTGCATGGACTGCTCGCTGCCGACGCATTCAAGGACCCGGTCGGCGCCGATCCCGCCGGTCAGCTCCTTGATGCGGGCGACGCCTTCCTCGCCGCGCTCGGCGACGATGTCCGTGGCGCCGAACTCGCGGGCCAGTTCCTGGCGCGGCTCGTGCCGGGACATGGCGATGATCCGCTCGGCGCCGAGTTCCTTGGCGGCGATGACCGCGCACAGGCCCACCGCGCCGTCACCGACGACGGCGACCGTGTCCCCGGGGCGTACTTCCGCGGCGACGGCCGCGTACCAGCCGGTGCCCATGACGTCGGAGCAGGCCAGCAGGCTCGCGATGTGCTCCTCGGCGGGCCGCTCGGGGGTGGCCACGAGGGTTCCGTCGGCCAGCGGGACGCGGATGCGTTCGGCCTGGCAGCCCTCGGCACCGACGAACTCGCGGTGCAGGCAGTTCGTCTGGTAGCCGTTGCGGCAGTTCGGGCAGGTGTTGTCGGAGGCGAAGAACGAGCCGATGACGAACTGGCCGACCTGGACGTTCCTGACGTCGCTGCCGACTTCCTCGACCACGCCGACGTACTCGTGCCCGAACGGAGTGGGCTCATCGACCGGGTTGATGCCCCGGTAGTCCCACAGATCCGAGCCGCACACGCAGGTCGCCACGGTGCGGATGACCGCGTCGGTCGGGTTGATGATCTTCGGGTCGTCGCGCTCCTCGAAGCGCACGTCGCCGGGGGCGTGCAGGATGGCTCCGCGCATGGTGGTGTTCCTTGTCTGTGCTGCGTCGGCGTCTGATGTGCGTCGGCGTCTGTGGTGCGCCGGCCGGTCAGCGTCAGCGGGTGCTGCGCCGCTCGCCGGTGTATTCGGTGTCCGTGACGTGCTCCAGCCAGGCGACGTCGTCGGTCTCCCACAGCGCGATGTGCGTCATGAAGTGGTCGGGGGCGGCACCGTGCCAGTGCTCCTCGCCGGCCGGAGTCCAGATCACGTCCCCGGGGCGGGCCTCGACGATCTCGCCGCCGCGGGACTGGATCAGGGCGATGCCCTCGACGATGTAGAGGGTCTGGCCCATGCCGTGGGAGTGCCAGGCGGTGCGTGCGCCGGGCGCGAAGTGCACCGCGTTGGCGCGGGCCTGCGAGGGCTCCTCTCCGCGGTAGATGACATCGGCCCAGGCATCGCCGGTGAACCACTCGGCCGGCAGCTTCATCGTCGGCTGCTTCTTCAGCAGTTCCATGGTGAGAAATGCTCCTTCGTCACACAGGGGGTACGGGGCAGGGGTGTGGGTCAGGCGTACGGGTTGGCGTATGGGCCGGCGTATGGGTCAGGCCTGCGGCCGCCGGTCGGCGAGCTGCTTGAGCTGGTTGATCGCGGTCATGGCGTTGGGCCATCCCGCGTAGAAGGCGAGGTGCGTGATCGCCTCGGACAGCTCCTCGACGCTCAGCCCGTTCTCCAGGGCCTTGCCCAGGTGGTACGGGAGCTGCTCGCTGCGGTAGAGCGCGGCCAGCACGCTCACCGTGACCAGACTGCGGTCGCGCGGCGACAGCTCGGGGCGTTCCCATATGTCGCCGAAGAGCACGTCGTCGGTGATCTCCACCAGCTTCGGCGCGATCCCGGCCAGCTCCCGCGGCGCAGACTGCTTCGCCATGTGATGACTCCTTGCAATGGTTCGCCTGCGTTCCTGATGGACCCATCTCCCCTCACGGTGAGTGAAGTGGCTCCGTCCGGCAGCCGCAGACAGCCGCCCGGCCCCGTCGGGGCCTGCTGTCCGAGTACCGCCGATACCTACGAAACCGCAGGTCACGCGCCTGCGGAAGGTACTGCCGTTACAGGTACTGACAGGACCCCCCAGGCCTGGCGCAGTCCGCCTAGCCTGGTTGCATGGACACGGCCCAGGACATCCGCGAGTTCCTCGCCAGCCGCCGCGCGAAGATCACGCCCCAGCAGGCCGGACTGCCCGCCTACGGGGGGAACCGCCGGGTTCCGGGGCTGCGCCGCGAGGAAGTCGCTCTCTTGGCCGGCGTCAGCATCGACTATTACGTGCGCCTTGAGCGCGGCCATCTTGCCGGGGCATCGGAGGCTGTCCTCGACGCGCTCGCCAACGCCCTCCAGCTCGACGAGGCCGAGCGCGCCCACCTCTACGACCTGGCGGCCGCCCAGCGCGGGCGCCCGGCCCGCCGCACCAGGAAACCGCGCGGCCCGATCCCCGCCAGCGTCCAGCGTGTGCTGGACTCCATGACCGACACCCCGGCCTTCGTCCGCAACGGACGCCTGGACATCCTGGCGGTGAACCGGCTCGGCCGCGCTCTCTACGCGCCACTGTTCGCCGCCGACGCGCCGCGGCCGGTCAACATCGCCCGTTTCCAGTTCCTCCACCCCGCAGGCCGGGACTTCTTCCCCGACTGGGATGCCTCCCTCAACACCACCGTCTCCCTGCTGCGCACCGAGGCGGGACGCGCCCCGCACGACAGCGAACTGACCGGGCTCATCGGGGAGTTGGTGACGCACAGCGACGAGTTCCGCACCGCGTGGGCCAAGCACAACGTGCGCCTGCACCACACCGGCAGCAAACCCTTCCGCCACCCCGAGATCGGCGAGATGCGCCTCGACTTCGACGCCATGACCCTGCCTGCCCAGCCCGGGTTGACCATGACCGTCTACAGCGCCGAACCGGGCACACGCGATCAGGACGCGCTGCGCCTGCTGTCCGCCTGGTCCGCCACCGAGGACGCCCACCCTTCCCCCAGCCCGCAAAGCCGCGAGGCGTAGCTACTGCCGACGGCTGCCGGGCGAACTGGAGCGCGAAGCGCTGCCAAGAGGGCCGCGTCAGCGCCGCGCGCGACGGCGCGCGATGTACAGGCCGAGCAGTATGCCCACGATGAGGGTGACGGTAAGGACACTCCAGAGAGGGAGCGTCACATTCGGGATCCACAACCTGACGGTGACAGATGCCGTATTGGCCGCGATGAACCAGATGGTCACTGCGGCGAGAACAACGAAACCAATGGTGCGCAGCCGCATGGCGCGCCCTTTGACCGTCACGGTTGACGGGCCATGCCCCTGCGTGAAGCTCTGGGTCATGAAGCCATTGTCTTATGGTCGGGCTGATCGGTCGACTTGTGCCCGATGCCGCTCCCGACCGTCAGCGCAACACCTCGAGCGCCCAGTAGTCAGCAGGGGCCGTCGCTCACCGGAACGGCTTCGCGTTCGGTCTCCCGATTGCATCGGCCGGGCGCTATGGTCTGCGCCCCAGGTGGGAGTCGCCGGTTCGCGAGGGTGAAGTGCGAGGGATCCGATGGCCACGGAGCCGTGGAGTACGAGGCGAGGGGCGCCACGCGGCGGTCACGAGTGGTGGCCGCGCATCTGGAGTCACCGTGACCGGCTCCTGGAGGTGGCGGGGCGCGGATCCATGAGTGCGGAGGACGCCGAGGACGCCGTGCACGAGGCGATGCTGCGTGCCGTGGAGCGGCCCGAGCTGGACGACGAGCGGCTCGGCGACTGGCTCAGGTCGGTCACCGTGCGGCTCTGTGCCGACCGGCATCAGCAGGTACGCCGGGAGGTGGAGGCGGGCCGTCGTGCCATGGCCGCGACTGCGGGCGCGGCCCCGCTCGATGAGGTGGTCTGCGACCGGGAAGAGGCCAGGTGGCTGGCGCGCAGGAGCGGGGGCCTGCCGGCCCGGCAGGCCGAGGCCCTGCGGTTGCGGGCCGAGGATCTCGACGTGGGGCAGGTGGCCCGGCGGATGGGGCTGAGCTATCGCACGGTGGAGTCACTCCTCGCCCGGGCCCGGCGCACCCTGCGCCAGGCGCTGGCGGGCACTCTGGCCGTCTGGTCGTGTATGTATCCGGTGCGGCGCCTTGGCGCGGCCGGTCAGGCGGCGGTCGCCTCCACCGCGGCGGCCGTGGCCGTACTCGGTCTCGCCGTGCCGGCTCCGTCCCGGCTGCCCGAGCCGCCGCGTTCCGCTCCGTCCGCCGCTCGGCGGACGCACCCGGTACAGGTCTCGTCCGTGCCCGACAGGGGCGTCAAGGCGGTGCCTTCTGCAACCGACTCCGCCGACGGTCCCGGCCGCGGCGCGCGCCCGGGCCGCGGCAACGGTGCTCCGACGGCGGGCCGCACCGGCCTGGCCTCCGGGCCGTTGGGGCTGCCGGCGGAGTCGGTGGAGTCGGTGATGCCCCGAGTGAGCGTCCCGTCCGGGCTGCGCCTTCCCTCACATCCCTCACATCCCTCACATCCCTCACTACCTGAGCAGCCTTCCGCCACGGAGCTCGATCTCCCCGCCGTTCCCACGACGTCCGAAGTGCCGAAGTCGCTGCCCTCCGCCCTGCCTTCCGACACAGTGCCTTCCGATGCAGTGCCGCCGTCGGACTGAGGGAGAGAGCGAGAGGGAGGCCGGCGGGTCGGTGCCATGTGAGTCCCGTGTCCTACGACGACTTGGGGGACGGGAACAGGGGGGAAGGACTGTGCCCGGGTGACGGCAGCCGCAGAGAGGGCAGCGGGGCCGGCTTCGGATCGTCGGACGGGGGCCGATCGGTCGGAAGACCGGGGGTTGTCGGTTTCGACCCGTGCCCTTCATTCCCCTCATTCCCCTCCTCGTCCGAGGGGCTGCTCTGCCCTGAGGGCGTGGGGGGCCGCTTCGCATCGTGGTCGTGGTCGTCCTCTGCCGGCTGGTGCGAGGGTTCGCTGGCTCCGGGGTGTCCCGCGGTCGCGACGGCCTGGTGTGCGTAGACCCGCATCCAGCTGAGCACCAACTCCAGGTAGGAATCGGAGTGGTTGTAGGCGAGCACGGCCTTGCGGATGCCGGTGCTCTGCGACAGGTCGCCGCCCGCCGTGCACAGATACCGCCCGGCGGCCAGCCAGGCGTCGTCGATCTGGTGCGGGTCGCGTATGCCGTCGCCGTTGCCGTCGCTGCCCCAGCGCTGCCAGGTGGACGGGATGAACTGGGCGGGCCCGACGGCGCGGTCCCAGACGCGGTCGCCGTCCCAGACACCGTGATCGGTGTCGTGGATGGCTGCCACGCCCGGGCTGCCGTCAAGTCGCGGGCCGAGTATCGGACTTCGTGTACGCCCCTGCGCGTCCAGGGCGCCACCGCGGGCATGCCCGGACTCCACCCGGCCGATCGCCGCGAGCAGCGGCACCGCGATCCCGCACCCCGGCGCCTCGGACGCCAGCTCCTTCGCCGCGCTCCGGTATGCCGCGAGGACCCGGCCCGGAATCCCGTACGCCGCCGGCAGCACCGGCAGCGCCTCCCCGGCGCCGCCCTTGCCCATGCCCTTGCCCGTGTCCTTGAACGGGACCGGGCGCGTCCCCGGGATCACCGCCGGCGCATCGGGATACAGGGGCGGGCTGCCGCCACTGGCCTGGGACGGCGCAGCGGACCGGCTTTCGGCCGCCACCGGCGACAGGTTGGCCAGCTGCCAGAGGGGGACGCTCGCCATGCCGCCGGTCGCGGCGACAGCGACCGCCCCGCTGAGGATCTGGTGCCAGAGCAGTGATCTGCGCTTCCCGCCCCGGCCGCGGGCGCGGCTTGTGTCCCGGCCGTCGCGTCCCGTACGCCGTTCCGTACGCCGCCTCGTACGGCGGTCCGTCGGGTGATGCGTGGCGCGGTCACCGTCCATGGGCCGGCTCACCAGCAGAACGCCTTTCCTCCGGACATCGCCGTCCATGTGCCGCCCGAACCGCGCATCCCGAAGGCGCACTTGGTGTCGTTGGTCCCCTTGCCCGCGACATAGGTCAGCGGGACGGTCAGGCCGTCGAAGCGCTGCCCGCGGAAGGTCGTGAGCTCCTTGATCAGACCGGTCCTGCTGATCTCGCCCGCGCCGCGCGCCGCCTTCTCGAACACCTTCGCGGAGGCCCAGCCCTGCGCGGCCGCCGGACCGGGGGCCTTCCCGCCGCCGTACTTCTTCCAGGCGGAGTTGAACTGGCCGAACCCGGCCGCTGTCGATCCCGTGAAGGGGAACGTGGGTGTCACGGCCAGTACGTTCTTGAGGCCGGGCTTGGAGGCGGTGGCGCCGTCCACCGTGGCGCCCGGCTGCAGGAATTGCGGGGTGAAGTTCTGTCGGCTGCACGACGAGGCGACCCTGTTCACGGTGTTGGGGTCACCGGTGACGAGCATCAGCTCGACGCCCGCGTTGCGTGCCTGGATGCACTCGGCGGTGAAGTCCGGCTGGGTCACCGAGATCTTCGCGTTGTACACGGGATCGAGGCCGTAGCGCTCGGCTGCCCTGCCGCTTCCGAAGAACCGGTCCTGCACATGCGTGCACGCGTCGGAATCGGTACAGAAGAGAGCGCCGAGCTTCTTGCCCTTGCCGTATTTCGCGCCGACCTGGGCGAGGCCGTCGAGCGCGGAGTTGGTGCCGGGGCACTCACTGAACAGCATCGGGCTCGCGGTCCACGCGGTGGTCGAGCAGTCTCCTCCCACGACGGGGACCTTCATCTTCTCGACGTAGCCCTTCCAGGCGTTCATGGTCTGCGTGGTGGTGAACGAGGCGACGATCGCGACGACCTTGCGCTGCTCGACCAGCTCCTGCATCTGGCTGCGTCCCTTGGACGCGTCGGCGCCGTCGTCCATGACGATCACCTGGACCTTGCGCCCGTTGATCCCGCCCTGGGAGTTGACGGTCGCCGCCCAGGCCTGCAGGGCGCGCGGGCCCTGCGCGAACGCGACGCCGCCGGGACCCGAGGTCGTACCGACGCTGCCGATGACGATGGGCCCGCCGCCCCTCTTGGCCGTCTTGCCTCCGCCGCCCGAGGCGGAGCCGCCACTGCCGCTGCCGCCGCCGCTGGTGCCCGCCCCGCTCCCGGACGCCGCGCCGTCCGACGCGCCGTCGCCCGAGGCGGTATCGGCCGATCCGTCGGCGCCGACGCCGGTGTCCGCGCCGGCGGCCCCGGTGGCGACCTGGCCCCCGCCGCCGACGGAACGTACGACGGTGTCGTGGTCGACCCGGCTGCCGCAGGCGGCGAGCGCCAGGCTCAGCGCCGCCACGGCCGCCGCGGTGGCGCGCGTACGGGTTGGGATCATGGTCTCCTCCACGGAGCGGGGACGAAGTCGTGCGGTACTGGGGTGGGTGGCCGGGCCGAGGCGTTCAGGTGGGGGCGCCGAGGTACTGCGCGACCAGCCGGTCGCTGTCCAACTCGCCTGGTTCTCCGGCGAATTCGATGCGTCCGCGGTTCATCAGGTAGACGTAGTCGGCCAGTTCGAGGGCGCGGGCGACGTACTGCTCGACGAGGAGCAGGGCGCGGCCGTCGTCGGCCAGCCTGCCGAGAAACTCGAAGATCTCGTCGACGACTACGGGGGCCAGGCCCATCGACACCTCGTCGAGCAGCACGTATGCGGCGTCGGTGACATAGGCGTGGGCGAGCGCCAGCATCTGCTGCTGGCCTCCGCTCAGCGATCCGGCGAGCTGGCCGAGCTTGTGGCCCAGGACGGGGAAGGCCGAGACGGCCCGCTCGACGGCCTCGTCGAGGTCGCCGCCTGCCGCCTGGATGAGGATGTTCTCCTTCACGGTCAGGGTCGGGAACACCCCGCGCCCTTCGGGGACATGGCAGACGCCGTTGCGGGCCAGGGTGTGCGGGCGCTTGCCCGTGAGGTCCTTGCCGTCCACGCTCAGGCGTCCGGCGGTCGGCGCGAGGAGGCCGGACGCCACCCGCAACAGGGTTGTCTTTCCGGCGCCGTTGGTGCCGAGCAGCGCCACCACGGACTGCGGGGGGAGCCACAGGCTCACGTCGCGCAGGACGCGTGTGCCGCCGTATCCGGCGCTGATGTGGTCGAGTGCCAGCACTACGCGGCCTCCGATCCCAGGTAGGCGGCGCGCACGGCGGAGCTGGCGCGCGCCTCGGCCGGGGTGCCCTCGAAGATCATCTGTCCGAAGTCCAGTACGTACAGGTAGTCGCAGACCGACATGACGAGGCCCATGTCGTGCTCGACGAGCAGGACGCCGCAGCCGCGTTCGGCCACGACCTCGGTGACGATGGCGCCGAACTTCTCGGTCTCGGCGGTGTCGAGGCCGGACGACGGCTCGTCGAGCAGCAGCATCGAGAAGTCGCCGGCCAGGACCCGGCCGAGGTCGACGAGGCGGCGCTGCCCGGTGGAGAGGGAGCCCGCGATCTCGTGGCGCAGGGCGCGCAGGCCGCACAGTTCGAGGACCTCCTCGGTGGCGGCACGCACGGCCTTCGTCTCGGCGGGGGTGGACAGGAGCTGCTTGAGGGGGTGGCTGCGGGCCAGTCCCGCCTCGCGCCCGAGGGCGATGTTCTGTTCGACCGTGAGGGAGTCGAACAGGTCCATCCGCTGGAAGGTCCGCCCGAGGCCGAGCTGGGCGCGGGCGGCGGGCGGGCGGGCGGTGATGTCCTTCCCGAAGAGGTGGATCTCCCCGTGGGAGGGACGCAGCAGCCCTGAGCAGGCGTTGAAGGTGGTGGTCTTGCCCGCGCCGTTGGGGCCGATCAGTCCGGTGACGCGGCCGAGCGGTGCGTCGAAGGCGGCCAAGTCCACGGCGGTGTTGCCGCCGAAACGGATGGTCAGGTCCTTGATCTGCAGGCCCGTCGGCCGCGCGTCGGACGTGTTCTCGGCCCCGGTGGCCTGCGCGGCGGCCGCCCTCTCGGCCTTGGTGGCCTGCGTGGTGGCCGCGTTCTCGGCCTCCGTCGGCTTCGTGAAGGCGTGGCCCTCGTTCATCGCGTGACCTCCTTCGTCAGGCCCGCGCCGACCCGGATCCTTGTGGTCCCGGTCCGGGCGCGACGCGCCTTCCTGACGGCCGCCAGACGCTGGGCCGCGGGGCCCGGCGCGTCGAGGCGCTCGTCGGACCGCGAACCCGCCGGCTCCTCGGGCGGCGGCCCGGTGCCGCGGCGCCGGGCCGCGCCCGCCTCGTACAGCGCGACCAGGAGCGCCCCGATGCCGAAGAGCACGGGCAAGGCCTGGGCGAAGGTGTCGTCGGTGAGGTACGCCGGGACCACCGCGACCAGCACCGCCGCGAGGGGCGGGCCTGCCGAGCGCAGGCCGGAGCAGAGGACCAGGACGGTCAGCCAGGTCAGTGAGGTGTACGAGAGGAAGGGCGCGCCCGTCGCCGACTGGCCCTGGGCCGCGTACAGCGCTCCCGCGACTCCGGCGACGAACGCCGAGAGGGCGAAGACGGTGACCCGGGTGACGTTCACACCGAGGCCGAGGGTGGACAGCGTCGTCGGCGAGTCGGCCATGGCGCGCAGCAGCCGCCCGAGCCGGCTGCGGCCGACGAGTGCGATGAGGAGGGATCCGGCGACCGCGAAGGCGAGCAGGACGTAATAGAAGGCTTCGTCGCTCTCGAAGAGGCCGGGGCGCGGCGCGGGCAGCGTGTTGGTGGCGCCGAACATCCAGGACGTGCCGTAGACCGCCCGCTCGAGGAGCAGCCCAAGACCGAAGGTGGCCAGGGCGAGATACAGGCCGGAGAGCCGGATCGCGGGGATCGCCACCAGCATGCCGACCGGCACGGCGACCGCCCCGGCGAGCAGCACGGCGAGCAGCCACGGCAGTCCGGCGCCGGCCGCCAGATGCGAGAACGTCGATGCGCCCACCGCGACCAGGGCGGCATGCGCGAGCGAGACCTGCCCCGAGGTGCGGACCAGGAGCTGCAGCGAGGCGAAGATCAGCACGAACACCAACGCGGCTGAGTACACGGGGAGTTTGGACGCGGCCACGATCGGGATGCCCGCCGCGAGCACGACCGCGGCGACCGCCGTGATCCGAGCGGTGGCACGGCTGACCAGCGGCCGGGTCGCCGGCGCCGGGCGGTGTCCGCCGATCTCGGCGAGTCTGCCGCGGCCGACCAGGAGGAGGGCGACGAACAGCACCACGAACGGCATGGCGGGCGGCAGCCCCGCGAACGTCTCGGAGTGGGACACCCACTTGGTGGCGAGGGCGGCGAGGACGCCGATGAGCAGTCCGCCGGCGTAGGTCAGCGGGAGGCTGGAGAAGAGTCCGACGGCCGCCGCCCCGTACGCCTGCACCACCAGAAGGGTCAGGAGAAGGACGTCCAGGCCGAGTTGAGGGGCCAGCAGCACCCCGGAGGCGGCGGCGAACCAGCAGCCGACGAGCCAGGCCCGGCTGCGCACGGCGAACGCACTGGTGCCGGAGAGCTCCAGAAGATCCGGGTCGTCGACGACGGCGCGCATCCGCACGCCCATCGAGGAGAGCCGGAAGAAGGCGAAGAACCCGAGTGCGCAGACCGCGGCCACAATGGCCGAGGTCAACTGGTCGATGCCGACGTTGACTCCGATCACGGTGACGGCGTCGGTGGGCAGGAAGCCGGGGAAGTCGAGGGCAGCGCCGCCATAGCCCGCGAGCAGCGCGCTCATGATGATCAGCTGCAGCCCGATGGTGGCCACCATCTTCGTGGCCGCGGTGCCTGCGGCCAGCGAGCGGGTGACGCGTTCCATGAGCAGCGCGATGAGCGGCGGTACGAGGATCACGGCGACGGCGAGCGCGAGGGGCCAGGGCAGTCCGCGCAGGGTGCGCAGGTCATAGTAGACGAACGCGGACACGGCGGCGATGGCACCGTGCGCGAAGTTGAAGATGCCCGACGTCTTGTAGGTGAGCACCAGGCCCATGGCGGCGAGGCCGTAGACGGATCCGGTGGTGATGCCGACGACGAGGAACGGCAGCAGGTCGTTCACGCGGCACACACCCCGCAGAGGTCTCCCCCGCCGGCACCGACGGGTACCACGTCCTTGCCCGCGACCAGCGGGCAGTCGGGGTGGTGCAGGCGGTCCATGCCCTCGGCCTTCACCAGCGGCAGGGCGTGCGTGGTGTCCGCCGGCCCGCTGCGGTGGGTGCGCGTCGCGGGGAAGGCCTCCTCGTCGTCGTCCACGGGAGCGAGGGCGATGAGCGAGATGCGGCGCTCGCCGAGCGTGCGGCGGGCCCGCAGCAGCCACAGGCAGAGGCCGCCGGCACAGACCGCGAACCCGGCGGCCCCGAGGTTCAGCCAGGCCGCCTGCCGCGCCGTCGACACCGTGCCCCCTGCGCCGAACCAGGCGGTCACGATCAGGGCGAGTCCGGCCAGGGTGGTGCCGCAGACGGTCACCACGTCCCGGTCGCGCCAGGGCACGGTGCGCCCGTCCACGCCGCTCATCGAACCTCCTCTTCACCGAGGGCAGTCGGAGCGGACCGCTCGCGCTCGGCCGGGGAGGCCGCCGAGCCCGGGGAGACCGCAGCGGTCCGCTCGCGTAGGGGTGATGTCACGACGGAACCGTTGTCGTGCCGGTCCCCGGCGAGGGCGGGAGCGGCCCCGTCGACGCCGCCGGCGGCGCGCAGCGCCTGCTCGATGCGGTCGAGTTTGCGCCACTCGTCGCGCAGGTCCGCCGAGAGCCAGAGCGCGGTCGAGATGCCGAGCAGGAACAGGCTGCCGAGCCCGGCGCTGACGACGTACGGCAACTGTTCGGCGGGATACGGCGTACCGCTCACTCCGCGCCAGCCGACGACGAGGGTCGCGGCGCCCGCCAGTGCGGTGACCGCAGCGGTCAGCCGGTCCCACTGACTGCGGATCCGGGTCACGATGTCCATCGAGTCTTCACTCCCAACAGGCGCAGCAGGGTGCCGGCGGCAAACGTGGCCACGGCGCCGAACGCGAGCACGATGTAGAGGCCGGTGACGCCCATGTCGGCCGGGCTGGTGGCCAGTTGGACCGGCCTGGTGTCCTCGGGCTTGGACGAGCCGTCGTCGGACGGCGTTTTCGGGGTGGCCGGACTGTCGTCGGCCGGTGCCTCGGAGCCCGCGGCGTCCCCGCCGCCGCCCGCCCCGGACGGCGCCTGCGGCACCTGGGCGGGCGGCACGCCTCCGCTGCCGGGCGGCGCCTCGATGCGACCGGCGTCGGCGGAGGCGCGGCCGAACACGTACGTCACGGTGTAGACCGCCCCGGACTGGGTGTCCTGTTGCCGTGCCTGCACTTCGAGACCGGCCGACACGACGCCCTGCTCGGTGCGCTTCTCGTCCAGGTAGTGGATCTTGATTCCCGCGGCCGCGAGGGCCTTGGCCGGATCGGCGGCGTCGGGCAGCGGTGCGGTCTGCCCCACGACCTCGAGTCCGTCCGGGGTTATCTCCACACCCTGGCCGGCGATCTCGGTGCGGCCGATGCTGAGTTCGGAGTCCCGTACGACCTTGCCGTCCCGGTCGACCGTGGCGGTCGCGGAGCTGAGCACCCGGCCCAGTTCGAGGACGCCGTTGACGGTCCACGGCTTGGTGTCCGAGGCGGCCGTGGCCTTGCCCGTGAGGGCGTCCGGGTCCACCGACGTGCGGGCCCTCGCCGTGGTGGACGCCGCCGCCGCGTCCTGGCCGAGGACCGTACTGGCCTCCGCCTCGGTGGACGTCCTGGTGCTGTGCGAGCGCATGACATGCGGATCCTTGCCGCTGGTGGCGCTCTCATCGGAGGGGTACGTGGAGGCTGCGTACGCCGGATAGCCGGGGAACTTCTGCCCGGTCTGGCTGCCGATCAGCGCGGGCGCGGAGATGACCGTCTCGCCGGGGTAGGGGCTGCCGGCCCACCCGGATGACTCGCCGACCGCGTAGTTCACACAGGCCCGGGCCACCGGAACACCCACCCCGGTGGGCGCCTGCAGCAGCGTGTCGTTGCTCGCGCTCACGGTCACCTGCACGCCCTGCGCCGTCGCGGCAACCGGGCAGTCACCGCCCTCGGAGCCGTCCGGCCCGGCCGCGTGGGCCGCCGCCGGCAGGCACACCAGGAGCGCGACCGTGCCCGCCCCGCAGAGCGCGCGGGCCCGCAGGGTGAGGGAGAGGGATCCTCGCACGGACATCGATGCCCTTCGCCTAGATTTGACGGACCGTCATATTTGGCTGACCCGCCGCACTCTCGGCGCACGCATCGAGACTCGGAAGGGGTCACATGGCCTCATCCCGGTGAACGGACCTGCCACTCCCGCTCAGTGGGACTCACCGACGGACATCGCGGGATCCGCGGAGCAGCAGCGGCGCACCCGAAGGGTGAGGATTCTGTAGGTGCACGGCAGGGGCCTCGCAAGGGACGCCCATCATGGCCAACGGACCGTCAACACTGTCGGCGTCCAGGTCGGATCGGCCGCGGACACGTGCGCAGAACACGGCCGGACCCATCACGGCACGGCCCCCGGCTCGCACTCTCGCGCTCACTCTCGTTCTCGGTGGAGGCGGACATGACGGCACCGGCAAAGGCCGGCGGACACGCGAGCGACGTCCCCGCCCCGAGTTCCATGATCGAACGTATGACGCTCATCCTCGACGCGTTCGACCCCCACACGCCGAGCCTCTCCCTGCTCGACCTCGCCGAACGCACCGGCCTGCCCCGCTCCACCCTGCATCGCATCCTCGACCAGATGATCCGGCTGCGCTGGCTCACCCACTCCACGGGCGGCTACCGGCTCGGCATGCGCCCGCTGGAACTCGGCGGGCGCGCCGCGGGACACAACGAGATCAGGGACGTCGTCACGCCTCTGCTGCACGAGATGTGCCGGCACACCGGCCTGGCAGGGCATCTCGCCGTCCTCGACGGACGCGAGGTGGTCTTCCTGGAGAAGGCGGGCGGCCGGTCCGCCGCCCAGCTGCCCACCCGGCTCGGCGCACGGCTGCCCGCACACACAACGGCTGTGGGCAAGGCCATCCTCGCCACGCTCGACCCGGGCCTGGTCGACTCGGCCTATCGCGGGCAACTGCCCATGAGCACCCCGCGCACCCTGCGCACCGCCACGGACCTGCACCACGAACTGTCCAGGATTCGCCGGCGGGACGGCCTGGCCATCGACAACGAAGAGACGCTGACGGGCTTCCGCTGCGTCGCGGCCCCGTTGCGCGGTGGCGGCCCGGCCACGGCCGCGCTGTCGCTCTGCGGGGACTACCAGGCGGTGGATTTCAAGGAGTTGGCCCCCCTGGTGCACGACCTCGCGGGCGAGGCGCGCCGTGCGCTGTTCCCGCGTCAGTGTCACCATCGGACGGGGTAGCGGGGGGCAGGGACGCCGGCACCTGAACCGCTCCGCCCCGGACCTTCGGAGTTGTCTACCTACCCGACCCGGTGAGTCTGCCGGACTCCGCATCGACCGCACTTTCCGCGCGCCACCGCAGCGTGAAGTCCGCGTTCACCGTCTCGCCCGGCCGCAACAACTCGCGGAGGGCCAGAGGGTGCCGCCCGGGCGCCGACGCCACGATGCCGAGGTGCCCTTCGGGCAGCCCCGCGACGGCGTAGCGTCCCTGTGCGTCCGTGACCGTGCTGACCAATTGCCGCCCCCTGCTGTCCAGAACGACCACCACCGCGCCGCGCACCGGTTCTTGGCCGACGTCGCGGACCAGGCCGGCCAGCGCGGGCACCGGTTCGCCGAAGTGGTGCCGGTGCACCGGGAGTGCGGTGGGTACGGGCGTCTCGAGAGCGGGGTCGTCCGCAGGCGGCTCGGCGACCGCTTCCTCGAGCGCAGCGCGCTGGTGGCGCCCATGGTCCAGTGCAAGGAGCGCCATGCCCCCGGCGATCCAGCCGCACAGCACGAGGACCGGCTTGAGTACGCCCGCACCGCCGAAGTACAAGATGCCGCGCAGCGCGTCGACGGCGTTCGCCAAAGGCATGACGGCGTGCACGTCCTGGTAGAACTCCGGCAGCAGTGGGGCGGGCACCGCGCCTCCGCTCGTGGGGATGGACATGACGATGAAGAGCGTCATGCCGACCGCGGGCAGGAACCGGCCGGTGAAGGGCGCGAGTCCGGAGGCGGTCGTGGCCACCGCCGTGGTGAGCAGGAAGGCGACGGCCATCACGGACGGTTCGGGGTTCAGGTAACCCAGGCCGGCCCCGAACGCGTAGCCCACGGTGCTGAACACCGCGGCGACGACCGCCAGGGCCAGCAGCTTGCGCCGACGGTTGAGGGTGACCGCGCGCAGCAACGTCGTGGCGAGGATGTAGGCCGGGATGTTCCATGCGATGCCGAAATAGAGCACGGTCGAACCCATCGGGTCCTTGGCCGTGGTCGGAGCGACGTCGCGGACCGTGAGCGGGTCTGCCGTGCCGGCGACCTTGCTGAAGGACGTGATCAACGTCTGTTCCAATGACGCTCCGTTGGCCTTCGCGACGTAGAGCACCGGGTGCCCCCCGTCGACGGCGTAGCCCGCGAAGGCGTCCCGGTCCAGGACGGCCTGCCGCGCCCGCTCTCGACCCGCCACGGCCGTGACGTCGAATCCGCCGGCGGTCTGCGCGCGCAGCTTCGCGTCGACCCGGTCCGCCTCGGCGCCTGTGGCCACGACCACCTTCACGTGGTGCGGCCCGGGCGCGTGCAGGGCGGGCGCGAAGAAGAAGATCACCCCCAGAAAGAGCACCGCGGGAAACCAGGCCGCCTCGGCCAGGGCCTTCACCACCGACCCGCGCGGTCGTGTGCCGTTCTCCACCGTGTCGCGCTCCGTTCCCGCATCCATAGACGTACCGATCGGCACACAAATAATGACTGGACGATACATGTACCGTGCGGTACATTCAAAATGTGTCTCGTCCCCTGAACACCGAGAAGCGCGCCGAACTCCTCGGCCAAGTGGTGGATTACGTGCAGCGCCACGGCCTCGCGAACCTGTCGCTGAGCCCGCTCGCCGAGGAGATCGGCACGACGAAGCGCATGCTGCTCTACTACTTCGGCAGCCGTGGGAATCTGCTGGCCCGGGCCCTGGCGGCAAGCCGGCCCGATGCCCACGCCATGTTCGACACCGTCGAGGACGCCGCGGACCTGCGCCGGTCGGCCCGGGCACTGTGGAAGGCGATCACCGTGGGCGAGCAGGCCGGGCCCATCCGGATGCTGCTGCAGCTTCTGAGTCTGGCCGCGACCGAACCGGACGAGTACGGAGACCTGGCCCGCGAGACCGTCGAGGTCATGATCGGCCCGATTGCCGATGCCGTCGGCCGCCTCGGCCACCCGAGAGAGGTGGCCCGCGAACGGGCGACTCTCCTCGTCTCCGGCCTACGAGGCCTGTGCCAGGACCGCCTGGTGACGGACGACGCGGCCCGCACCGACGCGGCGGCCTTCCACCTCATCGAGGCGGTGGTCGGGCCGAGGCGGTGAACCCTCGGGCACCTGGTCGGCACTGTGCCTCCGGGTGTTGGGAGAGGCGAGGCGCCGTTCCGCCCGAGTGAGCGCGGCTGAGCTACCCTCACCGCGTGATCGGCAACCGGATACGCGAGCTGCGCCAGTCCCGCAAGATGACCGTACGGGACCTGGCCTCGCACGCCGGGGTGTCGACCGGTCTGGTCAGTCAGGTCGAACGCGGCCTGACCGATCCCAGCCTGGAGACGCTGCGCAGGCTCTCCGCCGCCCTCGGGCTCCCGCTTTTCGACCTGTTCCGGCAGGACGATCCTGACGACGTCACGCTGGTGCGGCGCGACCGCCGGATCGTGGTGCGTTCGCCGCAGGGCGGGATCGAGTACACACGCGTGTCGGCCGGCTCCGCACGCCTCGAAGTACTTGAGGGCGTACTGGAACCGGGAGGCGCGTCCTCGGAGGAGCGCTACAGCCACCCCTCGGAGGAGTGCTTGGTGGTGCTGAGCGGCAGCCTGGTCGTCGAGGCAGGCGACGTCCGCCACGAGCTGAGGCCCGGGGACAGCTGCACCTTCGACTCCCGCGTCCCGCACCGCTACGTCAACGAGGGCAGCGAGCCCGCACGGTTCCTGGTGAGCGTGACACCGCCGAGCCGGTGACCTTCTGCCAGTAGCCGGCCGGCCTCAGGACGCCCGCCGGCCGCCGACCCATTGACGCGCGCATGACTCGACTGCTTCGATCACCCGCACTGAACAATTTCACCGTGATTGAAATGCGAGGCGCCCCGTGTCCATCGTGCCCCTCGACGCCACCGAGTGTTTCCGTGCCCGCTTCCCCTCCCTCAAGGACACGGTCCACCTGGCCAGTTGCAGCCAGGGTGCGGCATCCGAGCACGTACTGACGGCCCTGCAGGAGTTCCAGTGGTCCATGCGCAGCCAGGGCGCGCCCTGGGGCGCCTGGATGGCCCAAGTGGACGCCGCCCGCACCGCGTTCGCCGACCGCATCGGCGCGCAGCCGGACGAGATCGCGGTGGTCGGCTGCGCCTCCGAGGGTGCCTACCAGGTGGCGTCCACGCTGGACTGGTCGCGCCGCCCCGGCCTGGTCACCACGGACATGGAGTTTCCGTCCGTCGCCCACGTCTGGCTCGCGCAGGAGCGACGTGGCGCACGGGTGCGCCATGTCCCGGAGCGGGAAGGGTCCGTCCCCGCCGAGGACTACGCCGCCGCGATCGACGACTCGACCGCCCTGGTCTCCGTACCGCTGGTCTCCTACCGCAACGGCGCCCGGCTGCCCGTCGCCGAGACGGTTCGAGCGGCGCATGCGGTCGGCGCCCGGGTGTTCGTCGACGCTTACCAGGGATTGGGCGTACTCCCGGTGGACGTACGGGAGTTGGACTGCGACTACCTGGTGTGCGGTGCGTTGAAGTACCTGCTCGGCGTCCCCGGCATCGCGTTCCTCTACGTACGCGGCGGCCTGCGCGACGATGTGGATCCTCAACTGACCGGCTGGTTCGGGCGAGTCGACCCCTTCGGCTTCGACCCGCGCTCCCTCGACTTCCCGGACACCGCGCGCCGCTTCGAGACCGGCACCCCGTCGATCCCCTCCGCGTACGCCGCCGCGGCCGGGCTGCGCACCCTGGCCGACGTCGACCCGAAGGACATCGAGCCGCACGTCGGCGCGCTCACCTCGTACGCCTGGACGCGCCTGACCGAGATCGGCGAGACGCTCGCCTCGCCCGCCGACCCGGAATTGCGCGGCCCGCAGGTGGCGATCGCCGACCCCGCCCCGGACGCGCTCGCCGCAGCGCTCGCCGAGCGCCGCATCGTCACCAGCCCGCGCGGCACCCTGCTCCGCGTCTCCTTCCACTACTACAACAACCCGTCCGACGTCGACGCGCTGATCGACGCGCTCGGTGAGATACGCGCCCAGTAGCACGTCCAGGAACACCGCACCCCACGGAGCGAGTGACATGCCCGACGACGCCGGAAGCAGCCCCACGGCCGCCCCCTCCCCCACCACCGGTCCGCGCCAGAGCCACAGCCACGGTGCGGACGGCCGAGAACATGGCCTCAAGCGGTCCTTGACCGGGCGTCAGCTCAGCATGATGGGTCTGGGCGGCGCCATCGGTACGGGCCTGTTCCTCGGCTCGGGTCTCGCCATCTCCGCCGCGGGCCCCGCCTCCGTGCTCGCGTACGTGCTCTGCGCGCTGATCGCCCTGGTGATCGGCTGGGCGCTGGCCGAGATGACCGCGGTACACCCGGCGACCGGCTCGTTCGGCACCATCGGCCGCCACTATCTGGGCCCGCTGGCCGGCTTCGTGATCCGCTGGACGTACTGGACGATCCAGGTGATCGCCATCGGCGGCGAGGTCATCGCCGCCGGCATCTACGTCCGCTACTGGTGGCCCGAACTGCCGCTGTGGGCACCGGTGGTGGCGTTCTCGCTGCTGCTTCTGGCCGCGAACGCGCTGACCGTCGGGGTGTTCGGCCGTCTGGAGTACTGGTTCTCCACCATCAAGATCACGGCGATCGGCGTCTTCGTCCTGCTCGGTTGCGCCTACATCTTCCTCGGCCTGCCCGGCCACGAGGCGGTCGGCACCTCGAACCTCTCGGGTCCCGGCGGTCTCCTTCCCCACGGCATGAGCGGCCTGGGCACCGCCTTCGTCTTCGTGATCTTCAGCTACATCGGCACCGAAATCATCGCGGTGACCGCAGCCGAGTCCGAGAACCCGGTGCGGGACATCCCGCGCGCCGCCCGGCGAATGGTCGTGCGCCTCGCGCTCTTCTACGTACTGGCCATGGCGGTGGTGGTCACCGTGGTGCCGTGGTCGCGCACGGCGGCGGGCGGAGACGTCACGGCGAGCCCCTTCGTCCAGCTCTTCGACGTCGCCGCGATCCCGGCCGCGGCGGGCATCATGAACTTCGTGGTCCTGACCGCGGCGCTCTCCAGCGCCAACGCCAACACCTACCTCGCCACCCGTATGATCCACTCCCTCGCGGTGGACCGGCACGCGCCACGGACGTTCGCACGGGTCGGCCGTGGCGGCGTCCCTCACCGGGCGCTCGCCGTTTCCGGGCTCGGCCTGGGCGCCGCCGCGATCCTCTCGGTCCACTCCGAGGACACGGCGTACGTCCTGCTCTTCGGCATCTCGGTGTTCGGGGCGCTGGTCGTGTGGATCCTCATCCTCGCCACGCACCTGATGTTCCGCCGCCACCGCGCCCGCCACCGTCTCCCCTCCTCCCCGGCCCGGCTGCGCGGCGCTCCGTTCACCACCGTCGCGGCAGCCCTCGCGCTGGCCGCGATCCTGGTCTCCACCGCGTTCATCGACGGCCTGGAGGACTCCTGGAAGGCCGGACTGCCGTTCTTCGCGCTGCTCATCGTCGTGTACCGCTTCGGCGCCCGGCGCCACGAGACGGCGGAGCCACTGCCGGACAGCACGCTGCCGCCCTCCGGGCACTGACGGCGCGCGCCACGCACCGATGAGCCGTCCGGTCCGGAAGCGGTGCCGAGCTGACGCCGCGCTCGGTCCCGCACCCCGGTCGCGCTGCCGCGCGCCGGCTCAGCCGAACGGACGGTCCCCGGCGATCGCCACGCGTTCGGCGACCCGGGGGTACGGCGCGTAGTCGTTGACGGCGTAGTGCTGGGTGGCGCGGTTGTCCCAGAAGGCGACGTCGCCCGCCTGCCAGCGGAACCGCACCTGGAACTCCGGGACATGGGCCTGCTGGAAGAGCAGCCGGAGCAGGCGGTCGCTCTCGGGGCGCTCGAGGCCGATGATCCGGGTGGTGAAGGAGGTGTTGACGAACAGCATCCGGCGTCCGGTCTCCGGGTGGCGACGCACCACGGGGTGCTGGACGGGCGGGAACTGCTCCTGGAACGGGGCGAGTTGCTCCGGCGGGTAGAAGCGCGCGAAGCCCGGCAGGAAGTCGTGGACGGCACTCGCGCCGTCGATCCGCTCGCGCACGTCGACCGGCAGGTTGTCGTACGCGGCCGCCATGTCCGCCCACATCGTGTCGCCGCCCACGGGTGGCACCTCCCGCAGCTGCAACACGGCGCCCAGGGCCGGACGTTCTCGGAAAGTGACGTCCGTGTGCCAGACGTTCTCGTAGGTGGGAACGGCACCGGCCGACTTGTCGAAGCGGACCACGTCGTCGCCGTCACCCGGGGCGAGCAGCGGATTGGTCTCCAGCTCACCCCAGTTCCGGGCGAATTGGCGCTGCGCGTCGGTGGTCAGGTGCTGGCCGCGGAAGAAGAGCACCTTCCATTCGAGGAGCGCGCGGTTCAGTTCCTCCCGCACCGCGCGGGACACGGGCCGCGAGAGGTCGAGGCCGCGGATCTCCGCTCCGATGACGCGGCCCTGCGGAACGAGTCCGAACCGCTCGTACGGCCGCTCCTGCACACCGTCCGGCAGGCGATTCAGGATGCGAGTGCCCTCGTACAGGCCGTCGGCGGGGATGCGGTGGTCGCGCAGGGTTGATGAGGGGGCGACGTCGTGGGTGAGCGACATGGCGAACTCCTTCGAAGCTCAAGAAGGGGCCGGCGACGGACGGCGCGACGCGACGTTTCCGGGAACCGGTACGGGACGGCTCAGGCCCGACTACGGAGGCCTGCGGCGGATTCAGCGACAGGAAGACGCCGGGGGCGAACCCACCCGGCCGCGGCGGCGCAGAAAGCCGTATCCGCGGGGCGCGCACTCACCGCGGGGGCCGCTGTGCTGCGGCTCATCCTCACGGAAGCTCGAGTGCGTCTGCATGTCGGCCACACTAACGCAGACATCTGTGGGCCGACACCACGCGTCCATACTGCGGAGACGGGCGACCTCGGCACATGGGTGCAGCCAGCATTGCGGGGCAGGTGCGGATGCCGTGGGTCAATCGTGCCGCGTCGTGGTCGGTGTCGTCCGTGTCCGGTGAATTGCGCGGGCAGCGGGCCGGGCCTACAGACCCAGGTCTCGAGCGACGATCTCCTTCATGATCTCCGTGGTGCCGCCGTAGATGGTGGTGATGCGCGAGTCGAGGTAGTCGTGTGCGATGCGGTATTCGAGCATGTAGCCGTAGGCGCCGTGCAGTTGGAGGCAGCGCCCGACGATGTCGACGTAACTCTCCGTGGCCCAGAACTTCGCCGACGCGGCGTCCACGGCGCTGAGTTCGCCGCGGGAGTGTCTGACGAGCAGATCGTCGATGTAGGCGCGGCCCACGCGAGCGGTGGTGACCATGTCGGCCAGCTGGAAACGTGTGTTCTGGAAGGAGCCGACGGTCCGGCCGAACGCCTTGCGCTCCCTGACGTACTCCACGGTCCGCTCCAGCACGCCCTCGATGGAGGCCATGGCGTTGGCGGCGATCGAGATCCGCTCCTGGGGAAGGTTGCGCATCAGGGCCTTGAAGCCGGAGCCCTCCTCGCCGAGCAGGTGGGCGGCCGGCACGCGGAGGTCCTGGAAGAACAACTCGCTGGTGTCCTGCGCGTGCAGGCCGACCTTCTCCAGGTTGCGCCCCCGCGAGAAGCCGGGCCGATCCGCCTCGATGACCAGCAGGCTGATCCCGCCGTGGCGGTCCGGGCCGGTCCGTACGGCGGTGACGACCAGGTCGGCGTTCTGGCCGTTGGAGATGAAGACCTTGCTGCCGTTGACCACATAGTCGTCGCCGTCCCGGACGGCGGTGGTGGCGATGCCGGCGAGGTCGCTCCCGGTTCCGGGCTCGGTCATCGCGACCGCGACGATGAGGCTGCCGGCGGCGATGCCCGGCAGCCAGCGGGCCTTCTGCTCGTCGTCGGTCAGGTCGGTGAAGTAGGGCACGACGATGTCGTTGGACAGCCCGACCCCGGCGAGGCCGTCCGAGGCGGGATGGCGGGAGAACTCCTCGCCGATCACCGCGTTGAAGCGGAAGTCGGTGATCCCGCCGCCGCCGTACTCCCCGGGGATGTTGAACCCGAGGATGCCCGCCCGGGCGGCCTCCTGGAAGAGTTCGCGGTCGACCTTGCCCTCGGCCCTCCACCGCTCGGCGTGCGGCGCGGCGTGCTTGTCGACGAACGCGCGAACCGTCTCGCGCAGGAGTTCGTGGTCGTCGTCGTAGAGCGACCGTTCACCGAAAATCGCATGGGTCATCGAGACTCCGATCTGAACTGATCCCGTACATGCGGCAAGAAGAGAGCGGGGGGAACGAGGACGGAAGAAGGAAGAAGGAAGAGGTGAGGAGAACGGTCAGCGGGTCGTACGAGCACGGGCCACAGCACCAGGTCGGCGCCCACGGGCGACGTGTCGCCGCTCATCGCACACCGAGCCGACGCAGCAGGGCCAGCTGTCCGTCGGTGCGGCGAACGAAGCGCTCCACGGCGCTCTGCCCGGCCTTCGCCGGTCCGAGCGGCAACAGCCGCTGCGTGGCGATCGTCCGGCTCTCGGTGTACTTGCGGATTCCCTCGGCCCCGTGGCGCCTGCCGAGTCCGCTGTCGCCCATGCCGCCCATCCCGGCCTCGACGCTGCCGGCCGCCGCGGCGGCACCGTCGTTGATGTTGACCGTCCCGGCACGGATCCGCACGGCCATCCGGCCGGCCTCACGGGAGTCCTTCGACCAGATCGACGCCGACAGCCCGTAGGTCCCCTGGTTGGCCAGGCTCACCGCTTCACTGTCCGCGCCGTACGCGCAGAGCGAGAGCACCGGATTGAACGTCTCCTCGTCGCACACGGCCATCTCGTGCGTGACGCCTTCGAGGACGGTCGGTTCGCAGAAGAGCGGGCCGATGTCGGGACGCGCCCGGCCACCCGCGAGTACGGTCGCCAGCTACAGGGCCGTCGGGCGCGGGGGTCTGGTCCTGCTCCGTGGTCATGCGGGCTCCTCGTTCGTACGGGACTGGTTCGAGCCGGAACGCCGTGGCCCTGCGTCGGGCTCGCCGGTGCGGATCCGGCGGGCCGGGGGCCTGAGCCGGCGGACGGCTCCTCGGTCACGTCGATGCCCTTGTCGACGTCAGCACACCTCGCTATGTTAATCAGAAATCACATCCTGGAACAAGCGTTGAATCGTGCAGGCAACGCCAACTCTCAGTAGAACAAGGCGAGATGAGCCGCACGTCCTACCAGGAAGGCGAGCAAGTCAATGCACAATCTCAGCCGCAGAAGAGTCCTGTCCCTCGGTGCCGCGCTAGGCCTCGCGGGCGCGACGAGCACCACCAACGCGTGGGCGTGGTCGCCGACGGGCTCGGTCGCCGGAACCGGCGCGGGCACCGACCCGGAATACGTGTGGGACGACGAGGTGGACCAGCTGGTGGCCTCGCTCTTCGACAACGGTCAGGTTCCGGCGGTCAACACCGCGATGGCGTCGTGGGTGAACAACAACGACCCGTTGCCCAGCGGCTTGCCGGCCGACCTCACCGCGTACCTGCAGAGGGTCAACAAGCTGCCCTCCTGGGCGGATTCCGGCAAGCTGGCCCGCGCCGCCGACTTCAACCGGCGCAAGGACACCTACCTCTTCATGCTCTACGGGCTCGGCAGCGGGATCATGAGCACCGTGATCCCGCGGGAGGCCAGGAGCGTCTACTGGTCCGCGGGCGGCGCCCACATGAAGGACCGCGCGGCCAAGACGTTCACGTTCGGCTACGACCTGGCCCAGCTGAAGGGCTTCGAGCCGACGGGCCAGTTCGTGGTCACCGCCAACAAGACACGTGTGGTGCACGCCGCGGTGCGCCACCTGCTGCCGCAGTCACCCCATTGGACCGCGGTCACGGACGAGCGGATCCCGATCAGCAACGCCGACATCCTGGTCACCTTCCACAGCCTCGGCACCTTCGTGCGCAGGAAGCTGCTCGAGTGGAAGGTCCCGTTCCCGGCCGAGGACCAGGATGCCTTCCTGCACAGCTGGCAGGTCGCCCTGCATCTGCTCGGCGTGCGGGACGAGTACATCCCCAAGTCGTGGGCCGACGCGGAAGCGCAGTCGGGGCAAGTGCTCACACCGATCCTCTCCCCGACGACCGAGGGCATCGAACTGGCCGAGGACCTGCTCGGGTTGACCGCCCAGGTGGACCTGGGCGTCACGCGCGGATTCCTCAACGAGTTCGTACGCTACGTCCTCAGCAACGAGATCGGCGACTGGCTGGGGCTGAAGCGCGACTACGCCTCGGCGGCACTGATCCGCACCGCGTGGCCGGCCTTCATACTGTTCCGTGAGGGGCTGTCACCCGTCGCGCCCGGCGCCTTCTACATGTTCGACCAGTTCGTGCGCGCCTTGGCCATGGCGTTCCTGAACAACGGCTCCTCGGGGACGACCACCCCCATCGTGATCCCGACGGGGAACAGGCCGACCTCCTGAGTACCCCGGACCGACCACGCGCAGGCCCGTCCCGCGCGGCACACCTGCCGCAGGACGGGCATCTGCTCGCTCTCCGCCCAGAGGCCCCGGCTCTGCTCAGAGACCCTGGTTCCGCTCGGAAACAACCAGGCTCTGCTCAGAGCCCCAGGGCGCCCGCGACCAGGCCTGTCACGGCGGCCCGGTGGTCAGGGCTGTCCTGCCATCGCAGTCTGCGCCCGGCCTCGACCACCACGCCGAACCCGGCATGCACCAGCACCCGGGCCTGACGCGGGTCCAGCTCCGGACGCGCCAGTCGCAGCTGCTGCTCCCAGACGGCGATATGCTCACGCTGCGCAAGGACCAAGGGGCGCTGCAGGTCGGCCGGCAGTCCTACGCACTCGGCTTCGGCAACGCTCGTGAGTGCGGTGTGCTCGAAGCTGTAGGCCACGTACGTCGCCGCAAGGGCCACGACGGCGTCACGCGGATCGGCCACCTCCTGCAGACTCCGGTCCACCGCCTGAGCCAGCAGCCCCGCCGCCTGCAGGCATGCCGCGGCCAGGATGTCGACCTTGCCCGGGTAGTGACGGTAGAGCGCGGACGGGGTCAGCCCCACCGCCTCGGCGATCTGGCCGTTCGTGACGTTGGCGAACCCGTCCCGGGCGAACAGCGGGACGGCGGCGGCGAGGATCTCCGCACGCCGTGAGCGCGCCACCGGCAGGGTCGGCAGCTCGACGGAGCGCTTGCTCCTCATGGCCGGTACGGGGTCGGTCGCGATCACGCGCAGGGCGCACGCCAACAGCAGTTCCTCGAGCCGACGTTGAGCAATGGAGGTGCGATGCATCGTGATGGACCCGATCGCGCCGAGAGCCGCCACCACCCGCAGCTGCTCGTCGGACAGCGGACCCTCGCGCCGCACCGCCTCGATGACCCGCCCGACAACGCGCCCGAACTTCGCCCTGACAAGCCTGCGATCGTCACGGTCGAGGTATCTGGCCTCCCACCGGTACACGCCGCCCGACGCGCGATGCGCGACGGTGACCCGGATGAGGGCGGTGACTACGTCTGCCGGGGGCGCCTCGGGCGGCATCTCGTCGAGCGCGCCGACGAGTCGGTCCACCATGACGTGCGCGCACTCGGCGAACAGTGCGTACTTGTTCGGGAAGTGCCGGTACAAGGCCGTGGCGGTGATGCCCACACCGGCGGCTATCTCCTCCATGGACGCCGCGTGGTAGCCGCGCTCGCTGAAGAGCCGGCCGGCCGCCTCGACGATGAGCTGCCTGCGGTTGCGGGGGCGGGTGGCCGCGGTCGGTTCGGCGGTCATGAACGCACACACCAATGCGGAGACAGGGCCATACGGCCCAGTCAATCACACGTCGAGCAGGGCCCGGGGCCACCCGCGTGCGGACCGGGCGACCAGCGGGTCCCGGACGGCACCCACGTGATTCTCCATTAACAAAGTGCGTCACGACACTTCTCGAACCCCGACATTGAACGGCACAATGCCGCAGGACCACCGATCGATACGCCCCCTTACGCCCCTGAGGAGTCGCCCATGTCGACCGATACGGCGCCCGCCTGGTCCTTCCGCCACCACTGGATGCCCCAGACCGCCACCCACGCGATGACGCGACCCGACAAGCCCGCGCTGCGCCATCTCGGGGTGACCACGACCTGGGAACAGTTGTCACGGCGGTCGCTGCAACTGGCCGCCGCGCTTGCCGACCGGGGCGTCGCCGCGGGCGACCGCGTGGCCCTGCTCACGCTGAACCATCCCTGGTTCGTGGAAAGCGTGTTCGGGACGAACAGCCTGGGGGCCATGGCCGTGCCGCTGAACTTCAGGCTCGCGCCGCTGGAACTCGACTACATCCTGACCGACTGCATGCCTTCGGCGATCGTCGTCGACGCACGGCTCCTGCCACTGCTCCGGTCCGTACCGAGCACCGCCTCGATCGGCACGGTCGTGGTCATCGGCGAATCGAGCGAGGCCGAGGCCGAAGACGGCATCGCGTACATCGCGTACGAGGACTTCCTGTCGGCGTACGAGCCGATGGAACTGCCCGACATCAGTGAGGAGTCGACCGCGCTGATCATGTACACCTCGGGCACGACCGGCCGGCCGAAGGGGGTGATGCTGTCCCACCGCAACATGCAGGTACAGGCGATCACGTGCATCCGCGCGATGGAGATCTTCGACGACTCCGATGTCGGCTTCCTGACGGCGCCCTTCTTCCACATCGCGGGTCTGGGTTCGATGGTGGCGAACTTCCTGGTCGGCAGCACGGTCGTGATCCATCCTCTGGGCGCTTTCGACCCGCGGGCGGTGCTCGACGCGTATGAACGCGAAGGCGCCACCGTCGTGTTCAACGTTCCGCAGCAGTGGGACCTGCTCTGCGCCCAGCCCGACATCGACAAGCGTGACCTGAAGCTGCGGATCATCAGCTGGGGGGCCGCCCCCGCGAGCGACGCGACCCTGCGCGCCATGGGCGAGAAGTTCCCCGACGCGCTCAACGTGGCGGTGTTCGGCCAGACCGAGACCTCGCCCATCACCTGCGTCCTCCGTGGGGAGGACTCCCTGCGCAAGCTCGGCTCGGTCGGCCGGCCGATCCCGAGCATCCAGTACCGCGTCGTCGACGCGGACATGAACGACGTCGCCGTGGGCGAGGTCGGCGAGATCGTCTACCGCGGGCCCACGCTGACGAAGGGGTACTGGAAGAAGCCGCAGGAGACCGCGGAGGCCTTCGACGGCGGATGGTTCCACTCCGGCGACCTGGTCAAGCAGGACGACGAAGGCTTCGTCTGGGTCGTCGACCGCAAGAAGGACATGATCATCAGCGGCGGCGAGAACATCTACTGCGCCGAACTGGAGAACACGGTCGCCACGCACCCTTGCGTACGGGAGGTCGCGGTGATCGGCAGGGCCGACGCGCGCTGGGGTCAGGTGCCGGTCGCCTACGTCACGCTCACCCCGGGAGCCGACCTGTCGCTGCGTGAGCTGACGGGGTTCCTCGAAGGAAAGCTCGCCTCTTTCAAGAGGCCCAAGGACCTGGTACTGGTCACCGAGCTTCCCCGTAACGCGGGCGGCAAGGTGGTCAAGCCCCTGCTCCGCACCCAGGACGCCGCACGCGTGCAAGGACAGGACGAGGGGTGACTCCGGCTCACTCCCAGGCCGTCCCCCGCACAACGCGGAACGGTGACCGCCCGGCCCGCGCCGCGGCAAGCGCCTCCTCGACCGGCGGGCCGGATTCATCCCAGTTGCTCGCCGACCAACTGTCCCCCGTACACACGATCTCCCGCCCCTGCCCCGCGTCGACGTGCACGATCGTGCCGGTGACCACGGCGACCACCAATTCGTCCACCGCCTCGAGCAGGTCGGCGGAACCGCTGTCACAGGCATCGCAACCGCAGTCCGGAAGTTGACCGAGACTCACCGCGGGCTCCCCCGCCCCCACCACGAGAAGCGTCCCGGCAACCTCGTCAATGGCCGAGAACCCGAAGACGAGAGGTACGGCGTGTGCGCGCACCGGGTGCAGACGGACAGCGTCGCTCACAGCCACCCCCGGCGCCCGCCGCCAGATCGCCGCCGGGTCCGTCACCGTCTCCGCCTCGGCCAGCCCGAGCCGGGACAAAGCCCGTGTCCAGGCCTTGGCCCGGGCAGCGAGAACGAGGTACTTCGCCGGCTCCAGACACCGCGAGTACTCCTCGTCCCGCACTTCGCCACCCGGATGCGGATCGGGCCAGGGAGGGGTGTCCACGCCAGTAACGGCGAACTCCTCGTCGACAGCCCGGCAAAGCCCCTCTGGATCCATACCGGCAACCCTACGGCGCGGAGCCGGGACGGCCTTCGCCACCGGCCCGAGGCACATCGACAGCGGCGGCGCTGCACTGCGAAGGACAACGGGTCGACTACGCCCGGGGGGCGGTGACGCGAGTGATCGCGGACTCGACAGCGGCGATGCGGTCGGCCAGCATGCCCAGCGCGGCGACCGCGCGGACGACGGGGTCGCCGTCCGCGCCGCCGAGCGTGCGGGCGTGGCCGAAGAGCGTGTCCTTCCACCTGCTCCGTGTACGGGGCAGGTGCGCGGCACGCACCGTGACGGCCTCTCCTGGTTCGAGGCCGACGCCGACGCGCAGCGAATGATCGACCTCGACCCGGCGCGTCTCCTGGGCCGGTATGTCCTCGGCCACGATCACCGTGGCCGGCGCGCCGAGCCGCTCGTGGCGCGCCGGGGGATCTGGGCGTTCTGGACGATGGCGAACTGGGGGTCACCCAGGGCGGCTGAGACCGCGCTCGATAAGCGGACGACGCCGGCGCCGCGCTGGTCGAAGGCGTCCGGGGTGCGCCCGGTGTGATAGGCCCCGGTCGGGACGGAGTTGGCGGGGTGGATGTCGTCGTAGACCGTGGTGGCCGGCTCGGCAGTGACGTACTGACGCAGTCCCGAGTCCGTCAGCCGTCCCTCGTCGGCGAACAGTCGGGTGCCTTTCTCGCAGAGCTGCTCGTTCCCGCGGGCACGTGAGCTGAACTCCTCGGGTGTGTCCCCGAACCACTGTCTGAGCTGACGGGACTCGGAGAGGAGCTCGCTGAGGAGCTGGTGCTCGCCGGGATGCGGACGGGGGTCCCCGGAGCCGTCATGGAGGACTCCGAAGCGATGCACGTAGAGGTAGGCGCCGCCGAGCAGTTCACCCGATTCCAGTGCCATCGGGAAGTCCTCGGGCGGCAGGAGCACCCGGTCGTACTCGCCGTCGGGACGGGAGACGCCCTCGCTGGCGTCGACGATCTCCAGCTGGGCGGCGTCGAGCCAGGTGATGAACAGGTCCCGGCTCAGCCCGGGCGTGTGGAACGGCGACGAGGAGACGTAGCCCAGCGGGCTGACGTGCGCCGAGACCCCGATACCGATCCCTGTCACCCGCGCCTTCACCATGGGGATCGTGGAGGAGATCCCCAGTCCCTCCATCTTGTGCCGCAGTTGGGCGGGGCAGGCGTTGGAGCCGACCGAGATGACGGGGAAGCGGTCGCCGACCAGGGGCTGGTTGACGCTCATCAGGGCGTAGTTGAGGGGGACCGCGCCGTCACCCGTCTTGCCCGCGCGAAAACCGCCGGGAGGCTGCTCCACCATCCACTTGGCGAGCCGCCGGTTCTCCATGGCCTTGAGGCGCAGGAACCGGTTCTGATGCAGGAGACCGGATTCCGTCGGCCAGGCGCCGGGGTAGACGAGGGGGTGCTCACGGGGGGCTTCGGAAAGACCAAGTGCCTCGAGCGTACGATCGTCCACTGTGCCGTCAGGCCTTTCGCCGTCGGATGGCTGCCCCGAGATGACGAGTGCGCGGTCATCGTGAGTTGTACGCGGTCATCGTAAGGAACCACAGGCCGTCCTCATGGAGGGCCCGATCCCGGCGTGTTCAGTCCACCGGCGGCGGTCTCCCCGACGGAAGCGGCGTTCGGCGGCCGTTGCGGCCGGAGGCCCGGCGCATGGCTTGAGCTGCCGTGAGCGGGGTCAGGCGCGGGCCCTCGGCCTTCAGCGGCCGATCTCGAACCGGGGTGGCTTGAGGTCCTTGAGGCATGCGGTGTTCGGGGCGGCAGGCGCGTCGAAGAACGAGACGGTGATCCCCTGCGCGCACTTCGACGTGGCGAACACCACGTGGGGTTCGTAGGGGACGGTGACGACCTTGGCCTTGCTCAGCGTGCGGGCGACGTACGGCCCGTTGTCCGCACCGGTCTGGGAGTCGAACCCGCCCGAGAGGGCGAGCGTGGGAATGTCGCTGCGCGTGACGTCCCGGATCGAGCGCGGCGCCGCCGGGACGTTCCAGACGTCGCAGTCCGGGCGCAGGAAGGTGAGCTGTGGAGCCTGGGCCTGTACCGAGCGGGGGAACGACGGGAACGCTTCCTGCCCGCCCCGGAGCGCCTCCTCCTGGCTCTCGTACGGCGTCCACTCGCTGCAGAAGACGCCGTAGGCGAGTCCGTGGGCAACCCTTCCGACGGCCTGGGGGCTGAGCTTGCCGCCCGCCCACTGCTGGGCGATCCTCCGCGGCTTGCCGTGGGCCAGCTCGTCGAGGGCCAGGGGGACCTGGGGTGCCACGTGGGTGGCGGAGGTCATCCAGTTCACCAGAGCTCCGCCGTCCAGTACGACCTTCACCGGCTTCGCGCGGCCGGGGACCGTGACGGTGGTCGTGACCGGCCTGGCCTCCAGCTCACGCACCAGGCGGTCGAAGGTGGCCGGCAGGTGCGGATAGCGGCGGTTGCACGCGGGCTGGTCGGCGCAGGCCTTGAACAGGCCGTCGAAGCCCTGCCGGGCGCTGCTCCAGGTCGCGGCCGATCCCGCTGTGGACGGCGGCAGGATGCCGTCGATGCCGACCGACCGGAGTCCTTCCGGGTGCTGGCGCAGGTAGATGAGCGCCAAGTCAGTGCCGTACGAGATGCCGAACAGGTTCCACTGCTTGATGCCGAGTGCGGCTCGCAGGTCCGCGTAGTCGGCTGCGCTCTCGGTGTCGTTGTAGGCGCTGAGGTCGGTCCCGCGGGCCGCCAGTCGGTCGTGGCAGGCCTTCGTGGCCTCGACGTGCAGGCGCTCGGTGGACGGCGCGTCGTAGACGAGGCCGACCGCACGGGCGTTGAACTTGTCGATGTCGGGGCAGGTGAGCCTCGGGGCGGCCGAGTACGTGCCCCGCTGGGACATGAGGATCACGTCCCGGTCGCGGTTCAGGCCACCCCCGACCACCATCTTCGCCTCTCCGACCGCGTCGTCGCCGGGTCCGCCGGCCAGCCACACGATCGGGTCGGGTTCGGGCTTGGCGGCCAGTGCCGGCACGACCGCGACGCCGAGCTTGATCCTTCGGCCGTCCTGCTTGGCGCGGTTCTCGGGCACGGTGAGCGTTCCGCAGCGGGCCCCCTTGAGCTCGGGGATCGGCTCGGGCGTCTTCGGGCACGGGCCCGGCACGTAGCGGGCGTCGCCCGCCTTGCCGGCGGTCGTTCCGATCGGAGTCACGGTGTCGTCCCGCGCTTGGGCGGGCGTGGCCGGCAGGCCGGTGACGAGGAGCCCCGCGGCCGCACCGGCCGCTGTGGCGTGGATCCGTCGTACGGTGCGCCGACGGCTGGGCGCCTGAAGGGAAGCCATCTGTCCTCCCGGTCACTTCGGGGTGATCGTGAACGGTCGCGGCGTGAGACCGGCCACGCAACCGGTGTCGGGCGCGGTCGGACGCGCAAGGAACGAGGCCAGCACGCTCTGCGCGCAGGGCGACTGGGGTACCACCCAGTGGGTGATTCCGGGGATGAGTACGGAGGTCGAGCGCGACAGCGTACGGGCCGCCTCCTTCGCCCAACTCGCCCCGGTCTTCGCGTCGAACGTCCCGGAGACGAGGAGCGTCGGCACCGCGCTGGTGGTGGCCACCCGCTGGACGGCGGCGCGGTCCGGAACGTGCCAGAGCCGGCACACGTCGTACTGGAACGGCAGCTGCGGCACCTGGGCCAGGACCGTGTCAGGCCGGCCGGGGAAGGCCCGGCGCCCCGCCTTCAGCACGTCGGATTCCGAAGAGCCCGGCGCCCATTCCCCGCACGCCACCGATTCCGTCAGCCCGTGCGCGGTCACGCCGACGGCCTGGACCGAGTCGGCCGCACGGGCGCGCGCGAAGCGGCCCGGGCGCCCGTGACCGAGTTCGTCGATCGCCGCCGGGACGTCCTTGGCCTTGACGGCATTGGCGACCAGCAGGTTCAGCACCGCGCCCCCGTCGAGGACGACCTTCACCGGGTCTCCCCCGCTCGGCGGCTCGGCCTGCAGCGTCAGCGGCTTCGCCTCCAGCCGGCGCACCTGCTCCGTCAGGGTGGTGGCGAGGTCCGGGTAGCGGCTCTTGCAACGGGGCTCAGCCGCGCACGCCTCCAGGATGTTGTCGATCCCCTCACGGGCGCTGCTCCAGCCCCACGGCAGGATCGCGCTCTGCGGAGGTGTGACCGAGTCGATCGCCACCGCGCGGATCCCCTTGGGGTGCAGGCGCAGGTAGGTGAGGGCCAGGTCGGAGCCGTAGGAGTACCCGTAGACGTTCCACCGGGAGATGCCCAGCGCCGTACGCAGGTCGGCGAAGTCAGCGGCGTTCTCTGTGGTGTTGTAGGCGCTCAGGCCGACCCCGTCGCCCTTGAGGCGGTCCCGGCACTTCCTCACCGCGTCCAGCATGAGCCGCCGCGCCGCTGCCGAGTCGTAGCCAAGGCCGACGGCCTTCGCGGTGAAGCGGTCGATCTCAGGGCAGGCGAGGTTCGGCTGGTCGTAGAGGTTTCCGCGCTGGGCCATGACGATCAGGTCGCGGTCTTTGTTCAGACCGGAGTCGACCAGGAGGGGAATGTCGTCGATGCTGTCGCCGCCAGGGCCGCCCGCCATGAACACCACCGGGTCCGCGGAGGGCTTGGCCGAGGCGGCCTTGATGACCGCCACTGCCAGCTTGACGGTCCTGCCGCCGGGCCGGCCGCGGTTCTCGGGGACCTCCAGGTGTCCACACCGTGCCGTGCTCAGGGCATCGACCGGCTCAGGCGTCTTCGGACAGGGACCGGGCACGAACCGTGCCGGTCCCACCGGGCCGGGCCCGGCAGCGTGAGCGAGTGGTGTGGAGGCACTGCTCGGTGTCGGGCCGAATGCCGCCAGACAGGCTAGTGCAGCCCCGGCAGCCGCCGCACGGAGGCGGTGCTGTCTCATGGGATTCCGTTCCTCTGCCGATGCCGAAGGCTGCCCTGCCGGGCAACACCGCAGCGGTGTGGGCGGAACACACGCATTTCGACGGTATCGCGAGGGGCGGACTCGCGCATTCCGGCAGCCGCCTGCCACCTCGGGCCGAGGTGGCCGACCGACGGCATGGTGCGGGCAAGCACGAGCGACAGCACTATGCCGCCGATTCCGGCGGTCACAAGGCGGGCGTGAGGCCCTCCCAGCAGACCGTCCAGCCCTGGTCCGGGAATCCCGGAGCCAGGCCCCGCGGGCCGGGACGACCCCGCTCGCCCGCGGGGCCACCAGGAGAGTCGCGCCAGCCGGCGCACATCATCGCGACGGCGTAGAGCAGGCCTCCGGCGGCCGGGAAGTACGGGGACGGCACCCCGCTCTTCCCGCTGGCGGGCAGGCCGGTGCCGGTGAACCCGAACCGCTCGTGCAGCAGGTACTCCACGGCCGCGTCCGGGTCGCCGAGGCGGGCGGCGTTCATCGCCAGGAGCGGGAAGTCCCAGCTGTACAGGTCGGTGACCGGCCAGGTCTCGCGGACCTTTCGGCTCGTTGCCCGCATGGTCTCCACGTCGACGCCGTCCCCGGGCAGCATCCCGAAGGGCGCGACGGGATCGGGGTGGTTGGTGTTGTGCTCGGTCCACATGCCGGGCACGCCCTCGTACAGCACATACACGCCGTCCTCCACGGGCAGCGGCGCCAGGCCGTCGAGAACCTCGTCCCAGTACGGCTCACGCGCCATGCCGAGGCGCTCGCGCCACTCCTGGGCGATGCGCAGACCGAAGCGCCAGTAGGACAGTTCGAAGGCCGGGTTCAGGGTCTGGGCGGGCGGGTTGCGTTCGTTGCAGCACATGATCGGCGGGCCGATGACGTAGCGGCCGCCCTCCTCGCGGTGGGCGAACGAGGCGATGAACTCCGCGCTCTCGTGCACGACTTCGCGCCACTTGAGCAGGGTGCCGCGTCCCGGATGGGCCTGATGGTCGAGTTCCGCGAGGAAGAGGGGGTGGGGCTGCTGCCAGATCAGCAGACAGGTAGGGGTGCCGGGCGACTCGCGGCCGATCGCGGCGCCGTACGTCGTCGTCATCTTCGGCCAGCGAGCGCCGCGGAACCCCTGGGACACGGCGAGGCGTCGCGCCGTGGGCAGGAACCGTTCGTAGATGTCGGTGCCGCGGTCCAGGAGCGGCCAGCGGTTCCCCGCCGGTCCGCCAGAACCGCGGCCACCAGGTCCCGCTCGCGCGCACCACCTCACCGGCGCTCGGCACGGCACCTCGCACCCTGGGCGCGAAGAGGGCGGCTACGTCCAACTGGTCTCCGCCTCCCACGACTTCGTAGCGGTGCCGTTCCGGATCGCTGCGGCTGACGCGGGCGCCGGGCAGCAGAGCCAGGCCGACCTCGTAGCGGGTGGCGTCGACGGTGTGGGTGACGACCGGTGTGCGGCCGCGGCGGCGCAGCGCGGTGGCGTGCAGCGCGACTTGCCAGATTGAAACGTATCAGTGCCTTCTGCCTCGGACCCTATGAAGAAGCTGAGGAGAGTGTCAATGGGTGTGCACAGGAGTGGCAGAAGTGCGCCCGCACCGACTCCCAGGACTTCGGCGACGACCGCCTCGGAAGCAAGACCACCGGGGCGCCGGCAGCGTTCGACTACGTCCACTGCCCGTGGGCGGCTTACCTCGGCGAGACGGGCAAGTCGCGTGAACGGGGCGGGACTTCGGTGTGGTTGCCGTTCATCCGGCTCGTCGAGCCGGTCCCGCCTGCCTTCCGGCCGACTCGGTGAGCAATCCGAGGCCGTCCCCCGAGGAGATCCCGGGCTTCCTGGACGGACTGCCGAAGTACCGGACCCGCGAGGTCCGCGAGGGGTACGGCACGCTCTGGTCGCGGTACTCGCGCGGACCGCGTGCGCGGTGCCGACCGGGGCGACCTCCCCGCCCGGCGGTTGGCGAGTGGATCGTGGACACTGACAACGCAGCGAACCCCGCCGCTTCGCAGCTCCGGTCCGAGGATGAGCTACCCCCTCCCCAGAAGAAGGGGTCTGCGCTCAAGAGACCCGATCAAAGATCCGGGTATCCCCGACCGGGATCACAGGGCCTCGTCGCTCCTCGAAGTCAAGGGCGCCCAGGTGTACTGGACGCGCACGCCGTGGTCGTGGAGCCAGGCGGTCTCGCGGTGCCGGAGTTCGTGCGCGGACTCCGGGGCGATGGCGCTGGGCCAGCGGACGAGTACCGCGGTGACGTGGCCCGTCTGTGCCAGCTGTCGCACCCGGCGCCACCCCCTGCGCTGGACCGGGTCGGGCTCACCGTACGTGTCGGTGACGACCTCGGCGATCGCCAGTCCGCGCTCCTGGGCGAACGCGTGGCCTTCTGTCTGCGCACACTGCGTGGCTGACCCGGGCGCGCCCCGGGCTCGGTCGGCGCATACGTACAGAACGACGGGAGGAGCGGTTTCGCTGTGGGGGGTCATGGGCGCCTTCTGTAGGTGGATCGAGGAGAAGGGGTTCCTCGCCGCGTGAAGGGGACGTAGCGGGGCCGTGCGGGGCCGAATGCGGTCTCTGCCGTTGGACGGGGGAACGGGTCTGGTGCGCAGCCGGCCGGGCCCGGCCACGCCGCATCCGGGCCGTCACTGCAGGCGCGGGCCCCGCATTCGGCGCCGGCCCGTGCCCATGGCCTCAGGGGTGAGCCGTCAACTCTGCCCAGACGACCTTGCCTTCGGCCCGCGTCGAGCGCGCGGAGCCCCAGCGGTCCGCGAGTTGCTGGACGAGGAACAGGCCTCGCCCCCTCTCCTCGCCGGGGCCGGCGTGGTGCTCGGGCGGGCGGACCGGGGTGCGGCCGTCGTCGTGGAGTTCGATACGCAGGCACCGCTCGTCGCCGGTCAGCGTGAGGCCGCACAGGACCTGACCGCTGTCGGTGTGGAGTACGGCGTTCGTGGTCAGCTCGGAGACCAGCAGTACCGCGTCGCAGCACGTGTCGCCGGGAACCTTCCAGGCACGGAGCCGGTCGCGCACGGTGTCGCGGGCGGATCTCGCGCTGGTGCGCAGGGCGGGCAGGCCGAACCAGTACTCCCGACGAGGCACGGTCGCGGCTGAGGCGGGGGGCAAGGCCTGGGCTGAGGGCGTGGGCAGAGTCACGGATGTCGCCTTCCAGTGCCTTCCGGGGGGCAGGCGCGATGTGGGGATGCGGGCTGCGGCTCGAGGGGTGTGAGGCGTGTGCCGGGCCAGGCGCCCCGCGGTGGGGTGCCCACGACGGCATCAGCATCACACGTCCCGTCCGGGCCGGATGCTGCGTCAGAGCTGTGACTTGACCGCTCACATGCCAACTATGCGCGTGATCGCTATCACGCTGCAACCGACTCTCTGATAATTTCAGGAGCACGGATATCACCCTGGCGTCGTCATCAAGTCACTGCCAGAATGCTGATGTTGATGAACCATCAGGAGGTTGGGCGTGAGTGAAGCCCGTTCCAGCAGCAGCGCACCGACAGTCCTGCGCATGATCCTCGGCCGTCGGCTGCGGGACATGCGGCTGGGCGCCGGTGCCTCGCTGGAGGACGCGGCAAAAGCACTTCGCGTAAAGACCCTGACGATCCGCCGGCTGGAAAAGGCCGAAGTCGCGCTGAAGCCTCTCTACGTGGAGAAGCTCCTGGAGACCTTCGGCGCGGACCGCCAGGAGATAGACGAGTTCGTCGACCTGGCCGAGCAGGCCAACGAGCCCGGCTGGTGGCACTCCTACCGTGACGCCGTCCCCAGCTGGTTCACCGCCTACGTCAGCCTGGAGACCGACGCCAAGACCCTGCGCACCTACGAACCCCAGTACGTCACCGGCCTTCTGCAGACTCCCGACTACGCTCGCGCGGTGCTGCGCGGCGGGTTGCCGAACGGCAGCGAGGAGGAGCTCGCGCGCCGCGTGGAGCTGCGGCTGCGCCGCCAGAGCCTGCTCGAGGGCGAGGACGCCCCCACGTTGTGGGTGGTCATGGAGGAAGCCGTTCTGCACCGGGCGGTGGGCACCCCTGATGTGATGCGGGAGCAGATCGAGCGGCTCCTGGACGTGTCCGAGCTCGCGCACATCAGCATCGACATCGTCCCGTTCGCCGCTGGCGCCCATGTCGGGGCGTGCGCCCCCTTCACCTATTTCCGGTTCGAGGGACCCGAGCTGCCGGACATCGTCTACAGCGAACTCCTGTCCGCCTCCGTCTATCTGGACCAGCGTGAGGACGTCGTCGCGCATCTCGAGGCGCATACCCGAATGGCGCTGCTGACGTCGTCCGAGGACAGCAGGTCGCTCTTGAACCGCATGCGCAAGGAGTACTCATGACGATCACCGACGAGGGCGTGTACAACGGGATGCCGGCCCGCGATCTCGGTGAGCACGGCTGGGAGCGCCCGTGGAGCGGGCCGAACGGCGGTCAGTGTGTCGAGGCGAAGCAGCTCGCCGACGGCCGCGTGGCCGTACGGCAGTCGACCGACCCGGCCGGGCCGGCGCTGATCTACACGCCGCAGGAGATCGCCGCGTTCGTCCGCGGGGTCAAAGAGGGCCTGGCCGATCACCTGGCCGCCGGGTGAACCGGCGGCGGGCAGCAGGAGGGACGACGACACCGGTCCCGCCCATGGCCTGCGGGCCGACAGACACACAGCCGACAGACACACACCTGAAGGGGAGAACATGACCACCAGGCAGGCCGGCCGGGATCTCGACACGAGCAAGGCGCACTCGGCCCGGATGTACGACTACTTCCTCGGCGGCAAGGACCACTTCGAGATCGACAAGGAGGCGGCCCTGGTCGCCGCCCAGGCCCACCCCGGCATCTACGTGACCGCCCGCGAGAACCGGGCGTTCATGCACCGGGCCACCCGTGTGCTGGCGCAGGAGCACGGCATCCGCCAGTGGCTGGACATCGGCACGGGCGTCCCGACCGAGCCCAACCTGCACCAGGTCGCCCAGTCCGTCGCCCTCGACGCCCGCGTCGTGTACGCCGACAACGATCCCCTCGTCCTCAAGTACGCCGAACGCCTCATGCGCAGCACGACGCAGGGACGCACGGCCTACATCGAGGCCGATGTCACCGACCCCGATGCGCTGATGAACGCCGTGGAAGCCTCGGAGGTCCTGGACTTCGACCAGCCCATCGCCCTCTCCCTCAACGCGCTCATGCACTTCATCACCGACCCGCACGACCCGTACGCCATCATCCGCCGGCTGCTCGAACCGCTCCCGGCGGGCAGCGCCCTCGCCATGAACCACTGCACGCCCGACTTCGACCCCGTCACCTGGAACAAAGTCGCGGAGGTCTACACCAAGTCCGGGTCTCCGGTGCAGTTCCGTTCGCACGACGACGTCCGCCGTTTCTTCGACGGACTCGACCTGATCGAACCCGGCATCGTCTGCTGCCACCGCTGGCGTCCCGCCGAACCCGCCGACGGGACGGAGCCCAAGGACGCCGAGATCAGCCTGTTGGCGGGCGTAGGCATCAAACGCTGAACGGGGTCGGGCCGACAGTCCCGTCGGCCGGACACCCGCACCGCTCACCCCGCTCCTGTGCCCTCCCGACTCCCTCTCGACCCGCCCAGCGCAGCGTTCAGTACTGCTCGGTCTCCACGAAACCGGCGTCCCCGTCGTCGTCCGCGCCAGAGGCGTCGGCGGCAGCGGTCAGGTCGAATCCGGGCGGGCTGTCCTTGAGGCCCAGACCCATGCCGGCCAGCTTCGCCTTGACCTCGTCGATCGACTTCGCACCGAAGTTGCGGATGTCGAGCAGGTCCGCCTCGGAGCGGGCGACGAGCTCACCCACGGAGTGGACTCCCTCGCGCTTGAGGCAGTTGTAGGAACGGACGGTGAGGTCGAGCTCCTCGATCGGCAGGACCAGATCGGCGGCCAGGGCGGCGTCCGTGGGGGACGGGCCCATGTCGATGCCCTCGGCGTCGATGTTCAGCTCGCGGGCGAGACCGAACAGCTCGACCAGGGTCTTACCGGCCGACGCCATGGCGTCACGCGGACGCATGGCCTGCTTCGTCTCGACGTCGACGATCAGCTTGTCGAAGTCGGTGCGCTGCTCGACACGGGTCGCCTCGACCTTGTACGTGACCTTCAGGACCGGCGAGTAGATCGAGTCGACCGGGATGCGCCCGATCTCCTGACCGACCTGCTTGTTCTGGACGGCGGAGACGTAGCCGCGACCGCGCTCGACGGTTAGCTCCATCTCCAGCTGGCCCTTGCCGTTGAGCGTGGCGAGGACGAGGTCGGGGTTGTGCACCTCGACACCGGCCGGGGGCGCGATGTCGGCGGCGGTGACCAGACCCGGGCCCTGCTTGCGCAGGTACATCACGACCGGCTCGTCCTGCTCCGAGGAGACGACCAGCTGCTTGATGTTCAGGATGAGGTCGGTGACGTCTTCCTTGACGCCCGGCACGGTGGTGAACTCGTGCAGGACACCGTCGATACGGATGGACGTGACCGCCGCACCCGGGATCGAGGAAAGAAGGGTCCGGCGCAGGGAGTTGCCGAGGGTGTAACCGAAGCCCGGCTCCAGCGGCTCGATCACGAATCGGGAGCGGAACTCGTCGACGACCTCTTCGGTCAGGGACGGACGCTGAGCAATCAGCACGAGGTATTGCCTCCAGTGGTTTGGCGCCCGCTATGTGACACCGTGGTCACCACGAAGAGTACGGGCGATACGGGCGATACGGCCTCTGAAAAGACCGAACCGCCCGACTCCGCCCGTCTGCCGCCCAGTCGGCGGGCACAGCCTTCGCAGGAGTGGAGCCCGACGGTCAGCTGCTCCTGCTCCTGGGCGTCAGCCATACGGAGGGGGCCGGGACCGATGGAGCCGGATGACAGCGGCCTTCTGCCGGTCGACCGGAGTAGGGCCCAACTCCCGTACATCACGGGCGTACTGACGATTCGCACGGCACCACACAAGGCACCCTTCGATGACTGCCAAAAACATACATCTGGCCCATACAGGCACAGTCATCTCCAATAAGGAGCATTCCTTATGATTTCATCTCGCCAGGAGGAGATCAGATGATGACTGGAGACAACCAGGCGGCCACGACTCGGCGACGCGTGCTGGCCGCTGCCGCACTGGCACCGGTGCTGGCCGGGGCGGGACCGGGCTACGCACGCGCGATGACCGACGGGGCGATGGTCAAGCCGGTGACCACCACCGAGTCGGACTGGGCGGCCGTAGCGAAAGTGCTGGGCCGCAGCGGCAACCTGCTGCGCGGGACGACGTACCACACCCCCTTCCCCCGCGACGATCTCCGCGTCGTCGTCGAGGGCAACGTCGTCATCACACCGGAGCTCGCACTGGGTGCGCACGTGGCCTTCGTCCGCTATGCCGACGGCAGCACGATGTGCATGGGCGATGTGGCGGTCACCGAGAGGGAACTGCAGCGGGTGATCGACGCCTGGCAGGCGAACGGAATCGCGCAGACCGCGCTCCACAAGCATCTCCCCGCCCATCACCCCGACATCTGGTGGGTCCATGTCCACGGACACGGCCTTGACGAACTGGCCCTGGCGCGCGGCCTGCGCGCGGGATTCGACCGCACCGGCATCCCGCCGGCGACACCAGCCGGCCCGCCGAGCCCCGTCGACCTGGACACTGCCGCCATCGACGCCGCGCTGGGCGCCAAGGGTTCCAGCGACGGCGTGGTCTACAAGGCCGTCTTCGCCCGCCGCGAGACGATCAGCGACGGCCATCTGGTGCTGCCCTCCGGTCTGGGCGCGACCAGCGCGTTCATTTTCCAGCCGCTGGGAAACGGCAGGGCAGCGCTCAGCGGAGACTGCGTCATGCTCGCCGAGGAGGTCCAGAACGTACTGGGAGCCTTGCGGCGCGGCGGGATCCAGCTCGTCGAGCTGCACAACCATCACTTGACGGAGAGCCCCCGCCTGTTCTTCACCCATTTCTGGGCCGTGGGCGACGCCGTCGAGCTCGCCAAAGCGCTGCGCCCCGCAGTGGATGCCACCAACGTGGTGCCCACCAGCGGAGTATGACGGGCAGACACCGGACTACTGCCCCCACGGCATCCCCGCAGGGGCTACCTTTGGCCAGATGCCCCCTTCACGGCACAGGCGTTCTCAGCCGCCAACGCCGTTCCGCCCTTCTGGCCACCGGTGTCATGACAGGGCGGCGGCGTTGCGGTACCGAGCTTCGAGCCGGCTCGGAACTCCACCTTCGCGACACTCGTGCAAGTGCTCATCATAGGTAGAGGTACGAGGGCAGACGCCTTCACTGTTTGCCTGGGTGGCATCAGGGCCGCAGACTGCCGCTGCGGACAGCATCACGAGCCATCAGCGCGGTACCTGCGCACCGTCGAGCACGTCCCATCGTGCCTCCTCCCCGAAGCCCGGACCCGACCGAGGGCTCGCTTGATCGGCACTGTGCTTGAGGCCGCCGACGCTGTCAACATCCTTGTGCGGCCTGCAAGTTGACATACCGGCCCCGCCGACAACATCGCGCGCCTGCTCGAATCAGCTTGAAGGTCGTGCACTTCAAGCTCTTGCAAGCATGAAAGCGCGCTCATACGCTCGTCGGCCAGCGCGCCCTGCCCCGCGGGACAGCACGCCTCAAGGGATCGAACGTCAACGCCCCACCTGTCACGGGAGCCTCATGTTCAGATCGTCCCCCCGAAGAGCGCGGTGCACGGCCGCCCTTCTCACCACCCTGGCCGTGGTCGTCACCATGGCGCCGGCCGTCGCGGCTGCCGACGCCTCACCCAATCCGGCGCCGGATGTCGTCCCCTCCCTCCGTACGTGGTCCGGCGGACACGGGACGCTCGAACTCGGCCGGGACGCGCGCATCGTCGTCGACGCCCGGCAGCAACAGGCGTTGACCGGTGCGGCGAAGACACTGAGCGGGGACATATCCAATGTCACCGGTCTGACCTTGCCGGTCGTCGCGGGGCCCCGCCCGCACGCCGGTGATGTGTTCCTCTCGCTGTCGGACGCCGACAAGTCGCTGGGTTCCCAGGGCTACGCACTCCAGGTCGGCGACGCGGCGGTGATCAGGGCCGCAGACGGCACCGGCGCCTACTACGGCACCCAGACCCTGCTGCAGATCCTCGAAGCCACGCCCGGGCACCGTTCCATACCGAGGGGCCAGGCCCGTGACTGGCCCAAGGAGCAGGAGCGGGGGATCCTGCTGGACGCGGGGCGGAAGTTCTACTCGCCCGACTTCATCGTGCGGACCATGCGCGAGATGTCGTATCTGCGGCTGAACACGCTGCAGTTGCACTTCAGCGATCACAATGCGTTCCGCCTGGTCAGCGAACGCCATCCGTGGCTGGCCGCCCCCGAGGCGTACACCAGAGCGGACATCCGCCGGTTCGAGGCCGCGGCGCGCCAGTACCACGTCACTCTCATCCCCGAGATCGAGATGCCCTCGCACGCGACGGCGATCCTCAAGGGGCGCCCCGACCTCGGGTTCGACTGCCCCGAACTCGGCGGCACCGTCGACGTGACGAATCCTGAGGCACGGAAGTTCACCGCGAGCCTCATCGAGGAGTTCGCCCCGCTGTTCGCCGGCCCTGAATTCCACATAGCCACGGACGAATACGCACGCCAGTCCGACCAGGAACGCTGCCCCGAACTCGTCGACTACGCCAAGCAGCACGGCTTCGCCACGACCTCGGACGTGTTCGTCGACTACATCAACGCGATGAACAAGGTGGTGCGGGCCCAGGGCAAGCGCACAGTGATCTGGAACTGGTGGGACGTCGACCAGAACCCGACGACCCAGCCGGACAAGAACATCAAGGTCGAGGCATGGACCACGGCGGCCGAGTCGGGAGCGGACCACAGCGCGCAGAAGTACCTCGACATGGGGTACGACGTCGTCGCCTCACCCAGCGACCAGCTCTATGTCACCCCTGGTTTCCCCCTGCTGCCCGACTCCAAGTCGCTGTACGAGAAATGGGATCCGATCGAGCACCCGCGACTCGACGGCTACCAGATATCCGTATGGTCCGACAACGCGATCACCCGCCCCGACAGCTATTTCGACGCCTATATGCGCCGCCCGCGCGAGGTCCTCGCGGACCGCACCTGGGGCGGCCCGCGACACGGCACCGTGGAGGACTTCTTCGCCCGCGCCGACGCCATCGGCGTACCACCCGGCGTCGCCGCGTACTCCCTGCCCGGCCGCCTCACGGGCACCCCGTACGGCACGGGCCCCGCCTGGGACGACTCGACCAGCACCTACGACAAGGCCTTCGACGGCGACCCGGACACGAACTTCCTCTACGCGCAGCCCAGCAGCGGCTACACCGGCATCGACCTCGGCGCCGACCACGCCTCCCCCGTGTCGACGGTCCGGTTCTTCCCCGGAGCGAACGACACGGAGCTCGACCGGATGAAGGGCGGCCGGTTCGAGGGGTGCACCGACGGTCCCACGAGCGGCTGCCACACCCTCGTCACGGTCAAGGACAGGCCCGAGTTCGGCTGGAACCAGATCGCGGTCAACGACCGGGCGCGCTACCGGTGGCTGCGATACGTGAGTCCCGACGACGGCTACACCAGCGTCGCCGAGATCGAATTCCTGGGGCCGCGCAGCAGGGACCAGCAGGGCACCGTCACCGTCACCGGCCCGGACCGGCTCCGCCAGCTGGGCGACAACGACGTGGTGACCACGTTCCGCAACACCACCGCCCACCGGCTCCACGACGTCCACCTCTCCCTCACCCCCCAGTCCGCCAAGGACCTGTCCACTCGCCTGGTGCACGCCGCCGACGCCACCACGTTCACCACGGTCGGTCCGGGCGAATCCGTTTCCACACGCTGGCAGGTGGACGTTCCGCTGACCGCCGCCGAGGGTGCCTACCAGCTGGTCGGCAGGGCCACGTCCCAAGAAGAGAGAGGCGCCGCCGCACGCCGGGACGAGAGCTGGGGACGGAGCTCCACGACACTGGACAGCCCCCTGACCGCACGCCTCGACCCTGCACTCGTGGCCCTCGACCCGGGTGACTCGGCGCACACCCAGCTGCAGGTCACCAACCACGCTGCCCGCGAGATCGAGGTCGCCTGGGACGAGGTGCGGGCCCCGGCGGCCGACCCCGGCTACACGCTCGCCCGCCCCTCGGGCACGGTCCGGATCCCGGCGGGCGGGACCCGGTCCACCACCCTCACCGCATCCGCGTCCGACCAGGCCGGACAGACCCCGACCCCGCTGCGCCTGGACCTCACGGCCGCCGCGCCCGGCCACTCCGCGGCGCGGGCCGGCTCGCAGGACCTGCGCATCCGCAGCCGCCTCCACCCCTACCTCTCCGACCTCGACTGGACCGGAGCCACCAGCGAGTGGGACGTCGTGGCACGGGACACCTACGTGGGCTCCAGCGAGCAGATGACGCTCAACGGGACGCACTACACCAAGGGTCTCGGCGCCGCCGGCAATGCGAAGATCTCCTTCGACCTCGCCAAGCAGTGCTCACGGCTGACGGCGACCATCGGCATCGACGACGCCGCCGACGGCACCACGGACGGCGGCACGGCCCACTTCTTCGTCTACGCGGACGGCAAGAAGCTCTACGAAAGCGGCCTCGCCACCCGCGCAACGGCAAAAAGGATCGACCTCGACATCACCGGCGCCACCACCCTCGACCTGGTGACGGACAACGCCGGCGACGGGTTCGACCACGATGCCGTGGACTGGGCGGATGCGCGGGTGCAGTGTGCGTGAGGACCTGCCCTGGAACTCGGCAGACCCGGCGCGCACGCCAGGGCCTGCGGGAGGTGAAGGAGAACTCCGCGACACCGTAGCTGCGGTACGACTCGACACGGCCGAGTTCGCGTACGCAGCTCAGTTCTGAGGTTTGTCCCCCGGCGCTGCAGACGGCACGTGCCGGACGACGGAGTCGTTCAGCCGGTTGAGGAGGGACGCCAGGAGTTCGACGTCCTCGTCGGGCCAGTCCGACACCGCTTCGCCCAGGAGGCGGGAGCGGCGGGCGGTCGCGAGGGCGAGATGGCTGCGGGCGGTGTCGGTCAGGGCCACTCTGCGGACTCGGCGGTCGACGGTGTCGTGGACTCGGGTGACGAGACCGTCGGCCGACAGCCGGTCGACGACGCGTACGGCGCGGGCGCGGTCGGTCAGCAGCAGGGCAGCGATGTCGGAGAGCGTCGGGGCCGGTGGGGTGCTGGCCTCGACGAAGCGGAGGACTCGGTAGGCGGTCGGTGTGATCTCCTCCCCGAAGAGGCCGTCCAGGAAGCGTTCCCGGACGAAGGGCCCGTACAGGCCGAAGCGGCCGTGCCGCAATTGCCGCATCGCGGCGTCAAGGTCGTGCACCATGTCTGCTCACCCTCCTGTGCCGCCAGCCTGTGGGGTGTCCCGCGGTCACCACAATCCGGGTCACCGGAATGGTTGTCGACGTTCGGCGTCAAGTCGCTTTGAGGTAGCGCCGATTGGCGCGCTGTTCACAACCGGCCGGTGTCAGAGGGCGTATCGGCCGTGGGAGTTTTCCGTTCATGACGACGACAGCGAAGTCCGGGGACCACCTCGGCACGAGTGCGACGCGGTCCGGCCGGCAGAACGAGACCGCCCGGCAGACAGGCGTGGTGAGCCGGCGGGGCCTTGTCGCGGCGGCCGGTGCGGCGGGGGCGGGGGCGCTGCTGGACGTGCGGCCGGCGGCCGCGGCCTCACCGGTGCTGTGGGCCCGGCCCGGAAAGATCGGAATGCCGCCGGTCAGCGGCCTGCACCTGCAGTTCGGTGCGGACGCGGCGCGTGAGGTGGTGGTGAGCTGGCAGACGGCGGTGCCCGTACAGCGGCCGCGGGTCATGCTGGGGACGCCGGCCCACGGTCTTGGCGGGGACACGGCGGCGCAGACCTCGTTCTACCAGGACGCGGCGTCCGGACGGACGGTCTACGTGCACCACTCGCGGCTGAACCGGCTACGGCCCGGCACCGCCTACGTCTACGCAGCCGTCCACGACGGTGCGACGCCCGAGGCAGGGTCGTTCCGTACCGCGCCGGGCGGCAGGGCGCCGTTCACCTTCACCAGCTTCGGCGACCAGGGAACGCCCACAGTGGGCAGGTTGAACGGGCCGAGGCCGCCGAAGATCACCGAGAAGCTCGTGTACCTCAACGACAATCTGGGTTCGCCGTACGCCAACGACGTCACCACGGCCGTCGAGCGGATCGCACCGCTGTTCCACCTCATGAACGGCGACCTGTGCTACGCGAACCTGGCAACGGACCGCATCCGTACATGGTCGGACTGGTTCGACATGACGAGCCGGTCCGCACGGTTCCGGCCGTGGATGCCGGCCGCCGGCAACCACGAGAACGAGCTGGGCAACGGCCCGATCGGGTTCGCCGCCTATCAGACGTACTTCAAGCTCCCCGGCAACGGCGGCGACGTGGAGACACAGGGGCTGTGGTACGCGTTCACGGTCGGCTCGGTGCGCGTGGTGAGCCTGGCCAACGACGACGTGGCGTACCAGGACGCCGGCAACTCCTATGTACGCGGCTATTCCGGCGGTGCCCAGCGCCGCTGGCTGGAGGCCGAACTCGCCCGCACCCGGGCGGACGAAGGCATCGACTGGATCGTGGTCGTCATGCACCAGGTGGTCATCTCCACCGCCGACCATCCCGGCAACGGCGCCGACCTCGGCATCCGGCAGGAATGGCTGCCGCTGTTCGACCGGTACGGCGTCGACGTCGTCGTCTGCGGCCACGAGCACCACTACGAACGCTCGCACCCGATACGGGGCCACCAGCCCAACGACACGATGACGCCCGTCCCGGCGTCCACCCGTACCGACGTGGTCGACACCACCGAGGGAACCGTCCACATGATCATCGGCGGTGGCGGCACGTCCGTCCCGTCGATGGACGTCCTGTTCGACACGCCGCGGTGCAATGTGATCACCGGCGTGGGCCCCGCGGGGGCCGGCGGCAAGAAGACGCCGCTCTACGTGTCGGAGGCGGCACCGTGGTCGGCGGTCCGCGACCGGGTCAACCCCTACGGATTCGTCGCCTTCACCGTCGACCCCGGCACCCACCCGGGCGGGCGCACGTCGATGGCAGTCACGTACTACGCCGTCAACGGCCCGTACGGTCAGGTCGAACCGATCGACACGTTCACGCTGGAGCGGACCCGGAACGACGGCGCGTGACGGGTCGGAACACGACTTGCCGCAGTGACCCCATGGACTGACCAGAGCGCACATTTACTTCAAGCTAAGAGTGACTCGGTTCCGCCTATGTGCTGACCCAGCTGCCGGCCGCCCTCGAGGCGCGACTCCCGGCGCCTGCTGCGCGCCCTGGACGCGCCCTGCCCACCCGATCCCGACAACTGGGACACCGGCGGCGCATAGCCGACCGCCGCCCCGCACGTCACCTTCACCGCCCACCCGATCACGTCCGGGGTCGGCGCAGTCACGCCTGCCTTCACGCAGCAAGGAGAACCACCATGCCCACCATCGCCATTGTCGGGGCCGGCCCCGGCCTCGGTCGGTCCATCGCCGACGTCTTCGGCGGTCACGGCTTGGACGTCGCCCTGATCTCCCGTACCAAGGACAAGCTCGACACGCTGGTCACCGAGCTCGCAGAGGCCGGTATCACCGCGGAGGGCTTCCCCGCCGACGTCGCGGACCCCAACCAGCTCACCGGCGCGCTGGAGGGCGCGATCGCGCGGTTCGGCCGGATCGATGTGCTGGAGTTCTCCCCGCACGCGGGCCTGACCATGACCGCGCCCAAGGACGTGACGCTGGACAACCTGCGCCCGCAGATCGACAGCCTCCTGTACGGCGCGGTCGCCGCCGCGCAGACGGTGCTCCCCGGGATGCTCGAGGCCCGATCCGGCACCCTGCTGTTCACCATAGGCGGCGGCGCCATCACCCCGTACCCGATGCTCGCCGACGCCAACATCGCCCAGGACTACTGGGAGCTGCACACGCGCCGCGACCCGGCCGTCGCCGAGCACCTCATCGCCTGACCATTCCCACCAGAGCCACTCCGTCCGGCCTTCCCCTCAACACGGCAGCCCGACATCGTCATCAGACGGGCCGCCGTGCGATTCCCCTGCCCACGACCCCGCGAGGCGCGGACTCCGGCGCCGACCCCTGGACCGGCCCGACCTACTGGAACACGCCCGGCGCCTTCGACCGCCGAACCCCCATCACCGTCGACGAGACGGTCACCGGGCGGCTGATGGCCATGTCCCACGACCTCACCAAGGCCTGTCCGACTCCGCAAGGACCCGGCTCCCTGCACCAAGTCGCCTCGCATCGAACGGAACCCGACTCCATGAGCACGTGGATCACGACACCCTTCACCCCGCGGTCGACCGCCGTCGAAGAGGTCTCAGGCATCGACCGGTCCGATCACCGCATCATCGTCACCGGCGCAACAACCGGTACCGGCCTGGCCAAAGACACAGTTTGGTCATTGGATGTCGGCAAGGCCCGAACGGGGGATGCCGCGAGCGCGGTTCCTCGGAGCCGTATGCGCTTCTCATAGGCTGCCCAGTATCCGTCGTAAGGGCTAGTCGAGGAGCGCGTGTATGGCGGTCACATCCACCGTGAACGGTCCGCATGACACGAAGACGGTGGATGTCCGGCCGGGCTCCGCGGTGGCCCTGTGGTGGCGGGCCTGGTGGCCGTCCGTGGCGACGTGCGTACCGCTCATCGCGTTTGCCTGGATGGTTGTTCAACGTGAGCCGTGGATCTGGGACTACGGCCAGCACGCGGCGGTCATCGATCGTCTGCAGCACTCCCTGACCCACCCGGGCAATCCGCTCGTGGACCTGCCGAACGGATCAAGTCCCTACTACACCCCGTACACGGTGACGGCCGCTTGCGTGGGACGGATGTTCGGCTTCGCGGGGGCATTCGGCACGCTCAAGCTCTGTGCGCTGTTCAACATGCTGTTGCTGTTCAGCGGTGTGTGCCGGGTGACCGGCATTTTCAGCGCCAACCGGTGGGCCCCGCCGACCGCCGTACTGTTCGCGCTCTTTCTGTGGGGTCCGCACGGCTTCCTGTGGGCCGGCTACCACTCCGGCCTTGCGGTGACGGTCAACGTCGCATTCCCCAGCTACTTCGCTCTGGGAATGGCCCTGCACCTGTGGGCCGCGGCGGCGCAGTGGGCGCGCAGGCCGCGTCCTGTGCCGCTGCTGGTGATGAGCCTGGCCACTGCGGCGACGCTCATCAGCCACACGATCGTCGGGGTGGGGACTCTCTTGGGTTGCGCCGCGTTCCTGGTCCGCCCCGTCTTGCGGCTCACCGCAGCGCAGCGGATCCAACTGGTGCTCGCAGCAGGGGTGTTCACGGCTCTGGTGTTGGCGTGGCCCTACTACAACGTTCTCACCCTGGCCGGCTCTCACCAACTGGATGCCATGCACGCCCGTGCCTACGAGGACCTGTGGGGCGTCTACGGATTCGGTGCGCTGGGGATCGTGGCGATCCTCGCGCGCGCCCGCAGGGACCTCCTCGATCCGCTGGTTCTGCTGGCCGGCATGGCGCTGGCCGTGGTGACGTACGGATGGTTCAGCGGGTCGTACACCCTCAGCCGCATGTTCATCTTCGCCATGCTCGCCCTCCAGATGGCGCTCGCCGTCGAGTTGGTGACGTGGTGGCGGTCGGCTGCCGTCAAACGTCTGCTCGCAGCTGTGACCGTTATGGCCTGCGCGGTGGGCATCTGGGCCCAGTCATCGCCGGTCGTCTGGCTCGTGCCCGCGTCGGGGAAGGCGGCGGCCGAGCGCCTGCTGCCCTCGGCTCTGCCGTTGTGGCCTCACTTGGGGTGGGCTGCTTCGTACATGCACCGCGGTGACGTCGTCGCGGCCTCTGCCAAGCCGCTCAATCACTTGATCCCCGCCTACGGCATGTCCTTGATCAGTCCTGCATGGCCCGACCCGGCACTCCACAGCCAAGAGGCTGCGGCCCGAGCGCAGGCGCAGCGCGCGTTGTTCTCGCCGCATACGCCATCGGCACAACGGCAGAAGATCCTCGCGCGGTACCGAGTGCGCTGGATTCTCGCGTCTCCGGCCCAGGCTCCTCTGTTCTCCCAGGTCCGAGGGGTCACCGAGGTCCGCCGGGGCCCTCAAGGCACGTTGCTCTTCCAGGTCTGACCAGCACGCCGGGAACGTCGTCGTGGCCAACTCCTGGGCCCGTGCAGGGCACTCCAACCTGTGGACCCTGGCCGGGAGTTGGCCGGCCCCGCAGAACGACGGAGCTGCCGGCAGACGAGTTCCCGACCGAAGTCACCCCCGTCGCCAGTGCGCCCCCTCGCCCCCGCGGCCTGACGAACCCCGCGAACCTGATCCGGTCACAGAACTAACCGGCGTAGGGGTTGCCGCCGCGTCATGTGGTCCTGTCGATCAGCTCGCGCACCGCGTCCAGGTGGCCGCTGTGGCAGGCGACTTCGGTGAGCACGTGGATCAGGATGTGCCGCACGTCAGGCAGCCGCCAGGCCGGCCAGATCTCCATGGGCCAGGCGGCGGGCTTCTGTTCGGGCTCGGCGGCAGCGAGCACGGCGTCCGCGCGCGCGATGGCTGTCCGGTAGCCGGCGAAGACCTCCTCGACACTCATCCCCTCGGGCACGTACCAGTGCGCCTCCGGGCCTGCCGTGAGCCGTCCGGCCACATCCGGCTCGCCCGCGATCACCCCGGGGAACCAGAAGCCTTCGATATCCAGGGTGAGGTGGCGCAGCAATGCCAGGCAGCTCCAGCCGCTGGGCAGCACCGGCCGCCTCAGATCGCTCTCCGAGAGCCCTTAGAGGTCCCGACGACGTGCTCGCGCTGCTGGTCCAGGGCGCCCTTGAGGGTGTCGAGTTCGGCGTTCACCGGGCTGCGCACAGTTTGACGCGCCGGGACACCGCCACCACGGCCTCGCCTGTCGTACTCGTCATCCGCGCGCCTCCGTCAACCGCAGAGCATGAGCCTGACTCCCGCCCGGACGCTACACCGGGGGTACGACAATGGCTGGCTGAGCATGTACGAGCCTCGCCCTGCGCCGCGCGCACTCGCACCGAACCAGGTCTGTCACCGGCACCCCATGTCGTCGCGTGCCCGGCGATCTCCTCCGAGCAGTACTCGCCCCGGTGCGCGGCCCCTCTCTGCCATCGGCTGCCGCACGCTGGTCAGTGTGGTGCTGTGCACGCCATACACGGCTTTGAGGCCGGGGATGCCCGACTGGATGCGGATGGCCTGGTAGCCCTCGGCGAGCTGGGCCCGCACCGAGTCGAGGAGTTCGGGGATGTCACGCCCGTTCGCGTGACCGTAGGTGCGCATGCGGTCCCGGCCGGCCCCGCCCAGGAGTTGGTAGAGCGGGAGGCCGGCGGCCTTGGCCTTGATGTCTCACAGGGCGACGTCGACAGAGGCGATCGCAGCCATAGTGACGAGGCCTCGCCGCCAGTACGCCCCGCGGTACAGGTACTGCCAGGTGTCCTCGATCCGGTGCGGGTCGAGGCCCCGGAGGAGGGGCGCGACATGGTCGTTGAGATAGCGGACGGCCGAGAGTTCCCGCCCGTTGAGCGTGGCATCGCCCAGACCGGTGAGGCCGTCGTCGGTCGTCAGCTTCAGGTGACGAAGGTGCGTCCGGGGCTCGTGACGACGACTTTCGTGTGAGCAGGACTGGTCGATGCGTCGGGATGCCTGCCGGCCGGCTGCCCCATGTGCCGCGCAGACCGGCGGGGCTTCAAGGCGGGGCAGGCCGCAGCCCTGAACGTGCCGATCAGGAGCCGGCTGGCCTGTGTCACGTCACGGTTGTGGGTGTAACAGGGGTGTATTAGGAGGCAGCCGGGCGGAACGGCCGGCGGACTCAGCGGCTCTTGGTGATCAGAAACGATCCGCCGGTACCTGACCAGCACCGAGCGGTGGGACCTCAACCGATACGGGGAGTATGACGATGCGCGTTCACAAGCTCACCTTTGCGGCCCTGGCCGTTGCCGCGGGTCTGTCACTCACGGCCTGCCAGAACGGTGACGACGGCACGGGGCAGAGTGCCCCGTCGTCGGCGTCCACCGCGTCGTCCCCGGGCGGGGATTCGGCATCGGATTCGGGTTCGGGTCCGGGTTCGGCGGACTCGGCGCAGGCCGGCGGGAAGGGTTCTGACGGGAAGGGGTCCGGCCAGAAGAGCTCCGGTGGGCAGGGCGCGGCGTCGTCCGGGTCCGGTTCCCAGGCCGGCGGCAAGGCCGGTAAGTGCCGCACCGACGAACTGGAGATCACGGCGATCGACAGCACCATCGACGGCGATCCGGACGGCACGGTCGCCGTGGAACTGAAGAACGGCGGCGGCCACGACTGTGCGCTGGCGGGCTATGCCGGTGTGGACCTGAAGACCGGCTCGGGTGTGGTGTCCGCCAAGCGGACTGGTGAACCTGCGGACACTGTCGTCCTCAAGAACGGCGAGAGCGTCGCGTTCGGCATCAACTACCCGCTCAACACCTCGGGTGGCTCCGGTGTCCGTGTCACGGGCCTGGTGGTGACGCCGCCCGACGAGACGAAGTCGGTCACCCTCGACTGGCCGGGCAACGCCACGCTCCCCGTCACGGACGGCTCCGGTTCCCCCGTGAAGGTCGGCCCGATGGGTAGCGCCGGCCAGGGAGGCTGACCCGGACGCCCGGGGCGCTGCGGCAACACCGTCTGGTCACACCCCACACGATTCCGCGGTGGCCCGAGGAACGGCGCCCCGCCCCGCGTCGGCAGGAACTCTTGTCCGACGTCGACCAAGCAGTTGTGAGGCTCTGTTGATGGGCCGCTGAGGTTCGGCGCCGAGCGCTTCCGTGCGCGCTTGTTGGCCTTCAGCGTGCCGGATCGCGGCCCGTTCGCTGAGCGTGCTGGTCAGCCGTCCGAGGACAGCAGTCGCGTCACGGCCGTCGGCCGGCGGACGCGCTGCCGCCGAGATTCGCCCTTTCGGACGAACCACCAGGCGGCGACGTCCCCCCTCTCCCCGGCCGCGACCAGCAGCGGCCGCAGGCTATTGACGGCCATCTGCTCGGCGGCCTGCCAGGTGTCGCACCACAGGTCGACCTGCCACCAGCGGGTTTCCGTTTCGCGCCGCAACGTGCAAGGACCGCAGGGCCAGCAGCAGGAATCCGATGTCGTCGAGGTAGACGGGGTCCGGCAGCAGGTCGATCGGTGACACCGTGTAGATCACGGCGGCCCACACCAGCGCCTTGTTGCCGAGCGGGATTCCCGCGGCGCGGAGCAGCCTCCGCGCCCGGATCACCCGCACCAGGAGAACTGCGGCGATGCCCATGGTGAGCAGCACGACCGCTGCGGCGAGGATGAGCCAGGCTTTGGTGTCCATGCTTCATCGTGTACCCGCTGAGCGGGTGGGCCCCAGGGCACCGCAAGCCTCTCCCGGATGCGGGATGCGGGATGCGGGATGCGGGATGCGGTCAGAGTGCTGAACGGCGCAGCGCGAGGAGCGCCTGGTCGTCCTGTGGCCGGCCGCCCGTGTGACGCCGTACGTCATGGATCAGCATGTCGAGGACCTGCGCCGGTGTGGGGTGCTCGCCGGACCGGGCGCGGTGCCGGAGCAGAACGGGCAGGCGCTCCGCAGCGTCGTAGAAGGTGCCATCGGCGTCCCGTGACTCGGTGATGCCGTCCGTGTAGCACAGGAGTGTCGCGCCGGGCGGGAACGGAAACGTGTCGACGGGTGCGGACCAGTTGCCCAGCACCGCCATCCCCAGCGGAGGCACGTCCTGAGTCGGTTCGAGGACGGTGGCCGAGCCCTGTGCGTCGAGGAGCAGGGGCGGCGGGTGGCCGCGGTTGACGATGCGTACGGCGCTGAGGTCCGCGGGGAACTCCGCGATCAGGGCGGTGGTGAATCCCTCCTCCTGTTCGAGGCCGCCGCGCCGCCCGCCCTCACGCAGCAGTGCCTGCTCCAGCGAGCGCACAAGCTGTTCGAGGTCCTCGGCCTCGTCCGCGGCGTACCTGAACGCGCCGATATCGGCGCAGACCGCGCTCACGGCGCCCAGGCCCTTGCCCCGTACGTCACCGACGAGGACGCGTGTGCCGTACGGGGTGTCCTGTACCACGTACAGATCGCCGCCGATCATGGCCTCGTCCTCGGCGGGCACGTACCGGGCGGCGACGTGCAGGCCGCCCAGGCGCGCCGGCGGTCTGGGCAGCACGGCGCGCTGGGCGACGGCCGCGACGTGCTGAGCACGCCGGGTCCGGACGTCCTGTCTCTTCAGCGTGCGGTTGATGAAGACGGCCAGCAGGGTCACGGCCAACAGGGTGAACTGGTTGGCCAGACCGCGGTGCCAGCCGAAGGTGCCGTCCACCCAGGCCAGTCCCGCATGGACAGCCATCGACGCGAGGCCCACGCAGACGATGCCGGGCAGCGTCAGGAGCGGGGCGGCGGCGACGGGCGCCGCCATGATGAGCGGGGCCGATGTCACCTCGGTCGGGGTCATCAGGTCGATCACCACGGCCAGCACGATCACGCCGGCGGGAATCCACTGAGCCTTGTTCTGCTGCACCACTCCCCCACGCTGGCGGCATCGGGCGTGCGCCGCATCCCGGCGGGCGCGGCGGAGGGCTCATGCGACGAGAACGCCGGGGGCGGGGCGGTGGCACGTGCGGCGTCGAGCCGGGTGCGGTGGTGCATGTCCGCATCCGACTAGTCGACGGTGTCGATCCTGACGCCGGGGTCTCCTGGATCGCCTGGTCACCGGTCTCGGGTGCGGGGACGCGGAGCAGGTTCAGGGGCGGAATGCCCGTCATCAGATGCGGGACGCGCGGCAGGTTCAGGGGGCTGACGAGCTCAAGCGGGCGGCGTGACCGGGGACCGCTGGCCGAGCCACTGCTCGGCGCCCCAGGCCCGGAACCGCTCTACCTCGGTGAACCCCAGTTTCGCCGCCAGGCGCATCGAGCCGACGTTGGCGGTCTGGGTCGTGAGCACCACCGGCTCGCCGGGAAGCACGCCGTCGAACCAGTCGAGCGCCGCCGTGCACGCCTCGGCGGCGTACCCGAATCCCCACGCTCGCGGCAGGAACAGGTAGCCGAGATCGGCCTTCCCCGATGCAGCCGGGCGACGGTGCTCCGTTGTTCTCCTCAGCAGGATCTGGCCGATCATCGCCCCGTCGAGCTCCACGACGAAACTCCCGGGCCACTGCTCGGGCGCCACGGGCATCTCGCGCTCGAGCTCGTCACGCGGCCGGGGGCCGCCGAGGTAGGTGTGCACCTCTGGCGACGCCAGCAGCTCGATGAACGCCGCTCGGTCCCGGGCCTCGGACTCGCGGAGCACGAGCCGCTCGGTCTTGATCGGGGCAGGTGGCCAGGGGGCGGGCCCTAGTTCAGTCATGGCGGGCAATCTATCGCCCTCCCGTAAACGCGCCTCCGCGTCGAGCGAAACGACATCGACGTGCCCTGATGTTCCTGATGCACCGCCAACAACTCGAGCTGATCAACGAGTTGGCGCTGTTTCTCGGATCTCGCGACGTAGGTGGGGTGTTGGGGTCAGGCTGATATGGCCTTGCAGGGCACCGTCGTCGCCGTGCTCAGCCATGGGCCCAGAAAACACAACGGTCCGGGACCTTGGTCCCGGACCGTTGTGTATCTCGCATGAGCGGACAGTTCCGAACTGTCAGGCGGCCACCGGTATCTTCGGCTCCTCACCCTTCTGCGCCGACGCGTCGCCCGTACCGTTCGCCCCGCCCTCGGGCGCGGGCTTCCGCATGCCCTTCAGGATCACGACCAGGGTCGTCGACACACAGACACCGGCGGCGATCGCGATGAGGTAGAGGAACGGGTTGCCGATCAGCGGGACCACGAAGATGCCGCCGTGCGGGGCGCGCAGGGTGCAGCCGAAGGCCATCGACAGGGCGCCGGTGACCGCGCCGCCCGCCATCGAGGCGGGGATGACGCGCAGCGGATCCGCCGCGGCGAACGGGATCGCGCCCTCCGTGATGAACGAGGCGCCGAGCACCCAGGCCGCCTTGCCGTTCTCGCGCTCGGTCTTGGTGAAGAGCCGGCCGCGCACGGTCGTCGCGAGGGCCATGGCCAGGGGCGGGACCATACCGGCGGCCATCACCGCGGCCATGACCTTGAGCGAGCCCTCGGTGGGGTTCGCGAGGCCGCCGACCGCGAAGGCGTACGCGACCTTGTTCAGCGGGCCGCCCAGGTCGAAGCACATCATCAGGCCGAGGATGATGCCGAGGATGATCGCGTTGGCGCCGGAGAGGGAGTTCAGCCAGTCCGTCAGGGCGCTCTGGAGGGAGGCGATGGGCTTGCCGATGACGAGGAACATCAGGAAGCCGACCACCGCGGAGGAGATCAGCGGGATGACGACCACCGGCATGATGCCGCGCAGCGCGGGAGGCACGTTCACCTTCTGGATCGCCATCACGACGCCGCCCGCGATGAGACCGGCGGCGAGGCCGCCGAGGAAGCCGGCGTTGATGGTGAGCGCGATCGAACCGCCGACGAACCCGGGCACGAGCCCCGGCCGGTCGGCCATCCCGTACGCGATGAAGCCAGCGAGGACCGGGACGAGGAACGCGAAGGCGACGGAGCCGACCTGGAAGAGGAGCGCGGCCCAGCTGTCGGTCTGGGTCCACACGAAGTGCTCGGCGACGGACGGCGCCTTGTTGATGGTGTAGCCGCCGATCGCGAAGCCGAGGGCGATGAGGAGACCGCCGGCCGCGACGAACGGGACCATGTAACTGACGCCGCTCATCAGCCACTTGCGCAGCCTGGTGCCGTAGCCGTCGCCGGCGTCACCGGCCCGGTCCACGGGGGTGGCGGACGCCGCGCCCGACGTCGTCTCGCCGCGGGCGGCCTTCTCGCGGACCTCGCCGATGAGTTCGGCGGGCCGGTTGATGCCGGCCTTGACGCCGACATCGACGGTGGGCTTCCCGGCGAAGCGGTCCTTCTCCCGTACGGGCACGTCGTGCGCGAAGATCACGCCGTCCGCTCCCGCGATGACCTCCGGGGCGAGGCGGGTGAACCCGGCCGAGCCCTGTGTCTCGACCACCACTTCCACGTCGCCCGCGTCCCGGCCCGCCTTCTCCAGGGACTCGGCCGCCATGTAGGTGTGGGCGATGCCGGTGGGGCAGGAGGTGACGGCGACGATCTTGAACTTCGCGGCGCGGGCCGCGGGAGCGGTCTCGGGCTCGGGCGTGGGCTCCGGCTCGGGCGTCGGCTCCAGCTCCGGCTCGGGCGTCGGCTCCAGCTCGGGCGTCGGCTCCGACTCGGGCGTGGGCTCCAGCTCAGTGGTGGGCTCTGGAGTGGGCTCGGGTTCGTCCCCGCGGATCAGCGCCGCCGTGGCCCCTGTGTCGGTCGCCGTGCGCAGCGCCGCCTTGAAGTCCTCGTCCATCAACTGCCGTGCCAGCGAGGACAGGATGGTGAGGTGGGCGTCGTCCGCTCCGGCGGGCGCGGCGATGAGGAAGATCAGGTCGGCCGGGCCGTCCGGCGCCCCGAAGTCGATCCCGTCGGTGCTGCGGCCGAAGGCGAGGGTCGGCTCGGTGACGTGCTCGCTGCGGCAGTGCGGGATGCCGATGCCGCCGTCGAGGCCGGTCGGCATCTGCGCCTCGCGGGCCGCGACGTCGGCCAGGAAGCCGTCCAGGTCGGTCACCCGGCCCTGGGCGACCATCCTTTCGGCGAGGGCGCGGGCCGCCGCCTCTTTGGTGTCGGCGGACAGGTCGAGATCGACCAGGTCCGCGGTGATCATCTCGCTCATCGCGGGTTCCTTCGCACTCGTATCGCCTTGGCGGCGGGGGTGGGGACGGGGGTTTCGCCGCGGGGACGGCGGCTCCGGAAAGGAGCGTGGGGAGTGATCAGGCCGGAGGCGGCCGGATGGGGCGTATTCAGGGGCGGCGCGCAGGCCGTCATGGCGCGGGCTCCTTCAGGACGCGGTCCAGCGGGACGTCCGCCGTGAGGGTCACCGCGTCCGGGTCCAGGTCGGCCGGGGCCGGCATCGCGCTGCCCGGGAGCTGGACCGCAGCGGCGCCGTGGGCGACGGCCGAGGCCAGCGCCCGCGGGCCGGTGCCGCCCGCGATGAGGAAACCGGCCAGGGACGAGTCGCCCGCGCCGACATTGCTGCGGACGGTATCGACCGGGGCGGTGGCGAACCAGGCGCCCGAGCCGTCCACGAGCAGCTGCCCGTCCGCGCCGAGGGAGGCGAGGACGGCGCGTGCGCCGAGGTCCCGCAGCTCCTCGGCCGCCTTGACCGCGTCGCCGACGGTGGCGAGCGGACGGCCGACCGCCTCGGCGAGCTCCTCCGCGTTCGGCTTGACGACGTCAGGCCGTTCGCGCAGGGCCGCGAGGAGGGCCGGGCCCGAGGTGTCGAGCGCGATCCGGGCGCCGGCCGCGTGGGCGCGGGCGACCAGCTCGGCGTACCAGGACGGGGCGAGGCCGCGCGGGAGGCTGCCGCAGCAGGCGATCCAGTCGGCGCCCGCGGAGCGCTCGCCGACCACGGCGAGCAGTGACTCGGCTTCTTCCGGGGTGAGTTCGGGGCCCGGCGCGTTGATCTTCGTCAGCGTTCCGTCCGGCTCGGCGAGCGCGATGTTGGACCGGGTCTGTCCGGCTACGGGGACGGGGTCGACGCTGATCCCCTGGGCGTCGAGGAGCTCGGCCACGAGGGCACCGGGCGCGCCGCCCAGCGGAAGCACGGCGAGCGTGGGGGCGCCGGCGGCGGCGACGGCCCGCGAGACGTTGACGCCCTTGCCGCCCGGGTCCATGCGCTCGCCGGTGGCGCGCAGGACCTCGCCCCGGTCGAGCGCAGGGACCTCGTAGGTGCGGTCCAGGGACGGGTTGGGGGTAACGGTGAGGATCATGCCGCGTGTGTCTTCCGTGGTGGCTTGCGTGGGGGGTGCCGGGGCCGATGCCGGTTCCGGGGCCGATGCCGGTGTCGGTTCCGGGGCCGATGCCGGTGTCGGTGTCGGTGTCGGTTCCGGGGCCGATGCCGGTTCCCGAGCCGATGTCGGTTCCGGTGCCGGTGTCGTGGGGCTCATGCGCGGACCACTTCCGTGCCGCCCTTCTCGATCGCGGCCGCGTCCCCGTCGCTGAGGCCGCTGTCGGTGATCAGCACGTCCACATCGCCCAGGTCGCCGAAGCGGGCGAAGTGCTCCTGCCCGTACTTGGCGGAGTCGGCGAGCAGCACGACCCGGCGTGCGGCGCCGACGGCCGCGCGCTTCACGGCGGCCTCGGCGAGGTCGGGGGTGGTCAGGCCGTGTTCGGCGGAGAACCCGTTGGCCGCGAGGAAGAGGACGTCCGCGCGGATCTCCCCGTACGCCCGCAGGGCCCAGGCGTCGACCGCGGCGCGGGTGCGGTGGCGGACGCGGCCTCCGACGAGGTGCAGCTGGATGCCGGGGTGGTCTGCGAGGCGGGCCGCGACGGGCAGGCCGTGGGTGACGACGGTGAGCGTCGACTCCAGGGGCAGCGCCGCGGCGAGGCGGGCGACGGTGGTGCCCGCGTCGAGGATCACGGTGCCGTCATCGGGAAGCTCGGCGAGCGCGAGCCGGGCGATGCGGTCCTTCTCGTCGGCCGCGGTGCCCTCGCGCTCGGCGACGTCGGGCTCGAAGTCGAGCCGCCCGGCCGGTATGGCACCGCCGTGCACCCGCCGTACGAGACCGGCCCTGTCCAGGGTCTTCAGGTCGCGGCGGATGGTCTCCGCGGTGACCTGGAACTCCTCGGCGAGCGACAGCACGTCCACGCGTCCTCCGTCACGCGCGAGACGGAGGATCTCCTGCTGCCGCTCCGGTGCGTACATGTCCGCCTGCCTCCGATGCCTCGCCCGGTCGTGCCCGAGTCTGTGGTTTCAATCAGAGGCTACGGCTGGATTTCCAGAAAGTAAACAGGTTCGGGCACACCACGGACACAATCGGACTTTGATTCATCGCTGCTGGTCGAGAGCTTCCGGCTCCAGCCCGCCGTTCTGGGACTACCGGATCAGTGCGTCCCGCAGCTGGTCGGGCGTGACGGTGAGCGACTGCTCTGCCCAGATGACCTTGCCCAGGGCCATGTACCTGGTCCCCCACCGCTTGGCCAGTTGAGCGACCAGGAACAGCCCCCGGCCGCCCTCGTCCGTCGTGGCGGCGTACCGCAGGTGCGGTGAGGTGCTGCTGTGATCGGAGACCTCGCAGACCAGGCCTCCGTCGCGCAGCATGCGGACGCGGACCGGCGGCCTGCCGTAGCGAATCGCGTTGGTGATCAGCTCGCTGAGGATCAGCTCGGTGGTGAAGGCGAGGCTCTCCAGCCCCCAGTCCGAGAGCCGCGCGACGCACTCGGACCGGATCCGCGAGACGGCGGACGGATCGCTGGGAACCTCCCACTCGGCGACCTGGTCGGGCGCGAACAGGCGCGTGCGCCCGATGAGAAGGGCGACGTCGTCCCTCGGCCGCGATGGAACCAGCGCACGAGCGACCGCGTCGCACATGCCTTCCGGAGAGTCGCCGGTAGCGTCCCGCAGAGCGGTGCGCAGGGCGGCGAGCCCCTCCTCCATGTCGCGTTCGCGGTTGTAGACGAGCCCGTTCGTGTAGAGGACGAGCCCGGTTCCAGCCTCCAGCTGCAGCTCGACCGCCTCGAACGGCAGACCGCTCACGCCGAGCGGCGCGCCCGCGGGCAGGTCGGCGAAGTCCACGCCGCCGTCAGGCCGCACGAGAGCGGGCGCGGGGTGGCCCGCCCGTGCCATGGTGCAGCGCCCGGAGAGCGGATCGTAGATCGCGTAGAGGCAGGTGGCTCCGGTGACCTCTGTGGCCTGCTCGTCGTGGGCGCCCGGCTGGTCGAGGCTGGTGACGAGGTCGTCGAGGCGAGCGATCAGCTCGTCGGGTGCCAGGTCGAGGGTGGAGAAGTTGTGGACCGCGGTCCGCAGGCGGCCCATGGTGGCCGCCGCGTGCAGCCCGTGGCCGACGACGTCACCGACGACAAGCGCGACCCGGAACCCCGGGAGCGGGATGACGTCGAACCAGTCTCCGCCCACCCCCTGCCATACGGGGCAGTAGCGGGAGGCCACGTCCAGGGCGCTCTGTTCGGGCAGGCCGCGTGGCAGCAGGCTGCGCTGGAGCTCCTCGGCCATCGTGTGCTCGTGGGTGTAGCGGCGGGCGTTGTCCACGGAGATCCCGGCACGGGCGACCAGCTCCTCGGCGAAGGAGAGGTCGTCGTCCCCGAACGGCTCGGAGGATCCGGCGCGCCAGAAGTTGACAATGCCGAGGTTCAGGCCCCGCGCACGCAGGGGCGCGGAAAGCAGCGAGTGGATGCCGTAGGCGAGGACCTTGTCGGAATTCGCCGGGTCGCGCTCCCGCCAGGCGCGGGCGCGGCTCAGATCGGCGGCGAGGGTGGGATGGCCGGTCACCAGGCCCATGCCTTCGGGTGTGGTCGGCAGGAAAGTGACCACCGATCCCATCGGGTAGAGCGGCGCATCGTCCCGGACGCCGCTCACGGCGGCGCGGCGGAGCGCCGGGCCGCCGCCCGTGCCCGTGTCCGGGGACGGCTCGTCGCCGTTCAGTACGGGGTCGGCCAGCTCGACGGTGACGAAATCCGCGAAGCGGGGGACGGCCACGTCCGCCAGCTCCTGCACGGTCCGCTTGATGTCCAGCGTGGTGCCGACCCGCCCGCCGGCGTCGTACAGGAGCTGCAGGCGGGTCCGCGCCCGGTCGGCCTCCTCGTACATGCGCGTCATCTCGGCCGGGACCAGGCCGTGCGTCTGGCGGTGCAGCCGCCGCCGGACCAGCAGCGCTCCGCCCATGCCCAGGCAGAGCGCGGCCGCCGCGCCACCGAACACGACCGGCAGCTCGCCGGTCACCCCCTGGTTCACCCGCGCGACGGTGACGCCCACCGAAACGTACCCGGCCACTTGGCCGCCCGGGCTGCGGACGGGCGCGGTGGTGTCCACGATGTGCGCCAGAGGGTTGGTGAAGCTGTTGGTGTACGGGCCGTTCCGGGCTCGCTGGTACGGGCTGTAGATGTGCTTCCCGATGAGGCCCGGGATGGGCGAGGTGTACCGGATCCCCTGCGGGTCGGTGATCACGACATAGTCGAAGCCCGCTCTCCTGCGGGTCCGTTCGGCGATGGGCTGCAGCGTCGCCGTCGGATCGCGGCCGGCCAGGGCCTTCGCCATACCTGGAGACCCCGCCAGCGCAATGGCCGCGCTACGGGTGCGGTGCTCGGCGTCGTTCGTGCTGTAGGACTGGGCCTGCAGCACGAGCGCCGACAGCGCCGCGGCGATCAGGAGCACCACGACACCGACCTGCCACAGGAACACCTGCCCCGCGATGCTGGGCACCCGCAGCCGCGAGCGCACGAACTCGAGCGGACGGCGCCACGCCGGTCCGTCCGTCCCTGCGGGCCGCTCCTGTACGTCCATGGCTGGTCGCCTTCCACGCTGCCACACGGCCGGACCACACGCATGCGGCACATGCCACGGACGGCATGACGCACCCGACCGAAGAAGCGGGTCACGGCCGGCATCGGCTCTCGCGCGTCGTTGCTCCCGCAGCGGTTCGCTGCGCGAGTGCGGCTGCCGAGATCGAGATCATGCAAAGTTCGCGTGGCGCGAGCCCTAGGGGCGCTCATCGACCGTCGCGCGGAAGGGACGGGAGCGCTATGCCCTTATTGTGCGGATACTCTGGGAAGCGTGATCGAGTCCGGACGCCTGCGGCTCCGTCGGCGCTACGGCCCGGGGAGGCTTGTGAGGCTGTCGCCGGTCATCCTGACCGTCGTGATCGCCGGCCTGGCCTACGCCACTCCCCCGGACATGGCCTTCAGCCGCCTCCTGCCCGCAGCACCAGCCCTGGCCGCCGCCATGTGGCCGGTCCTTCCCACCGTCCTGCTCGGCACGGTCTGCCTCTTCCTCATGATCGGCCTCAGCCTCGTCTTCCCCGGCCTGGGAACCTGGTGGACAGCCGCCGGAATCATCGCGGTCACCGTGGCCGCCGCATACGGAAGCCACGTCCGCCTCCAGCGCGAACGCACCCTCTTCCAGGTACGCCTCGTCGCCGACGTGGCACAACAAGTGGTCCTGAGCCCCATGCCACGCCGCTTCGGCAACATCGAGATCGAATCGCTGTATCTCGCCGCCGCAGCCGAAGCCCGCATCGGCGGGGACTTCTACGAGGTCGTCGACACCCCCTACGGAATCAGGCTGCTCATCGGAGACGTCCGCGGCAAGGGCCTGCCCGCCGTAGGAGCAGCCGCCGCCATCGTCAACGCCTTCCGGGAGGCGGCCTACACAGAGACCGACATGGCCGACGTCGCCCGCAGACTGGACGCCAGCAGCACCCGCTACAGCGCCGCCTTCCCCCCCGACGGACCGATGGAACGCTTCGCCACCGCCCTCCTCGCCGAGATCCCGCACGAGGGCAGACGCATCGACATCCTCAACTGCGGACACCCCCCACCACTCCTCCTGAACCGCAGGAACCTCCACGTCCTCGAATCCGCCGCCCCCTCACCCCTGCTCAACCTCGCCGAGCTGATCGGCGATCACTACACCATCGACACCTTCGACTTCACCCCCGGCGACCTGCTCCTCCTCTATACGGACGGCATCGCCGAGGCCCGCGCCCGCGACGGCGAATTCTTCCCGCTGACAGCCTGGATGCGCCGACAACCCCCCACACCACCACGCCAACTCCTCACAGCCCTTCACCGCGACCTCCTCCGCCACAGCAGAGGACGCCTCGACGACGACATCGCGGCCCTCGCCGTACGCCTGGGCCAACCCTGAGGCACAAAAGCCGAACCGGCCGCCCGCACCACACAGCCTCGACGTCGGCTGCGGAGATGTCGGCGGATGTCAGTACCACCGGGGATCGGCCGGGCCGCGCATACGGGAGCTTCACCGACTCGGGACGCGAGATGCAGTGCCGGCTGGTCTCGCCCTGCCGGGGTCGACGGAGGAGCATGGGAGATGAGAGACCGAGGGAGGCCCGCCATGAAGTCCGAAGCCTCGGATTACGACACCTGGCTGTACTCTCACACACCCTCCCAAGCCGAGGGCGAGCGCGACGAGCTGGCTGAGCGTGCGGCCCAGCACCCGGACGTCCCCAGGACCGAGCCGTCCCAGGCGGAGGGCGAGCGCGTGGACGACATCAAGCCCGCATGACCGCAGCGAGCCGGGCCGGGCGTTGCCGGGCCCGGCTCACTGCGGCTCGGCACGGACGGCCGTCCCGGAGGCGTCGCCTGCCGCGGCGGCTTCGGCTGCGGCGCTCGGGCGCAGAACACATGTGTAACGAGCGGCCATCTGCCGTGATCGGTGGGACACGAAGACCTCCGTGCGGTGCAGTCAGCCGAAGGCGTCAGAGGTGAACGTGACGGGCAGCTGTTCGGGGCCGCGCAGACCGCCCGAGCGCCATCGCAGTTCGCTGGGCGGCACGGCCAGGCTGAGGTGAGGCAGGCGGCGCAGGGCGGTTCCCAGGGCGATCTGGCCCTCGAGCCGGGCCAGTGGCGCACCCAGGCAGTAGTGGATGCCGTGCCCGAAGGCGAGGTGCGCGTTGTCCTGCCGGGTGATGTCCAGGCGGTCGGGGTCCGGGAACTGCGCCGGGTCGCGGTCCGCGATGGCGGAGGCGACCAGCACGGTCGCGCCCCTCGGGATCGCCACTCCCGCGATGGCGACGTCCTCGCGCGCGAAACGGGCGATGCCGGGGTTGACCGGTCCGTCGTAGCGCAGGAACTCCTCGACAGCGCCGGGCAGCAGTTCCGGATCGTCCCGCAGCATCTGCAGCTGGTCGGGGTGGGCGAGCAGTGCGGCGACACCGCTTCCGATCAGGTTGACCGTGGTGATGTATCCGGCCACCAGCAGCAGGAAAGCCATGGCGATCAGCTCGTCCTCGTCCAGCTGGTGTTCCTCGTCCCGGGTGGCGATCAGCGCGCTGAGCAGGTCGTCACCGGGCCGGGCCCGCTTGTCCTGGAGGAGTCCGGTCAGGTACGAGCGCATGTGCCGCCACGCTCGGTCCGTCCGGGCCGGGTCCGGCGGCTCGGCTCCTTGAAGGATCATGTCTTCGGTCCACCGGTGGAAGTCGTCCCGGTCGGCGACGTGCACTCCGAGCAGTTCGCTGATCACAGTGACGGGAAGCGGCAGCGCGAAGTCCTCGACGAGATCGGCCTTGCCTGCGGGCACGATCGCGTCGAGCAGCCCGTCGGTGATCTCCTGGACGCGTGGCCGCAGCTCGGCCACCCTGCGGGCGGTGAACGCCTTGGAGACCAGGCGGCGCAGGCGGGTGTGGTCGGGCGGGTCGGAGCGGAGCATGGTGCGCAGCATCGACTCGCGCTCCGTGGCGGGCAGCCGCTCGAGGAGCCGGGGGTCCGAGGCATCGCGGACATCGCTGCTCAGCCGTGAGTCGGAGAGGGCCGCGAGGCAGTCTTCATGGCGTGTGACCAGCCATGCCTCGAGGCCGCCGGCGAGGACGGCGCGCCGTACCGGGCCGTCCTCGCGCAGCTGCCGGTAGAGCGGGAAGGGATCCGCCATGAAGGCCGGATCGGCATAAGGCAGAGGGACCGGCTGCTGGCTCATCAGGCCTCCAGGGGGCGTCACGAACCGACACGGCAATGTTGTCAATTTTGAGGGTATATGCCCCATTGACTCGGGTCGTGGATGTCACGGAAGGGAAGGGCTGCGATGGAGCGGACAACGTGCTGCGTGGTGGGCGGTGGTCCCGCGGGAATGGTCCTCGGCCTGCTGCTGGCCCGCGCCGGCGTGGACGTCACGGTCCTGGAGAAACACGGGGACTTTCTGCGCGACTTCCGCGGCGACACAGTGCATCCCTCGACCCTGGCGCTGCTGGACGATCTCGGTCTGGCCGAGCGCTTCGCCCGTCTGCGGCAACGCCGGGTGACCACGGTCCAGCTGCCGCTCGGCAGGGACGGTTCGCTGATCACCGTCTCGGACATCAGCGTGCTGCCGGGCCCGTACAACTACGTGGCGATGGTGCCGCAGTGGGACCTGCTGAGCCTCCTCGCCGACGAGGCCGGAAAAGAGCCGTCCTTCTCCGTGCGGATGAACACCGAGGCGACGTCGTTCGTGGTGGAGCACGGACGGATCACCGGAGTGCGGTACCGCACGTCCGACGGCCGAACCGGCGAACTGCGGGCCACCCTCACGGTGGCCTGCGACGGCCGGGGCTCGCTGGCCCGCTCGCGGCCCGAGCTCCGGCTGCGGCGGTTCACCTGCCCCATGGACGCCTGGTGGTTCCGGCTGCCACGGCGGGAAGGCGACCCGCACGGGCTCGTGGGAGGCGCCGGCGACCGGCTCCTCACCGCGCTGATCGACCGTGGGGAGTACTGGCAGTGCGCCGCGCTGATCCCCAAGGGGACCGACGCCGAGCGCCGCGCCGCCGGTCTCGAGCGGTTCATGGCCGACTTCTCGGCCGCCGTGCCCTGGATCGCGAACCGGGCGCATGCGCTGCGGTCATGGGACGAGGTGAAGATGCTCGACGTGCGGCTCGACCGTCTCGGGCGCTGGCACCGCCCGGGACTGCTGTGCATCGGCGACGCGGCGCACGCGATGTCACCTGTCTTCGGCATCGGCATCAACCTGGCCGTCGAGGACGCGGTGGCCGCCGCGCGGTATCTCGTCGAACCGCTGAGCAGGGGTGTGGTCGGCCTGCGGGACGTACGCGGCGTCCAGCGGCGCCGGTGGCCGACCACGGCGGTGACGCAGGCACTGCAGCGGTTCGCTCACGCGAGGGTCATCGCGCCCGTACTCGCGGGACGCCCGCCTTTCGGCAATGCCGGGCGGGCGGAGCGGATGAGCGATCTGCTCACCGCCTCACCGTGGCTCAAGCGCGTGCCGGCGTACTTCATCGGCTACGGCGCCGTGCGCGAGCGTCCGCCCGCCGAGTCGGTGCGGTGAGCTGCGGCGCACGACTGGGCCTAGGAGGACTGACAGCGGCGTTGGACGTGGCCGTGGGTGATGAGGCAGGTGGCGGGGCCGAGGATGGCCTCCGCGAGTTCCAGGTTCCGCCCGCCCGCCCGCCCGGGCGGGCGGGCGGCCCGCCCGGCTCGGGGTGATCCTGGTGGCATGGGTGGTACTGGTGGCGTTCCCCGGGTCCGGATGCCCGCCGCCTACCGGGCGGCGGCCTGCCGCTCCGTGCGGGTCACGGTGGCCGCCGGCGCCGGGTTCTACCTGTTCCTGTACGGCTTCGGCTCGGCCGAGGCAGCGATCTACGCGCTGTTCGCCGCGGTGTCGCTCGCGGGACTGTCGCACATCCCCGGGACAGGCCGGCAGCGTGCCGCGGTGGTGGCGCGGCTGCTGCCGGTCTGCCTGGTGCTGATCACCGTCGGCACGTACCTTTCGGTGCGGACCTGGACCGCGACGGTAGGGATGCTGGTGGTCGGCTTCGCGCTGGCCTTCTCCGCGGTGGGCGGCCCGCGCCCGGCGGGGGCCGCGCCCGGGCTCCAGCTGATGTACATCCTGCCGTCGTTCCCGCCCTACGACCCCGGCTCACTGGGCGTCCGGCTGGCCGGAGCCTCGGTGGGCATCGTGTTCCTCGTGCTCGCGGAGACGTTCCTGCTGCCGGATCCGCCCACCGTCTCCTACAGGGAGCTGGCCGCGCGGGCCGCCGACATCGCCCGGCGGTGTGCCGAGGAGCTGACCGGGCCGCCGTACGCGATCACCGCCCGGACGGCGCAAGAGGCCCGGGCCGCCAGTACCGCGCTGCGGTGCTCGCGGGTGCCGGAGGCCGAGCGGCCGGCCGGGCCGGGCGTGCGGGACCGGGGTCTCACCCACACCGGCCTGGCCGGCCGTACCCTGCTGGCGCGGCTCACCGCTCCCCCGCAGCCGAACCCCGGGCCGGCCGAGTCCGAGCTCGGGCTGGTCGTACTGCGCGCGGTGCGGGACACGGCCCGTGAGACGGCCGACCGCCTGCGGGGCCGTGCTCCCGCCGCCGGGGACGCGCACGCCGAGCTGCTGCGGGCCCGTACCGCCCTGGCGGCCGGCCCGGACGCGGACGCCTCGCCGGCCGCGCTGCGCCGGAACGCGGCGGTGCTGGAGCTCGCGGACGCCGCGCTGGCGATGTCCACGGCGGCGGCCATCGCCGTACGGGGCCGGGCGGGCGCGGCCCAGGCGGCCCCGGGCCGGTTCTGGTACGCCCGCAAGCGTGCGCCGCAGCTGTGGTTGAGGCGGATGGTGGGGCACGCGAACGCCCGGTCGGTGTTCTTCCAGAACGCGGTACGGATCAGTCTGGCCCTCGCCGCGGCCCGGGTGATCGCGGGGGTGGACACGCTGCCGCACGGCTTCTGGGTGCTGCTGGCGACCTTGACTCTGACCCGGACGACCGTGCGGGAAACCCGGTCGACGGTACGGGTGGCGCTGACCGGGACCCTGATCGGCGCGCTGATCGTGGCCGGGCTGTTCACGCTGGTCGGGACCGGTATCGCCGTGTACGCGGCGGTGCTGCCGCCGCTGATGCTGTTCGCGTTCACGCTGGGGCCCGTCAAGGGTGTGGGATGGGCTCAGGCGCTGTTCACGCTGGTGGTCGCCCTGGCGTTCGCACAGCTGGCGCCCGCGAGCTGGCAGCTTGCCGAGTTCCGCCTGCTGGACGTACTGACCGGCAGCGCGATCGGCGCTGTCTTCGGGCTGCTCGCCTGGCCGCGCGGTGCCCAGGACGAACTGCGGCGGTCGATGGCCGTACTGCTGCGCGGTGCGGCGGAGACCGTGGTGGCGACCACCGCTCAGCTGGCCGCCGGCGGGGTGCGTGCGCCGGTGACCGCCGCGCCGGGTCACCGCTCGCTGATGCACTCGCTGGTCATGGCGGAGGCGGCGTACGCGCAGTTCCACAGCGAGCCGAAGGGCCTCGCCGCCGCCCGCCCCGGCCAGGGTCCGCAGAGCTCGGCAGGCCCTCATGAACCCGTCGACCAGGACGGCCCCCAGGACTGGCAGGCGACCCTGATGGCCGCCCACCACACCCTGTGGGGGGCCGACCGGCTGCTGGTGCCGCCCGAGCGGATCGTCGTACCGCCCCTGGAGCCGGCGCCGACGGCGGCTGTGTCCCGCCTCGGGGACCGGGTGGCCGGGCGGATGCTGCTGGTGTCGGCGCGGCTGGATCCGAGCGGCGACACCCCGCAGGCCCCGGTGCCGCTGCGGGACCCCGATCTCGACGGTTTCGCGGTCGAGCCGCCGGGCGCGCCGCGGGTGTACTACGCGGCCGCCTCGTGGCTGGACGCGCTGATGACGGACCTGGAGCGGATCACCGGCGAGGCCGCACCCGCGTCCCCCGGGCCCTGACGAGGTCGCGCATGGGTGGTGGTGTCGCCTGGGCATCGCCACATCCTCGGCGAACTCCTCGACAGGCCGGCGCAAGGCCTGGCCCGGGCCAGGAGACTGCACCCTTCCTCAACCGAGGGTGACGACGCGCGCCCAGGACGGCGGGGTGTCCGGGACGTAGTCGGGGTCGTCCTCGCGCGTGGCGCGGGCGGGACGCGGGAACAGGCCGACGACGGTGCGGCAGGGCGGCTGCCCGGAGGGCCACGGCGTCTGCCCGTCGGTCAGCGCGACGATCACGTCGGGGCGAGGCCGGGAGCGCAGCGCCCGGGCGAAACCGGAGCGCAGATCGGTTCCGCCGCCGCCGAGCAGCTCGAGGCTCTCGGCACGGCAGAGCGGGACGGCGACGCCCGCCGCCGCGTCGCAGGAGATCACCGAGACCAGGTCGCGCCGCCCGCCGACGGCCCTCGAGATCGCCGCGACCTCGATGAGCGCGCCGCCCAGCTCGGCGTCGCTGACCGACCCGGAGGTGTCGATGACGACGCAGACGCGGGGCGGCGTACGGCGAAGGCTCGGCAGCACCACTCCGGGGACGCTCGACGAGCGGCGGGACGGACGCCGGTAGCTGTGGTTCTCCCCCACTCCGGGCGCACCCGCCGCCGAGCGGACCGCCGCGCCCAGCAACTGCCGCCACGGCTGCGGTGGTTGGAACGCCTCGTCGGCCCACCGCCGCCACCCTTCCGGCGCCTTGCCGGGCCGGCCCTTGATACCCTCCGCGACCCGGAAGCGAACCGCGTCCCGCTGCTGACGGGTGAGTCCGTTCGCCCCGTCGGGCCCCAGCTCCCACGACCGGTCGTGCCCGTCGGCACCACTGCCGCAGTCCAGCCAGGCCAGTTCCGCGGCGAGGCCGGACATCGAGGCCGTCCGCAGGTACTCCTCCATCAGCAGACCGTCGGGCAGTCGCAACAGCGACGGCACGACTGCCCCGAAGGGCCGGGGCAGTCCGTCACCGTAGATGTCGTCGTTGATCTCGAAGTCGGCGGCGATGTTCCGACGCAGCCTCCCCCAGCCCTCGGCAGCCGGGGGGATCCCCGGCCCGGACTCCTCGTGCTCCCGCGCGTACCGCTCACCGCGCCCGTGGTGGTCACGGAGCAGATGGGAGACCTCGTGCACCCAGACGCCCGCCAGTTCCTCCAGCGGTGTGCGGGCCACGAATCCGGGCGACACATAGCAGCGCCAGTGCGGGTCGACCGCCATCGTCGGCACCGCACGGTCCTCCACCACATGCAGCGCGAAGAGCGCGTCGGCCAGGTAGGGGCGAACCTTCACCGCGTGCAGCCGGGCGGCCAGCAACTTCTCCAAGTCCAGCGGGAGTCCGGGCCGGTCGCCGGGCCCTGCGGAGCGGTCCCGTCGCTCCGGCGGTGTCGCCCGCACCGGGCGCGGGGGCGCGGGCGGGGACATGGGGCGCGGCAGCGGGCGTGGTCCCGGGCGCTCCGCGGCAGCCGTCATCGGCGCGCCCCCGTAGCGCGACGCGCGTCGGCCGCCGCCGCGACCCGTTCCACCGACCGGTCCGCGGTCCGGGCGAGCCCGACGACGCCGGCCAGCCGTTCCACCGCCTCCGGCACCTCCCAGTCGTCTCGTCGCAGCCCGGCCAGCGCCGTCGCCGGGGCGACCAGGAGGTCCGGGGCTCCGGTCTCCAGGGCCCTGACCAGCACGGCCCAGCCTGCCTCCCACCGGTGCCGCTGCGGCCGTGCCCCGACGGCGGCCACGACCGCCTCGAGCGCCGCCTGCCGCAGATCGCCCCGCTCCGGCAGTTCGGCGGCGGCCGGGTCGGCGAGCAGCGACTCCGGGTCCGGCAGGTCCATCCGGTCGAGGTGGGCGAGGAGTTCGAGCCCCGGCCCGTCCCCCACCGCGCCCCGCACCAGCAGCGCGAGGACGTCCCGGGAGACGGAGGCCGCCGTGCCGAAGGCGAGCAGGGTCAGCGCGGCCTCCCAGCTCCGGGGCGACGGCCACGCACCGCCGCGCCGTGTCTCGGAGGTCGGCAGCCGGTGGATCAGCGTCGGCCGGGCCTTCAGGAATCCGCAGACCGCGTGCCGGGCGGACGTCACCGCCTCTGCCAGCCGTTCCGGAGCGAGCCGGGGCAGCTCCGCCCGGGGCCAGACCCCGCCGAGGCCGCGTACCACCACGTCCCGGTCGTGCACCCAGTTCAGGTGCACGAAGCGGTTTGGCGAGCGGCGGGCTCAGCTCCCACCCGTCCGCTGCCGAGGCGCGCGGGTTGGCGGCGGCCACGATCCTTACGCCCGGCGGGAGTTGGAGCGCTCCGACCCGCCGTTCCAGGACTACGCGGAGCAGTGCGGCCTGGACGGCCGGGGTGGCGGTGGAGAGTTCGTCCAGGAAGAGCAGCCCCCGACCGGCGCGTACGAGTTCGACGGCCCACTGCGGCGGCGCCATCGGCACGCCCTGCACGGCCGGGTCGTCGCCGACGATGGGCAGCCCGGAGAAGTCGGACGGCTCGTGGACACTGGCGATCACCGTCGTGAGCGGCAGGTCGAGCGAGGTGGCGAGGTGCGTCAGGGCAGCGGTCTTGCCGATGCCCGGCTCGCCCCAGAGGAGCACGGGCAGGTCGGCGGCGACGGCCAGGGCGAGCGCTTCGAGCTGTTCGTCGGGGCGCGGCTCGGTGGTGGTCGTCCGCAGGAGGGACAGGAGACGGTCGGCGAGGGCCAGGTCCGCATCGGTCTCGGAGGTCGCGGTGGCGGGGGCGAGGGCAAGGACGGGCAGGACGGTGCTGGAAGTCATGGGGCATCACCTGGGAGTGGGAGGGGGAACGGTGCGTGCCGTTCCTGAGGGCGTGAGGGTCTGCGGCGCGCAACGCGCCATGCGTGAAGGGGACTTCGGCGAGTCGGCCGAGGAGAGGGTGAGGGCGGGTCAGAACTGTCCGGTACGAGGCCGGCCCCGGCTGCCGCGCTTGCGGCGCACCGCGAGGGACGTGTCGCGGCCGAGCCGGGGGCGGTGGCCCGCTTCCGTGTGCCGCGTGCCCGAAGCGTGCCCGCCCCATGGTTCGCCGGGGCCGGCCGGCACGTCGGCCAGCCCCGCGCGGAAGAGCCCGTGGTCGATGCGGCGGACCGCGGCCGACTCCAGTTCCTCCCTGAGCGGCCCGTCGCGCAGCACCGCACCGGGACCGAGCAGCCCCTCGACGACGGCGAGCGCACCGGTGACGTCACCGTGGCGGAGCCGTTCCCGTACGGCGGGAAGCGCCTCAGGGTTGCGGTGCACCGCGTCGATCGCCCGCAGGCAGGGCAGCCCCGGACCCCCGAGCGCCACCAGGAGGTCCTCTCGGCGGAGTTGGTCCCGGTCGTGATCGACCGCGCTCAGCACCCCGTCGCGCAGCGCGATGCGGTGGATCTCGCCGCGGCACTCCACCCGGTGCGGGTCGCCGGCCTCGGGGGCACGGCCGCCCACGGACTCCGGGCCGGCTCCCTGCACCGCCGGTGCCACGAGCGGATGCAGCCGCCCGACCGTGATCAGCCCGGCCCGCAGCAGTTCCAGATCCGGAAGGACCCGGGCCGCCGCCTCAGGCAGCACGGGCAGCACCGCGACCTCCTGCGGGGGCAGTGTCTCCCGCAGTGGCCGGAACGTCGGCGCGTGGCTGTCGTCGGGGGCGACGAGTTCGAGCACGGCACGACTGCGCGCACCGAGCCGTACGGTGAAGGCCGCGCGGGAGCGCCCCTCGGCCCGCAGCAGCAACTCCGCCTCGGCGGCCCAACTGGCCACTGCCCAGGGCGAGTCGTGCAGGGCGGCTCGGCCGGTGGGCGGCACGGGTGGCGAACCTCCGCGCCGCGCCAGTTCACCGCTCCGTCCCGAGTCCCAGAGATGCCGGTGCAGATCGAGCCGGAATCGCCGGTCGGGATGCGGATGCGGAGGGAGGTACGGACGGCTCGCGGAGCGGTCGTTCGCCGAGCCCTCCCACACATCCAGCGACATCCGCTGTCCGGCGTCCGCCTGGGCGGGCGGTGTCCGCACCACGAGGTGCAGCGGCGTTCCGCCCCCACTCCCGTAACGGGTCAACGAGATGGTGAGGCCGGGCCGAAGGCGCCCGTCTGGGGCGATCCTGGGCATGTGCCAGCGGAGCAGATCGGGCGCGAGCCTGCGCAGATCCGCACGGATACGGGTGGCGATATCGGTGCCGTGGCGGTCGCGCACGGCGCGCAGATCGAGGTCGACGTCGATCCGGGCGGCGGCACAGGCCCCCGCCCAGTCACCGGCCGCGCGGCGCGCGGTCGCGGTCTCGATCATGGACGGTGGCACGGCGTACTCGCGTACGCGCTGCCACATCAACAGGTGGGCCGGAATCTCCTGCGTGAAGTGATGTGCCATCAGCACTCACCTTGCGCGGACGATTCCTCCGATCCCCATGAGAAGTAGGTGTTCATCGCGGGCATCGTAACCACACCGACGACGGTCTGTCAGTCCCCTTTCGAACCGTGTGCCGCTCAAAAGGTCGTCGGCGCAGGCCAGGCCGCGTAGCGGCAGGCGCACTGCCGTGGGACCACTGAGCAGATGCTCGGATCAGCTCCAACTTGGCGCGGGTCCGTGCAGCGGCTTGAAGGCAACCGGTTTGCCGGTGATCGCGTCGAGCAGGATGCGGTCCCTTATGGGGCGTCCAGCTTCACCGCCACCTGCTGCAGCTTCCCCTGCTTGGCGCAGACGCCATCGCCCTTTCTGCCCTTGACGGCAGCTGACAGCACCACGCTGCCGGGTGTTTCCAACGCATCCACGCCCGGGCTGTTGTCGCAGGCACGATGAAGGGTGGCCACGGTCACCCATCGCCCGTCCGCCAAAATCTGGACCAGGCGGTCGAGCGGATAACCAGGAACGATGCGGGCGCCTCGCACATCGCGCGCGGCTCGGCGATGTCCCGAGTCGATGCCACCTGGGACGTCCTTCGAGTACGGCGGCAAGGCGTGCTGGCTCAAGTCGGGTGCCGGCAACGGCTACAGCGCGTTCGTCGTGGCCACCCGCGACCTTTCCCGCACCCTCGTCCACTCGGTCAACTCACAGAGGCGAAGGGCGAGTCGATGAACCCGGTGACCCGCCGCTCGCGCCGGCGGCGCTCACGTAGCCATGGCAAGCGGCACAGGCGAGGTGAGTGCCTCCAGCCGCTTGATCTTCCTGCGGACGACGTACAGCGGGATCACCCCGAAGACCCCGAAGGACATGTCGATGACCGACCACCAGAAGGGGATGCCGCGGAGCGGTCCGCAGATCAGGGCGAGCGGGACGATGCCGGCGCAGGCGATCATCGCGAACTCGACGACCCAGATGTTGCGGACCGGGTCGCGGTAGGGCCCGTAGAAGGCGACGGCGATCACGAGGTGCGCGAACGCCAGCCAGTCCGTGCCGTACACCAGGAAGGGGTACTGCTCGTCGGCGACGTCGATCCCCTGCCGTACGCGCTCGATCCAGTCCATGAGCGCGGGCAGGTGCTCCGGCACGGACAAGGACCTCAACAGATCCTCGGTCCAGTGCAGTTCGTGCACCAGAGGGAAGGCCGTCGCCCCGCTCAGCACGAGGCAGACGACGAAGAGGACCAGCCACGCACGGATGCCCTTGAGAAGGGCGGCTCTGTCACCACTGTCGCTCATGGCAGGAGCCTACGCCATACTTGAACGTGTTCAAAACTTGCCCTCGTGCGACCTGGATCGATGGCTGGCATCAGGCAACGTTCGTCACCTGCGCGGATGCTGTTCAGCCGGATGAGTGACAGACTGATCTCTGGATTCAGCGGTCCGCCGAGTACACCTGGGGCGCGCCCTGGCCATCCACTCCGTCTTGCATCCCATCAGCGATCGATCGGTTCGCTGACCAGATGGGAACCGACCATGACTTCTGAAGCGCCGTACGCACCGGACGAAACCGCTCTTCTGATCGTCGACCCGTACAACGACTTCCTTTCCGAGGGCGGCAAGCTGTGGCCCCGAGCAAAGGAAGTGGCGGAAGGCGTCGGACTGCTCGACCACATGGGCACCATGCTCGCGACGGCCCGCAGCCGGGGCTTTCGCGTCTTCATCGTGCCCCACCACCGGACGACGCCGAGCGACTATCTCACGTGGGACCATCTGTCCCCGACCCAGCGGCGCACCGTGACACAGCAGACCTTTGCCGAGGGCAGCTGGGGGGCCGAGTGGCACCCCGACTTCCAGCCTCGCGAGGACGAGCTCGTCATACGCCAGCACTGGGCCTCGAGCGGTTTCGCGAACACCGACCTCGACTTCATGCTCAAGCAGCATCACATCCGGAAGATCCTGCTGATCGGTATGCGGGCCAACACCTGTGTGGACACCACCGCACGCTTCGGCCAGGAGCTGGGCTACCACGTAACCCTCATCCGCGACGCCATCGCCTCCTTCAGCTGGGAGGAGATGACAGCGACGTTCGAGCTCAACGCGCCCCTGTACGCCCACGCCATCCTCACAACAGACGAGTTCGTCGACATCGTGAACGGCGGGGCCGGCAAGGGCTCCCCGTAGTGCCAGATCTCCGGCAGCCGGATTACGTACGGAATCCATGTCCTGAAGGTGGTGGCCCCTGTGAACGGGACCGACGGAGGAGCCGGTGGAACGCACGGGGGGCTGGCCGGGCAGACGGTCGTGGTGGTGGGAGGAAGCGCGGGCATCGGTCTGGAGACCGCGCGACAGGCGCGTGCGGCCGACGGCGAGCTGGTGCTCGTGGCGCGCGATGCCGAACGCCTCAAGCGGGCGGCGGACGAATTGAACCCCCTTGGCACGGCCGCGTTCGACGCGCAGGACACCGACCGCCTGGAGCGCTTTCTCGGGGAACTGCCCGGGCAGGTCGACCATGTGATGGTCACGGCCGGCAGCCCGTCGTACACCCCCCTCGCCGAACTCGACCTGTCCGAGGCCGGGCGTGACTTCGGCGGGCGTATCGCGATGATGCTGGCGGTGGCACGGGCCGGCCGGGGCAAGGTCAGGGCCGGGGGAACGCTGCTGTTCATCGGTGGCACCGGCGGCAGGCGCCCCGCGCCCGGGATGGCCGTGATGGGCGCCCTCACCGCGGCGCTGCCGGCGCTGACCGCCAACCTGGCACTGGAGGTCGCTCCGGTCCGGGTCAACCTGATCGCGGCCGGGTTCGTGGACACGCCGCTGTCAGCCTCCCTCCTCGGTGACCAACTCGAGGCACGGCGCGAGGAGTTGAGGAAGACGCTGCCCATTGGCCGGGTGGTCGGACCGGCGGATGTCGCCGCCCTCGCGGTGCACATCATGGCCAACGGCGCTCTCACTGGCGCCACGTACGACATCGACGGCGGCCAGCAGCTCGTCGCACACTGACCGCCCTGCCCTCGGCCCCGTCAGCCGTCGACCGCGCAGACTCCCGCAGCCAGCACCACCTCGTGCGGCGCCTTATGTGGCGCCTCACGTGATCCGCCGCCGGCGAAGTGGGCGAGCGTCCACATGCGGCCTGATCGAACGCCTGTCTACGCTGGAAGACGGCACAGCCTGTAGGGCTTCAGGGCGTCGCCGCGCCGGGCCTGAGCCCAGGGGCTCGCAACGTGTTTCGAGTGCCGTGGGATGCGTCCTCCAAGCCCGGCGCCGCCGCGGATCCGGTCGTCGCCGGTATCCCCTTCGAGACAGGAGGCGCAAGCCATGGACATGAAACTCGAGGTCGTCGTAGTGCCGGTGTCCGACGTCGACCGAGCCAAGGACTTCTATACGGCGCTGGGCTGGAGGCTCGACGCGGACATCGCTCCCGACGAGGACTTCCGGGTGGTGCAGGTGACCCCTCCGGGTTCCCCGGCGTCGGTCATCTTCGGCACGTCCGTCATCGATCAGGCCCCGGGCTCGGCTCGAGGCCTGCACCTGGTCGTCGACGACATCGAGGCGGCCCACGATGAGCTGATGCGGCGCGGCGCCGACCCGAGCGATGTGTTTCACGACGCCGGAGGCGTCTTCCACCACGCCGGCGCTGACGCCCGGGTGCCGGGCCCGGATCCGCAACACGGCAGTTACGGCTCCTTCCTGTCGTTCAGCGACCCGGACGGCAACGGCTGGATCCTGCAGGAGATCACCACACGGCTTCCGGGACGGCTGGATCCCGCGACCACATCGTTCGCCTCGGCCGAGGACCTGGCGGGCGCTCTACGGCGGACCGCAGCGGCTCACGGCGAGCACGAGGCGCGCATCGGTGCGGAGGATCCGGACTGGCCGGACTGGTACGCGCGGTACCTGGTGAGCGAGCAGGCGGGGACGGAACCGCCCTCGTGAGCGGTCGGATGCGCGGTACACGGCGCCTGACAAGACACTGCCGGGTCAATCCGCGCGAGCCGCAACACCAAGAGCCGGATGAAGCGCACAGTCCGCGGCCTTCCCGAGCGCTTCGGCCGGGAAGCGGCAGCGTGGCGGCCTGCGACCAGATCGCGGAGCCGGCGCAGCACCGTATCTGAAGGCACCGGCAACCCCACCCTGCGCAGCAACTCCGACGGCAGCCGGTGCAGCAACGCCTCCAAGAAGATTCAGCTCCACGCCCCCTGATCGGCCGGCAAGGACCTCCGCCGCATCCCGGGCCGGGTACGCGAGGTCGTCGGTCGCTACACGAACGACGCCATGAACCTCGACGTGGCCATCGCCGGCATCGCGTCCCGCTCGAAGTCACGATTCTGGGCTTGCCCTGGAAAGTTCCCTTACCAGAGGACTGGCCCACACAGCCGCTGCGACGATTCTTCGATGCCGCTGTCCATCGCCACCGCGCTGGTCCGGAACCTGATCAAGGTGCCTGCTGCCGTAGCTGCCATACTGCGCAGCCGTGTGGACAAAGACGCGGAAGTTCTGATGTTGCGGCACGAGAATGCGGTGCTTCGGCGCCAGATCGCCGGGTCCGTTACGAGCCCGCGGACCGAATCCGGTTCGCCGCGCTCTCCCAGCTGGTCCCGCAAGCGCTGGCGCCAGGTGTTCGCGGTCACGCCCACCACGCTGCCGGCCAGCCATAGGCCACTCGTCGCCCGGAAGTGGACGCACGCTCAGCGCAGCCTCCCAGGACGCCCCCCCACCGCACCCACCGCACCCACCGCACCCACCGCACCCACCGTCAAGTAACTCACCCTGCGCCTGGCGAAGGAGAACCACATCTGGGGCCACCCCCGGATCCAGGCCGAACTCGCCCGCCTCGGCCACTCCATCGCTCCATCGCTCCATCGCTCCATCCACGGTCTGGGAGATCCTGCGCGCCGCCGGCATCGACCCCGCCCCGTAGAGCTCCGGCCCAACTTGGCGTGAATTCCTCACCGCCCAGGCCCATTACCTCGATTGCGCCGTCACCCTCAAGCGCCCGTACGCCCCGGTCTTCATAGAGCACGGCACCCGCCGTATCCACCTCGCCGACCTGCACCGGCCCGACCTGTTCCAGTGCCGGGCCGCAGGAGTTGTCCGCGAAATTCCCCGGACTTGTCCGTGATCGGTAACGGATGCATCCGTGGGCCCGTGCGTCTCGTCCTGCCCAGTGATCGCAAGGTGATCGGGACCGGTGAGGCACTGCGTGAAGGGGACGGATATGGCGCGGCGGAGCAACGGGCGGGGCTGGAACAGCAAAATGGTCGGGGCCGCGCTCGGGGTGACGTTGCTCGCCACCGGTGCCTCGGTGTGGACCGCGCAGGCCGGTGCCGCGGACGGCTCGTCACCGGAGGCGACAGCCCCGGCCTCACCGGGCAGTGACGTGAGACCGACCGCGGTGACCATCGCACACGCCTCGGACGCGGGGACCCGCGGCATCAACATCACCATCGACGACGGTCCCGACCCCGAGTGGACCCCTCAAGTGCTCGACGTGCTGCGGGAGTACGGGGTGAAGGCCACGTTCTGCATGGTGGGCCCGCAGGCCAAGGCGCACCCCGCCCTCGTGAAGCAGGTCGTCGCGGCCGGGCACCGGTTGTGCGACCACTCGGTGTCCCACGACACCGCCATGGACAAGAAGTCCGAGGCCTACCAGTCGCGTCAGATACTCGACGCCGAACGCATGATCACCAAGGCCTCCGGGGGCGTACGGCCGATGTACTACCGGGCACCCGGTGGAGCTTTCACCCCCTACAGCCGCAAGCTCGCCGCTTCCCGGGGCATGCGCCCGCTGGGCTGGAACGTGGACAGCAAGGACTTCGAGCGTCCGGGTACGGACGCCATCGTCGCCACCGTCGAGCGGGAGCTGCCCAACGGACCAACGCTCCTCTTCCACGACGCGGGCGGCGACCGCGCCCAGACCGTCGAGGCCCTGCGCCGCGCTCTCCCCCGCCTCAAGGAACAGGGCTACTCCTTCGGCTTCCCGGTGCGCTGAGCCTCGACCCTGGCTCGTTGCTTCGGGGCCGATGCCCGCACACAGCCGGCAGCGGCATCCATCGCCGACGACGTCACCCAGCGGAGAAGCCCCTGGCTGCCCGAACCTACCCCTCCCACCTGCACGGATGACGTTCTCGGCAGGGGCGGCACGCTCCACGAGTCTGACACGGCTGCCTCCTCATCTCAGGCGCTCGACTACGTATTGGGCCACGCGGATCGACGGCCACCGCCGCCGTGCGGGAAACACCATACGAAGCGTCGGGGTGCGAGCTCGCGGGGCAGGGGCGCGAGCGCCGGCCCGACGGCATGGACGGGGCGCTACACCAGGCGATCGTCGCTCCCCACGGGGCCACTCGTTGGCCGACCGGCAGAGCAACTCCCCACGGCTGCTCCTCTGTTGAAGGAATCTTGCGTTGCGTCTGAGCATGCGGGGATCTCGAGTGATTATCGGACGAATCGGTGGCACAGTAGTAGATTCCGCTGACGGCGGCATCGCTCCTGCGGCCCTCTCGCGGCAACCCGACTCTTCATCATCAACAGCCCAGCGAAAGGCAGCCCATGAAGCGCACGTTCACGTTGATCACCGCGCTGGTCGTCACCGTGCTGTCGCTGACACCGGCGCACGCCGCGGTCAAGAAGGCCAAGTCCCCGCTCAGTTGCGAGTCCCGGCCGTTCACCTCCAGCCCGGGCCCGCGCTTCAACGACCCGGAGGACCCCGCCGCCCAGATGAAGATCATGGGTCCGATCATCGAATCGATCAACAGCGCCAGCTGTGGGCAGACCATACGCGTCGCCATGTACTCGATCAGCAACGCACAGCCGGGCCCGGACTTCGCCAACGCCCTGATCGCCGCGCACCAGCGCGGCGTCATCGTCAAGGCGCTGATGGACGCTCACAGCGACAATGCGATATGGCAGTCGATGGTCACCGAGCTGGGCAACGACCCGCGAGCCTCGAGCTTCGCCGCGCTGTGCCCGGGAGGCTGCCTGTCCCACTTCGACGGCTCCGCCCTGCACGCGAAGTACTACATGCTCAGCGGCGGGGCCGATGCGAACAGGACCGTGACCGTCAGCAGCGCCAACCCCACCGCTGCCCAGGCCGGCACCGCGTGGAACAGCAGCGCCACCGTCAAGGGCAACGTCGACCTGTACAACTCCTACGTCCGCTACTTCACCGCCATGGCCAAGGGGGCGATCTACGGCCCGGGCCCTCTGGCGCCCGACTACTACAACTCCACCAGCGCCACGGACGCCAGGAAACTGTCCCCGCCCTCCTACCAGTGGCCCAAGGCGCGTACCAGAAGCGACACCTGGGTCGACTTCCTGAACAACATCAAGGCGCCGGCCACGATCAACATCGCCATGTTCCAGTGGACCTCACACGGAGAGCCGGGCGACCTGAACTATCTGGAGCTGCCGAAGAAGCTGGTGAGCCTGGCGCAATCCGGCGTCAAGATCCACATTCTCATCACCGCCGGCCAGGTCGATGACAGCGTGCAGAGCTACCTGAAGAACCGGACGAACATCGACATGCACGACACCAGCACCGGCACCGACGCGAACGGCAACGCCCTGCACTACACGCACGACAAGTACATGATGGTCAGCGGCGGTTACGCGGGCACGACCGGTTCCAGGCTCGTGTTCGTCGGCTCCTCGAACTGGACGAGCAACGGCGTCTGGCACAACGACGAGTCGGACCTGAAGCTGATCGGCCAGTCCAACTACGACACGTTCATGGCGGACTGGCAGAACCAGTACGACCGCTGCTGCGGGACCGTGGCGCGGGAGTCGAGCGCCGAGCAGCGCGCCGAGAAGACGGCACGAGAGATTCCGATCGATCCGAGGCAGGTCCAGGAATAGGCATTCTCGGGTCCGAACAGTGCGAGTGAACTCCAACCTGGCCGGCCTGACGGGCAGTTGGTGTGAGTGGGGTCCGGACGTGAAGATGCTCTTGGTGGACGAGGTCACGACCAAGACCGGCCTGTCCACCAGGAGCTCACGCGTGCTCGTCTGCCCAGCCGGCGTCGCTCGTCCGCCTCGGCCCTGCGCTTCCTCGCCTGTGAGCTCGCCGCACGTTCGCCGGGGACCGGGAACTCGCTGGGCGTCGGCTGTCCGCCGGACAGCGAGCGCTGCCGGTTCCAGCCCCCCTGCGCTGCGGTCTGCGTCGTGCCGAGCTCCGGGCTCAAACGGCAGCGGCTTTCACGATCCTGATCAGGTTGACCTGATCGTGAAGGCCGCTGCCGTGGTACAGGGCTGGGAGCTACTTGATGTAGACGAGTCCGTCCGTCGTGATCGTCGGACGACCGCTCGTGCCAACCACTACGACCTTCACTGTGTGCTTGGCGCTGCTGGACCACGCCTTGGTCCAAATGGCCTGGCGGTACAGGGTGCTGGAAGACTTCAGGTCGACGGTACTGACCTTGACGCCGTCGACGTATACGTACGCCTGGCCTGAGCTCGACGCCCGCGAGACCACCCACGAGGCGGAGCGGCCCGTGAACGTCCAGGTGAGGCTCGCGCCCTTGGAACCGCTGGAGTACGACTTGCCGCCGAGGTAGCTGGAGGAGGAACGGGCCGTCCAGGTGCCGGACTTGGTGGCCGAGGTCTCCTGAAGGATCACCGGGGTAAAGGCTGCGGAGGACGTACCGGTGTTGCCCGCGTAGTCGTAAGCCTTCATCGACCAGGTGCTCGCGTTGCCGGACGCGGCGGTGCGGCTGGAGCTGGTCGTCGTCGGGCCGAAGGTGGCCGTCGTCGGGGTCAGCAGGCTCACGGACTTCAGCGCGGTGTTGTCGGTCGCCTTCCAGCCGAGGGTGACCGGGACGGCGCTGGTGTTGACGGTGCCGGTGCGCAGGGAGAGCTTCGGTGCGGTGGTGAAGGCCGGTGCTGTCGTCTCCGCCACGACGTTCAGCGCCGCGGACGTCGTGCTCTTGCCGGACTGGTGCACGGCCCGCACGGCGACGGTGTGGGTGCCCAGGGGGAGGGTGGTGCCAACCGAGGCGGCCGTACCGGAGGCAGTGGCGACGGCCTTGCCGTCGACCAGCAGCTCGAACTTGGAGATCAGCGAACCCGGTGTCGTCGTCGACCACTTCGCCGTGATGGCGCCCTTGGTGTAGTACGTCGCCCCGGACTGACCGGCGCCGGACAGCGAGGTGACCTTCAGGTCCTGCACCGGGCCGGACGCCCAAGCGCGGATCGTCGGCAACTGGCCATAGAGAGAGCTACCGGGGCACTGGGTGTTGTAGCCGTCGCGGTGGGCGGAGATCCGGTTGAACGTGTACTGGCTGCCCGCGGTGAAGCTGGTGCCGAAGTAGTTCGTCTGCGTCGCGCCGGCGGTGAGTTTCACGGTCGACACCGGGTCGGCGTTGTACTGGCCGAGCTTCCAGGCCGCGATTCGGGCGACAGAGGTCAGCGCGGCGTTGGTGGCGCCGGTGGTGGTGTAGTCCCCGAGCACCGCGATGCCCGTGGACTCCCGGTTCCAGCCGTAGGTGTGCGCGCCGAGCACGGGCAGGTCGACACCGCCCTTGCGGCCCTCGAAGATCGTGCCGCACTTGTCGACCAGGAAGTTGTAGCCGATGTCGTTCCAGCCGTTGGTCTGAGTGTGGTACGCGTAGATCCCCCGCACGATCGACGCGGAGTCAGCGCAGGAGTAGTCGTTCGTCCCGTCACTGTGGTGGACGAAGACGGCCTTCACATCGGGGTTGTACTCGGACGGGTCGGGGCTGAGCGACTCGTCGGCGCCCCAGCCGGCACGCGACGTGATCGGCGGCTCGGGCACCGTGGACGGGGGAGCCGTGGGGGTGGTGGCCGACGGGCTCGCGGACGTGCTCGGCGTGGCGGAAGCCGACGGCGACGCGGGCGCGGACGCGGTGGCGGAGTCGCTCGGGGACGCGGGGTCGGTGGGCGTGACCGAGTCGGTGGGTGAAGCGCTTTCGCCGGCGGCCGGCATGACGTACGCGGCAGGCTTGGCCTTCATCTCGGCGCCGGTCGCCACGCCGGGGTCGACCAGGTTGACCTCGAGGCCCTTCGGCAGGCCCGCGCTGGTGGAGCCGTCCTTGTGGACGACCTGGACCTGGACGCCGTCGGAGGGGCCGACCCACAGCGGCTCGGACGCGCCGCGCAGGTCGGCCCCGGACTCGGGCTCCTCCAACGGGTCGACGTTCGCCTCGAGATCCTTCCAGGCGGTCCACGCTCCGGTCTCGAGACTGCGGGTGCGCACCTGGGCGTCGCCGTGCAGCCGCTTGGTCGCCCCGGTCCAGGAGACGCCGAGCATCGAGAACTGCTTGGTCTGCGTGCGCGGCAGCTCACGCTTGCCGCTCGTGGTGCCCTTCAGCGCGAGGTCGTAGACCTTCACAGGCCGCTTGGCCCGGCCCGCCGCACCTGGATCCTCGGAAGGGCTGGCCACGGCGTAGGTCACCACGCCCCCACCCCCCAGCACCACGGCGCCGAGCGTGATCCACACCCGTCGTTTCAGGCTCAGCGGTCTGTAGGCACGCGAGGTACGACGACTCAAGACGATCCACCCCAATAGAAGGCCCGTTCAGGCCACATACGAATGTCACTTGAGGCACATCCGTCACAGGGGATGGGCCCACTCAGACAGCGCGGCCCGGCCGGCAAACGTCACCTCGCCACCGGACGGGGTGACGGAGGTCACTTCGCGTGAAGTCGCGGGGGAATCCTGGGGATTGGGTGAGGGAAGGGAGTCTGAACGCGCGGTGACAGCAGTCCGTCACACGCGAGGGGCGTGCTGGTCCAGGATGGCCCGCAGCCGTTCGAGGCCCTCGGCCTCTTGCACGCCCCTCTTGGGCAGGACACCGAGGTACATGATGTTGGGGTCCCGGCTGAGCAGGACGAAATGACCTGCCGTCTCCCGGTAGCCCTGGAAGACGGACCACTTCTGGACCAATGCGCTGTGCTCGGTGCGGCAGGTGATCCCGGCCGCGGACACGGTGACGTGGTACTCGCCCTGCCATCCGATGAGCCGCTGCACCTGTGCGGCCTGTAGCCGCGGGTACCCCCACACCACCAGGACGACGAACAAGAACAGCACCGTCGAGACCACGTCGATCCTCCCGCGGCCCACGGTGCCGAGCAGCCACTGCCCTGTCCACAGTGCGAGGAATACGCCTCGCAGCACCAGCCCGGTCCGCTTGACCCGCTCGCGGACCCGCAGGCCGACCAGTGTGTCGGCAGACTGGGGCCGGTACACCAGCTGGACCGCGGTCTGTTCGTCCACGACATCGTTACGGGTTCCCGCGCTGCTGTTGGTGCCTTCGGCACTGCCGCTCTCGGCCATGATCCCTCCCCGGTGCGAAGAAGTGCGGATCCTACCGAACCTGAGTCACAGCGCCTTCAGGGTGCGATCAAGATCGATCGGCCTGCGGCCCGTTTTTTCGGGCGAGCCGGCGTATCGGCGGCTGACCGGGGCGGAGGCGCTGCGGGAGGGAGTTCCAAGAGCGGGCGAGGGAGGGGCTGCTGCGGGGGCGCCGGATGTGACGCGGCCGGCAGCGAAGCGAGGGCGCCGGGCGTGACGGAGCAGGCCGCGAAGCGTTGAACCCAGCGGTCGTGGTGCCGCCGGACTGAGTGTCCAACGACGTTGGACGTCAGCCCCTGTAGCACCTGATGGCAAGCCGTTCAAGAGTGTTTGCTCAACCGCCTTGCTAGCAGGAAGAATCGATGTCGTGGCCAACGCACTGCAGGAATTGGTGAAGAGCCGGCTGGAGCAGCAGGGCTGGTCCTACGGCGACGTGGCCCGGCGCGGCGGCATCCCGCGATCCACCGTCCACCACCTGGCGACCGTCACGCACGTGGCCCGCATGCCGCAGCAAGCCACCCTCGAAGGCCTGGCCCGGGGACTGGAACTGCCCCTGGACTCGGTACGCAGAGCCGCCGCCGAAGCCTGCGGCATCCACCTCTACTTCGAGGACCCCGCCGACACCGCGTCCGACCCGGAGATCGCCACCCTCATCGCCAGCGTCCAGCGCCTGTCCGAAGCCGACCGCCGCCACGTCACCGCACTCGTCGAATCCCTCCTGCGCAGCACCCCCGACGGCCCCGGCTAGGGGTTTCCGCGCACGGGCGTCCATTGCGTGGCGAAGCGTCAGATCGCCGTAAAAATCATTCCATTGGGGCTATCCTCTCGTCGCACGGGCCGCGTTGAACCGCCCGAATCCTCCGGGGAGAGAGGGGGTCCACGTGCTTGTCGTCCATGGAGTGTCCGCGACCGCCGTCGTGCGGGGCAGGACAGGGGAGCCGGTGGTCCTGCTCTCCGGCGAACTCCCCGAGGCCCTCACCCCCGCCGCCCTCGACGAGCTGCTGAACCTGGCCTCCGCGGTGCTCGACGCGGAGGAGCTGCGGCTGTTCCGGAGCTGCCTGTCCGCACTGCACTGCGGCGAGAAACTCGACGAACGCCGTATCGAGATCAGCGGAGCCGTCCTGACCGTCTACCGAAGCTGATTCCGGAACAGCCGAGGGGCTCCCGGGAGTTGCTCCCGGGAGCCCCGCATCGGGTGCGCCCTACATCGGGTTCAGCCCGATCAGACCGGATCAGAAGTCGCGGTCACAGTTCCTGTAGTCGTTGTAGTCGTTGTAGTCGTTGTAGTTGTGGTAGCCGCGGTAGTTGACGTGGCGGTAGCCCCTCCAGTCCTTGCGGTAGCCGCAGTTGTCGTCCCACCGGCTCCAGTAGTGCCCGCGGTGGTGCCGGTTGTACCGGTAGTCCCCGCACCAGCCGTTGTTGTGGAGGGCCGGCTTGTGCAGGAACCGGTGGGTTTGGGCCGGGGCGGCCGTCGCGGTGGAGGCCATGGCCGTGCCCGTCAGGGGGATGGCGACCGCTGCGATGGTCAGGGCGGCCGTCGCGGTGGCGCGTGCCAGTTTTCTCACCGTGTTTCTCCTTGTTTCGATGAATTGCCGGATGGCGTGCCAGACATTACTCGGCAACGGCCCTCACTCATTCATCCAACCGGCTATGGACGACTTACCGGAGCACAATCGATGCAGGGTTCCGAGGCACTCAAAACAGGCTCTGAGCTTTGCTTACCAGGTATTTCCGGTCTCGCTTCCGCGGTGACGGGAAGCACTCTCCAGGGTGAAGCAACTCCCGTGTGTCGCGGTCGCATTGCGAGCTCTCGTGAAATGTCAAAAAGCTTCTGAACCGCCCCGGGTGATGCGTTGAAGAATTCTCCACTGTTTTCATAAGCGCAGATTCCTGCCCTGCGGAAACGGAAATCTGCCGCAGCGTATTCGCCCCGTGTTGTACGCAGTCGGTTCAGCGCGGTCAGTTTCGGTAGACGGTCAGGACGGCTCCGCTGATCTCGATACGGCGTTCGTCGAGTTTCTCGCCGCAGTGCAGTGCGGACAGGCAGCTCCGGAACAGCCGCAGCTCCTCCGCGTCGAGCACCGCGGAGGCCAGGTTCAGCAGTTCGTCGAGGGCGGCGGGGGTGAGGGCCTCGGGGAGTTCGCCGGAGAGCAGGACCACCGGCTCCCCTGTCCTGCCCCGGACTACGGCGGTCGCGGACACTCCTTGGACGACAAGCACGTGCACCCCTCTCGCGGAGGTTTCGGGCGGTTCACCCGACTTGAGGGTCGAGAGGATAGCCATGGTGGAGCCGCGCAACATGGGCCGAATGGCCCCGAGTTGAGCCAATCGGGTGAGAGTGCGAGGCGTGTCGGCCGGAGTTCATATCCAGCCGTTCGCCCTCCCACCTGCCGTTTCCCTCGATGGGCGATGTGTCCGGTGAGGGCGGATGTGCGCGAAGTGGTTGTCCGAGGTTCTTGGACGGCCTACTGTCCAACCTCGTCAGACAGATCGTCCGGCATGGATGGACGTCCGGGATCGGATGTGACCGTCCATGCCCATTCAGTAAAGGAACCACCATGCTCGGCATGCGTGAGCTGGACGCGGAATCCGCAGAGCTGCTGCCCGGCCGTGAGGCCCTGGGCCGGCTGAAGTTCAGCTTCGTCAAGACGACCAACGTGACGCGGCACGTCGCCTACGTCGACGCCCACAACAACTCGGTCGCGGCGAACGTCTACTCCCCCGAGGCCATCGCCGCCTCCGAGGCCAACCAGACCATCAACATCAGCCAGTAGCGGCACCCGACGCGTGCGGGCCGTGTTCGTGGCGACGCGGTCCGCACCGGGGAGGGAGGGCAGGACGATGGTCGACGGTCAGGGGGCCCATGACCCCGCTCCCATGGGGACGGTGGTCCGGGACGCAGACAAAACGTTTCCCGGGGACGTGTACGAGGAACCGCGCTTCCCCGTCCCGCGACTCGGCGCAGGGCTTCAACGCCTGGGCGAGTACCAGGGATCCGGTTCCACAGAACGCAAGTACCTGGTCCGCCGGCAGGACGGACAGGTGGTCCAGCTCTCCCGGCTGCTCTATCTCGTCGTCGAAGCCATCGACGGCGTACGCGACAACGAGGGCATCTCCCACCGGGTCAGCGGCCGCTTCGGGCGCGAGATCAGCGCGGACAACATCCACTACCTCGTGGAGCACAAGCTCGAACCGCTCGGCCTCACCGTCCCGTTCGGACAGGCGGACGAGCAGGTCGTCGCCGGTCCCCGCTCCGACCTCCTCCTGGTCCTCAAGGGCCACCGGGTGATCTTCCGCGAGCGGCAGGTCGCCCGTATCGCCAGGGCACTGTCCTGGCTGCACCGGCCGCCGGTGGTGGCCCTGGTGCTGGCGGCGGTCACCGTGCTGGACGTCTGGCTGTTCGGCTACCACGGCGCAATGCAGCCGGTGCTCCAGGTGCTGGAACAACCCGTCCTGATGCTGGCCGTCTTCGCGCTGATCGTAGCCTCCCTCGTGTTCCACGAGTTCGGTCACGCCTCGGCCTGCCGGTACGGGGGCGCGCGACCCGGAACCATCGGGTTCGGCCTCTTCCTGATCTGGCCCTCGATGTACACCGACGTCACCGACGTCTACCGCATCAACCGGACCGGCCGGATCCGCACCGACCTGGGCGGCGTCTACTTCAACGTCGTCTTCGTACTAGGGCTGGCCGGCGCCTACCTCCTCACCGGCCAGCCCTTCTTCCTCGGCGCGGTCTACCTGGTGCACTTCGAGATCCTCGAACAGCTGATGCCGGCGGTCCGGCTGGACGGCTACTACATCCTCGGTGACCTCGCAGGGATCCCCGATCTCTACGGCAAGATCAAACCCATCCTCCTGAGCATGCTCCCGGGCCGGCCGGTCCCCCCGGAGGTGTCCGGCCTCAAGCGCTCCGCACGGGTCATCGTGACCGGCTGGGTGCTGACCATGGTGCCGCTGATCCTCGCCGAGCTCGGTTACGTCCTGTGGAACTTCCCGCGCCTGCTCGCCACCGGGCTGCGTTCGCTGGCCGAGCAGGCGACCGGGACCTGGCTCGCCTTCGCCGACGGGGAGATCGCGGCCGGACTCGTCGGCGTCGTCGGAGGGTTCATGATCCTGTGCCCCCTGGCCGGCGCGGGCTATCTCGCCGTGCGCCTGACCGGGCGGCTCGTGCGGGCAACCCGCCGCGCCACCGAGGGAAACCTCCGGCTGCGCCTGGTCATCTGCGCCGGTGTACTGGCCGCGGCCACCGCGCTCGGCGCGGCATGGCTGGGCGGGATGACGCCCAAGCCGCTGCCGCCGCGGCCGCCCATCATCCCCATCCTCCAGCCCGGCGTGCCGACGCTCCGCGCGGCGGCAACGCCGTCGGCCTCGGACGAGGCGCCGCAGGACGACACCCGGCCGGACTCCCCCGGACTCACCGGCCCGTCGCCGGAGGCGAGCCTGCTCTCGCCGACGCCCGATGCCAGTCCGTCCGACGAGGCCGACACAGCGAGCGGTTCGCCCTCTGCCGAGGACGAGACCAAGACGGCCACCCCGACACCCAAAAAGACGACTTCGAGCCCGACCCCGACCCGCGGGCAGAGTCCGGCACCGTCCGGTCCCAGCCCCTCGGCCGGTACGCCGAGCGCCTCGCCGTCGGCCCCGCCCTCGGCAAGCCCTTCCTTGCCGCTGCCCACCGAGAGCTTCCCCGGCCCCTTCACCTGGTGATCCCCGGGGCCCCAGCCCTCCGATGAACAGCCGTGAACCCCCGGTGAACCCCATGGGCCTCCCCGGTCCCCGTGCCGCCCATACACCCGCAAAAGGAGAACTTCAGTGAGCCACCGCAAGCCACGCACCGGCACAGTCGGCCGGACGGCCGTACGCCTGGGCATGCTGACCACCGTCTGCCTGACCGGCCTCGCCGCCGTGACCCCAGCGGGGGCGGCGACCGGATCCCGCATCACCGGTGGCGCCGGCATCGCCGTGGACGAGGCACGGTCCCTGGCCAACCCCAGACACCGCGTCGACCACGACGAGGAGTTCACGATCCATCAGCTCGGCACGGTCGTGGGCGCCGGCGTACGCAACCGGGCGATCGCCCGCTCCGTCGGCTGCTCGATCGACGCGCCATGCCGGTCGGTCGCGCTGTCCTTCCAGGTCGTCACCACGAACGGGATCGCGCGCCTCAACGCCTCGAACACCAGCAAGGCCGTCAACGACCACTGCGAGGGCTGCGAGACCTTCGCCGGCGCCTACCAGTTCATCGTCTCGACCCCGTACCGGTTCGCTCTGAGCTCGTCGACCAGAAACAAACTCGACGGGTACGAAGGGCGGCTCGCCGCGCTGGAACGCAGTCGCGAGCCGATCGACGCCGTCAAGGGCCACGCCGACGCTCTGGCCGCCGAGATCGTGAGCCTTCTCCAGCAGGCGGTGGCGGCCGCGCCGCACGGCGAGAGAGTCGACCCGCTGGGCTTGCGGCCCACCGTCACCCTCCGGCGTCACATCGACTAGCCCTCCGCGCTCCGTACCCACGGAGCCCACCACCTCCCCGGGCCCGGGCCTGCTCTCCCGGACCCGGGGGCCGACCTCCCCAGGGATGACACCCATGCGACCCACGCGATACCCGCCCGAACTGCGCCGCAAGGCCCTGGACCTGCTCGCCGGCGGCGAGCCCGTGAAGAAGGTCGCCGTCGCTCTCGGCCTCAGCGACCAGACGGTCTACCAGTGGCGGCGCCGGCACCTGCCGCACCTCAGCAGAGGAGGGCCCGAACCGTCCAGGGTGATGGACCTCAGGGCCGCACGCCGTCGTATCGCCGCACTGGAGTCCGAGCTCACCGCCCTCCGGCGCGCGACCGAGCTGCTGCGCGATGTGGTGTCCCCAAAAGGCGATTCGAGGCAGTGCACGTGATGGCCGGCGAAGGGCTGCCCGTGCGGACCGCCACCCGGGCGCTCGGGGTGACCGAGTCCGGCTACTTCACCTGGCGCGCCCGCCGTCCCTCCGCCCGGTCGATCCGTCACACCTGGCTCACCGAACTCATCACCACCATCCACGCAGCCTCCGGCGCCACCCACGGATACCGGCGCATCCACAGCGAACTCACCCGGACGTACGGGATCGCCGTCAGCCACGGGACGGTGGAACTCCTCATGCGCCGGGCCGGTATCCAGGGTCGCGCCGGTGACGGCGCCCCTCCCGAGAGGAACCGGAACATGAACCTGGAACACCCCACGCCCCCACTGCCCATCTCCGCGCTGCTGCGCCCCCAGATGCGCACGGACGGGGATCTGCCGGCCACTCAGGCGCACCAGGTGATGCTGCACTGTGCCCTGGACGCGGCCTGCGTCACGGTACGGACGCCTGACCTCCACGCCGTCAACCGGATCGCCGAACTCGACTACCAGACGGTGGCCACGGTGATCAGATGGCTGCGGTTCCTCGGAGCCGGGCGGTGAACGGCCCGACGCCGCCCATCAGTCGCCGGAGCCGGAGCCGGAGTCTGTCGGGGCGTCGCTGTCGGGGGTGCTGCGCAGGAGGGATTCGACGAGTGCGGTGACGTGGCGGCGGTCGGCTTCGGACAGGCGCTGGACGCTGGCGATGAGGGTGGCGATCTCCGGGTCGGACGCGGTGTCGGCGGGGTCCTCGAAGTAGAGGTGGATGCCGCAGGCTTCGGCGGCGGCTCTGCGTACCGAGTCCAGGGGCAGTTCCAGTCCCCGGGCCAGGCCTTCGAGGGTGGCTTGCTGCGGCATGCGGGCCACGTGCGTGACGGTCGCCAGGTGGTGGACGGTGGATCGCGGGATGCCGCCGCGCCGGGCCACGTCGCCGTAGGACCAGCCCTGCTGCTCCAGCCGGCTCTTCACCAATTCCTGCAGTGCGTTGGCCACGACATCGATTCTTCCTGCTAGCGACAAGCTGACGCGTTCGGGCGAGATCGAGTCTATGTCGGTGCGTGTGGGGACGATCAAGCGAAAGAGGTAACGGGTCCCCTTCCACGCGGCGTGAACCCGACCGTGGTCTTCCCCTCGACGGACGATCTGGGGAACACGTCCGCAGCTGGCCGACAAGAGCCTTGTGGCGCATCAACACGCTTGACGATGCTGCCTCGATGATGACTTCCGTCGTTGCGTTCGTCGGTGCGGCCTTCCTGATCGCCATGGTCCCAGGGCCAAGCACGGTCGTGATCCTGCGCCGAGCGGTGGTGAACGGCCGGAGGGCCGGCATGGCCACAGTCCTGGGTAACGAGTGCGGGGTGCTGCTGTGGGGCCTCGCCGCGGCCTTCGGTCTCTCCGCCCTGCTGCTGGCCTCGCAGGTCGCCTACGACGTCATCCGGATCGTCGGCGCCGCGGTGCTGGTGTGGATGGGAGCGCGTGCCTTGTGGCAGGCGAGGCGAGCTGGACAGCCGGATCAGGGACCAGCGGAAACAGCCACGTTGTCGCTTCGGCGGGCGTACTGGCAGGGCCTCGTCACCAACTTCGCCAATCCGAAGGCCGGCGTGTTCGCCGTGTCCTTCCTGCCGCAGTTCGTGCCGCATGAGGCCCTTGCTTTTCCGACGCTGCTCGCCTTCTCGGTGATCTGGGCCGTGGTCGACTTGACCTGGTACCTACCGTTGGTCTGGCTGGCCGGACGTGTCGGAGGAGTGCTTCAGCGGCAGTCCGTTCGGCGCCGGATGGAACAGGGCTCCGGGGCGCTCTTGGTCGGGCTGGGGGTGCGTCTGGCCACCGAGTCCTAGAAGCCTGTGCCGCACGAAAAGTCATCGGGCAGGTAACGGGAGCGATCCGCTCAGCGGCGATCCGGTGCCCCAGTCGAGCCAACTCCCCCTGGATTCGTCGATGCCCTCATCCCGGATTCTGCCGGGACAGCCGCGGAACGAGCGTCTTGATCGCTCCTCGGGTGGGTGGGCGTCCGGTGTGGTGGCGTGCGGTGAATTCCCACTTCGCGGTGATGAATCTGCGATGCCAGGCCGGCGGACTCTTTCCCCCTCGACACCGGGCTCAGCAAGAGGCTGTACGCGCTGGCGTCCCTCAGACACGGCACCCGGCGCCTGCACGTCACCGGAGTCACCGCCCACCCCACCCGAGATCGGGCCGTGCAACGGGCGCGGGATCTGACCACCGGTCTGGGCATACGCACAGAGACTCTGCGTTTCCTGCTACGCGACCGTGACGGCAAGTACGGCGAGGTAATCGACACCGCCTCCCAGTCCGAGGATGTGGAGATCCGCTGGAGCGCCCCGCAGGCGCCGCGGAATCAGCGACGACCGCCCCGCGAACCACAGCCGATCCACCAGCTCGAAGCGCGCCGACTTCGTGAGCTGCCTGCGCAGCCTGCCCGGACCGCGGCAGGTTCTCCCGGCAGGAGGCGCAGCGCCCGCGGGTGGACTGGACCCAGGTGGCGCCTACCCGGTCGCCGACCTGCATCATGGGTGCTGGTCCTGTTCATGGCCCATGCTTCCAGCGGCCTACCGCAGACGCCGCTTGGTCGTGGTGGACGTCCCCTTCGATACGCCCGCATGCATCCGGGCCGGAGCCGGCGTGGTCGCCGACTCCGGCCCGGTCGCGGAGGACAATGAGCGCCGCATCGGGCGACCACTGTCCTCCGCGAGGGAGACGCGGCCAACCAGTGTTACCGGCCGGGCCGCTGAAGGTGCATCAGATACTTCACATACTTCCGATGCTTCAGGTACGTCAGCCGGTGAAGGCAGCCGTGCCGTTCGGGACGCCGAGGCCGGTCGGGCCGTCGTAGCCGGTAGCGGCGGTGCACAGGTACGCCGTGGTGCAGCTGCCGTTGGAGCCGCTGGTCACGTCGTAGAGCGCCGAGGTGTGCGCGTAGGGGAACGACGCCGGGTAGGAGCCGGACGACGGGGCGCCCGCCAGCGCGTAGGTCGCCGCGATGAGCGGGGCCGATGCGCTGGTGCCGCCGAAGACCATCCAGCCGGTGGACTGGCGGTAGGTGTCGTAGACCGCGACTCCGGTGTTCGGGTCGGCGACCGCGGAGACATCCGCGATCGACCGCTTGGCGCAGCCGCTGTCGGTCTGCCAGGTGGGCTTGGAGTCGTACGAGGAGCAGCCGGATCCCGCTCCGCTCCACACCGTGTCGGTCCAGCCGCGCGTGGTGGACGAGGTCTTCAGCGACGTACCTCCCACAGCCGTCACGTACTTGGATGCGGCCGGGTACTCGGTGCCGTAGCCGTTGTCACCGGAGCTGACGGTGATGGCGACGCCCGGGTGGTTGAAGTACGTCGAGTCGTACGTGGCGTCGCTGGAGGACTCACCGCCGCCGTAGCTGTTGGAGACGTACTTGGCGCCCAGGCTCACCGCGGTGTTCACGGCCGTGCCCAGATTGGTCATCGAGGCGGAAGCGGCCTCGACCAGCAGGATCTTGCAGTTCGGGCAGGCCGCGCTGACCATGTCGACGTCGAGGGATATCTCCTGGGCCCAGCCGGAGTCGGCGCGCGGGTAGCTGGTGCCCCCGGTCTGGTTGACCTTCTTGAAGCAGCCGTTGGCGGTGGTGCAGGCGGACAGGCCGTACTGGGAACGGTAGGTCGCGAGATCCGCTTCCGCGTTGGGGTCGTCGTACGCGTCGACGATGGCCACGGTCTGGCCGGAACCGCCGCCGGCGGAAGGAAGGTTGTACGCGGCCTGCAGCGAGGCGGGGCCGTAGCCGGAAGGCGCGGCGGCCGACGTCAGGTCGCTCTCCGCGTGAGCGGATTTCGGGGTGCCTGTGGTGACGCGGAGCGCCTTGCAGGCCATGAAGTCCTTCTGCGTCGGAGTCGCACAGGAGTGGGCAACGGCGACGCCGTTGGGCGCCGATGCCTGGCCGGCCGGGGCGGCCAGGGCCAGGGCCGCTGCGGCCAGCGAGGCCACAGCTACGAGGGAACTGGATCTGCGCAACGTACTTCCTCCGTGAGGTGGGTGAACCAGGGGGATATGCGGGTGCGCTGTGCAGCCTGTGACGCGTGGTGCGCATCAGGACCGGCGCAGAACCTACGGTGTCCGGAGCACGTCAACAAGAAGATCGTTGAATCTGTAACTCCGCATTGCCGACTTGGACATGTCGCAGGGTGTTCCTGGGATGTACATGGCAGAACGCTGGCGTGATCACGGTTGACAGAACCCGCAATGAGGCGTCGAAGCGTTGAAGGGCAGCTTCAACTGGGCGGAGCCCGCGGTGGCGATGCCCATGTCAGTGCGGGGCGCGCCGAGTTGGGAGGCGATGGTGATGCCGGCCATCGAGGGGCCGGGGTGCAGGGCGGTGGTTGTGGCGAGCCGGTTGCCCGCCGTCGCGCCGGAGCGGCAGGAGCAGCGGCCCGGAGGGAGCGGCCGAGCGGCCGCGGCCGGGGGCAGGCCAACGGCCTGCCCCCGCCCGGATTCGTTGGGCGGCTCAGGTGCTACGTCGCGGGGTGCACGCCTCGCACGGTGAAGTCGTACGTGCCCGACCCGACCTTGTAGATCGCACGCTCCCCCTCGACGCGCTGGAATTCGGCGCCGCGGGGTGCGTCCGGGGAGCCCGTGCCGCCCTTGGGGACGCGTACCTCCGCTGTGGTGTTCGGCGGCACCTGGATCTTCAGCCGGAAGGTGTCGTCCTTAAGGGTCCACTCGGATGCGACCTCGCCGTACGGGGTCTGGTAGCTGCCCTCGACGTGGGTGAGGTCTCCGACGATCCTCGGGTCGATCACCAGCTCGCGGTAGCCGGAGGAGCCGGGCGCCTGCCGGATACCGGCCAGGCCCGTGTGGAACCACTCCTCGACCTGGAGCAGGATCATGTGGTTCTTGGAGTTCCCCATGTCCCACTGTTCCGGGAGAGTGGTCAGGCCGTTGGGGTTCGCGGTCGTGGGGGCCAGGAAGAAGCCGTAGCTCGGGCGGGTGTCTTCCTGCAGCACCTTCCACAGGACGTCGTCGCGGCCACCGGCCGTCAGCGCGCGCACGATCGGAGCCAGGCCGATGGTGCCACCGCTGAAGTGCGGGCCTCCGCCGAACGGCTGGAATCCGTTGACCAGCTCGACGAGCGCGTCGAGGACACGATCGCGTTCGCCACTCGGGACCAGTCCCTCGTCGAGCGCGAGGGCCTGGGCGGCCTGGGTCGCGCCGGTGGAGCCGAGCGGGCCCTCGCTGGTGTAGCGGCCCAGGGCCGGGTTGTAGAACGCGTCGTTGAATGCGCTCTTGATGGCGGCGGCCAGGCTGCGGTACTCGGCGGCGTCGGACTTGCGGCCCAGCAGGGCGGCCATCTTCGCCATCCGGTCGGCGATCTGGTGATAGCCCCATGTGCCGGTGATGCGGCCGGATGTGGCTTCGGCGCCGATCCAGTCGCCGAGCGCCGCGTCGACGATGTGGGCGTTCGCCCCGGTGCCGGCCTTCCGCGTCCGGATGTAGGTGACGAAGGCCTGCATCTGGGGGTAGTAGCGGGCCATGGTCTGGGTGTCGCCGTACGTCTCGTACAGGAACCAGGGGGTCAGGACGATGCCGTTGCCCCAGTTGATCTCGTCGCCGAACCGGCCGGTGTAGCCCCAGTCGTAGACGGGTGCCTTCAGGGCGACGTTGCCGATGTTGTCGCCCGCCTTGGACTGGCCTTCCGCGAGGTGGCGTTCCATGGTCCGCAGGAAGGCCGCGTAGCCGAATTGGCGGTGCAGGGACGCGAAGGGCTGCAGGTAGTCCGCGGGGTAGGCGAGCTTCTCGCGGCCGGGGCAGTCCGTGAACGTGGACATCGTGTTGCTCATGACCGAGTACCGCGCCATCCGGTGGATGCGGTTGACGCGGTCGTCGGAGGTGGTGAGGTGCCCGGCGACGGGGACGTCCGCGTGGAGCTGGAGTCCCGTGATCGTGTCGGCGGTGGGCCGGTATCCCTCCGGCAGTCCCGTCACCTGCACCCACTGCATGCCGAAGTAGTTGAACTCGGGGTGCCAGCTCTCGCCCTTGGTGCTGCCGCGGGTGGTGTAGGCGGCGAAGATGTTCGTTCCGCGGCTGCCGCCTTCGCCCATGATGGAAGCCTGGTCGACGGTGCCGTCCGCGCTCAGGGACTCCGCGGGAAGCATCTTGACCGTCACCCCGGCCGGGATCTTCCCCTCAAGGGTCAGTTGGGGCCAGCCGGCGAAATTCTGGCCGAAGTCGAAGACCCACACGCCCGGCTGGGGCTCGGTGACCGAGACGGCGCGGAGCCGGTCGGCGATCTTCACCGGCTCGCCCGCGCGCCAGACGAGGTCGGTCGTCAGATTGGGCGGCGGCGCGATGCCCGCGGCCACCCAGCCGACCGCTGAGCCGTCGCGGCGGCGGGCGCCCTCCCCCAGGTCGGCGCCGGGGTCGGTCCACCCCGCCTGTTCGCGGCGGGCGTCGTAGTCAGTGCCGGAGTACCAGTTGTTCGTCGTGGTCGGGCCGAGCGAGGTCTTCCACGAGCGGTCGCTGACCACGGTCTCGACCGAGCCGTCGGCCCGGGTGATCTCAAGGCGGGCAATCATGCGGGGTGTGACGGCGGCACCGGCGCTGGGGTCGGTGCTCGCCAGGGAGTTGCCGGATCCGGTGACCGCGGCGCCGCCGGCGTGCGGCTTCTTGAGGGCGGGCTGGAAGGTGATGCCGGTGCCGTCGGCTCCCGCGGTGCCGATCGCGGTGATGGTGCGCGACTCGAGGCGCTCTCCGCCGTCCCCGGTGTCGATGTTGACGGTGCCGCCGACGTGGTAGTTGCTCGTCGCGCTCAGCTTGACGGTGGTGTCACCTGGGGCGGCGGGAGCCGCGAGGGTGCCACTGCCCTTGAACTGGCTCTGCCACCAGCTGTACGGGGCCGACCGGCCGGTCGCCGGGTTGGTGACCGAGCGGGTGACCAGAGCGGGTCCATGGCCCAGTTCGACGCCCACGGTGTTGGCGCCCGTGCGGATCAGGTCGGTCACGTCGTAGGCGCGGTACTCGGCGGAGAGCTGGTAGTTGGAACTGCCGGGGGCCAGCACCTCGTCACTGACCCGCTCGCCGTTGACGTACGCGAGGTGCAGGCCGACCCCCGACAGATACAGCCGCGCCTTGGTGACCTTCGCGCCCGCGCGCCTGCCTGCAATGAACGTCCGCGCGAAGAGCGGCAGCGGGTCGCCGACGCTGCGGCCGGGGTGTTCGATCCACTGGGCGTCGCCCCAGTCGTCGCGCTTGAGCAGGCCCGTCTCCCAGGTGGCGGGGCGGCTCCACGGTGTGGCCTTGCCGTCCTGGTCCCAGACCCTGACCTGCCACACGACCGGCTCACGGGCCGCGAGGCCGCGGCCGCGCCAGGGGATGTCGGTCTGGGCGTCGGAGTGCACCTTGCCCGAGTCCCAGAGGTAGGGGCCGGAGTCGAGTTCGTGGGCGGTGCGGGCGGCGCGTATCTGGTAGGCGGACTGCACCCAGCCGTCCCGGTGGGTGGTCACGCACCAGCTGAGTCGGGGGGCCGTGTCGTCGACACCGAGCGGTTCGTCGAGGCGGCCGTTGATGCCGAGCAGACCGACGGCGGCACCGGCCGCCGCCGCGGTGGCGGTGGCGGTGGCATGGCGGACGGGAGCGGCAACGGCTGAGCCGCCGGCCGCGAGGGGCAGGGCCATTCCGGCCGTCCCGGCGGCGAGGATTCCCACGACGTGTCTGCGGCTGAGCGCGTCACGCGGCTCTGCGGACATGCTGAACTCCTTGAGTGTGTTTGCCTGTTGGGCAGGGCTGTCTTCCCCGAGGGCGTGCTGCGCCCTCGGGGTGCGGACCGGGAACGGATGTCTCCGGCCGGGTGGGGTGGGGTTCGGTGGCGGTGCTGATCCGGGGCGCGGCCGTGCCAGGCGTTGCCCGTGCGTAGCGGCCTCGCTCGCCGGAGGATCAGTCCCCGGCCTGGTAGTCGGCGTCCATTGCCTTGAGTACCTTCTCGGGCGTGGACTGGTCGCTGAAGATCTCCTGCAGGCCGCTGAGCATGGTCTGCTGCACCTTGGTGTTGGGCCACAACTGGTCCATGAACGGAACGGTCCTGCCGTCCTTGATGAACGTCGACAGCTCGGTCAGCGACGGGTCGGCGGTGTAGCCGGTGTCGGGCAGGGTGGGCAGGCCTCCCTGCTTCTTGACGTACAGGTTCATGCCTTTCGGTGACATCACGAAGTCGACGAACTTCAGGGCGAGTTCCTCGTTCTTGGCCTTGGCGTTGATGCCGTAACCGGCGCCCGCCGCGGCGGGGACGATCGTCCTGGCGGGGTCGTCAACAGCCGGTAGCGGCTTGAGGGTGTAGGTGGCTTTCGGGTTCTTCGGCTTGAGCAGGGCGATCACCCAGTTGCCCTGGATGATGCCGAGGGTCTTGCCGGTGGCGGCCAGTTGCTGGCTGGCTTCGTAGGTGGTCCCGAGCGGGTTCTTCTGGAAGCAGCCCGTCTTCTCCATCGTCAGGTACTTGTCCAGGGCGGTGGTCCACTGCGACTCGGCGAACGTGGCCTTGCCCGCCTGCATCTTCGTGTCGAAGTCCCGGTCGGGCCCGTAGACGGTCGTGGCAACCAACGCGTACAGGACGATCTGTGTCACCCAGTTGTCCTGGTTGCCCAGCGCGAAGGCGGGGGTGCCCTTGGCCGTGGCGTCCTTGCAGAACTTCAGCAGCTGCGTCCATGTGGTCGGCGCGGTGAGGCCTGACTTCTGCAGGGCCTGCTCGTTGTAGACGGCGCCGATGCCGTTCTGCCCGAATAGCGCGGTGTACGTCTTGCCCTTGTCCTGGGCGACGCTCTTGACGGCGTCCGGTAGCTTCGCCGCCCAGGGCCGGTCGGAGAGGTCGCGCAGGTAGCCGGGCTCGGCCAGGACGTGCGTGGCGGCCGGGTTGCCGTTTCCTGGCCAGACGGACATCACGTCGGGGGCGGTGCCCGAGGACAGCTGGGTGCGGATCTGCTGCTGGTACTGGTCCGCGCCGCTGGTCGTGTAGCGGACCTTGACGCCCGGGTTGGCCTTCTCGAACGCCTTGACGACGTCCTCGACGGAGCCTTGGTCGACCGAGGCGAGAGTGAGCGTCCGGGTATCGCCCTGGTCGCCCGCGGTGGTGCCGCCGCTGCACGCGGCCAGCACGGTGACAGCGATGGTTGCGGCTGTCAGGGCCGTCAGTCGGGGTGTCTTCATGGTGTCTCCCGCGAGGATGGACTGCGGTGCAGGGGCATGGGACAGAAGGGGACGAGGGGGCGGTGCTGCTGGACGCGCACCGGGAGGGTGCGCCGGTGCCGGTCATCCACGCAGGCCGCCGGCGAAGCCGTTGATGATGCTGCGCTGGAGGGCGAAGTAGACGGCCAGGACCGGCACGACGCTGATCACCAGTGCGGCGAAGATGAGGTTCCAGTCGGTCGCGTACTGGCCGACGAAACCGGCGATGGCGACGGGCAGGGTCTGCTGGGCGCTGCCGCTGAGATACAGCAGCGGGGTGAAGAAGTCGTTCCAGACCGCGACGGTGTTGAGGACGAGCGCGGTCACCGTGACCGGCTTGAGCATGGGCAGGACGACGTGGCGGAAACCTTGCAGAGGGGTGCAGCCGTCGATCAGCGCGGCGTCCTCGAAGTCACGCGGCAGTGCGCGCAGGAACCCCACGTAGAGGAAGACGGTGAACGGCACCTGCAGACCGGAGTAGAAGAGGATCAGCGCCCACGGAGTGCCCAGCAGGCCGAGATCGCGCATCGTCTGGTACAGCGGCAGCGACGCCAGCTGGAAGGGCAGCACCAGCCCCAGCATGATCAACAGGTACGTCCCCCGGGACCAGCGCGCCGCGACCCGCGCCAGGGGGTAGGCCGCCAGCGAGGACACTGCCAGCACGATGACGACGCTGACGGCCGTGACCAGGACACTGTTGGCCAGCGCGCCGCCCAGCGCGCCCTGCTGCCAGGCCTGTTGGAAGTTCTCCAGCGTGGGTGACGCGGTGGGCCGGATCGGCGACGAGGTGTCCGAGGGGGCGCGGAGGGCGAGGTTGACCAGCACGTACACCGGGAAGCCCACCACCAGGGCCGCGGTGACCATGGACAGTTCCAGGGCGAAGGTACGGCGGCGGTAGCGGTTCACGACGCGGCCCTTTCGTTGCGGGACAGCACGACGTACTGGCCGGTGGAGGCGACGGCCACGATGACGGTGAGGACGACCGCGAGGGCGATGCTGTAGCCGAACTCGCCCAGAGTGAACGCGTTCTTGTAAATCAGCGTGGAGATCGTGTCGGTGGCATGCCCGGGGCCGCCGCCGGTCAGCGCGTACACCTGGTCGAACAGCTTGATTCCGCCGATGATCGACAGCATCAGGTTGATGGTGATCGCCGGAGCGAGCAGGGGCCGGGTGACAGACCAGAAGCGGCGGACCGGGCCGGCCCCGTCGATGGCCGCGGCCTCGTGGATCTCCTTGGGGACCGACTGCAGCCCGGCCAGGAAGATCACCATCGAGTAGCCCGCGAACTGCCACACGATCACTCCCACGACCGCCCAGAGCGCGAGGTCCGGATCGCCCAGCCAGTTCTGCTGCCAGGAGTCCAGGCCGACCGCGCTGAGCGCGCTGTTGACCGCGCCGTCCGGTCCGAGCAGGTTGCGCCACAGGTAGGCGGTCACGATCGGCGTGATCACGGCCGGGGCGAACAGGAACACGCGCAGGACGTTGCGCGACTTGATGGCGCTGTTCACTCCGAGCGCGAGCAGCAGCCCGATGAGGTTCTGGACGACGGTGATCGACACAGCGATCAGCAGCGTGTGCCAGACCGCCCGAACCGCGTCGGGGTCGCCGGTCATGTCGGTGAAGTTGTCCAGGCCGACGAAGGACAGGTCGGGGTCGAGACCGTCCCAGTCGGTGACGGCGTAGTAGACCCCACGGGCACTCGGCACCAGGACGACGAAGGCGAAGAGAACCAGCGCCGGAAGCGCGAACCACCACGTCGACGCCAGGGGCGTGCGACGAGCGGTTGCTGAGCGAACCTCCTGTGGAGGCCGATCGGTTGGAGCGGTCATCACCGGCGGACCCGTTCTGTTTGAAACGATTCAATAAAGCATCTGGATCGAGCCCAGGCACAGCTTCGCGCGAAGGAGCCCCCCACCGCCCTCGTTCCGGTGCACCCCAGGCCCCAGGCCCCAGGCCCCGAGCCCCGAGCCCCAAGCCCCAAGCCCCAAGCCCCAAGCCCCAAGCCCCAAGTGGACTGTCGCGCACCCGCCCGGCCAGGGGGCTGGTTCATGAGAATGGGCAACGTTTTCCAGAAGTTGGGCTGACCTTAGAGTCGGCTCCGTAAGACGTCAAGATGTCCCGCATGCTGCGACTTCATAACGGGAGAAGCTCCATGGCACCCGGCCCCGCAGCACGGGCAGCGCCTGGGCGGCGTGGCTTTTCGCATCCACGGCTCTACACTCGGCGGCAACGTTTCCCACACTCGGAGGCACCCGGATGGCACCGTCGGCCCAGCCGCGGCGCGTGACGATCGTCGACGTCGCGCGCCATGCCCAGGTCTCCACGACCGCCGTGTCGAAGGTGCTGCGCGGCGCCTACGGCGCGAGCCCGAGGATGCGGGAGAGGGTGCAGCAGGCGATCACCGAACTCGGGTACCGCCCGTACGCGGCGGCGCGGGGCCTGCGTGGGCAGACGTACACCATCGGCGTGATGCTTCCGGACATCCGCAACCCGTTCTTCCCCGAGATCCTCGACGGCGTCACCGAGTGGTTCGAGAACACCGACTACCAGGTCCTGCTGGGACCCGGGTGCAACGGCGAGGAGGCCGAGGCCCGGGTCACGGACGCGATGATCGACCGCGGCATGGACGGTCTGCTTCTCGTCGCCCCCGTGTCGTCGCGGGCCCGGCTCGAGCACCTCGCCGGTGCAGTACCGATGGTGGTCATCGGCCGTCACGGCCGATCCACGCGCTACGACACCGTGGTCGACGACGATCTCGCGGGCGCCGCGCTGGTCGTCGATCACCTCGTCTCCCAGGGCCACCGGCACATCGCACACATCGAGCACCTGGAGACCGACCCCACACGCAGCGAGGAGATGCCCAACGCGCGGCGGGCGGAGGGATATCGCCGCGCCATGCGGGCTCACGGGCTGACCGACGAGATCGACGTCGTGTCCACCAGCTACACGCAGGAGGGCGGATACCTCGGTGCGCGGGAGCTACTCACCCGCGCCCGACGACCCACAGCGATGTTCGCGGGTGCCGACGTCGTCGCCATGGGGGTCCTCGACGCCCTGTCCGAGGCCGGGCTCTCGGTGCCCGATGACATCGCAGTAGCCGGATACGACAACACCACGCTCGCCGCACTGCGCCAGATCTCTCTCACCAGCGTCGACCAGGGCGGCCGCGCCATCGGCGGCAACGCGGCACGCCTGCTGCTGGAGCGCATCACGGACCGCGCCAAGCCGACGGCCCAAGTGACGCTCTCCCCCACCCTGATGCCGCGGAACTCCACGGCGCCACCAGCCGAAGGGTGAACAGCGCGCGTCCCTTTCCCTCCTGTTTCCCTCCTGCCGACGGCACCTCCTTTGGCCTCCTCTGGCATCGGCCACACCCTGCCCTTCGACGGCGGCCGGATGTTCCAGCAGGCGTGCCTCCCGCTGCCCACCTCATACCGCGCTCCGGAGGGAAGCTCGACGACTGCCCGCGCGTTCAGGGGCGGCGGGGCACAGCCGCAGCACGGCCTCGAATCGACGAACAATCAGGCCCCACCACGTCGGCATCGAGGCCGGCCTCTGGCCCGAGCGACAAAACAGCGGGCCCACGTCTCAGCAACTTGGAAATGGGATCCATGTTCATATAGCGTTCTCTGTGGCACCGCCCGTCCCCACCACCACCACCAAGCCAGGAGAGCCTCATGGCCGTCCCCAAGCGGAAGATGTCCCGCAGCAACACCCGCCACCGCCGCGCCCAGTGGAAGGCGACCACGCCCCAGCTCGTACCGATCACCGTCGACGGCGCCTCCTACCTGGTCCCCCAGCGGCTCGCGAAGGCATACGAGCGCGGGCTGCTGCGCCCCGAAGGCTAACCGCACATGTCCGACCGGTCCGACCGCCGCCTGCCCGTCACCGTCCTTTCGGGATTTCTCGGCGCAGGCAAGACGACCCTGCTCAACCACGCCCTCGGCAACCGCGAAGGGCTGCGGGTCGCCGTCATCGTCAACGACGTGAGCGAGGTCAACATCGACGCCGCCCTGGTACGCGGCGGCGATGCCGCCCTCTCGCGCACCGAGGAACGTCTGGTCGAGCTGACCAACGGCTGCATCTGCTGCACCCTGCGCGACGACCTGCTCGAAGAAGTCGAACGGCTGGCCCGCGAGGGGCGGTTCGACTACCTGCTCATCGAGTCGTCCGGCATCTCCGAACCCATGCCGGTGGCCGCCACCTTCGCCTTCGCCCGCGACGACGGCGCCACCCTCGGCGACCTCGCCCGCCTGGACACGATGGTCACGGTCGTCGACGCGGCGGGCTTCCTGGTGGAGCTGGAAAGCGGTGACGAGCTCGTCGAACGCGGCCTCGACCAGTACGAGGACGACGAGCGCACGGTCAGCGATCTACTGATGGACCAGATCGAGTTCGCCGACGTCATCGTCGTCAACAAGCTCGACCTCGTCGACGAGGAGGCCGCCGACCGGCTCCGGGCCGCGCTGTCCCGCCTCAACCCCGCCGCCCGCATCATCCCCGCCGTCCATGGCAAGGTGCGCACCGCCGACATCCTCGGCACCCGCCTCTTCGACATCGACCGCGCCCAACAGGCCCCGGGCTGGGTGCGAGAGCTGAACGGCGATCACGTCCCGGAGACCGAGGAGTACGGCATCTCCTCCACCCTCTTCCGCTCCCAACTCCCCTTCCACCCAGGGCGGTTGTGGAGTTTCGTCACGGAGCAACTCGACAGCGGCGCGTTCGGTCAGGTCCTGCGCTCCAAAGGGTTCTTCACACTGGCCAGCCGCCCGCACGTCACGGGCCTTTGGTCCCAGGCCGGCTCCGTCGCCCGCTTCGAGCCCTCCGCCGCCCGCGGCACCGACGGGATCGACGGCACCGGGTCCCAGGAACTGGTCTTCATCGGCACGGACTTGAACCGGGACGCACTGCATGCGGCCCTGAACGCCTGCCTCATGGAGCCCGGCGAGAGTCCGCCACCCGTCGACCCGTTCCCGGCCTGGGACACCTACGGCATCGACGACACCTGCGTGCACGAGCGCTCCGAACCCCTGGCAACCCTCTGAAGACTCCCGGCCGGGCGGCGAACTTCCGGCAGCCACGGCGCCTCCCGTGCAGCGGTCCGGTCCGGACCGCTGCACGGGAGGCAGAGACGGCTTTCAGGGACACCTGTGTCGGTCAGTGCCCCAGATTCACGTCCGCGTCCTTCTCGCCCTCGCCGCTCACCAGCAGCGGCACGGCCTGGGGCGCGTACCCGCTGGCGATCACGGTGTAGTCGCCGGTGTCCAGGTCGTTGAACGCGTAGGCGCCGTGCGCGTCGGTGACCGTCGTGGCGACCGTGTTGCCCGCCGCGTCGAGGAGCGTGACCCGGGCGTCGTCGAGCGGGTGGCCCGCGCGGTTGCGGACGGTGCCGTGGACGTGGGCGCCTGGGTCGAGGCGGATCTCGTAGCGGTTGGCGGCGCCGCCCGCCGCCTCGGCCGGCAGGGCCGCCGGGCGGTGTCCGGGGGCGCTGACCACGAGGGTGTAGCCGCCGGGGACCAGGTCGGCGAAGCCGAACTCGCCGGTGTGGTCGGCCGCCGCGGAGGCGACGACCTCGCCGTGCACGTCGGTCGCGATGACCAGGGCACCGGGCAGCGGCCGGTCGCCGGGGGTGGCCAGGACCGTTCCGGTCAGGCCGGCCGCGCCGGAGAGCACCAGGTCGAAGTCGACCGGACCGTCGGCCACCGTGATGGTGGTGGCCTGCGGCTGCCGGGCGCCGCCGGAGGCGATCAGGACGTACGTTCCCTCGGCGGGCGCGGCGACCGCGTAACGGCCGTCCGCCTGCGTCGTCGTACGGCCGAGCTGGCTGCCGCGCAGGTCGATCAGTGTGACCACGGCGCCCGCCACGGGCGATCCCGTGACATCGCGGATGTGGCCGCGGACACCCGGGGCAGGTTCGTCCGCGAGGGTGGTGGCGAGCGAGGCGACCGGGGCCGCCTCCACCGCCTCCGCGGTGTCCGCCGTCGCCGTCACGGACGTCTCGGCGGCGGCATCCGAAGCGGTGCCGTTCTCCTCCGCCGCCCGCGCCTCCAGGCCCGACATCTTGCGCAGTGGGACCTCCTTGGTCCACAGGACCATGAGGAACGCGACCGCGATCACGCCCGCCGCGATCAGGAACACCACGTGCATGGAGTCGGCGAAGCCCTGCTTGAAGGGCTCCGACAGGCGCGGGTTCAGGTGCTGGATGAACGACGAGTCGCTCAGTACGTCGGAGCCGCCGCCACCCGCGCCGGGGTGCTGCAGCATGTCGAGGACCGGCTTGTTGGCCGGGTCGGACAGGACCGCCGGGTCGTGCAGCGCGGCCTGGAACTGGGGCGTCCCGGCGGCCGACTTGAACGCCGAGGAAATCTTGTCGCCGACGTTCGAGAACAGCACCGACAGGAAGATGGCCGTACCGGCGGTGGCGCCCATCTGCCGGAAGAACGTGGACGACGCGGTCGCCACGCCCATGTCCTGCGGCGGCACGGCGTTCTGCACGGCCAGTACCAGGGTCTGCATGCAGCCGCCGAGGCCGAGGCCGAAGACGAGCATGTAGATCATGCTCTCCCACAGCGGGGTGTCCCACTGGACCTTGAAGTGGAAGAGCAGCAGCGCCGTGACCATGAGGAGGGTGCCGATGGTCGGGAAGATCTTGTAGCGGCCGGTCTTCGCGGTGATCTGGCCGGAGACGATGGACGCGATGATCATGCCGAGCATCAGCGGCAGCATCTCGAGACCGGACTTGGTGGGGCTCGCGCCCTTCACGATCTGCAGGTACTGCGGGATCATCAGCATCCCGCCGAACATGCCCGCGCCGATGAGGACGGACAGCAGGCTGGTCTTGCTGAAGATCGCGTTGCGGAACAGGCGCATCGGGATCAGCGCGTCGTCGCCCATCCGGCGCTCGACGAGGATCCAGGAGATGATGCCGACGACGCCGATGCCGTAGCAGGAAAGGGACTTGGACGAGTCCCAGCCCCACTCGCGGCCCTGCTCGGCCACCAGGAGCAGGGGCACGACGCCGAGCGCGATGGTGAACGCGCCCCACCAGTCGATCCGCCGGTCGCGGCGGGTGTGCGGGATGTTGAGGACCTTGGCGACGACGAACAGCGCGATGATGCCGATCGGCACGTTCACCAGGAACACCCAGCGCCAGCCGACGACGCCCAGGATGCTGTCCTGTCCGGCGAGGAAGCCGCCGATGAGCGGCCCCGCGACGCTGGAGGTGGCGAAGGTGGCGAGCATGTAGCCCTGGTAGCGGGCCCGTTCGCGGGGCGGCACGATGTCGCCGATGATCGCGAGGGCGAGGGACATCAGGCCGCCGGCACCGATGCCCTGCAGGGCGCGGAACGCGGCGAGTTCGGTCATCGACGTCGAGAACGTGCACGCCGCCGAGCCGATGATGAAGACGCTGATCGCGCCCAGGAAGTAGGGCTTGCGGCCGTGCAGGTCGGACAGCTTGCCATAGAGCGGCGTCGCGATCGTCGAGGTGATCAGGTACGCCGTCGTCGCCCACGCCTGCTGGCTGAGGCCGTTCAGGTCGTCCGCGATGGTGCGGATCGAGGTGGAGACGATGGTCTGGTCGAGCGCGGCCAGGAACATGCCCAGCATCAGACCGCTCAGAATGGCCAGGATCTGACGGTGGCTCAGGCCACCGCCGGAGGAGGCGGGTATGGCCTCCGTGTGCTCAGTGGTGTCTCGGCGCGGTGCCGACACGGCCTCACTCATGCTTGCTTGCTCCCTGCTGCGCCCCGGCTTCGGGCTGAGTCCCGTCGCCGTGGCGTTTCTGTTGATGCGCTACCAGGTCGTCGTTGAGGCGTGTCATCAGCCGGATCAGCTGATACCGGTCCTCGGGGGGCCACGGACCGAGGAGCTCCGCCAGCTGCGCGTCGCGCTGCTGCCGGTACTTCTCGTACGCCGCCCTGCCGGACTCGGTCGCGTACAGCAGCGTGCCGCGCCGGTCCTCCGGGTCGGGCCGCCGCTCGATCAGGCCGCGCTCCACCATGGAGCGGACCTGACGGCTGACCGTCGACAGGTCGAGGAAGGTCTCGGCGGCCAGATCGGTGGCCCGCTGCTCCCCGTCCCGTACGAGCCGGGCCAGCAGGACGCGCTCACCGGCGCCCTGCTCCAGCTTGGTCTGGTTCCTGCGTGCCGCGACCAGCCGGGTGAAGCGCACGATCTGGCTCCCCAGTCCTGCCCCGGCCTCCTCGGCACTGGCGACCCCGGTGTCCCCGGTTGCCCTGTGCTCCCCCGCTGTGCGGTCATGGACCGTCCCCTTGCCCATTGCCCGCCCCCTCTTCCGTTCAGATTTTATTGCTTGTAGCTACCAAGTGAGTGTAGACGGCCCGGACCGGCGCTCAGTACGGGGCCTCGGATGCACGCCCCGGCGCATGGGGCAGCCTGATGCGCCGGTAGTGAAGAGGCCGACGCGAGAAGCTCTCGCTTTGAGGCGATCATGGTCTGATGCTGACGGGGCTCGTACCGGCTGCGGGTGCCGGTGCCGATGCCGATGCCGATGCCGATGCCGATGCCGATGAATCATCCGCCCAGGCGACCGCCTTGATCGCTGATTTTGGGCCGTACCCGCCCCCCCGCCCGAGCACTGAGCGGCGCGTTACCGACACCTCGAATGCGATCGACGACTGATACCAGCGCGCCCAGCAGGGACCGACCTACGGCATTTCGTCTCGTGCAGCATCCTGCGCCGACAAGCTCCAGGACCTTCGAAACGCACGCGACGCCTTCTCGGACACCGCGAGCGGGCTGCTACACAGCGAGCCTCACGCGCCGGACTTCCGGCACATCCAGCACAACCGTCACCATCGCCCCGCATGACATTCCGTGGCGACCGATCGAGCCCGCCCAGGCAGAGAAGCTCACAATCCGCCGGCGCTGGACCGCGCGGCTCCCCACCGCACGACCACCTCCGCCATCCCCCAGGGTCACGAGCTTCGTCTCGCATGACGGCAGTTCGGCCGGCTGACGCAAGACTGCGCCCCGCGGCGCTGCCCACCTTGCGCCGGCAGGGGTCGGGCACCGTGGTGCAGTTCTCCTCGGTCGGCGGGCGGGTCGGCGGGTCGGCGGGTCTCCGGGCATCGCCTCGTATCAGGCGGCCAAGTTCGCGGTCGATGGCTGCCATCTGCTGCCCGGGGTGAACGCGGTGAGCATGGCCCTCGACCACTCCCGCCGCCAACTGACTGAGGCGGCGCCGTCCGCGGCGGCTGCTTGCCTCCACCCCGCTGCCGAGGGTGGCCGACGGGCGAATCGTCCTCGCGGTCGATGTGAGCAACCGGCTGCGGCCCGACGCCTCCTAGGTGTCGGCGGATACCGGTGAGTCGGTGCGTGCGGCGACTGAGTTCTGGGTGGCGGATTTCGGGATGGGGCGGTCGTCGCGCAGGGCTTGCCAGAGCTGGTGGGTGGCTTTGGTCAGTGGCAGGACGCGGCCGGCGTCCTGGGTGTCGTAGCTGACCGGGAGGGTGACCATGTTCATGTGGTCGGGGCTGATGCCCTTGAGGTCCTTGGCCAGGCCGAGCAGTTTGTCCGTGGACGCGAGAGCGGAGTCGGCGCGCACGGTCTTGGTCGCGGTGTCGGCGAGCTGGTAGGCCCGGGCGGGGTTGCCGACCACGTCGATCGACTCGGCGCGGTGGATCAGTGCCTTGATGAAGGTCTGCTGGAGCTGGATCCGTCCCAGGTCGCTGCCGTCGCCGACGGCGTGCCGGGTCCGCACGAGCGCCAGGGCCTGGTCACCCTTGAGGGTGTGCTTTCCGGCGCTCAGGGACAGGTGGCTGCTGGTGTCGTTGAGGGCCCGGTGGGTGCGGATGTCGACACCGCCGAGTTCGTCGACGAACTTCTCAAAGCCCTTGAAGTCGACCTCGAGATAGTGGTCCATGCGCACGCCCGACATCTTCTCCACCGTCTTCACGGTGCAGGCGGGACCACCCGCCTGGTAGGCGGCGTTGAACATCGACTGGTGCTCGCCCGGCGCTGTGCCGCCCGACGGCTTCGCGCACTGCGGCCGGTCGACCATCGTGTCGCGGGGGATGCTCACGACGGAGGCCTTTTTGTGGCTCTTGTCGACGTGCAGCACCATCGCCGTGTCCGAGCGGGCGCCGGTGACGCCCGTGCCGTACTTTCCGTGTGTGCCCGCGCGCGAGTCGGAGCCCAGGAGCAGGATGTTCATCGCCCCGTCGTGACCCGC
>NZ_JBSHLM010000011.1:0-376557 GCF_053644375.1 Streptomyces sp. NPDC055400 | reverse complement strand
GGTGCCGAGGGCGCCGCCAACGTCATCTTCCGCCGTCAGATCGCCGAGGCCGAGGACCCCGAGGCCATGCGCACCCGCATGGTCAAGGAGTACAAAGCCGAGCTCATGCACCCGTACTACGCGGCCGAGCGGGGCCTGGTCGACGACGTCATCGACCCCGCTTCCACCAGAGAAGTCCTGGTCAGGTCCTTGGCCATGCTGCGTAGCAAGCACGCCGACCTGCCCTCCCGCAAGCACGGCAACCCGCCGCAGTAACGGAGCACCTTGATGGTCAAACAGGAACGCGCGCTGCGCACGCGAGAGGCGCTGATCAGATCCGCCGCCGCGGCATTCGACGGCGAGGGCTTCAGTGTCTCGTCGCTCACGGTGATCAGCAGGCGAGCAGGTGTGAGCAACGGGGCGCTGCACTTCCACTTCGACAGCAAGGCCGCCCTCGCGGGGGCCGTCGAGGAAGCCGCCGCGAGGCGGCTCGGCCTCATCACGCTGCGCGGCGAGGACGAACCGGGCACGGCCCTGCAGTCGTTGGTGGACGCCACCCATGACCTGGCGCGCATGCTCCGCGACGACGAGGTCCTGCGCGCCGGCTTCGCCCTGTGCGGCGACAACGCCTACGCGACGAGCGAGCGGAACCTGAGGCTCCAGTGGAGGAAGTGGGTCGAGGGGACGCTCGAGCGCGCCGAGGGCGAGGGCGGTCTGGCCGAGGCGGTGGCACCGCACGACGCGGTGGTCGCCGTCGTGGCGGCGACCGTGGGCTTCGAGGTGCTGGGGTCGCAGGACTCCACCTGGCTCTCGTACCGCACGCTCACCCAGTTCTGGCAGCTGCTGCTGCCACGGCTCGCCTCGCCGTCGACCCTCGATCGCCTCAGGGCGGAGGGCCGGGACGGCGCCGGCGCCGCCCGAGCCGCGGGTCTGAGGTCCTGACGCCCGGCCGGCCCAGTACACCGGGGGCACGATCCCCGGTCGGCAACCGACAGCTCCGGGCCCGTGCCCAACCGTCGGGCCCCACCCCCCAGGAGGAATTTCCTTGCACAGCACCCAGCCGGAAGCATCGGCGGAACGCGACCCGAGGCGCTGGGTCATCCTGGGGGTGATCTGCCTGGCCCAGCTCGTCGTCCTGCTCGACAACACCGTTCTCAACGTCGCCATCCCCGTACTCACCGAGGACCTGGGCGCGAGCACGGCCGACGTCCAGTGGATGGTCAACGCCTACGCCCTCGTGCAGTCCGGACTCCTGCTCACCGCGGGCAGCTTCGCCGACCGGTACGGCCGCAAACTGATGCTGCTCACCGGTCTCGTCCTGTTCGGCCTCGGCTCCACCGCGGCGGCGCTCGCGCAGAGCTCCGGACAGCTCATCGCCGCCCGCGCCGGAATGGGCATCGGCGGCGCACTGCTCGCCACCACCACCCTCGCGGTGATCATGCAGGTCTTCGACGACGAGGAGCGCCCGCGGGCCATCGGCCTGTGGGGCGCGGTCAGTTCGCTGGGCTTCGCGGCCGGGCCGTTGCTCGGCGGAGCCCTCCTCGACCACTTCTGGTGGGGCTCCATCTTCCTGATCAACATCCCGGTCGCGCTGATCGGCCTGCTGGCCGCCGCCCGGCTCATCCCGGAGACCAAGAACCCGCAGGGCGAGCGGCCCGACTTCCTCGGCGCCGCCCTTTCCACGCTCGGCATGGTGGGCGTGGTGTACGCGATCATCTCCGGACCCCAGTACGGCTGGGCGTCGCCGCGCGTGCTGGTCCCCGCGGCGGTGGGCCTTCTCGCCCTCATCGCCTTCGTGCGCTGGGAACTGCGCGTCTCCCACCCCATGCTGGACATGAGCTTCTTCCGCAGCCGCCGCTTCAACGGAGCGATCGCCGGCGGACTGCTCGTGGCGCTCGGCATGGCCGGATCGCTGTTCCTGCTGACCCAGCACCTCCAGCTGGTGCTCGGCTACGACGCCCTGCAGGCCGGACTGCGCACCGCGCCGCTCGCCCTGACGATCGTCGCCCTCAACCTCGCGGGCATCGGCGCCAAGCTGCTCGCCAAGCTCGGCGCGGCGCGGTCGATCGCGCTCGGGATGACACTCCTGGCGGTGGGCCTCGCCGCGGTGGCGCTGCTCGGCTCCGGCTCCCACGCGGGCTACGGGGGGATGCTGGTCGGCCTCGTCGTGATGGGCTGCGGCATCGCCCTGGCCATGCCCGCGATGGCCATCTCGATCATGTCGGCGATCCCGCCCGCCAAGGCGGGCGTGGGCGCGGGCGTGCAGGGCACGCTGACCGAGTTCGGCGGCGGTCTCGGCGTCGCGGTGCTCGGCGCGGTCCTGGGGTCGCGGTTCGCGGCCCTGCTCCCGGTGGGCGTCGGCGCCTCGGGGTCGCTGGCCGCGGCCCTCACGGACGCCGGGGACGACCCGCAGGTGATCAGGCAGGTCCACGACGCCTTCGGCGACGCGGTCAGCACCAGTCAACTGATCGGCGCCGCGGCCGTGTTCGCCGGCGGACTTCTCGCCGGGTGCCTGCTGCACCTGGCCGACCAGTCCGCGGCGGCCGCCACGGCGCCCGCCGACCCGGTCGAGGCCCCGGCCGCCGGGTAGCCGCCGTACAGCGACGACAGGGCCCCGGAGCAGATCGTGCTCCGGGGCCCTGTGGTGTGCGGGTGGCCGGGGGCGTCCGGCTAGGACCCCGGTGTCCCCGCGATGCCCCAGCGCTCCGCGGGGATCCCCGTCAGCGTGATCCAGGTCTGCGCGCGGATGTCCTCGCCGAAGACGTCCACCGTGGCCTGCGTGAGCCGCTCGATCAGGGCGCGCTCCGACTCCGGGGTGAGCCGGCGGTCGTAGATCTTGACGTCGATGTAGGGCATGTCCGGTCCTTCGCTTCGGTCGGGTTCGCTCGGAGGTGTTCTCGGTGACGTGCGCACGCGGTCACGCGATTCGGGCCAGGCTCGCCTTCTCGTACGCCTCGTGCAGTGCCTGGGTCACCGACGTCACCAGGTGATCGACCTGATCGTCCGTCAGGCCCGGGTGGCAGGGCAGGTTCATGTGCTCCTCGAACCAGACGCGTTCGGCGTTCGGGCACTCGCCCGCGCCGTGTCCGCGCAGTCGCCACTCCGGGGACAGATGGAGCGGGAAGTAGCGCAGCTGGACCTCCACGCCGAGCAGGTCGACCGCGCGCACGAAGTGCTCGCGCACCTCCCGTCCGTCGGTCAGGAAGAACGTGTACAGGTGATAGGCGTGCCGGCTGTCCGCCGTCGCGCGGTGCAGGCGTACGCCCGGGAACGCCGACAGGGCCTCGTCGAGGCGGCTCGCGATCCACCTGCGCCGCTCCACGAAGCGCTCCAGCGAGTCCAGCTGCACCACGCCGACGGCGGCCGCCGCCTCGGACATCGTGGCGTTGGTGCCCGCACCGCGGATACCGACCGCCGTGTGCCCGTACACGGCGTCGGCGAACTTCATCCACGGCAGCAGAGCGGGAGGTTCGCCGGCCAGGTCGGTGCGCGCCGTGTACACGCCGTCCACCTCGTTGTCGCGGATGCGCAGCACCCGCTCGGCCCACTCGTCGCGGGCGAGGGTGATCATTCCGCCCTCGCCGAGGGTGGTGATGTTCTTGGTGGAGTGGAAGCTGAAACAGCCGATGTCGGCCAGGGCGCCCGGATGGCGTCCCTTGTAGAGGGCGCCGATGCCGTGGGCGCTGTCCTCGACCACGATCGCGCCGTGCCGGCGGGCGATCGCCATGATCCGGTCCATGTCGGCCGGGTTGCCGCCGTAGTGGACCAGGAAGACGGCCCGCGTGCGGTCCGTGACCAGGGTCTCGAGGACGTCCGGGTCCATGTTCAGGGTGTCGGGGTCCACGTCGCAGAAGCGGACCCGCACGTCGTGGTCCAGCAGGGGCTGGATCGTGGCCTGGAAGGTCTGCGGGGTCGCGATCACCTCGTCGCCCGGGGCCAGGTCCAGGAGCCTGGTCGCCAGTTCCAGGGCGACCGTGCCGCTGGTGACGGTGAGTGCGTGACGGGCGCCGATCCGCTCCCGGAATCGCTCCTCGAACCGGTCGCGCCACACACCGGCCGTCAACGTGCCTTCGGCGCGCACGAGTTCGGCCAGGGCCGCGAGATCGGCCTCGCCGAGGACGCTGCCGCGCCGGGCGAACGGGACACGGTAGGTGCCCCCGCCCAGGGCCACGGCGCTCATGCCGCCTCCCCGGCGAGCCGCTCCAGCTTGTCCGCGATGCGGGCCCGCAGGACCTTCTTGTCGACCTTGTTCAGGCCGGTCAGCGGGAAGGCGGCGACGGCCTCGACGCGGTCCGGCAGCTTGTAGGAGGCAAGGCCCCGCGAGCGCAGCAGTTCGCGCAGCACCGGCAGTTTCGGCGCGGGACGGCCCGGTGCCGCGATGACGTACGCGCAGACCTTCTCGCCGAGCACCGGATCGGGCATCGCCACGACCGCCGCCTGCTGGACGTCCGGGTGAGCCGTCAGATGGCCCTCGATCTCGGTGGCCGAGACCTTGTCGCCGCCGCGGATGACGACGTCCTTGACCCGGCCCTCGATCACGATCTCCCCGCCCGCGGTGCGGCGCACCAGGTCGCCGCTGCGGTAGAAGCCGTCCTCGGTGAAGGCGCGCTCGTTGTGCTCGGGGGCCCGGTAGTAGCCACGCAGCGTGTACGGGCCCCGGGTGAGCAGCTCGCCGATCCCGCCGGGGGGCACGTCCGCGCCGTCCGTGTCCACGACGCGGATCTCGTCGGCCGGGGAGACCGGACGGCCCTGCGTCGTCAGGACCGTGTCGTGCGGATCGTCGTAGCGCGTGAAGGTGAGCAGGCCCTCCGCCATGCCGAAGACCTGCTGGAGCCGTACGCGAAGAAGCGGCTCGATGCGGGCCGCCACCTCGTCGTGCAGCTTGGCGCTGCCCACCTGGAGGACGTCGAGACTGCTCAGGTCGTGCCCGTGACCCTCCTCGACGGCAGCCAGCCACAGATGGACGATCGTCGGGATGACCGAGGTGAGCGTGACGCGCTCCCGCTCGATCAGCGGGAAACAGGCCAGCGGCTGGGGAGTGTCGGCGAAGACGACGCGGCCGCCGGCCCGCAGCGTGCCGATGATGCCGGGGCAGCCCCACGGGAAGTTGAACTCGACCGGCAGGACCGCCAGATAGACGGTCGAGGCGTCCAGGCCACAGATCTCGCCGGTGATCCGCGTCTGGTAGGCGTAGTCGTCATGGGTGCGCGGGATCAGCTTCGGCAGCGCCGTCGTACCCCCGGACAGCAGGAAGAACGCCACGTCCGACGCGTCCGGCCCGGGGAGGTCCACCGGTTCGGCGTCCACGTCGGCCAGCGCCGTGCAGCCCTCGCGCGGCTCGCCCGGGTCACCCGCGACGAACACCTGGGAGATCTGGGGGAGTTGTTCCTGCATCGACCGCGCGAGATCACGGTGGTCGAAGCCGTTGAACGTGTCCGGCACGATGTACGTGCTCGCGCCGGACAGCTCGGCCAGGTGCCGGATCTCGTTGTCGCGGTAGGCCGGCAGCGCGAACACCGGCAGCGCCCCCAGGCGGAACAGCGCGAAGCAGACCGCCACGAAGTCGGGAGTGTTCGGCAGCTGCACCAGCACCCGGTCGCCGGGTGCTGTGCCGCGCGCCGCGAAACCCGCGGCGAGCCGGTCGCACCACAGGTCCAGGGCGCGGTACGTGATGCGGCGCCGCCCGTCCGCGCTGACCAGGGCCTCCCGGTCGCCGTACTCGTCGGCCCACCGCCGCAGCAGCGCACCGAGCGTCTCACCCCGCCAGTACCCGGCCTCGCGATATCGCGAGGCCAGCTCCTCGGGCCAGGGAACGCATCCGTCCAGCATCGCTCATCCTTCCGCCGTTCGCGTCCGGCCAAGTCTGAGCAGGGGCGTTGACGCGCCGCTGATGTACGGGCGCCGCGGCCGCCCGGCGCGTCAGGCGGCGATCAGCCCTGCGTCAGCACGGACGACCACGATGCCGACGTACGGGCTGAGGGAAGCCATGCCGAGAGCGGCCGAAGAAATGGGAGCACACCCGATGGAGACCTGGGTCCTGAGCAGGCACGACATCGCGGAGATCGTGGCCGCCGTCGGGCGCGACGACCTGATGGGCCGGATCATCGACCGGCTCGCCGAGGGGTTCGCCGAGATCGGCCGCGGCGCACGCGAACTGTCGCCCCTGCGCGACGGGTTCGAGCGTACGGAGCCGGTGCGCGGCATCTTCGAGTGGATGCCGCACCGCGACCCGGGCGACAGCATCACCCTCAAGACCGTCGGCTACAGCCCCGGCAACCCCAAGCACTTCGGGCTGCCCACCATCATCGGCACGGTCGCCCGCTACGACGACAGCACCGGCGCGCTGACCGCCCTGATGGACGGCGTGCTGCTCACCGCGCTGCGCACCGGTGCCGCCTCGGCCGTCGCGAGCCGGCTGCTCGCCCGCCCCGACAGCCGCACCCTCGGCCTGATCGGCGCCGGCGCCCAGGCGGTCACCCAACTCCACGCGCTGTCCCTCGTGTTCCCGCTGGAGCGGGTCCTGGTGTGGGACACGGATTCGGCGCACCGCGACAGCTTCGCGCGCCGCGCCGCGTTCACCGGGATCCCCGTTCAGTGCGCGGACCCCGCACGGATCGCCGCCGAGGCCGACATCATCACCACGGCCACTTCGGTGCCCACCGGCGGCGGTCCGGTGTTCCCCGACGGCCCGCACCGCGAGCACCTGCACATCAACGCCGTCGGCGCCGACCTCATCGGCAAGACCGAACTGCCGCTCCCGCTGCTGCGCCGGGCCTTCGTCACCGCCGACCACCCCGAGCAGGCCCACCGCGAGGGCGAGTGCCAGCGGCTCGCCCCGCACGAGACGGGGCCCGGCCTGACCCGGCTCGCCGCCGAGCCCGCCCTGGCACACGAGCGCCGCGGCGCGCTGACCGTCTTCGACTCGACCGGATTCGCCTTCGAGGACGCCCTGGCCATGGAGGTCTTCCTGGAAGCGGCGGCCGAGCACGGACTCGGCAGCCGGCTGCAGATCGAGCACCACCCGGCCGACACCGTCGACCCGTACGCGCTGCAGCCGCTCCCCGTCGCCGCCCCGGCCCGGCACTGAACCGGGCACCGAACCGGGCCGCCGGCCCGCCCCCTGGACCGAACCCGCGAAGGAGACCCCCTCGATGGCCCAGAAGACACTGCCCGCCCCCCGGCCGACCGTCGAGGACGGCGGACACCAGCTCTTCGGCTGGCTGCGGAACATGCGTGACGAACACCCCGTCCACGAGGACGAGTACGGGGTGTTCCACGTCCACCGGCACGCCGACGTGCTCGCCGTCTGCGCGGACCCGGCCGTGTTCTCCTCCGAACTGCAGCGGCTGCGCCCCGACTCCGAGGCACTCACCGAGGAGATCCTCTCGGTGATCGACCCGCCGTTGCACCGCAAGCTGCGCCGGCTCGTCAGCAAGGCGTTCACGCCGCGGACGGTCGCCGACCTCGAACCGCGGGTCGTGGAGCTCGCCGGGCAGCTCCTCGACGGGATCGAGGGCGACTCCTTCGACCTGGTCGCCGACTTCGCGTACCCGCTGCCGGTCATCGTCATCGCCGAGCTGCTCGGCGTACCGGCCGAGGACCGCGCCCTGTTCCGCTCCTGGTCCGACCGGATGCTGTCGATGCAGGTCGAGGACCCGGCGGACATGCAGTTCGGCGACGACGCGGGCGAGGACTACGAGAAGCTCGTCAAGGAGCCGATGAAGGCGATGCACGAGTATCTGCTCGGGCACGTCGAGGACCGCAGGAAGCACCCCGGGGACGACCTGATCTCCAAGCTGGTCGCCGCCGAGGTCGAGGGCGAGACCCTGACGGACTCCCAGATAGTGGAGTTCGGCGGCCTGTTGCTCATGGCCGGACACGTCTCCACCTCCATGATGCTCGGCAACACCGTGCTGTGCCTGGAGGAGAACCCCGGGGTCGCCGCCCAGGTGAGGGCCGACCGGGGGATCGTCCCGGCCGTCATCGAAGAGGTGATGCGCCTGCGTCCGCCGATCACCGTCATGGCGCGGGTCACCACCCAGGAGACCGAGCTTGCCGGGGTCACCATCCCGGCCGGGCGCATGATCGTCCCCTCGCTCCTGTCCGCCAACCACGACGAGCGGTCCTTCCCGGAGCCCGAGCGCTTCGACCCCACGCGCGAGGCGCGCCAGCAGATCGCTTTCGGCCACGGCATCCACTACTGCCTCGGCGCCCCGCTCGCCCGTATGGAAGGCCGTATCGCGCTGGAGGCGCTCCTCGACCGCTTCGCCGACATACGCATCACTCCCGGCGCGCAACTGCGCTACCACCGCGACGGGCTGCTCGGTGTGCGGAATCTCCCGCTGACCGTGCGCCGAGCCTGAGACCGAGGGGGCAGCCGTGCGTACCGTACGAACCCTGCTGATCGACAACTACGACTCGTTCACCTACAACCTCTTCCAGATGCTGGCCGAGGTGAACGCCGAGGTCCCCGTCGTCATCAAGAACGACGACCACGCCGGCTGGGCGGCGCTGGACCCGGCCGACTTCGACAACGTCGTAGTCTCCCCGGGACCCGGCCATCCCGGCACCGACACCGACCTCGGACTCAGCCGGCGGGTCATCGAGGAGTGGGACCTGCCGCTGCTCGGCGTGTGCCTCGGGCACCAGGCGCTGTGCCTGCTGGGCGGCGGCGAGGTGGGGCACGCGCCCGAACCCGTGCACGGGCGCACCAGCCGGATCGAGCACGACGGACGCGAACTGTTCGCCGCGATCCCCTCGCCGCTGCGCGTGGTGCGCTACCACTCGCTCACCGTCCACGAACTGCCCGCCGAACTGGAGCCCACCGCGTCGACGCGGGACGGCCTCCTGATGGCCGTACGGCATACCGGCGCACCGCGCTGGGGCGTGCAGTTCCATCCGGAGTCCGTGAGCAGCGAGTACGGCCACCGGCTGCTCGCCAACTTCCGCGACCTGAGCCTGCGCGCCCTCGGCCGGGCCCCGCTGGGCGTCGAGGTGCCCGGCGTGGCCGGCGACGACACCCGGCAGGAGCGGCCCGGCGAGCCCGGTGACCTGCGGCTGCATGTGCGGGAGCTGGCCGAGGTGCCGGACGCCGACGCCGCGTTCGAGGAGCTCTTCGCAGATGCCCCGGCCCGCTTCTGGCTGGACAGCAGCCGCGTCGACCCGGGCCTGTCCCGCTTCACCTTCCTCGGCGCGCCCCAGGGCCCGCTCGGCGAGATCCTCACGTACGACGTCGCCGAACGGCTGGTGCGGGTGCGTGACCGCTCGGGTGCCGAGGTGCTGCGGCGGCCCGGCACGCTCTTCGCGCACCTGGAGCGTGAGCTGGCCGCGCGCAGCACCCCCGCACCGGACCTGCCCTTCGAGTTCAACCTCGGCTACGTCGGCTACCTGGGATACGAGACCAAGGCCGACAGCGGCGGCGACCGCACCCACACGGCCGAACTGCCCGACGGCGCCTTCGTGTTCGCGGACCGGATGCTCGCCGTCGACCACGCCGACGGCCGTGCCTGGCTGCTCGCGCTGAGCAGCGACCGGCATCCGGCGAGCGCCCGCGACGCCGACGACTGGCTCGCCGAAGCGGCCCGCGCCCTGGCCGGCACCGTGCCCCGCCCGCCCTTCCTCCTGCTGCCCGACGAGGAACTGCTGCCGCTGGACGTGGAGTTCCGGCACGACGCCGCCGAGTACCGGGAGCTGGTCGAGGAGTGCCGGCGTCTCATCCGCGACGGCGAGACCTACGAGGTGTGCCTCACCAACCTGCTGCGCGTGCCAGGCCGGGTCGATCCGCTCACCGCCTACCGGGCGCTGCGTGCCATCAGCCCGGCGCCGTACGCCGCCTACCTGCAGTTCCCCGAGGGCGCCGTGCTCTCGTCCTCGCCCGAGCGGTATCTGCGCATCGACGCGGCGGGCACCGCCGAATCCAAGCCGATCAAGGGCACCAGGCCGCGCGGTGCCACCCCGGCCGAGGACGAGGCCCTTGCCCGGGGCCTGGCCGGGGCCGAGAAGGACCGCTCGGAGAACCTGATGATCGTGGACCTGGTCCGCAATGATCTCGGGCAGGTCTGCGAGATCGGCAGCGTCCATGTGCCCAAGCTGTTCGACGTCGAGTCCTACGCGACCGTGCATCAGCTGGTGAGCACCGTACGGGGACGCCTCGCGGCGGATGTCTCGCGGCCGCAGGCGGTGCGCGCCGCGTTTCCCGGCGGTTCCATGACAGGGGCGCCGAAGGTGCGCACCATGCAGTTCATCGACCGCCTCGAGGGCGGGCCGCGCGGCGTCTACTCCGGGGCGCTCGGCTACTTCGCCCTGAGCGGGGCCGTCGACCTCAGCATCGTCATCCGTACGATCGTCGCCACCGCGGACGCCGCGACCATCGGTGTGGGCGGCGCGGTCATCGCGCTGTCCGACCCGGACGACGAGGTGCAGGAGATGCTCCTCAAGGCCCGCACGACGCTGCGCGCGCTGCGTCAGGCACATGCCGCCGCCCCGGCCGGGAAGCGCGAACTCCTGGCCGGCAGCGTGCGGTGACCGCCGTCGGGGGGCGGGCAGGACCGGCCCGCCCTCACCGCAGCCGTGCGAACAACTCGGCGCAGGATTCGGCCAGTTCGCTCCTGTGCCGCTCGGTGAGCGTGGCGCGCAGTTCCTCGAAGAGCGTCTCGAACGCCGACGGGTCGCCGTTCGCGACCGCCCGGCCGAGCCGCTCCAGGCCGTGGCCCACGGCGCGCCGGGCGGCCTGCGCGTGCGGGTTGCCGGACTGGACGTCCCAGTACACCTCCGGGGTGCCGGAGGAGATCCGGGCAAGGAGCTGCAGCAGCGTGCGGTGCGGCGGCGGCGCCGTGGCGCGCAGCGCCCCGACGTCCGCACCGAGCTCTCCCAGCGCCAGGCCGAAGGCGAGGACGGCCGCGTGCGTGGCCGCCTGCTGCGCGGCCGTCAGCGCGTCGTGCTCCTGCGCGGACATCTCGACCACCCGGGCGCCCCAGCCGGCGACCAGCGCCAGGAACGCCCGGACGGCGGGCCCGTCGGTGACGGTGGCCGCGGCCACCGGCCGGCCCGGCAGGGGCAGCGACGGCGCGAACATCGGGTTGAGCCCCACCGCCTGGATGCCGGGTGCCAGGGCGTGCAGGCGCCCGGCGATGCCGCCCTTCACCGACAGCGTGTCCGCGAACAGGGCGTCGGTGCGCATCAGCCGGGTCACGGGGCCGACCGCGTCCAGTGCCACCGGCTCCGGTACGGCGAGCAGCACCAGGTCGGCCGCCGCGATGGCCCTGGCGGCCGCGGGGCCGGGAGCGCGGATGTCGTCGGCCAGGGCGGCGGGCGCCGAGGCCGCCGGGTCGAGGCACAGGACCCGCGCCCCCGAGTCCGCGAGCCGAGCGGCGAACATGCGCCCCACCTCGCCGGTACCACCCGCCACCACACAGTGCTCGAACACCTTGCCCCCTAGTTCTTCATCGTTCTTCATCGAGAGAGGAATCGTCATGCCACTACGTATCGGACCCGTGGACGCGACCGAGGACCTTCAGTCGCTGCGCGCCCGGCTCGACGCCGTCGACTCCGGCCTGCTCGACACGGTGCGCGAGCGGCTGGAGATCTGCCTGCGCATCGGCGAGTACAAGCGCGTCCACGACGTGGCGATGATGCAGCCGCACCGCATCGCCACGGTGCAGGGCCGCGCCGCGCGGTACGCGCAGGAGCACGGCATCGACCCCGCGTTCCTGCGGAGCCTGTACGACACGATCATCGCCGAGACGTGCCGCCTGGAGGACGAGTGGATCGCGACGGGCGGCCCGGCCGCCGGCGAGCCGGAGCGGAGGGCCTCGTGACGACCGCCGCACGGACGGCCGGGGCCACGCCGACGACGCTCGCCGCCGCACTGGACCTCGCCGTCGAACGGCTCGTCGCGGCGGGCATCGGGGAGGCGGCGGCGCGCGACGACGCCCGGCTCCTGGCAGCCCACGCGGCCCGGGTGACCCCCCACGACCTGGACGGACAGCTGCGGGGGCCGGTCCCGGCGGACCTGTGGACGTACGTGGAGCGGCGTGCCGCCCGCGAACCGGCCGAACGCATCGTGGGCCACGCCTGGTTCATGGGACACCGCTTCGAGCTGGCGCCCGGGGTCTTCGTGCCCAAGCCGGAGACCGCGGAGATCGTTGACGACGCAATTAACAGACTCCACGGTCTGTTTCAGGCCGGAATTCGGTCTCCTTTGGTGGTCGATCTCTGCGCCGGGCCCGGCACGATGGCGGTCAGCATCGCCCGTCGCTTCCCCCAGGCCAGGGTGTACGGGATCGAACTCGCGCAGGCCGCGGTGCGGGTCGCCGTGCGTAACGCCCACGGTACGGGTGCAAAGATCGTGCAGGGTGACGCGCGTGATGCCTTCCCCGAGCTCGACGGCACCGTCGACCTGGTCGTCACCAACCCGCCCTACATCCCCATCGGGCTGCGCACCAGTTCCCCGGAGGTCCTCAACTACGACCCTCCGCTGGCTCTTTGGGCAGGTGAGGGCGGTCTCCAGATGATCCGCGCGATGGAACTGACGGCGAGCCGGCTGCTGCGTCCCGGAGGTGTGGTGCTGCTGGAGCACGGCGGTTACCAGCTGGATTCCGTGCCCCGGCTGTTCGCCGGGACGGGGCGCTGGAGTGCGGCGGCGTCGCGTCCCACATGCAACGACGGGTGTCTGACCGCCGTCCGCGCCGAGGTGTCCGGCCGCGCTGCGTGACCGGCGTCTCCCGTGTGGCTTGGGGCTCATGAGAAAAAAGACTACATGGTTCGGATTGACAAACCGACCGTGCTGTTTTTTTATTTGAGGTGGGTTCAGATGCCGCGGCACGCTCATCCCGCGCCGGAGCCGGACCCCGCACGCGCCGACCAGCTTGCACCCACAGGGGAGAAACGATGGACATCGAAGTACTGGGCCCGTTGTCGGTGCGAGAGCACGGCATCTCGATCGCGCCGACCGCACCCAAGCCCCGCCAGGTCCTGGCGCTGCTCGCGCTGAACGCGGACCACGTCGTACCGGTGTGCACACTGATAGAGGAGTTGTGGGACGAGACACCACCCCGCAGCGCCCGCACCACGCTGCAGACCTACATCCTGCAACTGCGCGAGCTGATCGGGGAGGCGCTGGACCGGGGCGGGGACGAGCAGGCAACCGCCAAGGACATCCTGGTCACGCTGCCGGGCGGCTACCGTCTCGAGACCCGCGGCGGCACCCTCGACTTCCAGGAACTGGAACGACGCGCGGGCGCCGGGTACCGGGCCATGGACGCCGAGGACTACGCGGGTGCCGCCAAGCGGCTGCGCGACGCCCTGTCACTGTGGACCGGATCCGCGCTCGCCGACGTCCAGGCCGGCAGCCAGATCACCCTCGAGGTCAGGCGGCTCCAGGAGACCCGTCTGTGCGCCCTCGACCAGCGCATCGAGGCGGACCTGCGGCTCGGCCGGCACCGCGAGCTGCTGTCCGAACTGACGGTGCTGGTCAACCAGTACCCGATGCACGAGAGCCTGCACGGCCAGTTCATGCTCGCGCTGCACCGCTCGGGGCGTCGCGGGGAGGCCCTGAACGTCTACCAGCGCCTGCGCGCCACCCTCGTACGGGAGTTGGGCCTCGAGCCGTCGACGGCCCTCGGCAGGCTCCAGCGGTCCATCCTCATGGCGCACCCCGAGCCCCTCGCCTCCGCCGTCCCCGCCTGACCCGAGCACGCGGTCGCAACCGTCGGACACCCCCTCGTCCCGCGGATGAGCCGACCGGCCCCGCGGGCGCGGGCCGTGCCCCCCTCCCTCCCGGATGACCTCACTCCCGGGAGGGAGGGCTCACTATTTTTCCGTAGCCGAATTCCCGGGACTCACTCCTACGAGGTATCAACAGCCCCGAATGAATTGGCTATTGGGGGCGATGCCCGGGACCCGGGTGACACGGCACGATTTGGCTGTGAAGAATCGGACGAAGGAATCGCGGCCATCGGGGATACCCGCGCAGCGGCGGGCTGACTTCCTCGAACTGATGCTGCTCTCCCGGGAATGCGACCGCAGATCGGGCATCGTGCTGCGTCAGGGAGAGGCCTGGTTCCATATTTCCTCCGCAGGTCACGAGGGTCTGGCCGCGCTCTGTGAGCTGTTGGATCCGCAGGATCTGATCTTTCCCCACTACCGCGACCGCACTGTTCTCATGGCCCGCGGAATGGATACCGAGGGTCAGGCGCGCGATCTGATGGCCAAGGCCGGATCGCATTCGGCGGGGCGCAATATGAGCGCCCACTTCGGCCACCGTCCGGGAAATGTCTTCTCGATCGCGAGCCCGACCGGAAGCCAGTGCCTGCCCGCCGTGGGAGCCGCCTGGGCCGCCCAGCTGATGGGCCGTGAGCAAACGGTCGTCTGCTCCATCGGCGACGCCTCCACCCGGCAGGGCGAGTTCTTCGAGGCCGTCGCCTTCGCGGTGGAGCGGCGGCTGCCCGTCGTCTTCCTCGTCTCCGACAACGGCTACGGGATCTCCACGCCGACCGAGCACATGTCGCCGCACGCGCTCGGCCTGCTGCCCCAGGAGCGCACGACCGTGGTCGACGGCGCCGATCCCGACGCCCTGCACGCCGCCTCCCGCGAAGCGCTGAGCGCCGTGCGGGGCGGCGAAGGGCCCGTCGTGCTGTGGTGCCACCTCGACCGGCTCGACCCCCACACGTCCTCCGACGACCACCGCGTCTACCGCAGCAGCGAGGACCTCGCCGGCCTGCGCGACCCGGTGGAGATCTTCACCGCACGGCTGCTCGCGGACGGCACCGTCGACGAGGCATGGCTCAAGCGCACGCGAGCCCGGCACGCCGACGAGGTCGAAGCGGTCTTCGCGCGGGTCGCCGCCGAGCCGGCCGCGGATCCGAAGCTGATCATGGAGCACCTGTTCGCGCCGGCGGGCGAGACGGCGCACCCCGCGGGACAGGAACCGGCCGCAGGACCGCTCACCGAGCCGTGCGGCGGAACGATGGTGTCCGCCGTCAACCGGGCCCTGGCGACCGGCCTGGAACGCCACCCCGAACTCGTCCTGTTCGGCGAGGACATCGACGATCCCAAGGGCGGCGTCTTCGGCTTCACCAAGGGGCTCGGCAAGCTTGCGGGCGAGCGCATGACCAACGCGCCGCTCGCCGAGGCCACCATCGTCGGCGCCGCCGTCGGGCTCGCCGCCGCCGGCCTGCGGCCCGTCGTGGAGCTCCAGTTCATCGACTTCGCCGGACCCGCCTTCAACCAGCTCGCCGCCCAGCTCACCACGCTGCGCTGGCGCACGGTCTCCGCATGGCAGTGCCCCGTCGTCATCTACGCGCCCTGGGGCGGCTATCTGCCGGGCGGCGGAATCTGGCACAGCCAGAGCAACGAGAGCCTGTTCACCCACCTGCCCGGACTGCGCGTCGTCGTCCCCTCCACCCCCGAGGACACCGAGGCCGCCTTCCTGGAGTCGTTCACCGCACCCGATCCGACGTTGATCCTGCTGCCCAAGCACCTGATGCGGCAGCGCAGGGAGCCGGCCGGGCGGCCCGCACCCGCGCTCGGCGCCCGCACGCTGCGTACCGGCGACGACGTCACGGTCGTCAGCTGGGGCAACGGGACCGAACTCGCCCTCGACGCCGCCGGGAGCCTCGCCGCCGACGGCGTCGAGGCCGACGTCATCGACCTGCGCTGGCTGGTGCCGCTCGACCGCAGGACCGTCGCCGCCTCCGTGCGCCGCACCGGGCGCCTGGTCGTGGTGCAGGAGGACAACCGTACGAGCAGCTTCGGCGCCGGACTGATCACCGAACTCCTCTCGTCCGACGACGAGTTCTACTCGCTGCTCGCCCCGCCGCGCCTGGTGAGCCGCGAGGACGTGCACGTCCCGTTCCACCCCGACCTGGAGCGCGCCGTGCTGCCCGCCGCGGACGACGTGGTCGCGGCCGTCCGTTCCGTTCTGGCCTGACCGCATGGAGAAGGAAGCGCAGATGACCACGGAGTCGGTGCTGTCCGTTCCGCGCCTCGGCGAGGGGATCGTCGAGGTCCGCATCGTCCGGTTCCTCAAGCAACCGGGCGACGCGGTCGCCAAGGACGAGGTCGTCTACGAGATGGAGCACGACAAGGCGGCCGTCGAGATCGAGTCCCCGGTGGCCGGGATCCTGGACGCCTGGCTGGTCCGGGAGGGGGACACCGTTGCGATCGGCGGAGCCGTCGGCCGGATCGCCCCGGACCGCGAGACGGCCGGGACCGCACCGCAGACCGCGGCGGCATCGCGGACCGCGGCGGCATCGCGGACCGCGGCCGCCGAGCGCGCGCCCGGCGCGTCCGTACAGGGCGCACCCGGGCGGGAGTCCGCCCCGACCCGCCGCATCCCGCCCCGCACCCGCGCCCACGCCCGGCGCCTCGGCATCGACGAGGCACTGCTGCCGGACGTTCCCGCGGCGGGCACGAGCCTGATGCCCGCCGATCTGCAACGGTACGTCGCCCAGCGGCGGGAGAGCGGCACGGACGCCGGCGCGGACGTCGCTGCGGTCGGCCCACCCGGCGCCAGCGGCCCGTCGGCGCCGGAGCCGGTCACCGGCTTCACCGACGTCACCCAGTCGATCCGGCAGCGCGCCCTGAACCGGGCCATGCTCGGCGCCCGCGACCAGGTCGTTCCCGCGGTCGTCTCCGCCCTCGTCGCCGAGGACACGCTGCAGCGGGCCCTGCGGGAACACCGTGGCGCTCGCTTCTCGACCGTCTTCCAGGCCTTCGCCCGGGTCGCGGCCCGCTGCGCGGCGGCGCCCGGCGCGGCGCGGCTGCGCTCGCGGCGGCTCGACGAGAGCGCGCTGCGCGTGTACGAGCACGTGGACCTCGGGATCGCCGTGGCCACCGACGACGGGGACCTCACCGTCGCGGTGGTGCGCGGCGCCGACGAGGTCACGGCCGAGGACTTCGACGCGCGGTACGCGCAGGCCGTGGAAGAGGCACTCGACGGGCGGTCGCAGGCCGACGGCCGGGTCACGCTGATGCTCTCCCACCTGGGGGACCGGGGGCCGACGCTGGCGGTGCCGGTGGTCGTGCCGCCGGCGGTGGCGACCCTGTTCCTCGGCGCGGTCGAGGGGACGGGCCAGGGCGCGGTGCGCAGGATGGTGCTCGCGTTCGACCACACGGTGCTCAACGGGCGCGACGCGTCCGCCTACCTGGACGCTGTGCGGCAATCCCTGGAGGCAGAGGCAGAGGCAGAGGCAGAGGCAGAGGCAGAGGCGGCAGGGCGGCGCGCGGCGCGGGCCGCCGAGCCCGCCGTCGGCGCCACGAGAGGCCCGGTGGCGGGCACCCCGCGGGCGGCTCCCGACGCGCTGGAGCGGCTCGTCGCCCTGGCGTCCGACGTCCTCGGGCATCCGGCGGACCCCGGCCGCCCGCTCGGTGAGCAGGGTCTTGACTCCGCCCGTGCCCTGCGCCTGATCCGCGAGACCCGTGCCGCCTTCGGCGTGCAGCTGCCGGCGACCGCCGTCTGGCGTCACCCGACGCTGACGGAGCTGGCGGCGCTGCTGCCCGGACCACCGCAGGACGAAGGGGCGGTACCCGCCGAAGGGGCCGCGCCCGCCCCCGTACCCGCCGGGGCCACGGACGCACGGCCGGGACATGCCGATGCCGACGACGTCGCTGTCATCGGCATGTCCTGCAAGGTGCCGGGGGCGGACGACGCCGAGGCCTTCTGGCAGCTGCTGAGCCGGGGGGAGTGCCGGATCCAGGCGGTGGCGGCCGGACGGTTCGCGGGGGAGGTGCCCGCCGGGTTCCGCGCGGGGCTCCTCGACCGCATCGACCTGTTCGACGCGCCCTTCTTCGAAGTGACACCCCGTCAGGCCGCCTCCATGGATCCCCAGCAGCGCGCCCTGCTCGAACTCAGCTGGCACGCTCTGGAACACGCCGGACTCGCCCCCGACACCCTCGCGGGCACGCCCGTCGGGGTGTACGCCGCCGCCTGCAGTTACGACTACCGCGAGCAGCTCGTGGAACGCGCCGCGTCGGCCGACGGGTACGCCACCACCGGCACGTTCCCCGCGTTCCTCGCCAACCGCGTCTCCCACCTGTACGACTTCACCGGGCCCAGCATCACCGTCGACACCGCCTGCTCCGGCGCGCTCACCGCGCTCGCCCTCGCCCAGGCCGCGGTGCGCTCCGGCGAATGCGAGGTCGCCCTCGCCGGTGCCGCCAACCTCCTCAGCAACGGATTCAACGCCCGCGCCTACCGCAGGGCGGGCATGCTCTCGCCCGAGGGCGGCAGCCGGATCTTCGACGCGGACGCCGACGGGTTCGTCCGGGGCGAGGGCGCGGGCTGGCTCGTGCTCAAGTCGCTGCGCCGCGCCGTCGCGGACGGCGACCCCGTGCTCGCCGTCATCCGCGGCAGCGCCGTCAACCACGGCGGCCGGGCCGCCGCGCTGACCGCGCCCAACCCCCGTGCCCAGAGCGGGCTGATCCGCACCGCGCTCGGCCGGGCCGGACTGCGCGCCGCCGATCTCGGGTTCCTCGAGGCGCACGGCACCGGCACGCCGCTCGGCGATCCGATCGAGCTGGATGCCTTCCGGGAGGTCCTCGAGGCGGAGCCGCAGGGCATGCCCGCGCGCGCCGGAGGGCCGAAGGGCCGGATCTGGGTCGGCTCCGCCAAGGCCAACATCGGGCATCTGGAAGGCGCTTCGGGCCTGGTCGGCGTCGTCAAGGCGGTGCAGGTCCTGCGCCACGGGCTGATACCGGGCATGCCCGGCTTCACGCGTCTCAACCCGCACATCGAACTGGACGGGACCCCGGTCCGGGTCGCCGCGCAGCCCGTGCCGTGGCCCGCGCGCACCGGCGGCGCGCCCCGCCGCGCGGCCGTCAGCGCGTTCGGGTTCGGCGGCAGCAACGCCCATGTGGTCCTGGAGGAGGCACCGGACCTGCCCCGCGAACACGCCGTCGGCGACGGGCCGTTCGCCGTGCCGCTGTCGGCCGCTACGCCCGGTTCGCTGACCCGGCTGGCCGCCCGCACGGCCGAGCTGGCCGCCTCGCCCGCCTCGCCCGCCCTGGACGAGCTTGCCTGGACGCTCCAGTCCGGCCGCCGTCACCTGCCGCACCGCGCCCTCTTCGTCGTCGCCGATCTGGCCGAACTCGCCCGCTCGGCAAGGGAGTTCGCCGAGCACGGCACGCAGGAGCAGCCCGCTGACCCCTGGCTGCGCGACTGGCTCGGCGGAGCCGACACCACGGTCGGGGACTGGGCCTCGCGTCTGCCCGCGGGGCCCCGCCCGCGCCGCGTACCGCTGGTGCCGTACCCCTTCGAACGCCACTCCTACTGGCTGCCGGGCGCTGCGGCCCCTGAGTTCTCTGAGCCCTCTGCGTCCTCTGTGTCCTCCGGGCGCGGGAGCAGCAGCGGCTACGTCATCGAGGACGGGCATTCGCTGGCCGAGCACCGCGTCGGCGGGCGGACCACCTTGCCCGGAGCCGCACTGATCGACGCGCTCGCGGACGGCGGACCCGTCGCGCTGGGGCAACTGCGTTTCCAGCGGCCCGTACCCGTGCCCGAAGGCGGCAGCGTGCGTCTGGTACGCAGCGCCGAGGAGACGGACGGCACCGTGCGTCTCGCCGTCGAGCACGAGGGTGTGGTCGTCGCCCGCGCCGTCGCGGCGACCGACTCTCCGGCACCGGTGCCGGCCACGGACGTCGCGGAACCGGGCAGCCCGGAGCAGGCCGCCGATCCCGGCGCCTTTCTCGAGCGCAACGGGATCGAGGTCGGGCCGGTCTACCGCGTGGTGCACGACGTGCGCCGACGCGACGGACAGGCCGTCGCCCGGATCGTCGCCCCCGCCGCCACCGACCCGCGCACCCAGCGCGTGGCGTGGCTGGACGCGGCGCTGCAGACCTCGTGCGTCCTGACGGACGGCTCCGCCTCCCGCGTCGCGGCGGCCGCCGACCACGTCCAATGGTCCGGAGTGGTCCCGGACACGGCGGAACTGACGGTCCGCCGCACCGCCCAGGGCGCCACGTACACCGTCGTGGACCTGGCCGCGGTCGCCGACGGCAGGACCGTACTGCGGGTTACGGGCCTGCGGCTGCACGCCACCGGGACGGCTGCCTCCGCGGCGCCCGCCGCCGGCGCCGACGTCCCGCCCGAGAAGGCGCCCGCCGACGCGCCCGCCGTCCGTGTGCTCGTGCCCGAGTGGTGCGCGGAGCCCTCGGGCACCACCCGGCCGGACACCGCGCGGCTCGACGGGCTCGTGCTCGTCCACGATGCGGCCGGGCTCCACCGCGCCGAAGGCCTCGGCGCCCGGACCGTGCGGAGCGACTCTGCCGGCCTCGCGCAGGCGGTGCGGGGGGCCGGCCACGTCGCTCTTCTCGTGGACGGCTCCGGGTGGAGCGAGGACACGGCCGGGATCCGCCGGCTGCGCGAATGGCTCGCGGCCCTGCTGACCGTGGCCCGTACGCTCGAAGCGGCCGGCCGTCCCGCCCGCGTCACCCTCGTCACGACCGGCCTCACCGACCCGGACGGCGGCGCCCCCTCGCCCGGCGCGTCGCTCCAGGGCGCCCTGCTCGGCGCCGTTCGCACGCTGCCCCGGGAGATCGAGGGCGTCAGCGCCGCAGCCGTCGACCTCGACGCCGCCGCCACACCCGCCCAGGTCGCCGCGGCCCTGACCGAACCCTGCGCCCAGGCCGTACCGCTCATCGCCCTGCGCGGCACGCGGCGCCTGCGTCAGGTCTACACGGACCGCCCCGAGCCCGCCCCCGCCGCCACCGGCGACGCGTTCACCGACGGCGGGACCTACGTCCTGTTCGGCGGATCCGGAGGCATCGGCGCCGAGGTGGCCCGCCACCTCGCACGGCGTTACGGCGCCCGGCTGCTGCTCGTCGGGCGCTCGGCCGCCGACGACCGCACCCGTGCCCTGCTCGACGGCCTCGCGGCCCTCGGCGGGACCGCCCGGTACCTGAGCGCCGACGTCACCGAACCGGCCGCCGTGGAGCGCACCCTGGCCGCGTGCCGGGCCGCGTTCGGTGAGCCGGACGGCATCGTGCACAGCGTCGGCTCGATCAGCCCGGCCCGCCTCGCCGAACTCACCCCGGCCGACCTCGACCAGGTCCTCGCGACCAAGGTGACCGCGGTCCTGGCGCTGCGCCGCGCCCTGCGCACCCGCCCGGACGGCCGGCCCGCCGCGCTCGTCCTGTTCTCCTCCGCCGCCGGGCTCTTCGGCAGCGTCGGCGGCCTCAACTACGCCGCCGCCAACGCGTTCCTCGACCACTACGCCACCGCCGTCGACGGGGACGCGCACCTCGCCGTACGCACCTTCGACTGGGGGCTGTGGCACGGCACCGGGCTCGCCCGCCGGTACACCGCGCACGTCAAGCGTGAATATCCCGGGATCACCGAATTCGTACCGGAAAGGGGAGTGGCCGCCTTGGAAGCGGGCATGTCCGGCAACCGACCGCAGTCCCTCGTGCTCGGCGGTGATCCCGAGCCGCTGCGCCCGCTCACCGCGCGCCCGGCACCCGACGACCCGGCCCCGCAGGCGCAGGACGCCGCGCACCGGCTGGATCGCTACGCCCGTGCCGCACTCGCCCACCGGATGACCGCACTCGGCCTGCCTCCCGCGCTCGCCGCCCGGCCCGACGTCGACACGGAGGCGGCGGCCGCACTGCTCGCGGCCGTACCCGGGCACCGCAGGCTCATCGCCGCGATCCTCGAACTCCTGGCGCAGTACGCCGAGTCCGCACGGCCCGTGCCCGCGGGGCCCGAACTGGCCCGCACCCGCGACTCGCTGCTGGCCGACCACCCCGACCTCGCCGGGCACCTGACGCTGCTCGACCGGACCCTGGAGTCGTACGGTCCCGTCCTGCGCGGCGAACTGCCCGTCACCGCCGTCCTGTTCCCCGGCGGCGACCTGAGCGGCGTCACCGCCGTCTACAGCGGCAACCAGCTCTTCGACCCGGTCAACTCCGCCGCCGCGGCGGCCCTCGGCGACGCCGCAGCCGCGCTCGCCGCACCGCGTGTCCTGGAGATCGGCGCGGGCGTCGGCGGCACCACCGCGTCGGCGCTGGCCGCGCTCGACGCCCGCGGTGTGCGCGTCGCCGACTACGCGTACACCGACGTCTCCCCGGCCTTCCTCCAGCACGGGCGCCGCCGCTTCGGCGACCGCGTACGACCGTGCCTCCTCGACATCGAGAAGAGTCCCGAGACCCAGGGCTTCGCACCCGGCGCCGTCGACCTCGTCGTGGCGAGCAACGTGATCCACGCGACCCGCGACCTGTCCCGCACCCTCGCCCACATCGAGCAACTGCTCGCCCCCGGCGGCCGGTTGCTGCTGGTCGAGATGGTCGTCCCGGCCGCGGTCTACACCCTGACCTTCGGTCTGACGGACGGCTGGTGGGGCTATGTCGACACGGACCGGCGCCTGCCCCACGGCCCCCTCCTCGACGTGCCCCGCTGGCGGTCTTTGCTTCAGGAGCACGGATGGAGCCTCGCCGAGGTGGACCATCTGCGCGACGCGCCGGGATGCGTGGCCCTGCTGACCTGCCGGCCGCCCGCCGCCACGGCCACTGCCACCGATGACCCGGCAGCGGCCGACGCCACGGTCTTGGAGATCGCCGAGGGGCTGCGGGCCATCGTGCGCGACCTGCTCGGCGGCTCCGACGCCGAGGTGCCCGGCTATCTGCCCTGGCAGGAGCTGGGCGTGGACTCGCTGCTCAACATGGAGCTCGTCGAGGCGGTGTCCCGCAGGTACGGACCGGTCGCCGCGACCGCGCTGTTCGAGCACCGGACCGTCGACCAGCTGGCCCAGATGCTGGCCGAACGTGGCGCGGCGCTGCCGACCGCCGCACCGGCCGCCTCCGTCGCCCGGCCGGCGCCCGCCGTCGAGGAGGACCCTTCCTTCCTGGAGCGCGTCCTGCGGCTCGTCGGCGAACTCACCGTCCGGGACCCCGCACTGCTCGACGCGGACACCGACTTTCCCTCCCTCGGCGTGGACTCGCTCCTCAACGAGGAATTCTGCGAGCGGCTGCGCGGCATGTTCCCCGAGCACAGCGTCGCGGCGACCCTGCTCTTCGAGCACCCGACGCCCAGGGCGCTCGCGCGCCATCTTGCACCGGCCCGTCCCGCCGCGCCCGCACCCACCGCGTCCCCCCGGCCCGCACCCCTGCACAGCGAGCCGGCCGTACGCCCCGCCACGCAGCCGCGGGCCGCCGGGGCGGCGCCCGTCCCCGCGCGCCGCAGCCGCGACACCGGCGCACCCGCCGTCGCCGTCGTCGGGATCGCCGGGCGCTATCCCGGCGCCCAGGACCTCGACGCCTTCTGGGAGCTGCTGAACGCCGGGCACACCCCCGTACGCGAGGTGCCCGCCGAGCGCTGGGACTGGCGCACCGCGCGCACCACCGGCGGCGGCTACGCCCGCTGGGGCTGCTTCGTCGACGGGATCGACGCGTTCGACCCCTCGATGTTCCGCATCACCCCCCGCGACGCGGCCCTGATGGACCCGCAGGAGCGGCTGTTCCTGGAGATCGCCAAGGAAGCCTTCGAGAACGCCGGTTACGCCCGGCGCACCCTCGCGGGCACCCAGGGCGGCCCCCGCGTCGGGGTGTTCGCCGGGGTCACCGCCAACAGTCATCTGCTCACCCAGCGCGACGCCCGTGCCGCGGGCGCCGACAACCCCGAGTACGCCGTCACGGCCGCCGCGTCCGTCGCCAACCGGGTGTCGCACGTCTTCGACCTCAGCGGCCCGAGCCTCACGGTCGACACGATGTGCTCGTCGTCGCTGACCGCCCTGCACCTGGCCTGCCGGGCCCTGGAGAACGACGACGCCGACCTGGCACTCGCCGGAGGCGTCAACCTCTACCTGCACCCCGACCGGTTCACCGGCCTGTGCGCGCTCGGCATGCCCTCGCGCGGCGAGCACACCCGGGCCTTCGGCGCGGGCGGCGACGGCTTCGTGCCCGGAGAGGGCGCGGGCGCCGTCGTCCTCAAGCGCCTGGACCGGGCCGAGGCGGACGGCGACACGATCCACGCGGTGATCCGCGGCACCGGACTCAACCACGGTGGCGGCAGCGGCGGTTACACCGTTCCCAATCCGCGCGCCCAGGCCGCCCTCATCGGCGCCACGCTGCGCCGCGCCGGGGTCTCCCCGGCCGCCGTCGGCTATCTCGAGGCGCACGGCACCGGCACCGAACTCGGCGACCCCATCGAACTGCGCGCCCTGACCCTGGCCTTCGAGGAGGCGGGGGCCCGCGGCCCGCTGCGCGTCGGCTCGGTCAAGTCCAACATCGGGCATGCCGAGGCCGCCGCCGGTATCGCCGGACTCACCAAGACCATCCTCCAGCTGCGGCGCGCGCGCTTCGTGCCGACCCTGCACGCCGAGCGGCCCAACCCGAAGCTCGGCCTCGACGGCACCGCACTGCGCATCCAGACCGCCGCCGAGCCCTGGGACGGCACGGGAGTCCCGCGCTGCGCGGCCGTCAGCTCCTTCGGCGCGGGCGGCGCCAACGCCCATGTCGTCCTGGAGGAGTACGACGCGGGACCGGCGACGCCACAGCCCTTTGGCCCCGTCCTGATACCGGTCGCGGCGCCGGACGCCGACCGGCTGGCCGGCACGGCCCGCGCGCTCGCCGGCGCCGTCGAAGGACTCGCCCTCGCCGACATCGCCCACACCCTGCACACGGGCCGGGACCACGGGCCGCACCGGGCCGCCGTGACCGCCCACGACCAGGCCGAACTGCGCGCCGCGCTGCACGCGCTGGCCGAGGGGACCTCTCACCCGGCCCTCGTGACGGACCCGGCGCCGCCCGAGGCCGACGCGGCCGCCCGCGCCTGGGTCACCGACGGCACGTACACGGGCCCGGCCGCCGGGCGGCGCGTGCCGCTGCCGGGCACGCCGCTCGCCCGCGTGCGCTGCGCCCTGCCCGAGACCTCCTCGTCCCCGATGCCGCTCGCCGACACGGTGACCGTGCCCGCCTCCCGGACCGTGACCGCGCGCCTGGGCGGCGCGTCGCGCTGGGTCGCCGACCACGTGGTGGACGGTGAGCTGGTGCTGCCTGGGGCCTTCCACCCCGAGCTGGTGCACGAGGCGCTGCTCGGCGCGGGCGGCAACCCGTACCGCACCGTGCTGCGCGACCTGGTCTGGCCGCAGCCGGCCACCGGGCTGCCGATGACGGTCACCACCGTCCTCGAGGAGCCCGACGTACGGGGCGCGCGGCGCTTCTCCACGTCCGTCGCGGACGCCGTCGTCGCCCAGGGCTGGGCCGAGCCCGCGCCCGGACCCGAGGCGGCGGGCCCGGTGCGGCCGGTCCTGGTCTACCGGATCGCGGACCTCGACACCCACCTGGGCGGCGGCCAGGAGGACTTCTACCGGTCCTTCGCGGCGCACGGCTTCGCGTACGGACCGCTGTACCGCACCGTGCGGCGCGCCGCCGTCCACGGCGACGAGGTCACCGCCGAGCTGCGGCTCGCCGAAGGTGAGGACCCGGACGGGCGCCACGTGCTGCACCCGGCGCTGTTCGACGGGGCCTGCCAGAGTGCCGCGTATCTGCTCCTCACCGAGGAGACCGGGACCCGGCGCACCCTGCGGCCGCTGGCCGTGGACCGGTTGACGGTCCATCAGCCCGCCACCGGCCGCGCCTATGTGCACGCCCGCCGGGTACGGCGCGACGACGCGGCCGGGATCCATGTCTTCGACCTGAACATCATCGATCCGGACAGCGGCGACGTGCTCGTCGACGTGGCGGGCTTCCGCATCCGCGTCGACGCCGGCGAGCAGTCGGCCACGCCGCGGCCGGCGGCCACGGACACGGGCGACGGCGCGGCGGACGGCGTACCGGTGGCCGGATACCGCCTCGACTGGCGGCCGGCCCCGGTCGGCGACGACGCACCCCCCGGCCCGCAGGGGCCGCTGTGGGTCATCGGGGACGCGGTGCCCCGGTGGGGCGCACAGGCCGCCGCCACCCTGACGTCGGGGGAGGCCGGCGACGAGCAGGTCCTCGCGGCCACGGCCGAACGCACCGGGACACCGGGCGTGGTCCTCGTCGACCTCACCCGGGGCCCGGCCGCGGACGCACTCGGCTGCGCCCCGCTGACCCAGGACGGCGCTACTGCGCAGTGGTCCAGGTTCGCGAGCGGTGCGCTGGCCATCGTGTTCGCACTGCTGCGGGCGTTCGTCCGCAGCCGGGCCCTGGACGGGGCCCGGATCCTGCTGGTGACCCGGGCCGAGGAGAACGGCGACGTCGCGCCGCTGGTGCACGCGCTGCACAGCCTGGCGCGGACCGTCGCCGGCGAGACCGGCCGCTTCGCGCTGCGTCTGGCCACCCTCGACGTCCACGGCGGCGACCACCCCGACCACGCGGACACCGAGGCCCTGGTGGCCGAGGCGATGCGCGCCGCCGGGGGCGTCGACTGGGTGCGGCTGGGCCCGCAGGGGCGCCGGGTGTCGGTGCTCACTCCCCTCGCGGCCACAGACACAGCTGCCACAGACACGGCTGCCACGGACACGGCCACGGCGGGCACCGTGCTCGACCCCCAGGGGACCTACCTGGTCACCGGCGGGCTCGGCGGACTCGGCCGGCATGTCGCCGCCGATGTCCTGGCGCGCGCGCCGGGGGCACGGCTGGTGCTGGTGGGGCGTTCGGAACCGGACGAGGCGGCGCTGGAGGAACTGAGCCGGAACGGCTCGGTCACCTACCGGCGCTGCGACGTCGGTGACGCGGGCGATGTCGCCGCGCTGGCGCGGTGGCTGGAGCGGGAGGGCGTACGGCTTCGCGGTGTCGTCCACACGGCGGGGGTGCTGCGCGACGGATTCCTGCGCGGCAAGACGGCCGAGGCTGTGCAGGAGGTGTGCCGCGCCAAGGTCCTCGGCGCGCTCCGCCTGGACGCGGCGCTCGCCGGACACCCGCTGGACTTCTTCGTCCTGGCCTCGTCCCTCGCCGCACTGGTGGGCAACCAGGGCCAGTCGGACTACGCCTTCGCCAACGGCTTCCTCGACGGCTTCGCCGCCTGCCGCACGGCGTCGGGGCGGCCGGGCCGCACCCTGTCCATCGGCTGGCCGGTCCTCGCGGACGCGGGCATGGCCCCGGAGCCGGACACACTGACCTACCTGGCCGGTACGTACGGCCTGCGCCCGGTCGCCACCCGTACCGCCCTGCGCTCGGTGTGGCCCCTGCTCGACCCGGCGAAGGACGCCCCGACGCCGTACGCGGCGCTGGTGGCGGGCGACTTCGACGTGTGGGACCGGGCCCTCGAGGTCCGCCACGACGCGCCTGACGTCCCCGCCCGGACCGCCGAAACGCCTGCCGCGCGGGAGCCGGTGTCCTCCAGGGCGCCCGTCGCCGTGCCGCCCGTGGACGGACTCCCGCAGGCCGCCCTGCGCTGGATCACCGGGCGGGTCGCGCACACCGTGGGCAGGAGCGCCGGCGAACTCGACCCCGGGACACCGCTTTCCGACTACGGAGTCGATTCCATCGCCCTGATGCGCCTGTGCCGGATCCTGGAGGACGACCTCGGCCGGGTGCCCCTGACCCTGCTCCTGGACAGCACCGGCCTCCGAGATCTGACGGAACGTCTGCTCGACGCGCGCGGGGCCCAGTTGGCGGCCGCCGTCGAGGCGGCCGGGTTCGCTCCGGCCGCCGGGACCGGCGCCCGCGCCGAACACGCCGCCGCCGCACCTGCCCCGGCTGAACCCGCCCCCGCCCCTGTCCTTCCCGACACGTTTCCGGCGGCTCTGCCCGACCGCCTCCTCGGCATGTGGGCCGCGGACCAGTCGGCCGCGCCGCACGCCCCGTACAACATCTCGCTGTCCTGGCGGCTGCCCGCGGGCGCGGACCGCGAGGCCGTGCGTGGCGCCGTCGCCGAACTGGTGCGGCGCCATCCCGTGCTGGGGTGCTCGGTGCGCACCCACAACGGGAACCCCGCCTTCGTGCCCGCCCGGGACACGCCCGCGCTCGTCACCCGGATCGTCGACGAGGACTCCCTGGAGCGCGCCGTCACCGAGGAGGCCGACCGCCGGCTGCGGACCTCGTCCGAACCCCTGCTGCGGGCCGTTCTCTGGGAGGTCGCCGGGGACCGCCCCGTCCTGCAGCTGACCACCCATCACATCGTCGTGGACGGCCGCTCGGCAGACCTGCTGCGCCGTGACGTCGCCGCGCTGTACACGGCGCTCGCCCGCGGCGGACCGGCCGGCCTCCCCGAGGCCGGTTCGTTCGCCGGGGCACTGCGCCGCGAACGCGACACCGCGGCGGCCGCCGAGTGGGCCGAGGCCGAACAGCACTGGAGTACGCGGCTGGCCGGCGGCACGCCCGCGGGTGTGCTCTTCCCCGGGGGCGGAGAGGGGGCCGGCGCGGCCGGTGCCCACCGCGAGTACGGCCTGCCCGGCAGCCTGTCCGATGCGCTCGGCGACATCGCACGCGCCGCCGGAGTGCCCCGGTTCACCGCGCTGCTCGGCGCGTTCGCCGTGGCCCTCGCGCGGGCCACAGGGCACCGCTCGATGCTGATGGCCGTACCCACGTACGGGCGCGGCTCCGACAGCGACGAGGCCACCGTCGGCTGCTTCGTCAACACCGTGCCGCTGCGCGTCGACCTCGACCCCGGACTCCCGCTCACCACCTGGCTCCAGGGCCTCAGCCAGACCGTGCGCGAAGCCCTCGGGCACGCCGCGCTGCCCTACCCGCGGTTCGCCGCGCTGTGCCGCGCCGCGCACGGCGACGCCGGCGTGCCGAGCGTCACCCTCGCCTACCAGAACTGGGAGCGCGGCACCGAGGCGGCCGACGACGGATGGGAGCCGGTGCACCGGCGCGGCCAGCGCGGCCACTTCGACCTCGGCCTCGAGGTCACCGACACCCCCGAGGGCGTCGAGATCCTCGCCAACCACCGCACCGCGGTCCTCGACGGCGCCGCCGTCGACCGCTTCGTCGACGACCTGCGCCGCACCACCGTCGAACTGGCGCGCAACACCCGCTCAGCCGTCGGTGACCTGCTCGACCCGGCCGCCGGCACCCTCGTGGCGCGCTTCGCCGCCAGCGCCCGGCGCTGCCAGGACGCGACCGCCGTCGAGGACCACCACGAGAGCCTCACCTACGCCGAACTCGACGCACTCTCCGACGCCGTCGCACGCCGGGTCGACGCCACCGCCGCGCCGGGCGAGCCCGTCGCCGTCCTCATGCACCGCTCCGCGCGGCTGCCCGCCGTACTCCTCGGCATCCTCAAGAGCGGACGCCCGTACGTACCGCTGGACGACTCCTACCCGAGCGAGCGCCTCGCGATGGTCGTCGAGGGCGCCGGCTGCGAGGTCGCCCTCGCCGACCGGGACCTGACCTGGCTGCTGCCGCAGCGGCTGCGGATCGTCGACCCGCGGGACATCCGGGCCGGCACCGACGCGCCCACGGGCACACCGGGCACGCCCGCCGCGCCCACCGACCTCGCGTACCTGATGTTCACCTCCGGCAGTACGGGCAGGCCCAAGGGCGTCGGAGTCACGCACGGCAACGTCGTCCACACCCTGGACGCCATCGCGGCGAGGGTCGGCATCGACGAGCGGTCGCCCGGCAGGCTCCTCGCCGTCACCACCGTCTGCTTCGACATCTCGGTCCTGGAGCTGTTCCTGCCGCTCCTCGTCGGCGGCACCGTCGTCGTCGCCGAACGCGCGGACGTCGTCGACGCCCGGCGCATGGCCCGCCTGCTCGACACCCGCGAGATCACCGCCATGCAGGCCACCCCGGCCGGCTGGCAACTGCTCGTCGACGGCGGCTGGAGCGGGGCGCCCGGACTGACCGCGCTGTGCGGCGGCGAGGCCCTGCCGGGCAACCTCGCCACCGCCCTCGTCGAACGCACCGCCAGCCTCTGGAACGTCTACGGCCCCACCGAGGCGACCATCTGGTCCACCATCGCGCGCGTCACGCACACGGGCCCGGTGCACCTGGGCGAGCCGATCGGCGCGACGGAACTGGTCCTCACCGAGGTCGACGGCCACCGTCCCCCCGCACCGGGGGAGCCGGGCGAACTGTGGATCGGCGGGGCGGGCGTCGCCCAGGGCTACTGGCAGCGGCCCGACCTGACCGCCGAGCGCTTCACCGCTCACCCGGTCCGCGCGGTCGGCGGCGGACGCTGGTTCCGCACCGGCGACCTGGTGCGCCGCGACGAGGAAGGGCGGCTGCTCTTCCTCGGCCGGGCCGACAGCCAGGTCAAGATCCGCGGCCACCGGGTCGAACTGGGCGAGATCGAGGCGGTGCTGGGCGCGCACCCCGCGCTCGCCCGCGCCGTCCTCGCCGTACACGGCGAAGGCCCCTCGGCCAGGCTCCTCGTGATCGCCGTGCCCCGGACCGGCGAGAGTCTGCCGAGCCTCGGCGAACTGCGCGACTTCGCCTCGTCGACGCTGCCGCCGTGGATGCTCCCCGACCGCCTCGTGGCGGCGGAGGGACTGCCTCTGACGCCCAACGGCAAGGTCGACCGCAAGGAAGCCGTACGGCTGGCCGCGCAGGGCGCCCTGCCGCAGCCGGGGGCCGGGAAGGACCCGCAGGCGCACACCGGACGCACCGGCGCGCCGACCGCCGCGAGCACGGCGGACCTGCGGCACGAAGTCCTCGCCCTGTGGGGCGAGTTGCTGGAGATCGACGACGTCCCGAGCGACCGGAGGTTCTTCGACATCGGCGGGAACTCACTGCTCCTCGGGCGGCTGTTCGCACGGCTCGACGAGGCCTATCCGGACACCGGCATCGAGCTGGCCGACCTGTTCGCCCGGCCCACCGTCGACGACATCGCGGGCCTGCTCGCCGAACGCCTCGCCCCCGCCCGGAAGGGCCCCGTCGCGGCCGCGGCCACCGCACCCGTCCGACCCTCCCGCCGTGAGCTGCGGCGCGCGTTCCGACTCGGAGACGATCGATGACCCACGACGACCCCGGAATCGACCCCAACGCCATCGCTGTCGTAGGCATGGCCTGCCGATTCGGGCCCGCGACCTCCGTCGGCCGGCTCTGGGAGCTGCTCGAGGAGGGAAAGACCGGTATCCGCCGCTACACCGAGGCCGAACTCATGGGCCTCGGGCACGACCGCGCCACCGTGGCCCGCGAGGAGTTCGTCCCCGCCGGAGTCGTCCTTGAGGACGCGGACGCCTTCGACGCCGAGTTCTTCGGATACAGCGCCCAGCACGCCGAGTGGCTCGACCCGCAGCAGCGCCTGCTCCTGGAGGTCGCCTGGCACGGCCTGGAGGACGCGGGCTTCGCCCCCGACCGCACCGGGCTGCGCACCGCCGCCTACGTCTCCGTCGGCCAGCCCACGCAGCCGCCCGTCGGCATCACCGACCTCGACGCGGCCGGCATGATCCGGTTCTCCTCCTCCGACAAGGACTTCGCGGCCACCCGCGTCTCCTACAAACTCGGCCTCACCGGCCCCAGCCTCACCGTGCAGACCGCCTGCTCCAGCGGACTCGTCGGCGTGCACCTGGCCGCCGAGAGCCTGCTCGGCCAGGAGTGCGACCTGGCCGTCGTGGCGGCGGCGTCCCTGCACTTCCCGCAGGCCGGATACCTGGCCGCGCCCGGCATGATCCTCTCGCCGACCGGTGAGTGCCGCCCCTTCGACGACACCGCCGACGGCACCGTCTTCGGCAACGGCGGCGGCGCCCTGGTGCTGCGCCGCCTCGCCGACGCGGTGCGCGACGGCGACCCGGTCCGCGCCGTGCTGCGCGGCAGCGCCGTCAACAACGACGGCAGCCGCAAGATGGACTACCACGCGCCGTCCCCCGAAGGGCAGGAGGCCGTGATCCGCGAGGCCCTGGCCGTCGCGGGCACCGACCCGCACTCGGTCGGCTACCTGGAGACCCACGGCACCGGCACCCCGCTCGGCGATCCCGTCGAATTCGCCGCCCTGGAACGGGTCTACGGAGGAGAGCGCCCGCACCCGGCCGCCGTCGGCTCCGTCAAGGCGGTGCTCGGTCACCTCAACACCGCCGCCGGCATCGCGGGCGTCGCCAAGGCCGTACTGGCGCTGGAGAACGCGGCCGTGCCGGTCCAGGCCCCCTTCCGCGAGCCCAACCGCGCGCTGCGCGGCGCCGGCGGCCTGCGCGTCGCCGAACGGGGCGTCGTGGAGGGCGGCTGGCCCGTCCCGCACGGGCCCCGGCGCGCCGCCGTCAGCTCCTTCGGCATCGGCGGCACCAACGCCCACGTCATCCTCGAACAGGCCCCGCCCCTGGCCGAGCCGGCGCCCGACGCCGGCGCCGGGGGCGGCGTGCGCTGGACCGTGCTGTCCGCCCACACCGAGACCGCGCTGCGCGAGCTCGCCGGTGACCTCGCCGACGCCGTGGCCGGACGGTCCCTCGCCGATGTGGCGCACACCCTGCGCACGGGCCGCAGCCGGCGCCGCATCCGAGCGGTGCTCGGCGCCGCCACCGTCACCGAACTGTCCCGGCAACTGAGGGAGTTGGCGGCAGGCGGGCCTCTGGTCCCCGACGCCGCGCCCGACGGCTACCGGGCCTGGGCGGCAGGTGAGGGCGACCTGCCGGAACAGGACGCGGCAGGGGCGCGGCGCGTGCGGCTTCCCGGCTATCCCTTCGCCCGTACCGTCTGGCCCCGGCCCGGCGCCGCTCCGGCCCGCACCGTGCGCCCCGCGGACCCGGTCGCCGCCGACCACGTCGTGGCGGGCCGGCCGGTGCTGCCCGCCGCCGCCCAGCTCGACCTGGCCCTGACCGCCGCCCGGCGCTCCGAACCCGCCACGGCCGGCCTCGCCGACGTCGCCTTCCACCGGCCGGTGGAGGTCACCGGCCCCGTGACGCTGCGCGCCGTCGTCGACGGCGACGCCGTACGCGTCCTGTCCGACACCGCACACGCCGAGGCACGCCTGCTCGCCGGGCCGCCGGCCGCCCCGGAGCGCCTCGACCCGGCCGCACTGCGCACCGCCTACCCCGACTCCGCCGAACCGGCCGATCTGTACCGCTACTTCGCCGACCATGGAGTCGTCTACGGCCCCGCCTTCCAGGTGCTGCGCGAACTGCGGCACGGCAGCGAGGGCGCGCTGGCACGCGTCGTGGCGAACGGCCCGTCCGGCGGCGACACCCTGTGCCCGTACGTCCTCGACGGCGCCCTGCAGACGGTCATCGGGTGCGTGCTGCGCGAGGACCTGGGAGGCGAGACGTTCATCCCGTTCGCCGTCGACACACTCACCCTGCACGCGCCGCTGCCGCGCGAGGCATGGGTACGGGTCCGCCCGGTCCGGCTCGCCGGCGGCGGGCGCCGGGTGCGCAAGTACGACGTGACCGTCACCGGTGCCGACGGCACAGCGGTGCTCACGCTGGCCGGTCTGGCACTGCGCCCGGTCCCGCGCGACGCCGCGCAGCCGACCTCCGCCGTCCCCGGACTCCCGTCCGGTGTGCACCTCTTCGCCCCGGCGACCGTCCCCTTCGACGGCGCCCCCGGCGGTGAACCCGCCCCCCTCGTCGTCATCGGCGACGCCCCCCTGGCCGGTGCGGCCGTGCGCCTTGCCGACCCCGAGGACGCCGAGCGCGCCGCCGCCCTCGGCGACGAACTGGTCGCGCGGCTCGGCGAGGACCCCCGGCCGCCCGTCGTGGTGTGGCCGCTCGCCGGGTCCGACGCCGGATCCGCGCCCGACGCCCTGCGCGTGCTCGCCCTGCTGAAGGCCCTGCTGCGCCCCCTGTCCCGGCGCGGCGCCCGGATCGTCGTGCCCTTCCCCGCCGGCACACTCGACGACGCCGCCGCCGTCACCGGCCACGGCATCGCCGCGCTGGGCCGTTCGCTCGCCGGGGAGAACCCGCGCTTCGAACTGACCGCAGTGGCCCTCGGCGCGGAGGCCGGCCCCGACGCCCTCGCGTCCGCCGTGCGCGCCGCCGTCGCCCAGGCGCCCGCGGCGCGATGGCTCGGCGTGGCCCGCGACAGCACGCTCACCACCTCCGTCCTGCGCCACTGCGACGCTCCCGCCCCCGGCCGCGCCCCGTTCCGCACGGGCGGGCGCTACTGGATCAACGGCATGGGCGGCCTCGCCGCGCAGCTCGCCCGCCACCTGATCGACACCCGCGCGGCGCACGTCGTCCTCACCGGCCGCTCCGCCGCCGAGGGCGAGCGCGGCGCCGAGATCGCCCACCTCGCCGAACGCGCCGCACGCAGCGGTGGATCGGTGACCTATCACCGCCTGGACAGCGCCGACCCGGCCGCGGTGCGCGCCCTCGCGCACCGGCTGAACGCCGAGGGCCCCGTCCACGGTGTCGTGCACTGCGCGGGCGTGCTGCGCGACGCGTACGTGCTGCGCAAGGACATCGACGACGCCGCCGCGGTGACGGCGGCCAAGCTGACCGCGGCCACCGCGCTCGACGCGGCCACCGCCGACTGGGAACTCGACTTCTTCGCGGTCTACTCGTCGGTCTCCGGGGCCCTCGGCAGCCCCGGCCAGGCCGACTACGCGTTCGCCAACGCGGCCGTGGACGAGTTCGTCACCCGCCGGTCCCGCCTCGTCAAGTCCGCCTCTCGCACGGGCCGTTCGCTCTCCGTGAGCTGGCCGTACTGGGCCGACGGCGGGATGCGGACCGGCCCCGACGCCGAGCAGGTGCTCGACGGGCTCGGGATGCGTCCGATGCCGTCCGCGACCGGGATCACCGTCCTCGAGGCGCTGCTCGGCGCCCCCGAACGCGACGGCGAAGTAAGCGCACCCGTCGTGCTGTACGGGGATCTGGACCGGCTGCGCGAGGCGTTCCCGCGGCTCACCCAGGATCCGGTTCCCGCACCTGACCCGACGCCGACTGCGACCCCGACCACACCGGCGGAGCAGGCCGCCCCCGTCCCCCGGTCCGCGCCGGCCGCCGGCCTGCTCGAGGAGCGGCTGCGCGCCGTCGTCGCCGAGGCCACCCGCACCCCCGTCGACCAGGTGTGGCCCGACCGGCCCTTCGACGACCTCGGCATCGACTCCCTGCTCGCCATCCGCGTCGTCGAACTCCTGGAGTCCGACTTCGGACGGCTCTCCAAGACGCTCCTGTTCGAGTGCCGCACGGTCGCCGAACTCGCCGAGCACCTCGTCGAGGAGTTCCCCGAGCGGTGCGCCGGTCTCATCGGCCCCACCGAGCCGGCCGGCGTGCCGGTCACCGAGGATCATCCGCCCGCCTCGTCGACCGCGCTCCTCGACGTGAGCCTGCGCGGCGCGAGGGGGGACCAGGACGCCCGGCCCGGCGCCCCCGATCCGCACGCCGGCATCGATCCCCGCGCGGTCGCCATCATCGGTGTCGCCGGACGCTTCCCCGAGGCGGACGGCCTCGACGAGCTGTGGGCCAACCTCCTCGCGGGGCGCGACAGCATCACCGAGGTGCCGCGCGAACGCTGGGACGCCGAGGCCCTGTACGACACGGACAAGACCCGCGTGGACCGCACCTACACCAAGTGGGGCGGCTTCGTGCGGGGCGTGGAGAACTTCGACGCACCGCTGTTCAGCATCTCTCCGCGCGAGGCGGGCACCGTCGACCCGCAGGCCCGCCTCTTCCTCGAGTCCTGCTGGGCCGCCCTCGACGACGCCGGGTACACCCCGGACACGCTCGTCACCGCCGACGACCCGGTGCACCGCAAGGACGTCGGAGTGTTCGTGGGCGCCATGTACGGCGAGTACCAGTTGCACGAGGCCGAGGAGCGGCTGCGCGGCAACCACGTGCTCGCCAACAGCGCCTACTGGTCCATCGCCAACCGTGTCTCGTACTACTTCGACTTCCAGGGGCCGTCCACCGCCGTCGACACCGCCTGCTCCTCCGCGCTCACCGCGATCCACCTCGCGGTCGAGTCGCTGCGCGCCGGCAGCTCGAAGGTGGCCATAGCGGGCGGCGTCAACGTACTGATCCACCCCAACAAGTACTTCATGCTCGGACAGGGCCGGTTCGCCGCGAGCGACGGGCGCTGCCGCAGCTTCGGCGCGGGCGGCGACGGCTACGTACCCGGCGAGGGCGTCGGGGCGTTCGTCCTCAAGCCGCTCGCCGACGCGGTGCGCGACGGCGACCACATCCACGGCGTGATCCGGGGAACGTCCGCGAACCACGGCGGCCGGACCAACGGCTACACCGTGCCCAACCCGCGCGCCCAGGCCGACCTGGTCACCAAGGCGCTGCGCGACGCGGGCCTGACCGCCGACGGCCTGGACTACGTCGAAGCTCACGGCACCGGCACCTCGCTCGGCGACCCCATCGAGATCCGCGGCCTGGCCTCGGCGTTCGCACGGGACGGCGTGAAGGGCGCGGGCGACCTGCCCATCGGCTCCGTGAAGTCGAACGTCGGACACCTCGAATCGGCAGCCGGCGCGGTCGCCCTCGCCAAGGTGCTGCTCCAGATGCGGCACCGCACCCTCGTGCCCTCGCTGCACGCGACCCCCGCGAACCCCGAGATCGACTTCGACGGCGTGCCGTTCACGGTCCAGCAGGGCGTCGCGCCCTGGACCACCCGCGACGGCACCGACCGGCCGCTGCGCGCGGGCATCAGCTCGTTCGGTGCCGGCGGCGGCAACGCCCACATCGTCGTCGAGGGTCCGCCGCCGCGGGCACCGCGCGCCCCCGAACAGCCCAGGCCCGTCGTGGTGTTCCTGTCCGCCCGCACCGACGAGGCGCTGGCGGCGTACGCCGCGGCGCTGCGCGACGACCTGACCGCGGCGGGGGAGCGGGGCACGCAGACACCGCTCGCCGACGTCGCGTACACCTTCGCGGCAGGCCGCGCCGACCTGGAACGCAGGGCTGCCGTGGCGGCCGGGTCGATGCCGGAACTGCTGTCCGGCCTGGAGGCGGTCGCGGCGGGCCGCCCCCGGCCGTGGCGGCGCACCGAGGTCACCGCCGACGACCCCGTACGGGTGTGGCTCGACGGAGGCCGGATCGACCGGGTCGTGGTGTCGGCCGCGGGAGCGCAGGCACGGCGTGCGCCGCTGCCGCACTACCCCTTCGAACGCGTCCGCTGCTGGTACGACCTGCAGATCGAGCGGCTGCACCGGCAGGGCCAGGGCACGGCCGGTGCCGAACCGGCCCTGGAGCGCGGCCACTTGCGTGACTTCGGCCGCGAGAACCGGGCCGCGCCCGCTTCCCGCCCGCAGCCGTCAGCGGCCCCCACGCCCGAGCCCACGCCTGAGCCCACGCCCGAGCCCGCGCCCGGGCCCACGCCCGCTGTCCCGTCCCTGCCGCAGCCGGTGCCCGCGAAGAACACGACCACTCCGACTCCACAGGAGACGTCCTCCATGACTCGTGACCGCAAGATCTCCCTCCGGCCGCTGGACACGGCTCCGGCTCCCGCACCCGTTCCGGCTCCCGCTCCCGTACGGGCGCCCGCCCCCGCCGCCGCGGCTCCCGCTCCGGTCGCTCCACCGCACGACGGTGCGCATCAGGACCGGGTCGCCGAGGAGGTCGGTGAGGTTCTCGCCGGGGTGCTCTACATGGACCCGGCCGACCTCGACCCGGAGCAGACGTTCCAGACGCTCGGCGTCGACTCGATCCTCAGCGTGGAGTTCGTGGCGCTGGTCAACGCCCGGTTCGGCACCGACATCAAGGCCACCGAGCTGTACGACCACCCCACGCCGAGCACCTTCGCCCGCCAGGTCGCCGCCAGGGCCGCGGGGGACAAGCCGGTCAAGCCCGCCGCACAGCAGGCCGTCCCCGCCCCGCCCGCCCGGCCGCAGCCGGCGCAGGCCCCCGCCCCGAAGGCGGCCCCCGCCGACGACGACCGCGGCGCCGCCGTCCTGGAGACCCTGCGCGAGCAGCTCGCCGAGACCCTGTACTGCGACGTCTGGGACATCGACGTCCACGCCACCTTCAACACCCTGGGCCTCGACTCGATCCTCGGCGTCGAGTTCGTCGCGTTCCTCAACAACGCGTACGGCCTCGACGAGAAGGCCGGGGTGCTCTACGACCACCCGAGCCTGACGGCCCTCGCCGCGCACATCGCCGCCCGCGGCGCCGCACCCGCCCCGGCCACGACCGCCCCGGCCACGACCGGCGCCGCCGCCGGGCAGATCAGCGCCGCCGACCTGGACGCCCTGCTCGGCGCCGTACGCGACAACCGGCTCACCGTCGAGCAGGCCCTCGCCCTCCTGCCCCAGCACTCCTGAGCACCCCGCACTCCTGAGCACCCGCCTTCCTGAGCACCCGAAAGGACCTCCCCATGACCGACGAAGCGATCTTCGCCGTCATCCGCGCCCAGATCGTCGACGTCCTGCCCGAGGTCGCCGACATCGAGATCACCCTCGACCACAGCATGCGCGACCTCGGCGCCAACTCCATCGACCGCATGGACGTCGTGATCGCCGCCCAGGACGAACTGGGCATCAAGGTGCCCAACGCGGAGCTGACCAAGGCCAACGATCTGCGGTCCCTGGTCGCGGTGTTCCGCGCGCACGCGAGCGCGCACGCGTGAGTCACATATCCGGCGCCGTGGCCGTCACGGCCGCCTCGGTGCTCACCCCGCTCGCCGACGACCTCGACGGCTTCACCGCCGCGCTGCTCGCCGGCCGCAGCGCGGTGACCCTGCCGGCGGCGGACGGCGGCGGCGGCGGCGAGAGCCTGCCCGTTGCCGTGCTCGACGGGTTCACCCTCGCCGACTGGGCCGGGCGGCACCTGGCGGACGATCCCGCGACGGCGGCACGGCTGCGCAAGGTCGCGGGCCGCGCCGCTCTGCCCGCGCGCACCGCCGCGTGCGTCGCCCTGCGCGCTGTCCGCGACAGCGCACTGACCCGGGACCAGCTCGCCCACGGCACCGCCCTGATCGTCGCCGGAAGCAACCTCGCCCTGGCCCACCAGGCCGGGACCGTCCTCGGCCATGCCCACAGCCCCGGCCGGCTGCGCGCCTCGTACGCGCTCACCCACCTCGACGTGGACGTGGTCGGCACGGTCAGCGAACTGACCGGGATCCACGGCGAGGGCTGGACGCTGGGCGGCGCCTCCGCCAGCGGCACGCTCGCGCTCGTGCAGGGCGTCCGCACCCTCGCCGCCGGCTGGGCCGAGCGCGTGCTGGTCGTCGCCCCGGCCGCCGAACTGTCGCCCGTGGAGGCCGAGTCCTTCCGCCGTACCGGCGCCATGGCCCACGAGCGTTTCAGGGACGAACCCGCCCGGATGTGCCGCCCGTTCGACCGCGACCGCCAGGGCTTCGTCCGCGGTGAGGCGGCGGCGGCCGTCCTCCTGGAGCCCGCCGGCGCGGCCCGGGAGCGCGGCGCCGACGTGCTCGCCGAGATCACCGGGCACGGGCAGCGCCTCGACGCGCGGCGCGGCACCGAACCCGACGCCGAGGGGCAGGCCGCCGCCATGCGCGCGGCCCTCGCGACGGCCGGCATCACACCCGACGAGATCGACTACGTCAACGCACACGGCACCGGCTCCGTGCTCGGCGACGAGACCGAGGCGGCCTCGCTGCACAAGGTGTTCGGCGGCCGCACGACGTACCGCGTGAACTCCACCAAGCCGCTCACCGGCCACTGCCTCACCGCCGCGGGGCTCGTCGAGGCCGTGGCGGCGATCGCCCAGCTGCGGGCCGGGGCCGTCCACCCCAACCCGAACCTCGAACACCCCGCCGCGGGCCTGCCACTGGCCGGCCGCACGGCCGAGCGACGGCCGCTGCGCACCGCCCTCAGCAACAGCTTCGCCTTCGGCGGCATCAACGCCTCCGTCGTGATCCGCAGACCCGCGTCCAGCCCCGAGCAGCCCTGAAGCAGCCCTGCAGTTCCTGCAGTTACGGAGAAGACACCATGAAACAGGTCGGCATCGAAGCCATCAACGCCTACTGCGGTGAGACCTACATCGACGTTCCGGCCCTGTTCGCGGCCCGTGGCCTCGACGACAGCCGCATCGGCAACCTGATGATGGCGCGCAAGAGCGTCGCGCTGCACTGCGAGGACGCCGTGTCCTTCGCCGTCAACGCGGCCAAGCCCATCGTCGACGCCCTCAGTGCCGAGGAGCGCGACTCCATCGAGCTGCTGATCGTGGGTACCGAGTCCGGGGTCGACTTCGGCAAGTCGCTCGCCACCTACGTCCACGACCACCTGGGGCTGTCGCGCAGCTGCCGCCTGTTCGAGACCAAGCAGGCGTGCTACAGCGGCACCGCCGCCCTGCAGATGGCCGCCGCCGTCGTCGCCGCCAGCCCCTTCGAGGGGACCAAGGCCCTGGTCATCAGCAGCGACGTGGCCCGTCCTGTGCCGCACACCTACGTCGAGCCGAGCCAGGGCGCCGGCGCCATGGCCATGCTGGTCAGCGACAATCCGGTCGTCGCGGCCTTCGACCAGGGTGCCAACGGCTTCCACAGCTATGAGGTGATGGACACCTGCCGCCCCGACCCGGAGCGGGAGGCCGGTGACACGGACCTGTCGCTGCTCACGTACATCGACTGCCTCAAGGGCTCCTTCACCGACTACGCGCGCAAGGTCGACGGGGCCGACTTCGTGGACTCCTTCGACCTGCTGGCCATGCACACGCCGTTCCCCGGCATGGTCAAGGGCGCGCACCGGGCCGCGCTGCGCAAGCTGAAGCGGGGCACGTCCCCGCAGGCCGTCGAGGACGACTTCACGACCCGCCTCGGCCCGGCGATCCAGTACCCGCAGCAGGTCGGCAACATCTACGCCGGCACGGTCTTCCTCGCGCTGGCCTCCACCATCGACAACGCCGTCATCGACGGCGAGCGCCGCGTCGGTGTCTTCTCGTACGGCTCCGGCTGCGCCTCCGAGTTCTACAGCGCCGTCATCACCCCCGCGTCGCAGCGCGCCGTACGCGCCATGGGCATCCGCGAGGCGCTGGACGCGCGGTACTCGCTGAGCACCGACGAGTACGACGAACTCCTCGCGGCCACGGCGGAGTTGAAGTTCGGCACCCAGGACTTCACCTTCGACCTCGACCGCTTCCCGCAGATCACCAAGGCACGCTTCGACGGCGGGCGGCGCCTCGTGCTGCGGGGCGTGCGGGACTACCACCGTGAGTACGTGTGGCTGGGAGGCGAGCAGTGATGACCGCCGTCACCCTGACCGCGGCCCGCGGAGTGCTCCGCGCCCGCCTCGACCGGCCCGAACTGCGCAACGCCGTCACACCGGATCTCCTCGACGGCCTGCACGCCGCGCTCGACAGCGCCGAGGCCGATCCGCACTGCCGGGTCCTGGTCCTGTCCGCGCGGGGCGAGGACTTCTGCGCCGGCACCGACCTGTCGGACGGGGTGCCCGCCGAGGTGCCGGAGCCCGGAGCCGGCGAACTCCCGTACTGGAAACTCCTCGACCGTCTCACCCGCACCCCCGTCGTCACCGTCGCCCTGGTCGACGGCCACGCCACCGCGGGCGGCGTCGGGCTCGCGGCCGCCTGCGACCTGGTGATCGCCGGTCCGCGGGCCCGCTTCCGTCTCACCGAGGCCCTCGTCGGTCTGGTGCCCGCCATGGCCCTGCCGTTCGTGGCGCGCAGGACCGGTGAGCAGCGGGCGTTCTCGGCCACCCTGCTCGCCGAGGCCCTGGACGCCGCCGGCGCGGTCGCGGCCGGCCTCGCCGATTCGGCTGCCGACGACGCCGAACAGGCCCTGCGGCGCGCCCTGGTGGAACTCAGCCGGGTCGACCGGTCCACCGCCGGGGCGCTCAAGGAGTACCGGGCCCGGCTCTTCCCCCGCGACGGGCGGCTCGGCCTCGACGCGGGGCGCGCCTTCCTGGACCGGCTCACCGACCCCGCCGTGCACCGGCTGATCGGGGAGCGTGCCGCATGAGCGCACCGACCGCCGATGCCGCTCTGTCCGTCGTCCGGCTGTCCTGGGAGGGGCCCGTCGCCGTCGTCACCATGGACGACCCGGGCGGCCGCAACACGTTCTCGGCCGGCCTGACCTCGGGCCTCGTCGACTCGATCGAGCAGGCCGCCGCCGACCCGCGCACCCGTGCCGTCGTCGTCGAGGGCAGGCCCGAGCTGTTCTGCGCCGGCGGCACCCAGCGCGAGCTGGTCAACTTCGCCCAGGGGAACGGGAGTTTCGACACCGACGACTTCTTCCGGGTCTTCGCGCGGTGCCCGCTGCCCGTGATCGCCTCGGTGCAGGGCCACGCCATCGGCGGCGGGCTCGTGCTCGCCCTCTACGCCGACTTCGCGGTCTTCAGCGAGCGCTCCGTGTACGCGGGCAACTTCATGAAGTACGGCTTCACGCCCGGCATGGGCGCCAGCTACCTGTTCCCGAGCCGCTTCGGGCGCGAACTGGGTACGGAGATGCTCTTCACCGCCCGGAACTACCGAGGCGCCGAGTTGCGCGAGCGCGGCGCCCCGGTCCGGGTCGTGCCGCACCAGGACGTGCCGGGCACGGCCCGGGAGCTGGCGCTGTCGATGACGGGCGCCCCGCGTGCGTCGATCGAGCTGCTCAAGCGGGAGCTGGCCGTGCCGCTGCTGGCCGCGACGGGCGAGGCGGTGGCCCGCGAGGCGGCCCTGCACCGCACGTCGTTCCGGCTGCCCGAGGTGATGGAACGCATCGTCGGCGCGTACGGCACAGCCACTCACTGATCCGAGCTGACACGACCACCCAGGAACCGAAGGAACCGATGGACGGCATGGACGGCATGGACGCGAAAGAGATCCTGACCCGAGTCAAGACCGGTGCGCTGGACGCCGCGTCCGCCGCTGCGCTGCTGCGGACCGAGGCAGGCCCCGTACCGGCCCCCGTACCGGCCCCCGTACCGGCCTCCGCGCCGGCCGCCGGGGTGGACCGCAGCACCGCGGCCGCTCTGCTGAGGGCGGCGGCCGGCCAGGCCACCCCGCCCGCGCCCGCTCCTGCGGGCGTGCCCGCGGGCGCGCCCGAGCCGGTCGCCGTCATCGGCTACAGCGCCCGGTTCCCCGGCGCCGATGACGCCGACACCTTCTGGCAGCGGATCCTGGACGGGGACGACCTCGTCACCGAGGTGCCCGCCGAGCGGTGGCGCATCGCGGACCACTACGACGCCGACCCCGCGGCCGAGGGCAAGTCGGTCTCCAAGTGGGGCGCCTTCGTGGACGGTGCCGACCGGTTCGACGCCGACTTCTTCCGGATGACCCCGCGCGAGGCCGAGCTCACCGACCCGCAGGCCCGGCTCTTCCTCCAGGAGGCCTGGCGCGCTCTGGAACACGCCGGGCAGCGCGCCGGAGGGCTCGCGGGGGCCCGTGTCGGCGTGCACGCCGGCGTCATGATGAACGACTACCAGGACCTCATCGAGCGGGAGAGCGAGCACACCCGGCTCGCGCAGGTCATGCAGGGCAACTCCAACTCGCTGCTCGCCGCCCGCATCGCCTACCACCTCGATCTCTCGGGTCCGGCCGTCACCGTCGACACGGCGTGCTCGTCCTCCCTCGTCGCCCTCCACCAGGCCTGCCAGTCGCTGTGGCTCGGCGAGGCCGACATGATGCTCGTCGGCGGCGTCACCCTCTACCTCACCGAACTGCCGCACGTCTTCATGAGCCGGGCGGGGATGCTCTCGCCCAGCGGGCGCTGCCGTCCCTTCGACGCGTCCGCCGACGGCATCGTCCCGGGCGAGGGATGCGCCGTCGTCGTGCTCAAACCCTTGTCCAGGGCGGTCGCCGACGGGGACCCCGTGCACGGGGTGATCCGCGCCTCAGGCCTCAACCAGGACGGCAGGACGAACGGGATCACCGCCCCCAGTGCCGCCTCGCAGGCCCGGCTCATCGCCGGCACGCTCGACCGGTTCGGCCTTGACCCGCACGGCGTCGACTACGTCGAGTGCCACGGCACCGGCACCCCGCTGGGCGACCCCATCGAAATCACCGCGCTCAACCAGGTGTTCGGGCCCGCGGGCCGGCCCGCGCGCAGCGTGCCGATCGGCTCGGTCAAGGGCAACGTCGGCCACACCTCGGCCGCGGCCGGGCTTGCCGGGCTGATCAAGGCCATGGGTGTCGTACGCACCGGGCAGGTGCCCCCTTCGCTGCACTGCACGGCCGCGACGCTCAACCCCGGCATCCCCTTCGAGGACGGCCCGTTCACCGTCGCCACCGAGCCGCTCACCCTGCCCGGCACCGGGGGACGGCCGCGCCGCGCCTCCGTCAGCTCGTTCGGCTTCAGCGGTACCAACGCCTACGTCGTCGTCGAGCAGCCCCCGCCCGCAGGACCCGTCACCGCGGCCGGCCTGCCCGTGCTCGTTCCGGTGTCCGGCCGCCGCCCCGGCGCGCTCGCCGACCGTGCTGCCGAACTCGCCCGCTGGCTGCGCTCGCCCGGTGGGGCCGACGCCGCACTCGCCGACCTCGCGCACACCTTGTCGTGCGCCCGTGACCACCACCCGCACCGGGCCGCGCTGCTCGTCGACGACCGGGAGCAACTCCTCGACTCGCTCGACCGGCTGGCGGTGGGCGGGAGCGACGAACGACGCGTCGAAGGGCCTGTCGCGCCTGCCGCAAACGCGTCGCGGACCGTCGACCGCGAGGCCCGCCGCGCCCGCGCCGCGCTCCTGCGCCGCGTCCTCGACCGGGCGGCGGACGAGCCCGGGAACCGGGGGCACCTGCGCGAACTGGCCCGGCTCTACGCCGAGGGCCACGACGTCGACTTCACCCGGCTGTGCCCGCCCGGCCGCTACCGCCGCATCTCCGTCCCCGGATACGCCTTCGCACGCGACCGCCACTACGTGAGCGTGCGGCCCACAGCGAGCGCCGTCCCCGATCCCCACGACGCCGCCGGCGCATCCGCTGCTCACGACACCCTCGACGACCTCGTCCTGTACGCGCCGGGCTGGCAGGACGCCCCCCTTCCCGCCGACGCCCCGCGCCCCGCCCACGGGCCGCTGCTCGTGCACGACACCCGGGGCGACCTCTGCGCCGCACTGGGCGGCACCGGCCTCGACGACATCGACACGGTGCGGGCCACGGACCCCGACGCAGTCACGCTCGTGGTGCGCATCGGCACCGGCCCGGACGCCGACGCTGCGGCGTTCGCCGCCCTGCGCTCGGTGCTCTCCGCCTTCCGCACACAGCGGCTGACCGTGCTCGCCGTCACCGCCGACGCCCTGCGGGCCGACTCCGCGCGCGCCCTCGTACAGACGCTGCGCCAGGAGAACCCCCGTCTGGACGGACGTGCCCTGCTCGTCGCCGACGACGGGGCCGCGGCCGCGCCGTCCGTCCGGGCCGAACTGGCCGTGCCCCAGCCCGAGTCGGGACACCTCGCCGACGTGCGGGGCGCACGCCGCGTACGCCGTGTGCTGCGCCCCGCCGCCCTGCCCGAAGAGGGCTTCGTGCCACGCCCCGACGGCGTGTACCTGGTCACCGGCGGCATGGGCGGCATCGGACGTGCGCTGGCGCGCCGGCTCGCCGCGCGTCCCGGCACCCGGGTCGTGGTGTGCGGGCGGACCCCTTGGGCCGAGCTGGATCCGGCCGCGCGTCCGCCGGCGGACGGGGCCGGAGGCATCCGCTACGTGCGCGCCGACGTCACCGCCCCGGACGGGGCCGCGGAACTGGTCGCCGGCATCCTCGCCCACGAGGGCGCCCTGCACGGTGTCTTCCACGCGGCGGGCGTGGTCCGCGACGCGTACCTGCTGCGCAAGACTGCCGCCGACGTGGCCGCGGTGCTCGCCCCCAAGACCGCCGGTGCCGCCGCGCTCGACGAGGCGACGGCAGGACTGCCGCTCGACGTCTTCGCACTGTTCTCCTCGGTCGCGGCGGTCAGCGGCAACATCGGCCAGGCCGACTACGCCTACGCCAACGGCGCGCTGGACGCCCTGGCCGAGCGCCGCGCGGGTCTTGCCGCGGCGGGGGAGCGGCACGGCCGCACCGTGTCGGTGCAGTGGCCGCTGTGGGACGTGCCGGGGATGGCCATCCCCGAGCCGGTGCGCGAGGTGGTCGAGGAGCGCGTCGGCATGGTCCCGCTCCCCGCCGAGCGGGGACTGCGGGCCCTGGAGCGGCTGCTCGGCCCGGGCGGTCCGCAGGTCGTGTCGCTCTTCCACGGCCGGGCGGACGCCTGGCACCGCCACCTCGCCGGACTGCACCTGCTGCCGGGCCGGGAGAGCGCGGCGCCGGCCCCGGCTCCGGCCGACTCACAGGACACGCCGTCACCCGCCGCCACGCCCGACGGCCTGGTGGAACTGGTCTGCCGCACGGTCGCCGACACCCTCGGCCACGACCCGTCGGCGATCGGCCCGCGCACCTCCCTGGAGGCGCTCGGTCTCGACTCGGTGATGATCCGCACGCTGGCGTCGAAGCTGAGCGCCCAGGTGGCCCCGGTCGGCCCGGAGATGCTCTTCGGCCTGCGCGATCTGACCGAACTGGCGGGCCACCTCGCGCGCCTGACCCCGCAGCGGGCACGTGCCGCCGTGACCGCCGAGCCGTCCGGCCCGCCTGCCGCCGAGCCGTCCGTACGGGCCGCTGCCGCGGTGAAGGGCACTCCCCACGACGGCCCCGCACTCGGCCCCGCACTCGGCCCCGCACTCGGCCCGGCACTCGGCCCGGCACTCGGCCCCGATGACGCCGTAGCCATCGTCGGGCTTGCCGGGCGCTACCCCGGGGCGGACGACCCCGAGGCGTTCTGGGAGAACCTGCTCGTCGGCAAGGACACCGTCGGCGACCTGCCCACCGACCGCTGGCGCAGCTCCGGCGGCGTACGGGCCAAGGGGCACTTCCTCGACCGGGTGGACTCCTTCGACCCCGCGTTCTTCGGCATGTCGGCGCGGGAAGCCGCCTTCACCGACCCCCAGGAGCGGCTCTTCCTCGAAGTCGCCTGGGAGGCGCTGGAGGACGCCGGACTCGCCGGGGCCCGCCTCGACGCCCTCACCGCGCCCGACGGCGAGCCCCGCAGCGTCGGTGTCTTCGCGGGCATCACCTCCGCCGACTACCCGCTGCTCGGCGCCGAGCGCTGGGCGGCAGGCCACCGGGACATGCCCTCCGGCCACTTCTGGTCGCTGCCGAACCGGCTTTCGTACCTCCTCGACCTGCGCGGTCCCAGCCAGCCGGTCGACACCGCCTGTTCGTCCTCGCTGGTCGCCCTGCACCTGGCCGTGGAGGCGCTGCGGCGCGGCGAGTGCGCGGCCGCGCTCGTCGGCGGGGTCAACCTCTATCTGCACCCTTCCCGGTTCCGCATGCTGCGGCAATCCGGATTCCTCGCCGAGGACGGCCTGTGCCGCAGCTTCGGCGCGGGGGGCGCCGGGTTCGGGCCCGGCGAGGGCGCCGGGGCCGTCGTCGTCAAGCCGCTGGCCCGCGCCCTCGCCGACGGCGACACCGTGCACGCCGTGATCCGCGGCACCGCCGTTGCCCACGGCGGCCGCACCAACGGCTTCACCGCGCCCAGCCCGTGGGCCCAGGCCCGGGTGCTGCGCGAGGCTCTGCGCCGTTCCGGCGTGGACCCGGCCACCGTGAACGTGATCGAGGCCCACGGCACCGGCACCGAACTCGGCGACCCCGTCGAACTCGCCGGTCTCCAGGAGTCGTACGGCCGGGGCGACGCGGCCGCGGTGCCCTGCTCCCTCGGCTCGGTCAAGTCCGCCATCGGCCACGGGGAGTCCGCCGCCGGCATCGCCGCTCTCACCAAGGTGCTGCTCCAGCTGCGTCACGGCACGCTGGCGCCCACCTGGCACGCCGATCCCGTCAACCCCGGCCTCGACCTCGCCGGCACGCGCTTCAGCCTTCAGTACGAGGCCGCACCCTGGCCGCGGCTGCGCGACGCCTCCGGCCGCGAACTGCCCCGCCGCGCGGGCGTCAGCTCGTTCGGCGCGGGCGGCGTCAACGCCCATGCCGTCGTGGAGGAGCATCTGCCGATTCCGGTGGCGGACGAGAGCGCGCCGCAGCCGGCCGGGCGGCAGCTCGTCGTCCTGTCCGCGCCCACCGCCGCCCACCTCACCGCCACCGCCGCACGCCTGTCCCAGTGGCTTCCCGGCGCCGGCGCCCCGCTCGCGGACGTGGCCCGCACGCTGCGCAGCGGGCGCGCGGTCCACGAGCACCGCCTCGCCGTCGTCGCCGACTCCACCGCTCAACTCGCCGCGGAACTGGCCCGGTTCGCCGCGGACGGCACCGCCTCCGGTGCGCTGCGCACGGGCACCGCCGGCACGGCCCGTGCGCAGGCCCCGGAGACCGACGACCTGGTGGCCGCGCTGTGGCGGGCGGACCGTCCTGAGCAGATCGCCGATCTGTGGGTGAGCGGCTGGGAGGTCGACTGGACGGCGCTCGACCCCGGACCGGGCCGCATCGTGTCCGTACCGCCGTCGGCGTTCCTCAGGAGCCGTCACTGGCTCGCCGAGGACGAGGAGGAGGCCGCCGACGCCGAAACCCCGGCCGAAACCCCGATCCAGGCCCCGGCCGAAACCTCAGCCGAAGTTCCGGCCGAAGCCTCGACCGACCCGGTGTCCGACCTCGCGTCCGACCCGGCGTCCGACCCCCGTCTGGCCCGCATCGTCGAGTTCGTCGGCGAGCTGGCCGCCGGGCCCGGCGCCGAGGGGCCCATCGACACGGGACGGACCCTCGTCGAACTCGGCGTGGACTCCATCGGCGCGATGAACCTGCGCTTCGAGATCACCGAGCGGTTCGGCCGGACGCTGCCGCTCCAGCTGCTCAGCGAGTTCACCGTCGACGAACTCGTCGCCCGCCTGTCCGACCTGCAGAGCCAGTAGAGGGAACCGGAGAACCCAGCCATGCCGCAGACCGACCCCACCGCCCGGTTCGAACCGTTCGCCCTCACCGAAGTCCAGGAGTCGTTCTACGTGGGCCGTACGCTCGGGGGCGGCAACGGTCCCGGAACCCAGATCCACCTGGAGTTCGAGGCCGACGCCTTCGACACCGACCGTGCGGAGGCCGCCTGGAACGACGTGGTCGCCGCCACCGACATGCTGCGGGCCCACGTCCTGCCCGACGCACGGCAGACGGTGCGCGAACAGGTGCCCGCCCACCGGTTCGTCCGGGCCGACCTGACCACCGCCTCGCCCGCCGAGCGGGACGCCGAACTGGCGCGGCTGCGCCGGGAGGCGCTGGCGGGGTTCGACCCGCACCGCTGGCCGCTCTTCGCGATCCGCGTCGCGCACCTGGCGGGCGGCCGGGCCCGGGTGCTGTTCACCGTGGACGAGCTGATCGCCGACGGACCGAGCGTCTCGCTGCTGCTTCAGCAGTGGTACGAGCGGTACGCCCACGGGACCGCGGTCACCGAGCCCGCACTCACCTTCCGCGCGTACTGCGCCGCCGGCGCGGCCGCCGAGGTGCCTCCGGCCTCCCTGACGTACTGGCGCGACCAGCTCGCGGACATCGACCTCGAACGCCCGCTGCCCCTGGGGGACGGCGCCGCGGACGGGCCCGGCCACCGCAGGCTCGCCCTGCGCCTGGAGCCCGATCGCTGGGAGCGGGTGAAGGCCGCGGCCAAGGAGGCCAGGGCGACCCCGACCGCGCTGCTGCTCGCCTTGTGCACGGCCGCGGTGCAGGGCGCCGACGGCGGCGGTCAGGCGCCGCTGCCCGTCGTCCTCACCACGTACAACCGGCAGCGGGTGCACGCCGATGTGCCACGCCTGGTCGGCCCGTTCATCTCGACGTCCGTCTTCGTCGCGCCGCCCGCGACGGGCACCGCGGGGGAGCGGCTCGACCTGGTGCGCGCCCGGCTGTGGAGCGACCTGGAACACGCGGCGGTCAGCGGCGTACGGGCCCTGCGGGAACGGGCGCGGACCGAACCCGGCCGCCGGGGCCTTACGGTGCCGATGGTCTTCACCAGCCTCCTCGGCAGCCTGTCAGCTCTGAGCGACGATCCGGACAACTGGGCGGCCCGGGTGGACCTGGAGTCCTCGGCGACGCTCACCCCGGGCGTCCACCTGGAGAGCTGTGTGCAGGAACGCGACGGGGCGCTCCTGGTCTCGTGGGACTTCGCGCCGAGTGCCGTGGACGGCACCCGGACCGAGAACGCCTTCGCCGCGCTGCGCACGGCACTCGAGCGGATCGCGCACGAGGGGACGGACGCCTTCGCGCTGCCCGCCGCGCTCCCCGGCCCCGACGACGCTGCCGGTTCCGCCGACGAGGCCGGGGACCCCATCCCCCTCACCGACGTCCAGTCGGCCTATCTCGTCGGGCGGATCGGCGGCCTCGGCGGGGATGCCGAGACGAGGGTCTACCAGGAGTTCCTGCTCCGACGGCACGACGTCGACGCGCTCGAACAGGCCTGGAACCGGCTCGTCGCGCACCACCCCATGCTGCGGGCCGCCGTCCACGAGGACGGCACGCTCACCGTTGCTCCGACCGTCCCCCCGTACCGCATCGCCCGCCACGACCTGACCGCGGCGGCCGACGTCGAGGCCGCGCTCGCCGACATCGGCGCGCGGCTGCGCGACACCACGTTCCCGCTGGGCAGCAGCCCGATGTACGCGCTCGAGGCCAGCGCGCTGCCCGACGGAACCCTCGTGCTGCACGTGGTCCTCGACGCCCTGCTCGCGGACGCCCGCAGCTTCGCGCTCCTGTTCGGCCAGCTCTTCGCCCTGCACGACGGCGACGACCGCGTCCTGGACACCCCCGCCGATCCGACGGCCCACCTGCGCGCGCTGCCCGCACGCAGGCGCACCGGGGCCGGGGAGCGGGCGCGCACCGCCTGGCGCGAGAAGTTCGCCGCCCTGCCGTCCGGCCCCGCCCTGCCCGAGCCCGCTCCCGGCGCGCCGCGCGCCCACCGCAGGGCGCCGCTCGGATCGTGGCGTGAGCTCACCGAGCGCGCCGCGGCCATCGGCGTCCCGGCCGACCTCGTGCTGCTCACCGCGTACACCGACGAACTGCGCGCCGAGTACGGGGCCGCGGGCCCGTTCACCGTCACCGTCGTCTCCTGGGACCGCCCCCACGGCCTCGCGCACGCCGACGCGATGGTCGCCGACTTCACCCAGCTCGCCTGGGTCACCGTCGACGACTCGCTCCCCGACGGCTTCGCCGAGCGCGCCCGCGAGCTGTGGAGCCGGGTCCGTGCCGACCTGGAGCGCGCCGAACTGGTCCCGGGTCTGGGCGAGTTGCGCACCCGGGTGTTCCGCTCGGGCGGCGCGCTGCGGCTGCCGGTGGTCTTCACCCGCGTTCCGGAGATCGACGCCGCCCTGCACCCGGACGGCGTGCTGCTGCGCACCAGCCAGTCGCAGACCGCCCAGGTGGCGCTCGACCATGTGCCGCTGCTCGTCGGCGACGAGCTCGCCGGACAGTGGGACGCGGCCGACGGCGCCCTCGCGCCGGACCGCCTGGACGCGATGTTCGAGCGGTACGCGCGCCGGGTGCGGGAGTTCGTCGCGGGGGAGCAGTCCTCTGAGCAGAGCTTTGAACTGGCCTCTGAGCGGGCCTCTGAGCGGGCCTCTGACCAGGCCTCTGACCAGGCCTTTGAACAGGCCTTTGAACAGGCCTTTGAACAGGCCTGTTCAAAGGCCTCCGCACCGACCGGGAGTGCCGGGTCCGTCGACGACCACACGCCCGTGACGCTCGTCGAACTCGTCGAGGCCGCGTTCGCCGCGCACGCCGAGCGGGACGCCGTCCACTACGCCGGGCGGACCCTCACCTACGGCGAACTCGACCGCCGCACCGCCCGGCTGGCCCGTCACCTGCACGCTCTCGGGGTGCGCCCCGGCGACCACGTCGCCGTCCACATGGACCGCTCCGAGCGCCTGGTGGCCACCCTGCTCGGCATCGTGCGCGCGGGCGCCGTCTACGTCCCCGTCGATCCGGCCAACCCGCCCGAGCGCGTGCGCTACCTCCTTCAGGACAGCGGAGCCACGGTCGTGGTGGCCGACGAGGCCCTCGCCGCCGTTCCCACCGAGGCCGGCGCGGTCGTCGTCTGCCCGGACCGGGACGCGGACCGGGCCGCGCTCCACGCACTGCCGAGCACGCCGCCGGCCGTCACGGTGGGCCCCGACGACCCCGTCTACACGATCTACACCTCCGGGACGACCGGCCGGCCCAAGGGCTGCCGCAACACCCAACAGGGCGTCGCCAACCGGCTGCTGTGGATGCAGGACCGTTTCCGGCTCACCCCCGACGACCGGGTCGCCCAGAAGACCCCGTACGGATTCGACGTATCGGTCTGGGAGTTCTTCTGGCCGCTCCTCGCGGGCGCGTCCATCGTGGTCGCCCGGCCCGGCGGCCACGTCGACCCGGGCTATCTCGCGGGGCTGCTGCGCGACGAGAAGGTGACCGTCACCCACTTCGTGCCGTCCGTGCTCGGCATGTTCCTGCGCCACCCCGCAGCCTCCGCGTGCACCGCACTGCGCACGGTGTTCACCAGCGGCGAGGCACTCCCGGTCGCCACGATGCGGCAGTTCTACGAGGTGTTCGAGGCAGGCGGACAGGCGGCCGGCGGCCCCGAGCTGCACAACCTCTACGGGCCGACCGAGGCCGCCATCGACGTCACGCACTGGGCCTGCAGGCCCGACTGGGACGAGGCGACCGTGCCGATCGGACGCCCCGTCGCGCACACCCGCATCCACGTGGTGGACGAGCGGCTGCGCCCGGTGGCCCCCGGCACCCCCGGGGAGATCCTCATCGGCGGCCGCCAGGTCGCTCTCGGATACCACGGGCGGCCCGAGCTGACCGCCGAGCGATTCGTCGCGTCGCCCTTCCCCGGCCTCGACCCGTCGCCGCGGCTCTACCGCACGGGGGATCTCGGCCTGGTCGGTGAGGACGGCGAGATCCGCTATCTCGGGCGGATCGACGGCCAGTTCAAGCTGCGCGGGCTGCGCATCGAGCCCGAGGAGATCGAAGCGTCCCTCGCCGACGTGCCCGGGGTCGCCGAGGCGCGCGTGCTGCCGGTCCAGGACGAGGCCTCCGGCGAACAGGTCCTCGCCGCCGTCTGCGTGGCCCGCGAGAGGGACCGTGCGCCTCGGGTCTCGCAGATCCGCCGCGCCCTGGGCGACCTGCTGCCCGCGTACCTGATACCGAGCCACTTCCGCTTCGTGGAGGACCTTCCGTTGACGACGAACGGCAAACTGGACCGCCCGGCCGCAGCGGAGCTCTTCGGCGCGAAGCCGGCGTCCCCGCCGGTATCCGCGCCGGTGTCCGGGACAGACGTCCGCGGGGACATCCGGGCCGCCGTCGCCGACGTGCTCGGGGTCGCCGGACTCGACGGCGGAGCCGACCTGTTCGACCTCGGCGCCACCTCCTTCACCATGATCCGCATCGCGCAGGAGATCGAACGGCTCACCGGTACCGCGCTGCCGGTCGACGCGCTCATCAGCAAGCCGACGCTCGACGCCCTCACGGCGGCCGCCGTACCGGCGACGGACACGACACCCGCGACACCCCCGGCCTCCCCGGCGCCCTCGGACGGTGACGCCGCGCCGATCGGCGCCGAGGACGTCGCCCGCAGCGCCGCCGCGATACTCGGCGTGGACCGGGTCGGCCTGGACGCCGACCTGTTCGACCTGGGCGCGACCTCCTTCACGATGATCCGCATCGCCCAGGAGATCGAGGCGGTGACGGGAACACAGGTCCCCGTGGACGTCCTCATCCAGAGCCCCACCCCACGGTCCATCGCGCAGAGCGTCGCCCCGAAGCCCGCGCCTTCGACGCCCGCGCCCGCGACGCCCCCGTCCGCGCCCACCGCTTCCGCCGCCGGCCCCGACGTGCGAATCGCCCTGGACCCGGCGGCCAAGGCGGCCTTCAAGGAGGCCCGGGTCGCCGAGCGGGTGCTGCCCCCGTCGCTGCGCCGCGTCCCCGTCCCGCCGGCCGCCCCCGACGAGGCACGCGCCCTGTTCGACGCCTCCTCCTTCCGGGAGTTCACCGCCGGCCCGCTGCCCGCCCACGACCTCCTCGGCCTCCTCGCCGGCGTCACCTGGGGCGAGCTCGACGGCCGCGCCAAGCGCCGCTATCCGTCCGGCGGCGGCTTCTACCCGGTCCAGGTGTACGTGTACGTCGCCCCCGGCGCCGTACAGGACCTGGCACCCGGCCTGTACTACCTGCACCCGGCCGAGCGTGCCCTGATCGCCCTTGCCCCCGACGCCCGGTACGGCACGGACCTGCACGTCCACCACAACCGGGACCTCGTCGCCGGCTCCGGCTTCGGCGTGTTCCTGGTCTCCACCCCGGCCGCCATCGCCCCCGCCTACGGCGAACGCAACGCCACCCGCTTCTCCACCGTCGAGGCCGGGCACATCGCCCAGCTGCTGCTGACGGGAGCCCCCGAGCGAGGGCTCGGCCTGTGCGCGGTCGGGCAGATGGACTTCGACGCGGTCCGCGGCGACTTCGGCGTCGGCGGCGACCAGGAACTGCTGCTGTCCCTGTGGGGCGGCGCCCTCACCGAGCAGACCCGCGGCAGGCGCGCCGCGCTCGCCCCCGACGCCCTCACCCCGGCCGCGCCCGTGCCCTCGCCGCGGGGCGAGCGGGCCGTCGCCGTCGTCGGCTTCGCCGCCGAACTGCCCGGGGCCCGCACCCTCGACGAACTCGACGACCTCATCGCCCGCTCCGGCACCGCCACCGGGCCCGCGCCCGCGCAGCGCTGGGCGCCGCTGCGCTCACGTGCCCGGCGCCCCGGCGCGGCCGTCGGCGGCTACCTCGACGACGTACTCGCCGTGGAGGCCGAGGAGTTCCGCATCCCTGAGTCCGAAGGCAGCGCCATCGACCCGCAGGAGCGCATCCTGCTGTCCGTCGCCCGCCGGTGCTTCGAGGACGCCGCGCTCACCCCGGACCGCCTCGACGGCCGGGTCGGGGTCTACGTCGGATCCATGTGGCAGGACCACGCCCTGTACGGCGTCGCCGCCCGCGCGGACGAACGCGCCGAAGACGGCACGCACGCCACCCGCGGCGGTCTCGCCCACCGCACCTCGCACGCCTTCGGCCTCACCGGACCCAGCCTGCTGATCGACAGCGGCTGCGTATCCGGTCTGGCCGCGGTCGAGGCGGCCTACCGGGCCGTCGCCGACGGACGCTGCGAGGCCGCGCTCGCCGCCGGATCCAACCTGGTGCTCCACCCCGACCACCTCGACGTCCTGTCCGAGATGGGCCTCGTCGCCCAGGACGCCGATTCCTGCGCCTTCACGGACCGGGCCAGCGGCTGGCTGGTCGGCGAAGGGGTCGGCGCGGTCCTGCTCAAGCCGCTGGACCGGGCGCTTGCCGACGGGGACCCGGTGCACGCCGTGCTGCGCGGCGGCGCGCTCCAGCACTCCGGTACGACACGCCAGTTCGGCATCCCGGACCCTGAGCGGCAGGAGGCCACCATGCGGGCCGCGCTCGACGACGCCGGGATCGGGCCCGCCGACATCGGGTACGTCGAGGCGGCCGCGGCCGGCGCCGCGCTCGCCGACGCACTCGAATTCACCGCGCTGGGACGGCTGTTCGGCGGCGACGGCACAGCCGCAGCCCCTGTGCCGGTCGGCACGGTCAAGCCCCACACCGGGCACCTGGAGGCGGCCTCGGTCTTCGCGCAACTGGGCAAGGTCGTCACCCAGTTCCGCCGCGCCGACGTGTACCCGACGCTGCTCACCTCGGCGGTGAACCCGGCGCTCAACCGCACCGGAGGACCGGTCACCCTGGCTACCGAGGGCGCCGGCCGCTGGCGCACCGCACCCGGTGCGCCCCGCCGCGTCCTGGTCAACGGCTTCGCGGGCGGCGGCTCGTACGGCAGCCTCGTCGTCGAGGAACCGCCGGCCGTACAGCAGGGCCCCGACGACCAGGGAACCTGGGCGCTGCCGCTGTCCGCCGACACGCCGCACAACCTCGCCGCGCTCGCCGACAGCCTCGCCGACGCCTGGGCGCGGGACCCGTCCCTGGGGGCCGGGCGTGTGGCCCGCGCCCTGCGCGAGGGCCGCACCGACCGCCCGGCGCGCGGGGGTCTGGTCACGGACGCCGCAGGGGCTGTCGCGGGCCTGCGCGCGCTGGCCCACCGCATGCGCTGCGGCGGCGAGGGCGTCGTCGTCGCGGGCGCCGACAGCCCGCGGCGGGAGGCGGACATGCTGGCGGCGTGGGCGGCCGGGGAGCAGGTCGACTGGCCCCCGATCGCCGCGGTCAAGGCAGCACTCCCGGCCACACCACTGACCCGTACGCGCTACCCGCTTCCGACCGGACCGGCCGCTGCGACCCCAACGACCGCACTGGCCGCACCGGCCGCAACGACCGCACTGGCCGCACTGGCCACAACGACCGCACCGGAGGCACCGGCTGCAACGGCCGCCCCGGCCATCCCGGCCGCCCCGGCAATCCCGGCCGCGCTGTCCGGACCGACCGCCCCGCCCGCGGCTGCCGCGCCCCTGTCTGCGCCCGCGCCCGAAGCCGCCGGCGCTCTCTCGGCCCGCCTCGGCTCCGTCTGGGGAATCGGCCTCGCCGAGGAGCCCGCACCGGTGGCCTGCGCCGCCCCGGGCGGAGCCGGCGCCGAACCCGCTGCCGCCGCCCCCTTCACCCGCCTGTCCCGGATCATCGCCGCCGAGCTCGGGACCGACACCAGCCAGCTCCGCCGTGAACAGGACCTGTTCGCCCTCGGAGCCACCAGCAGGCAGCTCCTGCGCCTGGCTGCCCGCATCGCCGTCGACGGAGGCCGCGAGCTCCCGCTGGAGACCCTCTTCACCGCGGCCGACCTCGGCGACCTCGCCGACCAGGCCTTCCCCACACCTGTGACCGTCTGAGCCGAAGGAAGTGACCACCATGACGCGGATCTTCATGTTCCCCGGCCAGGGCGCCCAGAGCGTCGGCATGGGCCGGGAACTGTTCGCCCGATTTCCTGACGCGGAGCAGGAGGCGGCCGACGTGCTCGGCTACAGCCTGCGCCGGCTGTGCCTGGAGGACCCCGAGGGGCAGCTCGGCAACACCCGCTACACCCAGCCCGCCCTGTTCGTCGTCAACGCCCTGGCCCACCGCGCCCACCTGGAGGACGGCGGCGAGCGCCCGGACCTCGCGGTGGGACACAGCCTGGGCGAGTACAACGCCCTGCACGCGGCGGGTGCGTTCGGCTTCGCCGACGGGCTGCGGCTCGTCGCCGCGCGCGCCGCGGCGATGGCCGGGATCACCGGCGGCGGCATGAGCGCCGTCATCGGCCTGCCGGAGAGTCAGCTGCGCTTCCTGCTGCTGCGTGCCGGGTTCGGCTCCCTCGATCTGGCCAACCTCAACACCCCCGGCCAGATCGTCCTCGCGGGACCGGCCGACGACCTGGCGGAGGCGGGGCCGATCCTGGAGGACGCGGGCGCCCGCATGGTGCGCCGTCTCGACGTCAGCGGCCCGTTCCACTCGCGCTACATGACCCCGGCCGCCGAGAGCCTCGGCCCCGTCGTGCGGGCGACACCGTTCCGCCCCCTCGCGTACCCGGTGATCGCCAACGCCACCGCCCGCCCCTACGAGCACCACCGCATCGGTGAGACCCTGCTCCAGCAGATCCACCAGCCGGTGCGCTGGCACGAGACCGTCGAGGCGATCCTCACCGGCGTCTACGGTCCCGAGCCCGAGTTCACCGAGATCGGCACCGGCAGGGTGCTGGCCGGCATGCTGCGGCAGATCCGCCGCGAGCGGGACCAGCTTCTGACCGGGGCGGGCACTCGATGACCGGTGAGCGCCCGGGCGGTGGCCGGGACACCGTGGGGATCTGGTTCTGCCCCAACGAAGGCCTCGACGAGGCGACCAGCACCCTGCTGGCGCGGAACTGGCTCGATGAGCACGAGCGCGAGATCGCCGGCCGGTTCCTGTTCGAGCGTGACCGGCGGCAGTACCTCGTCGCCCACAGCCTCGTACGGCGCGTGCTGTCCCTGGAGACCGGCATCCCCGAGGCCGACGCCACGATCTGGCGTTCCTCGCGCGGCCGCCCCTTCCTGCAGTCGCCGCCCGGTGGCCTGCCCGGCGGCGGGCGCGACCTGGACTTCAACCTCTCGCACGCGCACGGCTTCAACGTCGTCGCCGTCGCCCGCGACCGCCGGGTCGGTGTCGACATCGAGCGGATCGACCGGGGCGGCGAACGCGGCTTCGAGTGGATCGTGGAGTCGTTCGCGCCGGAGGAGCGCGCGTACCTCGCCGCCATCGCGGAGGGCGCGCGGCGCGACCGGGCCACGCTGCGGCTGTGGACCCTGAAGGAGGCGTACGCCAAGGCCCGGGGTCTCGGTCTGGGGCTGCCGTTCGACTCGTTCGCCTTCGAACTGGACGAGGAACAGGGCGTGCTGGGGTTCAGGCCGCCCGCGGGTGACAGTGCGGACCGCTGGTGCTTCGCCGAACTGGCGCCGCGGCCGCAGGTGCTGGTGTCCCTCTGTGTGGAGCGCGGGGCGGACGGCTCCGCGCCGCGGCGGCTGGAGGTCCATGACGGCTTTCCCTGGGGCCGCGCCGCGCCGCGTGAACTGTCGCTGCCCGCGCCGCACCGTGAGCTGCGCCCGCTCGCGGACGCCGTATCCGCGATCGAGGAGCACGTATGACTGGACTGCAGGAAAAGTCCCGCCCCGTGGTCGCCCCGCAGGCCTTCCGGGACGCGATGGCGCTGCTGGCCGCACCGGTCAGCATCGTCACCGCCCTCGACCCGGACGGTCGGCGCCGCGGTTTCACGGCCAGTTCGGTGACCTCCGTCTCGCTGGAGCCACCGCTGATCATGGTCGGTATCGCGCTGACCTCCAGCTGTCACGCGACGCTGACGCGTGCCGAGGAGTTCGTGGTCAACGTGCTCGGCGAGGGCCACCGGGCGCTCGCGCGGCGCTTCGCCACGCAGGACGTCGACCGGTTCACGGGCGGTGGCTTCGCGGCGTGGGAGGGGGCCGGCACGCCGTACCTCCCGGACGCGGCGCTCCTCGTACGCTGCCGCACGGCGCGCATCGTCCGCGCCGGGGACCATGACCTCGTGCTCGGGACGCCGGCCGAGATCCGCCCCGGCGCCGCCCCTGCGGCCGATCCCCTGCTGTGGTACCGGCGCGGCTTCCACACAGCGCGCGAGCACCGGATCTGACCTGCCGGCCGCCCGGCGGCGGGCCTACTGGCCCGCCGCCGGATGCGCGGTCAGCCGGTCGAACCGGCGCATCAGCTCCTCCTGTTCCCGTGAGAGCCGCTCGATGCGGTGCCGCAGCCGGGTGATCTCCCCGCTCAGGCTCAGCACGGTCGCGTCGGGCCCGGCATCCCCGCCGGTCACGCCCGGCCCTGTCACGCCGGTCCGTGCCGGCAGCGGCATCGGGTGCACCGAAGCCACCCGCTCGGCCGCCCCCGGCGCCGCGAGACCCGGATCGTGCTGGAGGATCGCGTCCATCCGGCCGCGCAGCGCGGGACCCGGCTCCACACCCAGCTCGTGCACCAGGCGCTTGCGCGCACGGTCGTACACGCTCAGGGCCTCGGCCTGGCGTCCGCACCGGTAGAGGGCCACCATCAGCAGATCGTAGAACCGCTCCCGCATCGGATGATCCGTCGTCAGCTCCTCCAGCTCCCCGATGATCTCGTCGTGCCGCGCCGCGCGCAGACACGCGTCGTACAGCGTCTCCAGAGCGGTGAGCCGGTTCTCCTCCAGCTGCGCCGCCTCGGCCGCGCAGATGTCCCCCCGCACACTGCCCTCCAGCGCGGGTCCCCGCCACAGCGCCAGGGCGCTGCGCAGCAGTTCGGCCGCGTGCTGCGGGTCGTCCGCGGCGGCGGCCCGCCCCCGGGTGGCCAGCTCGTTGAACCGTGCGGCGTCCGTGGTGTCCGCGGCGTCCCGGCCGAGGCGCAGGACGTAGCCGAGCGAGCGCGTCACGATCCACTCGTGGTGCGGCTCGCCCGATCCCGGTTCGGGCACGGGCAGGAGCCGGCGCAGCCGGGCCACATGGGCCTGGAGCGCGTTCGTCGCGTTGGCGGGCGGGTGCTCGCCCCACAGCTCGTCGATCAGCCGGTGGACGGACACGACCTGCCCGGACTTCACCACGAGTGCGCCCAGCAGGGCGCGTTGCTTGGCGCCCGTCGGAAGAATCCTCAGACCGGTTCGCTCGTCCTGGATCTCCACGGGACCGAGAATGCGGAACTGCATCTCTCCCTCGTATCTTCCTCGCGCGTCACGCCTCACGCGGCACGCGCGTCACTCGAACCGGTCGGGGTCGGTGAAGCCCAGGGGGAACGCGGGCTCCTTGCCCTGGACGAGGTCGGCGACCGCTTCGCCGATGCCCGTGGAGTGCTTGAAGCCGTGGCTGCTGCAGCCGCCCGCGACCACGAGCCCGGGATTGCCGCGTGGCCTGCCGATGACGAACTGGCCGTCCGGCGTGCGCGCGTAGATGTTCGCGGTGACCCGCGACGGGTCCGGGCCCACGCCCGGCACCGTCGTCGCGAGATGTCCGGCGAGTACGGACCAGTCGGCCGGTGCGACGGACCGGTCCACCGTCTCCGCGTCCACGACCCGGAAGTGCTTGCCGCCGTCCTCCAGGCCCAGCTTCACCTCGGTGCCGCCCGGCAGCGTGCCGTGGCCCCAGAGCACGTCCCCGCCGTCCAGTTCACGCATGAACACCGGCAGCCGCCCGAGCGTGAACCGCTCGTCCGGTACCTCGGGCGTGAACCATGTGGTGGGCATCCGTACGACCTCCAGCGGCAGGCCGGGCACCAGCTGATCCAGCCACGGACCGGCGCACACCACGACCTGCCCGACGCGCAGCACCCGGCCCGCGGCCGTGTGCACGGCGACGTCCGGCCCGGTGAACTCCAGCGCCGTGACGCGCGTGTCGGTGAGGACCCGGGCCCCCGCGGCCCGGGCCGCGCCGACCGCCGCCCGGATCGTCGCCTCCGGCAGCGTCAGTCCGCCCGCGGGCTCCACGACCCCGATGTGGTCCCGGGGCAGTCCTTCGTGGGCCGGGCAGCGCCGGCGCAGCGCGTCGCGGTCCAGCACCTCGACGTCCAGGCCGTGTTCACGGGCCGCCCGCAGGGCGCCGCCCACGATCCGGCCGTCCTCGGGCCCGATCAGCATCGCGCCGGTCGGCTCGAACAGGCGGGTGCCCGTCTCGTTCTCCAGCTGCTGCCACAGTGCCCGCGAACGCTGGGCCAGCGGTACCAGCGCGGGGTGCTCCAGGCACGCCGTGCGGAACATCCGGCTCTCGCCGTGGGAGGAGCCGTTGATGTTGGCGAGACCGTAGCGCTCGATCCCGATCGCCCGGATGCCGCGCCGGGCCAGCTGCCACAGCGCGCTCGCACCCCAGGCACCCAGGCCGACCACGGCTACGTCCGCTGTGTCGGCTGTGCGTGCGGTGTGGGCTGTATCGGTGTCCGGCCCGGTCATGACGGGCTCACCGCCGCCGACAGGGCGGCCGTCGCGTCCCGGGTGATCAGGTCGAGCAGGGGGCGCGGGTCGGCCTGGAAGTAGAAGTGGCCGCCTTCGGACATCCGCAGCCCCTGGAAGCGCTCGGCGTGCTGCTCCCAGGCGGCCAGCCGCTCGGGCGGCACGACGACGTCCTTCATGCCGCCGTACACGGCGACCGGCATCGTCAGCGGCGGGGTGTCCGCGAGCGGGCGCCAGCTCTCCACCAGCTTCAGGTCGTTGCGGATCGCCGGGGCGAACATCTCCCACAGGTCGGGGTCCCGCAGCACCTCGACGGGCGTGCCGCCCATCGCGGCGAGATGGAGGCGCAGCTCCTCGTCGGGCAGCGCGTGGCGACGGGTGTTCTCGCCCAGCGGGCGCGGCGCGCCGCGCGCCGACAGGCCGAGCCACACCGGCAGTTCACGCCCCTCGGCGGCGAGGCGACGCGTCATCTCGTACGCGACGAGCGCGCCCATGCTGTGCCCGAAGAAGGCGAACGGGCCGGTCAGATCGGCGGTGAGGCGGCGCAGGAAGAAGGCCGCCAGCTCACCCGCGTCGTCGATCGGCGGCTCGCCCGTGAGGCGGCCGCGGCCGGGCGCGTCCATGAGACGCACGTCCCAGTGGGCGGGCAGTTTGGCCGGCCACTCGCGGTACAACAGGTGGGAGCCGCCCGCGTGGTGGAAGACGAACAGGCGCAGAGGCTGCTGCATACCGTTCACCCCCCTCACGCGGCCGCGGCCGCGACGGCGGAGCCGGCGAACGCGGGGGCGACCTCGGCGGCGAACAGTTCCATGGCGCGCACGGCGCGCGCGTACGGCAGATGACCCGGGTTGAACTGCAGGCTCAGGCAGATGTCCGGGCCGTACCAGCCGCGGATCGTCTCGATCTGCGCGCGCACGTCGTCGGGCGTGCCCGCGAGGACCTTGTGGGCGGCGAGGGCCTGGCCGAAGTCGTAGGCACGCGCCTTCTCCACGAACTTCTCGTAGCCCGGGTACTGCTCGGAGCGCGCACCCGCCCAGGAGGCGACCGCGCCGGCCATCATGTCCACGTAGTTCTGCTCGTTGGCGCGGGCGTCCGCGAGGACCACGTCACGGTTCTCACCGAGGTAGCAGGTGTACTTGATCTGGATGCGGCCCGGACCCTCGTGCCCCGCGGCGCGCCGCGCCGTGCGGTAGGCGGCGGTCATCTCGGTGAGCTGCTGCTGACTGGTCACGGAGGGCACGACCTGAAGGTGGTGGCCCTGGGTGCCGGCCAGCGCGCACGACTCTGCGCTCGTCGCCGACGCGACGAACACCGGGGGACGGGGGCGCTGGTAGGGCAGGGGGAAGCCGGACACCGGGCCGAACCGGTGGACCTCGCCCTCGAAGCGGACCTCCTCGCCGCTCCACAGGGCGATGCACGCGTCGACGACCTCGGTGAAGCGGGTGCGGCTCTCCTCCATGGAGACGCCGAACAGCTCGAACTCGTCGGGCAGGAAACCGCGGCCGAAGCCGACGTCGAGGCGGCCGTGCGAGAGGTTGTCGAGGAGCGCGAGGCGTGCGGCGATCTGCACGGGGTGGGCGAACGACGCGACGACCGCGCCGGTCACCAGGCGTATGCGGCTGGTGCGCGCGGCGGCGGCGGTCAGGAACACGACCGGGTCGGGGCTGTAGCCGCCGTAGGCGGAGCCGTAGTGCTCGACGGTCTGGACGTGTTCGAACTCCAGCGCCTCGGCCAGCTCGACCAGTTGAAGACTCTCGTCGTAATAGGTGCTTGCACTCTTCTTCGCCGGGTCGACGACCGGGAAAAAGTTCACGCCGAATTCCATGGGGGCTCCGTCTGGTGATCCGTTTCCGGTGCTTCCCGGAAAACCATGAATAGCTCTTCGGCTATCGGACCATAGACGGATCGGAGCGTTCGCGGGGCGGACACGAGTGCCTCTCAAGGGGCCGTAGGTGAGGCCTTGAGGCGCGAAACCGGCCACCGTCCCACGGATACCGGCCCGTTCAGGCGGCGCGTGTGCCGTCGGCGGGGCGGGAAATCAGCTCCCACCAGTGGCCGAGCGTGGGACGGGCCATCAGCTCGGGAAAGCCCACCTCGACCCCGCGCCGGTGCCATGCGGCGATCAGCTGCATCGTGCTGATCGAATCCAGGCCGTGGTTGACCAAGTCGCCCTCGTCATCCGGGAGTTCGGACAGCTCCAGCTGCATCGCGCCGGCGACCATCTGCCGCAGCAGCTGCCGGGTCAGTGGATCCGCCTGCGCCGGCACATCACGCTTTTCACGGGTATTCATGGAAGGGAAGGTAATAGCGTCGCGACTCCTCCGGAAGGCGTTGCCGGCGCCCTATTCGAAGGGTCAGGCCCGCGTCAGTGCCGTGTCAGACAGAGGCGCGTGGAGAACTGCTCGAAGGCGCCTGGAGGATGACGCTGCGAAAGATCGAGGGCGGCTACGGTGCCTCTCGTCCCCGGCTCGTGAGGAAAAGACAGGAATCCGCTGTGCGGCGCAATATCGATGCCCATCGGATACCGGTACGGAGGAGACCATGAAGATTCAGGTTCTGGGTCCGCTGAGTGCCGCCGTCAACGGGATGTCGATCGTTCCGACGGCGGGCAAGCCACGGCAGATCCTCGCACTGCTCGCGCTCTACCCGGGACGTGTGGTGCCCGTGCCCACGCTCATGGAGGAGATCTGGGGGACCGAGCTGCCGCAGAGCGCGCTCACCACCCTGCAGACGTACATACTCCAGCTGCGCCGGCGCCTCGGCACGGCCATGGGGCCCGGCGTGCCGGGCGCCGCCAAGGACGTACTGGCCACCCGGCACGGCGGCTACCTCCTGCAGATCCCGTCCGAGGCCGTCGACGTGCGCGAGTACGAGCGTCTGGTCGCCGAGGGGCAGCAGGCCTCCGACGAGGGCGAGGACGAGCAGGCGGCCCGCGCCTACCGGGAGGCGCTCGGCCTGTGGGAGGGTGCCGCGCTGGTCGACGTGCGCGTCGGGCCCATCCTGTCGATCGAGGTCATGCGTCTGGAGGAGAGCCGGCTCGTCACCCGCGAGCGCCGCATCGACGCCGATCTGCGCCTCGGCCGCCATGTCGAGGTCATCGCCGAACTCACCGATCTGATCGCCCGTCACCCGCAGCACGAGGGACTGCACTCGCAGGCCATGGTGGCGCTCTACCGCTCCGGCCGGCAGGCGGCGGCGCTCGGCATCTACCAGCGGCTGCGCGGCCGGCTCATCGAGGAGCTCGGTGTCGAACCCGCGCCGCAGCTCCAGCGCCTGCACCACGCGATGCTCGCCGTCGACCCGAAGCTCGACGTCACCTGCGGGCCGCGCCGCTCCTCCACGTTCGACCTGTACGCCGCCTGACGGCCGTCGCCCTGCGGGTGGCCGGCCCGTTCAAGTCGTTCTCCAGGCCGGTCGGCGAGGCTCGGGTCCCATGGACGTAAGGCTGTACTGCTTCGCGCACGCCGGCGCGGGGGTGACGAGCTTCGGCCGCTGGCAGCAACGCTGCGGGCCGGGCATCGACATCGTCCCCATGCTGCTCCCGGGGCGTGAGGCCCGGCGCCGCGAGTCGCGGCCGACGGACCGCGACGCTCTGCTCGACGATCTGTTCGGCCCGCTCGCCGCAGCCGCCGAAGAAGGCCCGTACGCGCTGTACGGGCACAGCCTCGGCGGCATGGTCGCCCACACCCTCGCCCGCGCCCTCCTCGACGCCGGCCTGCCCGGTCCCCGGCTGCTCGCTGTCGGGGCCTGCCCCGCCCCGCACACCGTCGCGCCCGCCGCCGACCCGGGCGACCTCACCGACGAGCAACTGCTGCGCTTCGTCGGGGACCTGGGTTCCGCGCCGGACGGAGCGCTCGCCGAGCGGGGCAGCGTCTGGCACCGCACCGTCCTGCCAGTGCTGCGGGACGACCTCGAACTGGCCCGCGCGCTGCGCGCCGCCGCCATGGACGACGTCGCCAAGGGCCCCCTGCCGGTGCCCGTGCTCGCCGTCGGCGGCCGCGAGGACCCCGTGGTCGGGCCGGCCGCGCTGGCCGGCTGGCAGCGCTGGACCAGCAGTCGTTTCGTGCGCCGCACGGTGCCCGGCGACCACTTCTTCGTACGCGGCCCGGAACTGCCCCCGCTCATCGGACGTGCCTGCCGCGTGGCGCGCCGCACCGCGCTCGTACCCGGACCTGCTGGAGGACAACTGTGAGAGGACACCGATGAGACGCGCCGTCATCACCGGCATCGGAGTCGTCGCCCCCGGCGGCGTGGGCACCGGCAACTACTGGCAGACGCTCACAGCCGGCCGCACGGCCACCCGCGGCATCACCCTGTTCGACGCGTCCTCGTTCCGCTCGCGCATCGCCGCCGAGGCCGACTTCGACGCGGCCGCCCACGGGTTCACGCCCGGCGAGGCCGCCCGCCTGGACCGGGCCGCCCAGTTCGCGCTGACCAGCGCCCGCGAGGCCGTCGCCGACGCCGGCCTCGGCCACGAGCTCGACCCCGTGCGTACGGGCGTCACGCTCGGCAGCGCGCTCGGCTGCACCACCGGCCTCGACAACGAGTACGCGGTGGTCAGCGAGAACGGCTCCCGGTGGGAGGTCGACCACACCAAGGCCGTCGCCCACCTCTTCGACTACTTCGTGCCCAGCTCCCTGGCCGCCGAAGTGGCCCTGGCCACCGGCGCCCAGGGCCCCGTCTCGCTGGTGTCCACCGGCTGCACCTCCGGCCTCGACTCCATCGGCCACGCCGTCGACCTGATCCGTGAGGGCAGCGCCGACGTCATGATCGCCGGGGCCACCGAGGCACCGATCTCCCCGATCAGCGTGGCCTGCTTCGACGCCATCAAGGCGACCAGTTCCCGCAACGACGACCCGGCGACCGCCTCGCGCCCCTTCGACCGCACCCGCAACGGCTTCGTGCTCGGCGAGGGCTCCGCCGTTCTGATCCTGGAGGAGTTCGAGCACGCCCGCGGTCGCGGCGCCCACGTGTACGCGGAGATCGCCGGATTCGCCGGGCGCTCCAACGCGTACCACATGACCGGACTGAGGTCCGACGGCGAGGAGATGGCCGAGGCCATCAGGGCCGCGCTCGACGAGGCGCGCCTGAACCCGGACGCCGTCGACTACATCAACGCCCACGGCTCCGGCACCAAGCAGAACGACCGCCACGAGACCGCCGCGTTCAAGCGCAGCCTCGGCGACCACGCGTACCGGACGCCCATCAGCTCGATCAAGTCGATGATCGGGCATTCCCTCGGTGCGATCGGAGCCCTCGAGGTCGCCGCGAGCGCCCTCGCCATCGAGCACGGCACCGTGCCGCCGACGGCGAACCTGCACGAGGCCGACCCGGCCTGCGACCTCGACTACACCCCGCTCACGGCACGCGAACAGCGCACCGACACGGTGCTCAGCGTGGGAAGCGGCTTCGGCGGCTTCCAGAGCGCCATCGTCCTGACCCGGCCGCGACTGCAGGAGGCAGCATGAGCACAGCGACCATGGAAGCGCCGGCCGCGCCGGCCCTCGCCCCGTCCACCACGGCCACCGTCGTCACCGGCATCGGCGTCGCCGCCCCCAACGGCCTGGGCGCCGAGGCCTGGTGGGCCGCCGTGCTGCGCGGCGAGAGCGGGATCCGCCGTCTGACCCGCTTCGACGCGAGCGGCTACCCGGTGCGCATCGCGGGCGAGGTCCCCGGCTTCCTCGACGAGGACCATCTGCCCAGCCGGCTCCTGACGCAGACCGACCGGGTCACCCGGCTGTCGCTCGTCGCCGCCAAGGAGGCCCTGGACGACTGCGGAACCGATCCCGCCGACCTGCCCGACTACAGCGCGGGCGTGGTCACCGCCAGTTCCGCGGGCGGCTTCGAGTTCGGCCAGCGGGAGCTTCAAGAGCTGTGGAGCAAGGGCGGCCAGTACGTCAGCGCCTATCAGTCCTTCGCCTGGTTCTACGCCGTCAACACCGGCCAGATCTCCATCCGGCACGGACTGCGCGGCTCCAGCGGAGTCGTCGTGTCCGAACAGGCGGGCGGCCTCGACGCGGTCGCGCACGCCCGCCGCCAGATCCGCAAGGGCGCCCGCGTGATGATCACCGGCGGGGTCGACTCCGGCCTGTGCCCGTGGGGCTGGGCCGCCCATCTGGCCGGCGGCGGCCTGAGCACCGTAGAGGACCCGGCCGCCGCGTACCTGCCGTTCGCCGCCGAGGCCACCGGACACGTCGTCGGCGAGGGCGGGGCGCTGTTCGTCCTGGAGGACGCCGCGGCCGCCCGCGCCCGCGGCGCCGCCGCGTACGGCACCATCGCCGGATACGCCGCCACGTTCGACGGCCCCGGCACGCCCCGCCTCGTGGACGCCGCACGGATCGCGCTCGCCGACGCCGGCGTGCGGCCCGACGAGATCGACGTCGTGTTCGCCGACGCGGCCGGCGAGCGGGACGCGGACCGGGCCGAAGCGGCCGCGCTCACCGAGGTGTTCGGTGCCTGCGGCGTACCGGTCACCGCCCCCAAGTCGATGACCGGCCGTCTCCTCGCGGGCGGCGCCTCGCTCGACCTGGCAGCCGCCCTGTTCGCCGTGCGCGACCAGGTGATCCCGCCGACCACCGGCACGGCGCGGCCCGCGGACGACTGCCCCGTCGACCTGGTCACCGTCACCCGCACCGGGATCCGGCTGCGGCACGCGCTGGTCCTCGCGCGCGGCCGTGGCGGGTTCAACTCGGCGGCCGTCGTCAGCGCCCCCGCGTAGGGCCCGTCCGGCCTCGCACCCCGCCCGACCCGCAGCTTCGCGAACCGAACGGAGAGACCATGGACCGCCTCGAACTGAGCGACCTGAAGACCCTGCTGCGCGAGTGCGCCGGCGAGGAGGAGGGCGTCGACCTGGACGGCGACGTCATCGACGTCACGTTCATGGAACTCGGCTACGACTCGCTCGCACTCCTGCAGACCACCGGACGCATCGAGCGCGAATACGGGATCCGCCTCGACGAGGACGGCCTCGACGAGGCCGAGACCCCGCGCGCCCTCCTCGCCCTGGTCGACCGGGCACTGGCCGCCGCCAGGGCCGTGGCCTGAGCATGTCCGGGCAGCCGGGGCGAGCCGCGCAGACGGAGCAGGCGGAGCAGGCGGAGCAGGCGGAGCGCACCGCCACCACCCCCGCCACGACCCGCGCCGATGTCTGCGTCGTCGGCGCGGGTCCGGCCGGCCTCGCCCTGAGCCTGATGCTGCTGCGCTCCGGCGTGCGCGTCACGCTCCTGGAGAAGTCGCGGGCCCTCGCACGCGACTTCCACGGCGAGATACTCCAGCCCGGTGGCCAGCGGATCCTGGACGAACTCGGGGTGCTGGCCGCCGCGCGCTCCCGCGGGGACCGCACCCTGCGCGGCTTCCAGGTCCTCGAGCGCGACCGCCTGCTGCTCGACATCGACTACCGGCGCCTGGACGCACCGTACGACCGCCTCCTGGCGCTGCCGCAGCGCCACCTGCTCGACGCCCTGCTCGCGGCCTGCCGCCGGCTGCCCGGTTTCACCTGTCTCGACGGGCACCGGGTCACGGAGCTGCTCCAGGAGCGCGGCCAGTACGCGGGGGCGGTGGCGAGCGGACCCGGCGGGCGCCGGGTGACCGTGCCCGCCCGGGTGGTCGTCGCCGCCGACGGGAGGTTCTCCAGGACCCGCGCGCTGGCCGGGATCGACGCCGGGCGCACCGAGGCGTTCGACCAGGACGTGGTGTGGTTCTCGCTGCCCGCGCCCGGCCGGGCCACCGGGCTCGTGCGCATCCACCGCGCGGCCGGCACGGCTGTCCTCGTCCACGACACCTACCCCGACCGGATCCGCGTCGGCTGGACGCTGCCGCACCGCTCCTGGCCCGAGGTCGCCGACGCCGGCATCACCGTGGTCAAGAACCAACTGACCGCCGCCGTACCGCAGTTCGCCGACCTCATCGACCGGCACCTGACGAGCCGGTCGGATCTGAAGCTGCTCGACGTGTTCGCGGCGCGTGCCACGTCGTGGGCCGACGACGGGCTCGTCCTGATCGGGGACAGCGCGCACACCCACGGGCCCCTCGGCGCCCAGGGCATCAACCTCGCGCTGCAGGACGCCGCCGTGCTCCACCCGCTCCTCGTCGAAGCGCTGCACGCGGGCGACATGAGCCGCGCACGCCTCGCCCGCTTCCAGGAGCTGCGTGCGCCCGCCGCCGACGCGGTGACCCGGGTCCAGCGCCTGCAGGCCAAGGCGTTCCTGGGCACCTCCGGACGCGTCGCGACGCTCGCCAGGGCGGGCGCCGCGAAGCTGGTCACCCGGACTCCGATCGGCCCGCGCATCACGTCCCGTATCGCCCACGGCCGAGTCCCCGTCCACGTACGGACGGATCTCTTCGACCGGCCCTAGGGCGCGTCCGGGGGCGCGGGACGGGCTGCGGCAGAACGTCAGCTGGTCTCCAACTCCCGTATCAGGGCCAGCTCCAGCGACGTCAGCGGCACGTCCGGGCACAGCCGCTCGGGATGGCCGGCGGGGGGCTGCGCCAGGAGGACGCGCGGTGTGCGCGAGCGGCTCGTCTCACCGGCCACGTACACCGCGCCGAGGGCGACAAGCCCCAACCAGACCTCCCGCAACAGTAGGGACGACCATCGACGCCGCTCGGCCATGCTGGCTCCCTCGCTCGGTGGACCCGTAGGCCGCAACGGTCTGAGGAAACGGTCGACGACCGCTCGAGACCGGCTCGCGCCGGGCCCGTTCCACCGCGATGCGAGGTGTACGCAGCACGCTCGGTGGGACCGAGAACTGTGTGAGGAGACCGGCCGTGCAGCCCACCACCACCGTGCGTCCCCCGGTGACCGCCGTCGCTCCGCTCGGCCGGGCCGTCGAGGTCGGCGAAGGTGTCCACGCGTATCTCCAGGCGCCCGGCGGGTGGTGCCTGAACAACGCCGGCATCATCGTGTCCGGCGGTGAGAGCGCCCTCGTCGACACCACGGCGACCGAGGCCCGGGCCCGTCATCTGCGGGCCACCGCACTGGAGTTGAACCCCGCGGCGCCGCGCGCCGTCGTCACCACGCACTTCCACGGCGACCACGCCTTCGGCAACTTCGTCTTCCCCGAGGCCCTCGTCATCGGCCACGAGCGCACGCGCACGGAGATGATGGCGGCGGGGCTGCACCTGACGGGCCTGTGGCCGGACGTGGTGTGGGGCGGCATCGAGCTCGCGCCGCCCACCGTGACCTACCGCGACCGCCTCACCCTGCACGTCGGCACGATCCGGGCCGAGCTGGAACACACGGGGCCCGCGCACACCTCGAACGACACCGTGGTCTGGCTGCCCGGGCAGCAGGTCCTGTTCACGGGCGATCTCGTCATGAACGGTGTGACGCCCTTCTGCCTGATGGGCTCGATCGCCGGCTCGCTGGCGGCGCTGGGGCGGCTGCGCGCGTTCGGTGCCACCACCGTCGTACCCGGACACGGACCGGTCTGCGGGCCCGAGGCGTTCGACGCAGTCGAGGGCTATCTGCGCCTGGTGCAGCGGCTCGCCCAGGAGGGCCTGCGGGCCGGCCTGACACCGATCCAGGCGGCGCGCGGCGCACACCTGGGGCGCTACGCGGAGCTCCTCGACCCGGAGCGGCTGGCCCCCAACCTCCGCCGCGCGTACGCGGAATTGGAGGGCCTGCCCGCCGACGCCCCGCTGCCCATGTCCGAACGGCAGGCCGCACTGGGCGAGATGATCGAGTTCAACGGCGGACCGCCCTGCTGCCTCGCCTGAACCGGCACGACGGGGACGACCCGGCTCACCCGAGGTCGTCGCGGGTGACCTTGCGCGTCGCCACGAGCAACCGCCCGTCCGTGCCGCGCACCAGCACGTCCTCGCACACGCACACCCGGTGCACCCGGGAGACGCCGCCGATCACCGAGGCGTAGACGGTCGTGTACGACCGCACGTCCAGGGCGCCGTCCGGGCGCTCCACCACATCGAACATGCCCATGAAGTGCCGGTGCCGCTCGCCCGCCTGCGCGAGCCGCGCGGCGGCGCCGCGGTTGGCCGCGACCAGACCGGGACGGCCGCGCACGGGCTCGGCGAGTGTCGGCACGTCGAAGACGGCGTCCTCGGTGAAGGTGTCCGCCCACCGCTGCGACTCGGCGCCGTCGAGGAGCTGCATCTGGTGCGCGTAGAACTGCTGCACCTGCGCGTACAGGGCGCCGAACGCCGGTGAGTGCGGGGCGGTTTCGAGCTGCGCGGTCATGGCCACTCCGTTCGGTGCGGCGGTGGACTCCGCCGGGTCCCCCCACCTTCTGAGGCCGGGGTCGAGCGGCTTTCGAACATTTCTCGAGCCCGCGCGCCGAGCGTGGTGCGCAACCGCACGCACACAGCACGTCAACCAGTCAGCCCGTCGAAGGGGGCCGCACGCCGTGCCGCACTTCACGTACCCGGACCTGCCACTGGACGGCCTTCTGCGTCGCGCCGCCGCACGCGACCCCCACGCGCCCGCCCTCACCACCGGGCGAGGCACCGTCACCTACGGGCAGCTCGACGCCCACGCCGACCGGATCGCCCGCTTCCTCGCGCGCGCCGCCGGCCGCCGGGGCGCCGTGGTCGGCGTGGCCAACACGCTCGACCCGGTCTTCCCCGCCGCCTACTACGGCACCAGCCGCAGCGGCAACACCGTCGCGCTGATCAATCCGCTGGTGAACGAGCACGCGCTGCACCACGTCTGTGCCGCCGCCGGCGTCGAGATCGCCCTGGTGCCGGCGGCCACCGCCGAGCAGCTGATGAAGATGCGCGACCGGCTGCCCCTGCTGCACACGATCGTCGTCACCGACGCCGACGACGCGGTGGTCCCCGGTGACACCGTCCCCCTGCACGTGGTTCTCGACGAGACGCCCGACGAGCCGTACGAGCGGGACGAACCGGCGGTCGTCGATCCGTCCTCGGTGGTGTGCATCCAGTTCACGACCGGGACCACCGGACGCCCCAAGGGCGTCCGCCTCACCCACCGCAACCTCGTCGCCAACGCCACGCAGACCGCCCTGGCCCAGGGCCTCGGCCCCGGTTCGGTCACCCTCAACCACCTGCCGCTGTTCCATGTGATGCACCTCAACTCGGCAGTGTGCGCGGGCGCTTCACAGGTCCTGTGCCACGACCCGGACCCGGTGGCCTCGCTCGCCCTGGCCGCCCGCGAGGGCGCCACCCACTACTACGGGCTGCCCGCCCGGCTGCACCGGCTCGCCGACGACCCGCGGCTGACCACCGCCTGTGAGGGAGTTCCGGCGGGCCCGCGGCTGACCGCGGTCATGTCCGGCGGCACCGCTCTGTCGCCGGCGGCCGCCCGCCGCCTGCGCCACGCGCTCGGTGTGCCCGTCGTCCAGGGGTACGGCCTCGCCGAACTCTCCCCGCTCTCCCACATGCAGCGCCCGGCCGACCCCGCGGTGCGCGGCGCCGTCGGCCCGCCCCTGCCCGGTACCGAATGCCGTGTCGTGGACCTCGGCTCGCGGGAGCCCGTCGCCGTGTGGTCCACCGGTGAGGTGCAGGTGCGCGGGCCGCAGGTGATGGCCGGTTACCTGAACGACGCCGAGCCGTCCCGGATCGACGCCGACGGCTGGTTCTCCACCGGTGACGCCGGCTGGCTCGACGAGGACGGCCGCCTGTTCCTGGTGGACCGGCTCGGCGACGTCTTCAAGTACGACAACGAACTCGTGTCGCCGACCGGCGTCGAGCGGATCATCGCCGAGGACCCGAGGGTCGCCGAATGCGTCGTCGTCGGCTGGCCGGACGCGGTGCACGGAGCTGTCGTCTGGGCGGGCATCGTCCTGCGTGACCCGGCCGGCACCGCGCGCCGCGCCGCGTACACCGGCCTCGACACTCTGGACACGCTGGACGCGGTCGCCGAGGAGGCCAACCGGCGGCTCGCCCCGTTCGAGCGCATCCGCAGGGTCGAGGCCCTCGACGCCGTGCCCCGCACCCCCACGGGCAAACCCGAACGGCAGGCGCTCCGGCACAAGGTGCGCGCCCTCGCCGCCGCCGAAGCCGCCGCCTGAAACCGACCACCGACCACGCACCGCCCCCCGGACAGGAGACCCGCCATGGTGACCTTCGTGAACAAGCTGACCGTCCACGGCGACGTCGAGGAGTTCCTCGCCGCCAAGGACCGTGTCACCGCCTACATGAGCGCCCAGCCCGGATACCTCGGCCACCGGACGCTGCGTCTGGCCGGCGGCGAGCCGGTGTTCCTGGAGCTCGCCGACTGGCAGGACGCCGCGGCCCACCGCGCCGCTGTCACGAGCCCGGCCTTCGGGGCGCTCGTCGGCGGCCTCAAGCAGCTGGCCACTCCCGAGCCCGCCCTGTACGAGACCGTGCCCGAGCGCGGCGCCGGCACGGCCGCCGTACCGATCGCGGCCGGCCTGTGATGAGCACCGGCCCCGCCGGGCGCCCCGCGCCCGGCCCGGCGGTCCTCGTCGTCGGCGCCGGTCCGGTCGGCCTGACCGCCGCGCACGAACTGGCCCGCAGGGGCCTGCGCGTCCGGCTCGTCGACGCGGCGTCCGGGCCCTCCCGCACCAGCCGCGCCGTCGCCGTCCACCCGCGCACCCTGGAGACCTTCGACCAGATGGGCACGGTCGACGGCATCCTCCGGCACGGCCGCAGGAACAGGGCGTTCACCATGTACGCCGGTGGCCGCCGCCTGGTCCGCCTCGACGCCGACTACTCGTCGATGCCCACCCGCCACCCCTACAGCGTCATCATCGAGCAGACCCGCACCGAAGCCGTGCTGCGCGAGGCCGTCGCCCGGCTCGGTGTGGAGGTCGAGTGGGGCGTCCGGCTGGCCGGGTTCGAGCAGGACGGGACCGGCGTACGAGCGCGGCTGACCCGCGCCGACGGCACCGGGGATACGGGGCAGACGGGACAGGCGGGGGAGAGGGGCGCGACCGGTGAGACCGGTGAGACCGGTGAGACCGGTGAGACCGGTGAGAACGAGGAGATCTGCACGGTGCCCTGGCTCGTGGGCTGCGACGGCGGCCACAGCACCGTGCGCAAGGCCCTCGGCCTGCCGCTGCTCGGCGAGAGCCGCGACACCTGGATGCTCGCCGACGCCTCCGTCAGCACCGACCTGCCGCCCGACAGCATCTACTGGGTCCACACCGGCGGCCAGGCCCTGATGATGGTCCCCTACGCGCGCGAGGGCCACTGGCGCCTGCTCGACACGGCCCCGGACCGGCCCGACGCGACCGGCGCCGCCGAGCGGTTCACCGCGAAGCTCTCCCGGGGCCTCGGCACCGCCGTTCGGGTCGGCGACCCCGAGTGGACGTCCGTGTTCACCTTCCAGCAGCGCATGGTTCCGCGGATGCACGAGGGCCGCGTGTTCGTCGCGGGGGACGCCGCCCACGTGCACAGCCCGGCCTCCGGTCAGGGCATGAACACCGGCATCCAGGAGGCGTACAACCTCGCCTGGAAGCTCGCCATGGTCCACCGGGGCTACGCGGAGCGGCCGTTGCTCGACACGTACGGCGAGGAGCGTGTCCCGGTCGGCAAAGCCCTGCTCGGCTCGACCCGCACCGCCACGTCGCTGGTCCAGTTCAAGAACGCCCTGGCCGCGGTGGCCCTGCCCGTCGTCTTCTGCGTGGTACGCAATCTGCACCCGCTGCGGCGCGCCATCCAGCGCAAGGTCCTCGGCGGTATGTCGGGGCTGCGCCTCGGCTACGCCCGGTCCTCCCTGACCACCGGCGGCGGGCCCGAACCCGTGCCCATCGTGACGCCCGTCGCCTCGCCCGTCATGGTCCCGCGGCGCGGGCACGTGCCCGCGCCCGGCGAGCGCGTGTCCGGAGCGGCGACGGTCAGCGACGCGCTGGTGCGGGAACTGCGCGACGTGCGCTGGACCCTGCTCGTCGCCCCCGGCGGCCACGACGCCGACGGCGTCCCCGTGCGCGCGGCCCGCGACGCGGCAGGGCGGCACGGCGCGTGGCTGTCCGTGCGCTCCGTCGGCGGCAGCGGCGCGGGGCCGCGGCCGCTGCCCGACCCGGACGGCGCCCTGTGCGCGGCCCTGGGCCTGGCGGCGGGCTCCTGGGCGCTCGTCCGGCCCGACGGCTACCTCGCGGCGCGGGGCGACTTCCTGACCGGTGGCGCGCTCGCCGAGGCGCTCGCCCCCGTACGTCCCCCTGTCGGTGATCGTGCCGGTGATCGTGCAGCACCTCTCAAGCGCCGCTCAGGTGGCCTTCGAGCCGTTCAGGACACGGTCGGGACCGAGACCACCACCGGCGCCATGGAAATGGAGAGCACCCGATGACGAGGATGACGAGGATGACGAGGATGACGACGCAGAAGTCACAGCCGTCACCGCCGTCTTCACCGTCGCCCGTGAAGCCGGTCGCCCTCGTCACGGGCGCCACGAGCGGCATCGGCCTGGCCGTCGCCCGTGAACTGGGCCGTCTCGGCCACCGCGTCTTCATCTGCGCGCGGACCGCCCAGCAGGTCAAACAGACCGTTCTGGACCTGCGCGAGGAGGGCCTGGAGGCCGACGGCACCGCCGCCGACGTGCGTTCCGCCGAGTCCATGGCAGCCCTGGTCCGCGCCGCGGTCGACGCGTTCGGCCCGATCACCGTCCTCGTCAACAACGCCGGGCGCAGCGGCGGCGGCCCGACCGCCGGCATCACCGACGACCTCTGGTACGACGTCATCGACACCAACCTCAACGGAGTCTTCCTGCTGACGCGCGAGGTGCTCAACAACGGCGGCCTGGCCGACGCCCAAGGCGGCCGCATCATCAACATCGCCTCGACCGCCGGCAAGCAGGGCGTCCTGCTCGGTGCCCCCTACTCCGCCTCCAAGCACGGCGTTGTCGGCTTCACCAAGGCGCTGGGCAAGGAGCTCGCCCCCCGGGGTGTCACCGTCAACGCGGTCTGCCCCGGCTACGTCGAGACGCCCATGGCCGAGCGGGTCCGCCAGGGCTACGCGGGCGCCTGGGGCACCACGGAGGACCACGTGCAGGAACAGTTCGAGGCGAAGATCCCGCTCGGCCGTTACTCCACACCGCAGGAGGTCGCGGGACTCGTCGGCTACCTGACCACCGAGCACGCCGCGTCCATCACCGCACAGGCGCTCAACGTCTGCGGTGGCCTGGGCAACTTCTGACCGCCCCCCGAACCGCCTCCTGATCCGGAAGTGAGGAACTGGACATGTCCGCTGAGCGAGTGCACCGCACGACGCACGAGGTGAACGTGGGCGCGCCCGCGGGCGTGGTCTACGGCCTGATCGCCGACGCGGTCAAGTGGCCGCTGTACTTTCCGCCCAGCGTGCACGTGGAGCAGCTCGAGTTCGACGGCGGACACGAGCGGCTGCGCATGTGGGCGACCGCCAACGACCAGGTCAAGTCGTGGACATCGCGCCGCACTCTGGACCCCGAGCGGCGCCGCGTCGACTTCCGCCAGGAGCTGCCCGCCGCCCCCGTCCAGTCCATGGGCGGCACCTGGATCGTCGACTCGCTCGGGGCCGACCGGGCGCGGCTGACGCTGCTGCACGACTTCACGGTCGCCGGCGACGACCCGGACGAGGTGGCGTGGGTCGAGCGGGCCACCGCCACCAACAGCCGTGCCGAGCTGGACAATCTGAGCCGGCTCGCCGAGCGCTGGGCCCGGCTCGACGAGCTGGTCCTGTCGTTCGAGGACTCGGTGCGTGTGCACGGTCCCGCCGAGCTGGTCTACGACTTCCTCTACCGGATCGGCGACTGGCCACAGCTGGTGCCCCACGTCTCCCGGCTCGACTTCACCGAGGACGAGCCGGGCGTACAGGTCATGTCGATGGACACCCGTACCGCCGACGGCTCCTCGCACACGACCGAGTCCGTCCGGGTGTGCTTCCCGCACGCCGGTCGCATCGTCTACAAGCAGACGGCCACGCCGGCGCTGATGGCGGCGCACACCGGTGAGTGGTCCGTGGTGCCCGACGAGACGGGCACCACCGTCATCTCGCAGCACAGCGTCGTACTGCGCGAGGAGAACATCGCGAAGGTGCTCGGCGAGGACGCGGACATCGCGCGGGCCCGCCGCTACGTCCGCGACGCCCTGGGCCGCAACAGCACGGCGACGCTCAACCTGGCCAAGAAGCACGCGGAGAGCGCGGTCACCGTCCTGTGACCGGGACGCTGACGCCACGGGCACCCGAGGCCGCCGGTGCGGGGCCACCCGCCTTGCCCCGGACCGCGGCCGGCGAAGCGCCACTGGACGGCGCCGAGCGCGCCGCCTGGATCGAGGCTCTCCTCGGCGACCCCGACGATCCGCACAACCCGCACGGCTACCGCGCCCTGCTCGACGCCGACGACCGGCGCCGCGTACCGGAAGCCACCGAGGAGCTGCTCACCGACGCCCGTCTCACCGCGGAGTTCGTCCCCCGGGAGCTCGGCGGCCGGCTCGCCCGCCCCGATGTGCTCGCCCGCGTCCTGCGGCCGGTGTTCCGCCGGGACGTGGGCCTCGGCTTCGGCTACGGGATCACGTCACTGTTCGGCGCGTCCGCCGTCTGGGCGGCGGGCGACGACCGGCAGCGCGCCCGTACGGCCGCGTTGCTGCTCGACGGGGGCGGTGGCCGCGTCACGATCCTGCACCACGAACTCGCCCACGCGAACGCCATCCTGCGGGACGAGTTCACCGCGCGCTCAGCGCCCGGCGGCTTCGTTCTCGGCGGCCGCAAGGACGTCGTCATCAATGCCGACCGGGCGGACGCGTTCGTCATGTACGCCCGCACGGCGACCTCGGCAGGCCCAAGAAGCCACTCCGTGCTGCTGCTCGATCCCGAGCGGCTCCCGCCGGGCGGTCTGCGCCGGCTGCAGCCCGTTCCCACCCCCGGAATGCGCGGCAGCCGGTTCGCGGGACTGGAGTTCACCGACAGCCGCGTCCGGGCCGACACCCTCGTCGGTGAGGTCGGAGACGGGGTGTCCCTCGCCCTGCGCACCTTCATGGTCAACCGGTGTCTGATCCCCGGCACCGTCGTCGCCGGGGTGGACAGCGCGCTGCGGTTCGCGGTGCGGGCCGCCACCGCCGGACGCCCCGCCGGGCAGCCGGCGCGCCGTCACCACACGGTGCTCGCCGGTGTCTTCGCGGACCTGCTGGCCTGCGACAGCATGGCCGTCACCGGGCTGCGCGCGCTGAGCCTGCTGCCCGACAGCGCCCACCTGATGGCCGCCGCCGTCAAGCTGACCATGCCGGACCTGCTGCGCGAGGACCTGGAGGAACTCGCCACCGTGCTCGGGGTCCACGGCTATGACCGGGGCCCGCTCTACGGCGGCTTCCAGAAACTCGTACGGGACCTGCCCGTCGCCGGACTCGGTCACGCCGGGAGCGCGGCCTGCCAGGCGGTGCTGATACCCCAACTGCGCACGCTCGCCCGGACGTCGTGGTTCCGCACCGAGGAGCCCACCGCGCGGCTCTTCCTGCTGTCCGCGCCCGTCCCGGCCCTCGACTACCGCAAGCTGACCCTGTCGGGCAGCGACGACGTGCTGACCGCGACCCTGGTCGGGGCCGGCGAGCGGCTCGGCGCGCTGCGCCCGGCCGGGCCCCTGTGGGCGGCACTCGCCGACCTCGCGGACGCGTTCGTCCAGGAGATGCGGGCGCTGCGCGAACAGTGCGCCGCGCTCCCGGAGTCCGTGGCCGCCACGCTCGCCGACCCGCGCGCCTGCGCGCTCGCCGACCGGTACGCCCTGGTGCTCGCCGCCGCCGCGTGCCTCGGGGTGTGGCAGGGCCAGGACGGCACCGACTCGTTCCTCTCGCAGCCCGCCTGGGCGGTTCTCGCCCTGTCCCGGATCGGCCGCAGGCTCGGCGTGCCCGTCCCCGAACTGCCGGACGGCGTAACGGAGTCGGTCCTGTCGGAGGTGCTCCTGCGGTTCCGCGAGGGCCGCAGCCTCGACGTGTACGACACACGGATCGCGGGCTAGAGGGAGGGGAGACACCATGGACCATCCGGGGATCGGCGCACCCATCCATGTCCTGCCCGGCGGGCCGTGGCGGAAGGTGCACGAGAATCTGACGGAGTACGGCAACGCGGTGGCGTTCACGACCTGGGGCGAATGGCTGCCCACCGCCCTCACCCACACCCGGCTGCGCCATCTGCTCGGCCGGGACTGGACGCGCTACCGCCGCATGACCGACCCGACGGTGCGCTACCGCTTCGTCGCCTCGCGGCTGCTGCTGAAGTACACGGCGGCCGCCGCGCTGCGCACGGAGGCGGAGTCGCTGGATCTGTCCTACCGGCTGGGCGGACGCCCGTATCTGCGCGGCTTCGACCAGATCGACGTGAGCCTCACGCACACCGGTGACCTGATGGCGGTCGGGCTCAGCAGGGACGGCCGGATCGGTGTCGACGCGGAGCCCGCCGACCGCCGCATGCGCTTCGACCTGCTGCAGGCCCAGATGTGCACGCCGACGGAGGCGGCGGAGCTGGCCCCGCTGCCGGAGGGCGAACAGACCGCGCAGACACTGAGGCTGTGGACGCTGAAGGAGGCCTACACCAAGGCGCTCGGCCAGGGGATGCGGCTGGGATTCACGGAGTTCGGGTTCGGTCTTGACACGGGCCGTCTCCTCGCCCCCGACGGCACCCTCGCCTCGCGCGACGAGTGGGCCTTCGCCACGCACCGGGCGCTCGGCCGCTATCTCCTCAGCACCGCCTGCCACGACGCGGGACTCGACGCGGCGCACGACACGTCGGCGCGCACCATGCTCGACCCGGGCTTCGCGGCGGCCATGACGGACCCCGTGCCGCAGGCCGGGTAGGGCCGGCGCGCGGCGTGCCCGGCTCCGGAAGCACTTGCCGGGCCCTTGAATCCGGCTGGAGACAGGGCGGTTGCGTGCCCCGCGCCGGATAGCGTGCTCGGCGTCCACGAGTGCGTGAGGGGGCGCGTCATGCCGGAAGCGGGAACCGACTTCGTACCGTCCGCCAGGCTGCGGGTGCTGCCGGGCGGTGCCGCGGCGTTCGCGCCCGGCGGGGTGCGGCTCTTCCTCGTGGGCGGCGACGCCCTCGCGCGGGCGGGGGTGAGGTCGCTGCTCGACAGCCATGACGACATCACGTTCGTCGGCGACGACGAACCGGGGCCCCGTGCCGTGGCGGCGCTGCGCGCGCACCGCCCCGATGTGCTCGTCCTGCACGGCCTGCAAGAACCCCGCGAGGTCGCCGCGGTCCTCGAGGACGTCGACCCGGCGCTGCCCGTCCTCACCGTCGGCGGCTGCGAACCCGACGCGCGCACCGTGTCCGCCCTGCACGGCCACCTGCCCGCCACCACGACGGCGCGGCAGCTCGCCGCCGCCGTGTCCCTGGCCGCGGCCGGCTATGCCCTGGCCCGTGGTCCGCTGCCGGCCGCGGCGGGCGCTCCCGCCCGCCCGCGGGGCACCACCTCCGTCTCCGACGTGCCGCCGGACGCGCTGACCGGCCGCGAGGGTCAGGTGCTCGACCTGGTCTCGCGGGGGCTGTCCAACACGGAGATAGCGCAGTCACTGACGCTGTCGGAGCACACGGTCAAGACCCATGTGCAGAACCTGCTGCACAAGCTCCACCTGCGCAACCGCGTCCACGTGGCGATCTACGCCTTCGAGGCCGGGCTGCGCTGACGCGCCCCGCATCAGGTCCGGGTCAGCGTGCCGTCAACCCGCCGCGTGAGGCTGAACCGGTACTGCGCCGACCAGCAGCGGACGGCCCGGACTTTGGGGGAAGAGTGTCTGTTCCCGTTCCTGACGGCACGCGTCTGCCACTGACGGCGGCCCAGCTCGGCATCTGGTTCGCCCAGGCCCGGGACCCGCACAGCCCCGTCTACAACACCGGCGAGTACGTCGAACTCACCGGCCCGCTCGACGCGGACCGCTTCGAGAGGGCGCTGCGCGACGTCATCGCCCGCACCGACGCACTGCGGCGGCGCTTCCACACCGAAGCCGACGGGACCGTCACACAGAGCGTCGACGCGGACCCCTCCTTCACCGTCCACCGGATCGACGTCAGCGCCTCGCCCGACCCGGCGGCCGCCGCCGACGCCTGGATGCGGGACGTCATCGCGCGCCCCCTCGACACCGCCGGCGGCGGGCCCCTGTTCACCCAGGCGCTGTTCACGCTGGGGGAGAGGTCCCACCGCTGGTTCAGCCACGTCCACCACCTGCTCATCGACGGCTACGGGTTCCGGCTCGTCGCCGAACGCGTCGCCCGCGCCTACACCGGTGCCGCCGCCGAACTCGACTGCTCCGCCGGCGAGTTGACCGACGCCGAGGCCGCGTGGCGCGACTCGCCCGCCCACGACCGGGACCGTGCACACTGGCTCGCCGCCCCGCGCCGCGCTCCCGTCACTCTCGCCGGGTCCACCGCGCCCGCCGCGCCGCACGCCCGGCGGCACACCGCCTTCCTGGGCCGTGACGTGCTGGCGGGTCTCACCGCCGTCGCCGCCGCAGCCGGGACCGGCTGGCCGGTCGTCGCGCCGGCCGCTGTCGCCGCGTACGTCCAGTGGCTGACAGGAGAGCCGGGCATCACCCTGGGAATGCCGGTCACCGCGCGCCTCACCGCCGCCGCCCGCCGCACCCCCGGCATGGTCGCCAATGTCCTCCCGCTGTACGTCGCACCGCGCCCCGCCGCCCCGCTCGCCGAGCTGGTCGCGGACGTCCGTGACGCACTCGTCCCCGTGCTGCGGCACCAGCGCTACCCGTACGAGGAGGCGCGCCGCGAGCTCGGTCTGGTCGGTGAGCGCGGCTACGGGCCCGTCGTCAACGTGATGCCCTATCAGCGGGCCCTGGACTTCGGCGAGGCGGCCGCCTCCGTGCACCCGGTGTCCACGGGACCCGTCGACGACCTGAAGTTCTCCGTGTACGAGGAGCCGGGCGGCACCGGGCTGCGCATCGATGTCGAGGCCAACCCGGACCTGTACGGCGAGGCGGAGACCGCCGCGCACCTGGAGCGCTTCACCCGCTTCCTGCGCGCCCTCGCCGCCGCGGACCCCGGCACGCCCCTGGCCCGTCTGCACGCCGGACAGACGCCGGCCGACGGCGCACCGCAGGAGGCGGCCGCCACCGGCACCCTGCACGCACTGTTCGCGGCCCGCGCCGCCGCCACCCCCGACGCGGTCGCCGTCAGCCACGAGGGCGACCACCTCACGTACGCCGAACTCGACGCCCGCGCCAACCGCCTGGCCCACCGCCTCGTCGCGGCCGGCGCCGGACCCGAGCGGCTCGTCGCCCTCAGCCTGCCACGCTCCCCCGACCTGGTCGTCGCGCTGCTCGCCGTCCTGAAGTCCGGCGCCGCCTACCTGCCGCTCGACCCCGACTACCCCGCGGACCGGCGCACCTGGATGCTCGAGGACGCGCGGCCCGTCCTCGTGCTCGACCCCGAGGCGATGCGCCAGGACCTGAGTGCCTACCCGGACACCGACCCGGGGATCCGGACGGACGCCTCGCACCCCGCGTACGTCATCTACACCTCCGGCTCGACCGGCCGGCCCAAGGGCGTCGTGATCCCGCACGCCAACGTGCTGCGGCTGTTCTGTGCCACCGGCCGCTGGTTCGACTTCGGCGCCGACGACGTGTGGACCCTGTTCCACTCCTACGCCTTCGACTTCTCCGTCTGGGAGATCTGGGGCGCGCTGCTGCACGGGGGCCGTCTCGTCGTCGTGCCGTACACGGTCAGCCGCTCGCCCGACCGCTTCCTCGACCTGCTCGCCCGCGAACGGGTCACCGTCCTCAGCCAGACCCCCACCGCCTTCCACCAGCTCGACACCGCCGACCGTGAACGCGGCGCCGACGCCCCCGGACTCGCCCTGCGCCACGTGGTGTTCGGCGGCGAGGCACTGGAGCCCGCGCGGCTGGCGAACTGGTACGCGCGGCGCGGCGCCGACGCGGCCCGGCTGGTCAACATGTACGGCATCACCGAGACGACCGTGCACGTCACCTGCGCCCCCCTCGGCCCGGAACACGCCGTGCCCGGCGCCCGGTCCTTCGTCGGCGGCCCCCTCACCGACCTGCGCACCCGCGTCCTCGACTCCGCGCTGCGCCCCGTTCCCGCCGGATTCACCGGCGAGTTGTACGTGGCCGGCCCCGGCCTCGCCCGCGGCTACCTGGGCCGCCCCGACCTCACCGCCGACCGTTTCGTCGCCGACCCCTACGGCCCGCCCGGCACCCGCATGTACCGCACCGGTGACCTGGTGCGGCTCCTGGACGACGGCACCTTCGACTATCTGGGCCGCGGCGACCACCAGGTGAAGATCCGCGGGTTCCGCATCGAACTCGGCGAGATCGAGTCCGCGCTCGTCGCGCACCCCGGTGTCGCCGAGGCCGCGGTCGTGGTCCGGGAGGACCGGCCGGGCGACAAGCGGCTCGCCGCCTACGCGGTGCCCGCCACCGGACACACCCCCGACCCCGCCGACTGGCGCCGCCTGCTCGCCGCGACGCTGCCCGCACACTGCGTGCCCGCCTCCTTCACCCCGCTCGACGCGCTGCCGCTGACCGCCAACGGCAAACTCGACCGGGCCGTGCTGCCCGCGCCCGCCGCGCCCGACGAGCCCCGCGAGGCCGCCGCGCCCGCCGCGGGACCCGAGGAGGAGGCACTGCGCGGGATCTTCGCCGACGTCCTCGGCGTCGGCGAGCGCGCCCGGGTCGGCGGCGACAGCGACTTCTTCACCCTCGGCGGCCACTCCCTGCTCGCCGGGCGGCTCATCGGCGCCGTGCGCGAGGCGCTCGGCGCCGAGATCACCATCCAGGACCTCTTCGAGGCGCCGACACCGGCCGGCCTCGCCGCGCGCGTGGCCGGGGCAGCCAGGGCCGCCCGGCCCCCGCTGCGCCCCGCGGCGCACGGTGACGAGCCCCCCATGTCGTACGCCCAGCACCGCATGTGGGTCCTGCGCGAGGTGGAGGGGGCCGCGCCCACCTACAACATGCCGATCGCCCTGCGGATCACGGGCGCCCTCAACCGGATCGCCCTGCGCGAAGCCCTGCACGACCTGGTCACCCGCCACGAGAGCCTGCGTACGGTCTACCCCCGCGGGGAGCGCGGCGCCGCCCCGCGGCTGCTGCCGCCCGAGGAGGCCAGGCCCTGGGTCATCGAGTCCCGGATCGAGCCCGACAGGCTCCCGGAGGAGCTCACCGCCGCGGCCCGCACCCCGTTCAACCTCGACTGCCAACTCCCCATCCGGGCCTACCTGTTCACGCTGCCCGACGGGGACAACGTACTGCTGCTGCTGATGCACCACGTGGCCGGCGACGGCTGGTCGCTGCGTCCCCTGCTCGGCGACCTGTCCACCGCGTACGCGTCCCGGCTCGCCGGGCACGCGCCCGACTTCCCGCCGCTGCCGGTCAGCTACGCCGACTTCGCCCTGTGGCAGCGCGACCTGCTCGGCGACGAGCGGGACCCGGGCAGCCTCGCCGGACGCCAGCTCGCCTACTGGGAGCGGACCCTGGCCGGAGCGCCCGACGAGCTGGCACTGCTCGCCGACCGGCCCCGCCCGCCGGTCGCCCGGCACCGCGGCGGCTCCGTCCCCCTCGACATCGCACCCGCCCTGCACGCCCGCATCGACGCGTTCGCCCGCACCCACGGATCCACCTGCCACATGGTGCTCCAGGCCACGCTGACCGCGCTGCTCAGCCGCCTGGGCGCGGGCACCGACATCTCCCTCGGCTGCCCCACCGCCTCACGCCCCGACAGCGCCCTCGACGCCCTCGTGGGCTTCTTCGTCAACCCCGTCGTGCTGCGCACCGACACCTCGGGCGACCCCTCCTTCACCGAACTGCTCGCCCGCGTCCGCACCGCCGCCCTGGCCGCGTACGCCCACCAGGACGTGCCCTTCGACCGCGTCGTGGAGCGGCTCCAGCCCGAACGCTCGGCCGCCCGCCATCCGCTGTTCCAAGTGGTCCTCTCCTACCAGGACTTCGAGGCCCCCGCCGAGCTGAAGGGCGTCGAGGTCCGGCGCGAGCCGGTCGACTTCGGCGTCGCCAAGTTCGACCTCACCTTCAACGTGGTCGAGCACCGCACCGGCGCGGGGGAGTTCGCGGGAATCGACGGCGATCTCGAGTACGACGCCGCGCTGTACGACCGGGCCACCGCGGAGACCGTCGTACGCCGCTTCCTCGCCCTGCTCGACGCGGCCGTCGCCGCCCCTGACACGCCCGTCGGCGCCCACGAGCTCCTCGACGCCACCGAGAGCGCCCTGCTCGCCCACTTCAACGACACCGCGAGGCCCGTCCCGGCCACCGGGCTCGCCGAGCAGTTCGCCGCGCAGGCCGCCCGCACCCCCGACGCCGTCGCCGTGGTCGGCGACGACGGCACCGAACTCACCTACGCCGAGCTCGACCTGAGGTCCGGGCGGCTCGCGCGGCGGCTCGCCGCGTCCGGCATCGGCCGCGAGTCGGCCGTCGCCGTCCTGCAGCAGCGCTCGGCCGACCTGGTCGTGTCCCTGCTCGCGGTGCTGCGCGCCGGCGGTTTCTACGTACCGCTCAACACCCGCTACCCGGCCTCCCGGATGAGCCTGATCACCGGCGACGTCGGCGCGCGCGTCCTGCTCACCGACCGTGTCACCGACGCCGAACACGCCTGCGCCTCCTGGGCGGGCGACGCCGAGGTACTCGTGGTCGACGCGCTCCCGGACGAGGGCGACGCGCTGCCCGTCGTCCCCGCCCACCCGCACCAGCTCGCCTACGTGATGTACACGTCGGGCTCCACCGGCAACCCCAAGGGCGTCGCCATCACGCACGGCGACGTCGGCGTCCTCGCCGCCGACCACTGCTGGCGCACCGGCAACCAGGAGCGCGTGCTGCTCCACTCCCCGTACTCCTTCGACACCTCCCAGTACGAGCTGTGGGTGCCCCTGCTGTCCGGCGGCGCCGTCGTCGTCGCGCCCCCCGGGGACCTGGACACCCGGACCCTGGAACGCGCGATCGTGGACGGCGAGGTCACCGGCATGTGGCTCACCTCCGGCCTGTTCAACCTGCTCGCCGAGGAGTCCCCGGGCTGCTTCACCGGCGTACGCGAGGTGTGGACCGGCGGCGACGTCGTCTCCCCGGCCGCCGTCAGCCGGGTGCTCGCGGCGTCCCCCACGACGATGGTCGTCGACGGCTACGGACCCACCGAGGCCACCACCTTCGCCACCCACCACTTCATGCGGGCCCCCTGGGAGCAGGAAAGCACCGTCCCCATCGGCACCCCCCTCGACAACACCACCTGCCACGTCCTCGACGACCTGCTGCGCCCCGTACCGCCCGGCGTGAGCGGCGAGCTGTACATCGGCGGCGCCCGGCTCGCCCGCGGCTACCTCAAGCGGCCCGACGCCACCTCGGAGCGGTTCGTCGCCGACCCGTTCACGGACGCGCCGGGCGCCCGCATGTACCGCACCGGCGACCTGGTGCGCCGCCGCCCCGACGGCATCCTGGAGTTCCTCGGCCGCGCCGACCACCAGGTCAAGGTGCGCGGCTTCCGGATCGAGCTCGGCGAGATCGAGTCCGTGCTCGGCGCCCACCCGCGCGTCGCCCAGTGCGCCGTCCTCGTCCGCGAGGACGGATCCGCCACCAGCAACACCAAGCGGCTCGTCGCCTACGTCGTCGCCGCGCCCGGCGCCGACGTCGACACCGCCGTGCTGCGCGCGCACGTCGCCGCGGCACTGCCCGACTACATGGTGCCCGCCGCGTTCGTGGGCCTGGACGCGCTGCCGCTCACCGCCAACGGCAAACTCGACCGGCGGGCCCTGCCCGCCCCCGACTTCGGCGCCGGCGAACCGGCCGGACGCGCCCCGCGAACCCCGCGCGAGGAACTGCTCGCGGTCCTGTTCGCCGAGGTGCTCGGCGCCGGCGGCGTCTCGATCGACGACAGCTTCTTCGACCGCGGCGGCGACAGCATCATGGTCATCCAGCTCGTCGGCAAGGCCCGGCGCGCAGGGCTCTCGCTGACCGCAACGCAGGTCTTCGAGCACAAGACGGTCGCCGCGCTCGCCGCCGTCGCCGAGACCCTCGCAGAGGAACCCGCCCCACCCGGGCAGGGAGCCCTCGCGTCGGCGGCGACGGGCGATGTCCCGCTCACCCCGATCATGCACTGGCTGCGCGAACGCGGCGGCCCCGTCGAGGCGTTCAGCCAGTCGATGGTGATCGCGGTCCCCGCGGAGCTCGACGAGGCCCGGCTCGTCGCCGCGCTGCGCACCCTCATCGACCACCACGACGTGCTGCGCGCGGTGTTCACACGCGACGGCGCCGACGGCGGCACCTGGTCGATGCGGATCGACGCCCCCGGCGGCGCACACGCCGAGGACTGGGTACGCCGCGTGGACGCCGCCGGACTCGACGACGCTGCGCTGCGCGCCCTGGTGGCCGAGGAAGCCGCGGCCGCCCGGGACCGCCTCGACCCGTTCGCCGGGCGCAACGGCCGGGCCGTCTGGCTGGACGCGGGCCCGGACCGGCCCGGCCGGCTCCTGCTGACCCTCCACCACCTGGTCGTCGACGGCGTCTCCTGGCGCATCCTGCTGCCCGACCTGAAGGCGGCCTGGGAGGCCACGGAGCCGGGCGTCACCGGGACCCTGCCGCCCGTCGGCACGCCCTTCCGTGCCTGGGCGCGCTACCTCGCCGAAGAGGCCGCGCGGCCCGAACGGACGGCCGAACTCGCCCTGTGGACAGGGACGCTGGCCGCAGGCTCCGTGCCCGTGACCGCGCAGCCGCTCGACCCCGGGCGGGACACCGCCGCCACCGCCCGCAGCCTGAGCATCGACCTGGACGGCGCGACCACCTCCGCGCTGCTCACCACCGTCACCGCCGCGTTCAACGGGCGCGTCGACGACGTCCTGCTCACCGCGTTCGCACTCGCCGTCGCCGACTGGCGCCGCCGCCGGGGCCTCGGTGACGCGGACGCCGTCCTCATCGACCTCGAAGGCCACGGCCGCGAGCCCGGCACCAGCGGCGCCGAACTCTCCCGCACCGTCGGCTGGTTCACCAGCATGTACCCCGTACGGCTGGCCCCCGGCGCCCTCGACCGCGCCGACGCCCTCGCGGGCGGCCCCGCCGCCGGGCAGGCCGTCAAGCGGATCAAGGAGCAGCTGCGCGAGATCCCCGACGGCGGCATCGGCCACGGCCTGCTCCGCCACCTCGACGCCCGCACCGGCCGCAGCCTCGCCGCGCTCGCCCCGCACGGCACACCCGACCTCGGGTTCAACTACCTGGGCCGGTTCCTCGGTGAGGAAGGCGGTCTGTGGACCGCCGCCCCCGACGCCGACGCGATCGGCGACGGCACCGACGCCGGTCTGCCCCTGGCGCACGCGGTCGAGGTCAACGCCCTCACCCGTGACGGGAGTTCGGGCCCCCGGCTGCAGGCCGTGTGGACCTGGGCGGGCCGGCTCCTCGACGAGGCCGCCGTGCGCGACCTCGGCGAGACCTGGTTCCGCGCCCTCAAGGCCCTCGTCACCCATGCCGAACGTCCCGACGCGGGCGGCATCACTCCCTCCGACCTGTCCCTGGTCTCGCTCAGCCAGGACCAGATCGACCAGCTCGAAGCCGCCTGGAAGGTAGCCCGATGACGCAGTCCGGACTCGCCGACGTCCTGCCCCTGTCCCCGCTCCAGGAAGGTCTCCTCTTCCAGGTCACCTACGGCGCCGAGGCCGAGGGCACGGACGTCTACACCGTCCAGATGGTCTTCGAGCTGCGCGGCCCGCTCGACGAGGACGACCTGTCGGCGGCCGCCCGCACCCTGCTGCGCCGCCACCCCAACCTGCGCGCGGGCTTCTGGCAGCAGAACGTCGAACGGCCCGTCCAGTTCGTGCCCCACGAGGTGCCGCTGCCCTGGCGGACCCGTGACCTCACCGGGCTGGGCGACGAGGAGCGCGAGCGCGCCGTCGCGCAGTACGTCGCCGAGGACCGCGCCGAGCGCTTCGACCCGGGCGCACCGCCGCTGATCCGCTTCGGGCTGCTCGCCCTCGGCCCCGAGCACCACAAGCTGGTCCTCACCACGCACCACCTGCTCCTCGACGGCTGGTCGATGCCGCTGCTCGTACGCGAACTGTTCACGCTGTACGGGCAGTGCGGCGATGACGCGGGCCTGCCGCCCGTCACCCCCTACCGCGCCTACCTGGGCTGGCTCGCCGGGCGCGACGACGACGCGGCGCGCGCCGCGTGGCGCGCCGCCTTCGCGGGCCTCGAGGGTCCGAGCCTGGTCGCGGGCGCCGGAGCCGGCCGGGGCGCGGCCGGCGGGTCCGCCCTGCCCGGCCAGATCTGGCACGAGATCGACGCCGCGACCACCACGCGGCTCACGGCGCTCGCCCGCTCCCGCAACATCACCCCCAACACGCTGGTGCAGGGGGCCTGGGCGCTGCTGCTCGGCCGTGAACTGGGCCGCGACGACGTCGTGTTCGGCGCGACCGTCGCTCACCGCCCGCCGGAGATACCCGGCATCGAGTCGACGATCGGCATGTTCATCAACACCCTGCCGGTCCGCGTCCGCCTCCGCCCGTCCGAGACCCTCGGCGAGCTCCTCGGCCGCGTCCAGCAGGAGCAGGCCGCTCTGATCGAGCACCGGCACCTGTCCCTCACCGAGGTACAGGCGGCGGCCGGCACCGGTGAACTCTTCGACACCGTCGTGGTGTTCGAGAACTATCCCCTCGACCCGGCCGTCCTGCGCGCCGAGTCCCGGGGTCTGCGCCTCGCGGGCTTCGAGGTCGGCGACGCCACCCACTACCCGCTGAGCCTGCTCGCCATCCCCGGCGACACCATCCGCTTCCGCCTCGATCACCGGGGCGACGTGGTGGACGAGGCGGGCGCGCGCAGGCTGCTCGGGCGGCTCGACGCGCTGCTGTCCGACATCGCCGAGCACGGCGCCGACCTGCACGTGGGCCGCTTCGACCTGCTGTCCGGAGACGAACGCCGCCTGGTCGTCGAGGAGTTCAACGCGAGCGGTGCCGCGGCACCCGAGCGCACCCTGACGGCACTGTTCGAGGAGCAGGCCGCCCGCACCCCCGGCCTCACCGCCCTGGTCGTGGGCGACGAGTCGCTGACGTACGCCGAGCTGAACGCGCGCGCCAACCGGATGGCGCGCCGCCTCGTCGAGCAGGGCGCGGGCCCCGAGCAGACCGTCGCGCTGCGGCTGCCGCGCTCCCTCGACCTGTACGTGGCGCTGCTCGCCGTCCTCAAGACCGGCGCCGCATACCTCCCGGTGGACGTCGCCTACCCGGCCGAGCGCATCGCCTTCATGATGGACGACGCCCGGCCCGCCGTGGTCCTCACCGGCGAGGAGAGCGGCCAGGACCTGCTCGCCTACGCGGACACGGACCTCACCGACGCCGAACGGATCACGCCGCTGCTGCCGCACCACCCGGCGTACGTCATCTACACCTCCGGCTCCACGGGCACCCCCAAGGCCGTCGTCATGCCGGGCAGCGCCCTGGTCAACCTGCTCACCTGGCACCAGCGGGAGATACCCGGCGAAGAGGGCACCGTCGTCGCGCAGTTCACCACCATCGGCTTCGACGTGGCTGCCCAGGAGATCCTCGCCACGCTGCTGCACGGCAAGACGCTCGCCGTCCCGGCCGAGGACGTGCGGCGCAGCGCGGAGCAGTTCACCGCGTGGCTCGACGAGCACGACGTCGCCGAGCTGTACGCGCCCAGCCTCGTCATCGAGGCCGTCGCCGAGGCCGCCGCCGAAGCGGGCCGCACCCTGCCCGCCCTGCGCCACATCGCCCAGGCGGGCGAGGCCCTGGCGCTCGGCCCCGCCGTGCGCGACTTCGCCGCCGCCGTGCCGGGGCGGCGGCTGCACAACCACTACGGGCCCGCCGAGACCCATGTGATGACCGGCACCGCCCTGCCCGAGGACCCGGCGGCCTGGACCGAGCCCGCCCCGATCGGCCGCCCGGTCCCGGGGGCCCGCGTCTATGTCCTCGACAGCGCGCTGCGCCCGGTGGCGCCCGGCGCCGTCGGCGAGCTGTACCTGGCAGGCGCGGGCGTCTCGCGGGGCTATCTGAACCGGCCCGTGCTGACCGCCGAGCGGTTCGTCGCCGACCCGTACGGCGCCGAAGGCACCCGTATGTACCGCACCGGTGACCTCGGCCGCTGGAACGCGGACGGACAGCTGGAGTTCGCGGGCCGCGCCGATCACCAGGTCAAGATCCGCGGCTTTCGCATCGAGCCCGGCGAGATCGAGTCCGCGCTCACCGCGCTCCCGGCCGTCGCCCGCGCCGCGGTACTCGCCCGCGAGGAAGGCGGCGCCGGAAGCAGTGACAAGCGTCTGGTCGCCTACGTCGTTCCGGCGAACGGCCCCGGCAGCCTCCTCGACGCGACGGCCCTGCGCACCGAACTCGCCCGCTCACTGCCGGAGTTCATGGTGCCCGCCGCGATCGTCACGCTGCCCGAGCTGCCGCTCACCCCCAACGGCAAGCTCGACCGGGCCGCACTGCCCGCACCCCAGGTGACCACGGTCCGGCGCGGGCCGCGCTCGCCCCGCGAGGAGATCCTGTGCACCCTCTTCGCGGCCGTGCTCAAGATCCCGCAGGTCGGTATCGACGACAACTTCTTCGACCTGGGCGGGCACTCGCTGCTCGCCACCCGGCTGATCAGCCGCATCCGCACCGTCCTCGGCACCGAGGTCTCCCTGCGCGACCTGTTCGACGCGCCGACCGTCGCGGGCCTGGGCGGGCGTCTCGACCAGGCGTCGGGGGCCCGGCCCGCCCTGGCCCCGGCGGAGCGCCCCGAGCGGCTGCCGCTGTCGCACGCCCAGCGCCGGCTGTGGTTCCTGGGCCGCCTCGACGGCCCCAACAGCACCTACAACATCCCGCTGACGCTGCGGCTGCGCGGCGACGTGGACCGGGCCGCGCTGCGCGCCGCCCTCGCCGACCTGACCACCCGCCACGAGACACTGCGCACCGTCTACCCGAGCCACGAGGGCGAGCCCTACCAGCACATCCTGCCGCCCAATGAGGCCGCCCCCGCCCTGGACGTCGTACCCGCCGAGGAGGCCACACTCGCCGAGCGGCTCTCCGGGGCCGCCGCGCAGCCCTATGACCTCACCCGCGAACTCCCCCTGCGCGCCACGCTGTTCGAGCTCGGTGAGCGCGAGCACGTGCTGTTCCTGCTGCTGCATCACATCGCGGGCGACGGCTGGTCCCTGGCCCCGCTCGCCCGTGACCTCGGCCGCGCCTACGCCGCGCGGTGTGCCGGGCGCGCCCCCGACTTCGCGCCGCTGCCGGTCCAGTACGCCGACTACACGCTGTGGCAGCGCGAACTGCTCGGTGACGCGGACGACGACGGGTCGCTGCACGGTGCTCAACTGGCCCACTGGCGCGAGGCGCTGAAGGGAGCTCCCGCACATCTGGAGCTGCCCACCGACCACGCGAGGCCCGTCGTCGCGAGCCACCGGGGCGAGACCGTGCCGTTCCGCATCGCCGCCGGGCTCCACGAGAAGCTGACCGCGCTCGCCAAGGCCTCGGACAGCAGCCTGTTCATGGTGCTGCAGGCCGCGTTCGCCGCGCTGCTCACCCGGCACGGCGCGGGCACCGACATCCCCGTCGGCAGCCCCATCGCGGGCCGTACCGACGACGCGCTCGACGATCTCGTCGGCTTCTTCGTCAACACGCTCGTCCTGCGCACCGACACCTCCGGCGACCCGTCGTTCGCCGAACTGGTCAAACGTGTGCGGCAGTTCGACCTCGCCGCGTACACGCACCAGGACCTGCCGTTCGAGAAGCTCGTCGAGGAGGTCAACCCGGAGCGCACCCTCGCGCGCAACCCGCTCTTCCAGGTCGTCCTCGCCCTGCAGTCCATGCCCGCCGCCGATCTCGCCCTGCCCGGCCTGGAGGTCGCCGCCGAGCCCGTCCGCGTCGGCTTCGCCAAGTTCGACCTCGGCCTCGCCGTCGTCGAGGAGCACACCGCCGACGGCGTCCGCGCCGGCATCCGCGGCGACTGGGAGTTCAGCACCGAACTCTTCGAGCGCGCCACCGTGGAGGCCCTCGGCGAGCGGCTGGTGCGCTTCCTCGACGCCGTCGCCGACGACCCGCAGCGCACCATCGGCTCCGTCGACCTGCTCGGCCCCGCCGAGCGCCACCACGTGCTCGTCGACTTCAACCTCCCCGCCGACGCGCCCGACAGGACGGAGACCACCCTCACCGCGCTCTTCGAGGAACAGGCCGCCCGCACCCCCGACGCCACCGCGCTGGTCATGGGGGCCCGGTCGCTCACGTACGGGCAGGCCGACGCCCGCGCCAACCGGCTCGCCCGCCACCTCGTCGCACAGGGCGCGGGGCCGGAGCGCATCGTCGCCCTCCAGATGCCCCGCTCCCTCGACCTGTTCACCGCAGTGCTCGCCGTGTGGAAGTCCGGCGCCGCCTATCTCCCCATGGACCCGGACTACCCGGCCGACCGCATCGCGCACATGCGCGCCGACGCCCGCCCGGCGCTGGTCCTCGAATCGCTCCCGCAGGACCTGACCGAGTACCCGGACACGGCCCTCACCGATGCCGACCGCCTCACCCCGCTGCTGCCCCAGCACCCGGCGTACGTCATCTACACCTCCGGCTCCACCGGCCTGCCCAAGGGCGTCGTGGTGCCGCACCGCGCCGCCGCGGCGACGCTCCCCGCGCAGGCCGCCGCCTTCGGTCTCGGCCCGCACAGCCGCGTTCTCAACTTCGCCTCGATCAGCTTCGACGCGGCCCTGTGGGAGCTCACCTGCGCCCTGCTCACCGGGGCCGGTCTGGTCGTCGCCACGCCGGACGAGCTCCTGCCGGGGCCCGGCCTCGCCACGCTCGTACGCGAGCAGGGCGTCACGCTGATCGCCCTCCCGCCGAGCGCTCTTCCCGCCCTGCCCGACGGCGCGCTGCCGCCCGGCACGGACCTGATCGTCGCGGGCGACACCACGGCCGCCGACCAGAGCGAGCGGTTCGCCCCCGGCCGCCGCATGGTCAACGCGTACGGGCTCACCGAGACGACCGTGTGCGCCACCATGAGCGCACCGCTGGCCGGGTCCGTCGTCCCGCCGATCGGCCGGCCCGTCGACGGCGCGCGCGTGTATGTCCTCGACGAGCGGCTGCGGCCCGTGCCGCCCGGCGTCACCGGCGAGATGTACGTCGCCGGTGCCGGCCTCGCCCGCGGCTATCTGGGCCGCCGGGAACTGACCGCCGAACGGTTCGTCCCCGACCCGTACGCGCTCCTGTTCGGTGAGACCGGCGCCCGCATGTACCGCACCGGCGACCTCGCGCGGCTGCGGACCGACGGGCAGCTCGAGTTCGCCGGCCGCGCCGACCAGCAGCTCAAGATCCGCGGCTTCCGCATCGAGCCCGGCGAGGTCGAGGCGGCGCTCACCGCGCACCCGTCCGTCGCCACGGCCGCCGTCGTCGCCCGCGAGGACGGCCCCGCCGAAAGCGGCGACAAGCGGCTCGTCGCCTACCTGGTGCGCGACACCCAGGGCGGCACCGAGGACGAGGCGCGCGGCACCGAGCAGGTCGGCATGTGGCAGGAGACGTACGAGCAGCTCTACGAGGCCGAGCCCGGCCGCGCGTTCGGCGAGGACTTCTCCGGCTGGAACAGCAGCTACACCGGCGAGGAGATCCCCCTGGACGAGATGCGGGAGTGGCGTGCCGCGACCGTCGACCGGGTCCTCGCGCTGCGCCCGCGCCGCGTCCTGGAGATCGGCTGCGGCACCGGCCTGATCCTCTCGCAGGTGGCCCCGCACGTGGAGGAGTACTGGGGCACGGACCTGTCGACGAGCGTCGTCGCCCAGCTGCGGACCCACCTGGACGCCCGGCCCGAACTGTCCGCGAAGGTCACCGTCCGCGCCCGGGCCGCGCACGAGACGGAGGGGCTGCCCGAGGGCCGGTTCGACACCGTCGTCGTCAACTCGGTGGTCCAGTACTTCCCGAACGCCGGCTACCTCGCCGACGTCCTTGGCGCGGCCGCGCGACTGCTCGCCCCGGGCGGCACCGTCTTCCTCGGCGACATCCGTAATCTGCGGACCCTGCGCACCTTCCGCACGGCCGTCGAACTGCGCCGCGCGGGCGCCTTCGCCGACCCGTCGGCGGTGCGCCGCGCCGTCGAGCAGTCCCTGGTCACCGAGAAGGAACTCCTCCTCGACCCGGACTTCTTCACGGACCTCGCCGCGCGGGAGCCGCTGCTCGCCTCGGCGGACGTCACCCTGCGCGACGCCGCCCACCACAACGAGATGAGCCGCCACCGCTACGACGTCACCCTGTGCCGCCCCGCCGGGCCCACGGCAGCCACGGCGCCGGAGCGGACCCTGCGCTGGAACGCCGACGTGAGCACCCTCGAGGGCCTCGCCGAGGCACTGCGCGAGCGCCCCGTGCGCGTCACCGGCATCCCCAACGCCCGGCTCGTGCGCGAAGGCGCGGCGCTCGCCGCGCTCACCGGCGGCGGGGCCGCCGAGGCCGCCGGCCTCCTCGACGGACCGGTGCCCGACGGGGCCCTCGACCCCGACGCGGTGCGCGGCCTCGGCGCCGTGTGCACCTGGGGCGCGCAGGACGACACCTTCGACGTGTACGCGGGCGACGGCCCCGCCTACACCCCGCGCGGCGGCGACCGCCCGCTCGCCAACGATCCCGCCCGCGGCCACGAGGACTCCCGCCTCACCGGCGAACTGCGCGACCTCGTCGCCGAGCGGCTGCCCGCCCACATGGCCCCCGCCGCCTACGTGCTGCTCGACGCGCTGCCGCTGACGGCCAACGGCAAGCTCGACCGGGACGCGCTGCCCGCCCCGGACTGGGGCACCGAAGCCACCGGGCAGGCCCCGCGCACCCGCCGCGAGGAGATCCTGTCCACCCTGTTCGCCGAGGTGCTCGCGCTGCCCAAGGTGGGCATCGACCGCAGCTTCTTCGACCTGGGCGGCCACTCGCTCCTCGCGACGCGGCTGCTCAGCCGCATCCGCACCGTCCTCGGCGCCGAACTCGCCGTCCGCGACCTGTTCCAGGCGCCGACCGTCGCCGCGCTCGCCGAACGCGTCGACGGCGCGCACGCCGCGCGCCCGGCCCTGACCGTACGCACCCGTCCCGACGAGATGCCGCTGTCCTTCGCGCAGTACCGGCTCTGGTTCCTGCACCGCATGGAAGGCCCGAGCGCCACCTACAACATCCCGATGAGCCTGCGGCTCACCGGCGACCTCGACCAGGGCGCCCTGCGCGCCGCCCTCACCGACCTGATGCGGCGTCACGAGACGCTGCGCACCGTCTATCCGGAGCGCGGCGGCGTCCCCCGCCAGCAGGTCCTGGACGCCGAGCGGCCCTCCTTCGAGACCGTGTCCACCACCGCCGAGCGCCTCGGCGCGGAGCTCACGGCGGCAGCCCGCCGCGGCTTCGACCTCGCCGGTGAACTCCCGCTGCGCGCCACCCTGTTCCGGCTCGGCGAGCAGGAGCACGTCCTGCTGCTGCTCATGCACCACATCGCGGGAGACGGCTGGTCCTGGCCGCCGCTCGCCCGCGACCTGACCGAGGCCTACGCCGCGCGCCGCGCCGGCCGCGCCCCCGAGTTCGCGCCGCTGCCGGTCCAGTACGCCGACTACACGCTGTGGCAGCGCGAACTGCTCGGTGACGAGCACGACCCCGACAGCCGCTACGCACACCAGCTCGCCTACTGGACCGACCGGCTCGAGGGCATCGCCGAGGAACTGGAGCTGCCCACCGACCGGCCCCGGCCCGCCGTCGCCACCCACCGCGGTGACACCGTGCCGTTCCGGATCACACCCGAACTGCACCAGCGCCTGGCCGCGCTCGCCGGCACCAGCCGCGCGAGCCTGTTCATGGTGCTGCAGGCCGCGTTCGCGGCGCTGCTCACCCGGCACGGCGCGGGCACCGACATCCCCGTAGGCAGCCCCATCGCGGGCCGCACCGACGACGCGCTCGACGATCTCGTCGGCTTCTTCGTCAACACGCTCGTCCTGCGCACCGACACCTCCGGCGACCCCACCTTCCGCCAGCTCCTGGACCGCGTACGGGAGTCCGACCTCGCCGCGTACGCCAACCAGGACGTGCCGTTCGAGAAGCTCGTGGAGCGGCTGCGCCCGCAGCGCTCCCTCGCCCGCCACCCCCTGTTCCAGGTCATGCTGGCCTTCCAGAACAGCGGCGAGGCCCGCCTCGCGCTGCCCGGCCTCGAGGCCGAGGCACTGCCGGTCGGCGTCGGCGTCGCCAAGTTCGACCTGCACCTGAGCATGGTCGAACTGCGCGCGGGGGACGGCGGTCCCGGCGGCATCCAGGCCGCCCTGGAATACAGCACGGACCTGTTCGAGCGGGCCACCGCCGAGGCGCTCGTCACCCGGCTCGAACGCCTCCTCGACGCCGTCGCCGACGACCCCGACACCACCATCGGCAGCGTCGAACTGCTGCACCCCGCCGAACGCCGCCGGGTCCTGGACGAGTGGAACAACACCGATGGAACGGAGAGCGACACCGATGCGCGCGTACCCCACCTTCTCGAACGCCAAGTGGCGCGTACGCCGGATGCTCTGGCACTGGTGCACGGCACTGAGTCGCTGACGTACGCCCAGTTCAACGCCCGGGCCAACCGGCTGGCACGCCGCCTCGTGGAGCTGGGCGCCGGGCCCGAGCGGATCGTCGCGCTGCGGATGCCGCGCTGCCCGGACCTGTACGTGGCGATGGCCGCCGTCCTCAAGACCGGCGCGGCGTACCTGCCCGTCGACGTGTCCTACCCCGCCGAACGCATCGCCTTCATGATCGACGACGCCCGTCCCGCGATCGTGCTCGACTCGGTGCCGCAGGACCTGTCCGCCTACCCGGACACGGACCTCACCGACGCCGAACGGACCACCCCGCTGCTGCCCCAGCACCCGGCGTACGTCATCTACACCTCCGGCTCCACCGGCACCCCCAAGGCCGTCGTCATGCCGGGCAGCGCCCTGGTCAACCTGCTGACCTGGCACGCCCGCCGCTTCCCCGGCGGGCAGGGCGTGCGCACCGCCCAGTTCACCGCGATCGGCTTCGACTTCTCCGTCCAGGAGATCCTCTCCCCGCTCGTCATGGGCAAGACGCTCCTCGTGCCGTCCGACGAGGTCCGCCACAGCGCCGAGCTGCTCGCCGGCTGGCTCGACGAGCACCACGTGTCCGAGCTGTTCGCGCCGAACCTGGTCGTCGAGGCGGTCGCCGAGGCCGCTGCCGAAGCGGGCCGCACCCTGCCCCACCTCACGGACATCCTCCAGGGCGGCGAGGCGCTCACCCCGAGCGAGCGGATGCGTGACTTCGCGTACGCGGTTCCGCGGCGGCGCCTGCACAACGTGTACGGCCCCGCCGAGACCCACGCCGTCACCACCCACACCCTGCCCGCCGACCCCGCCCACTGGCCGCAGTCCGTACCGATCGGACGCCCCGTCGACCACGACCGGGTGTACGTCCTCGACAGCGCGCTGCGCCCCGTGCCGCCGGGCGTCACCGGCGAGCTGTACCTCGCCGGCGCGGGCGTCGCCCGTGGCTATCTGGGACAGCCCGCCCTGACCGCCGCCCGCTTCGTCGCCGACCCGTACGGCGCCGAAGGCACCCGTATGTACCGCACCGGTGACCTCGGCCGCTGGAACGCGGACGGACAGCTGGAGTTCGCGGGGCGTATCGACCACCAGGTCAAGATCCGCGGCTTCCGCGTCGAGCCCGGTGAGGTCGAGGCGGCGCTCACCGCGCACCCGCACATCGTCCAGGCAGCGGCCCTGCCGCACGGCGACCGGCTCGTGGCCTACGTCGTCACCCGCGAGGGCGCCGATGTCGGCGGCGTACGGGCCCACCTGGCCGCACGGCTCCCGGACTTCATGGTCCCCTCCGCGTACACCGTCCTCGACGCGCTGCCGCTCACCCCGAACGGCAAGCTCGACCGGGCCGCGCTGCCGGCGCCGGACGCCCCCGACGCGGCGGGCCGCGCCCCGCGCAGCCCGCGCGAGGAGATCCTTTGCGGCCTGTTCGCCGAAGTCCTCGGCACCGGGCGGATCTCCGTCGACGACAACTTCTTCGACCTCGGGGGGCACTCGCTCCTCGCGACCCGGCTGCTCAGCCGCATCCGGACGGTCCTGGGCGCCGAGGTCTCGCTGCGCGACCTGTTCGAGGGCCCCACCGTGGCCCTGCTCGGTGAGGCCGTCGACGCCGCCGGGCGCGGCAGCCGCCCCGCACTGCGCCCCAGGCAACGGCCGGCCGAGCTGCCGCTCTCGCCCGCCCAGCGCCGCCTGTGGTTCCTCGGCCGCCTCACCGGCGACGACCCCGGCTACAACATGCCCGTGGGCCTGCGCCTGACCGGAACCCTCGACGCCGAGGCGCTCACCGCGGCCCTCGCCGACGTGAGCGCCCGGCACGAGACGCTGCGCACCGTCTTCCCCGAGGGCCGGGACGGCAGCCCCCGCCAGCACATCCTCGCCCCGGCCGACGCACGCCCCGCCCTGCACCGGCGCGACACCACCGAGGACGACCTGGCCGCCGACCTGGCCGCGGCGGCACGGCACTCCTTCGACCTCACGTCCGACCTCCCGCTCAAGGCGGTCCTGTTCCGCCTCGACGAGCAGGAGCACGTCCTGCTGCTCCTGCTGCACCACATCGCGGGTGACGGCTGGTCCCTCGCCCCGCTCACCCGCGACCTGGTCACCGCCTACGAGGCCCGCACAAAGGGCCGCGCCCCCGAGTTCGCGCCGCTGCCGGTCCAGTACGCCGACTACACGCTGTGGCAGCGCGAGGTGCTCGGCGACGCGTCCGACCCGGCGAGCACGATCGCCCGGCAGAGCGCGTACTGGAAGGAGGCCCTGGCCGGGCTGCCCGACGAACTGCAACTTCCCGCCGCGCGGCCCCGCCCGGCCGTTCCCGCGCACCGCGGCGAGGCGGTCTTCCGTACCCTCGACGCCGGTCTGCACCGGCAGCTCCTCGCGCTCGCCCGCTCCAGCGGCGGCAGCCTGTTCATGGTGCTGCAGGCCGCGCTGTCCGCGGTCCTGACCCGGCACGGCGCGGGCACCGACATCCCGCTCGGCAGCCCCGTCGCGGGCCGTACCGACGACGCGCTCGACGATCTCGTCGGCTTCTTCGTCAACACGCTCGTCCTGCGCACCGACACCTCCGGCGACCCCACCTTCCGTCAGCTCCTGGACCGGGTACGGGAGTCCGACCTGGCCGCCTACGCCAACCAGGACGTGCCGTTCGACAAACTCGTCGAGGAGCTGAGTCCCGGGCGCTCCCTGGCACGCCACCCGCTCTTCCAGGTGCTGCTCGCCCTCCAGAACACTCCCGAGGCCGTTCTCGAACTGCCCGGGCTCACCGCACGGCCCGAGGTCGTCGCTCTCGGCGCCGCCAAGTTCGACCTGACGTTCAACCTGGCAGAACGGCACGGCGCGAGCGGTGAACCCCTCGGGATCGACGCCGTCCTCGAATACAGCACCGACCTGTTCGACGCGGCCACCGCGCAGGCCCTCACGGACCGCCTCGTGGCCTTCCTGCGGTACGTCGCCGCCGACCCCGACGCCACCGTCACCGACGTGCCGATCCTGGGCGCCGGCGAGCGGAACCTGGTGCTGACCGGCTGGAACGACACGGCGCACCGCCCCGGCCGGGCGGCCGCCGACGCCTCGCTCCCGCAGCGCGTCGCCGAACGCGCCGCCCGCACCCCGCACGCGATCGCCGTCACCGGACCCGGCGCCACCCCGCTCACCTACGCCCAACTCGACGCACAGTCCAACCAGTTGGCGCACCGCCTCATCGCCGAGGGCGTCAGGGCCGAGACACCGGTCGCCGTCCTCCAGGAACGCTCCGCGCACCTCGTCGTCAGCACGCTCGCCGTCCTCAAGGCGGGCGGCGTGTACGTGCCGCTGCACACCGGCTATCCCGAGGACCGGATGCGTCACGTCCTCACGGACACCGGCGCGGCGCTGCTGCTCACCGACGCCTTCCACGAGGAGACCGCCGCCCGCCTGGGCACCCGGACCCTCGCCGTGGACGACGGGCCGCTCACGGGGGAGCCGACCACGGTCCCCGAAGTCACCGTGCTGCCGGACCAGTTGGCGTACATCATGTACACCTCCGGCTCCACCGGCCTGCCCAAGGGCATCGGCATCACCCACCGCGACGCCCTCGCGCTCGCCGTGGACCGCTGCTGGGAGACCACCGCCGCGTCGCGGGTCCTCATGCACTCCCCGTACGCCTTCGACATCTCCACCTACGAGCTGTGGAGTCCGCTGATCGCGGGCGGCCGCATCGTCGTCGCCCCCCGCGGGGACGTCGACGCCACCATGCTGCGCCGCGTCCTGCCCGGACAGGGCGTCACCTCGCTGCTGCTGACCGCAGGCCTGCTCGGCGCCGTCGCCGACGAGGCCCCCGAGGTCTTCGCGGGCGTCAAGGACGTGTGGACCGGCGGCGACGTGGTCCCTCCCACCGCCGTCCGCCGGGTCCTCCAGGCCTGCCCCGGCACCACGGTCAAGGCCCTGTACGGGCCTACCGAGATCACCCTCGGCTGCACCTGGCACCGGTTCACCGAGGCCGGGCAGGTGCCCGCCGCCGTGCCGATCGGCCGCCCCCTGGACGAGACCCGCGCCTACGTCCTCGACGAGAAGCTGCGGCCGGTACCGCCCGGCGTCCCCGGCGAGCTCTACATCGCGGGCGCCGGCCTCGCCCGCGGCTACCTGGCCCAGACGGCCCGTACCGCCGAGCGCTTCACGGCCGACCCCTACGCGGAGCTCTTCGACGACGCGGGCGGCCGGATGTACCGCACCGGCGACATCGCCCGGCGCAATGCCGACGGGGCCCTGGAGTTCCTCGGGCGCGCCGACCAGCAGGTGAAGGTCCGCGGCTTCCGCATCGAACCCGGCGAGATCGAAACCGCGCTCGCCGCCCACCCGGGCGTCACCCGTGCCGTCGTCGTCGCCCGCCCGCGCGGCGCGGACAAGGTGCTGGTCGCCTACGTCGTCGGCCAGGACGTCCGCCCCGGGGAACTGCGCGCCGAACTGGAGCAGTTGCTGCCCGACTACATGGTCCCGGCCGCGTTCGTGCCGATGACCGCCCTGCCGGTGACCCCCAACGGCAAGCTCGACCGAGCGGCGCTGCCGGAGCCCGAGTGGGGCGGCAGCGCCGGACGACTGCCGCGCGGGCCGCGCGAGGAACTGCTGTGCGGCCTGTTCGCGGAGGTCCTCGACGCCGAGCGGGTCGGCATCGACGACAACTTCTTCGAACTCGGCGGGCACTCCATGCTGGCCACCCGGCTCGTCGGCCGCATCAGGGCCCAGCTCGGCACCGAGGTCGGCGTCCGCACCCTCTTCGAGGCGCCCACCGTCGCCGCGCTCGCCGCCCGCATCGACGGCGGCTCACCGGCCCCGCACGACCCGTTCGGCGTGGTGCTCCCGCTGCGCGCCACGGGCAGTGGCACCCCGCTGTTCTGTGTCCACCCGGCCGGCGGCTTCGGCTGGATCTACTCCGGGCTCCTGCGGCACATCGACCGTGACCAGCCCCTGTACGCGCTCCAGGCGCGCGGCCTGAGCCACGAGGAGCCGCTGCCCGCCGACATCGACGCCATGGCCCGCGACTACGCGGAGCAGATCCGCAAGACGGTGCCCGAGGGCCCGTACGAGATCCTCGGCTGGTCCTTCGGCGGCCTGGTCGCCCACGCCGTCGCCACCCGGCTCCAGGCGGAGGGCGCCGAAGTGACGCTGCTCGCCGTCCTCGACGGCTATCCCGACGCCTACGACGGCACCGAGCACGAGGTCGGCGAGGAACAGGTCCTCGCGATCCTGCTCAACGCCGCCGGCATCGACCGCGCCGAGACCTTCGGCGACGCGCCCCTGGAGCGGGCCGCCGTCCTGGAGCGCCTCGGCGAGAGCGGCAGCGCACTGGCCAACCTCGACGACGCGTCCGTGGGCCGCATGGTCACGGTCTTCCTCAACAACACGCGGCTCATCACGGACTTCCGTCCGCAGCCGTTCGCCGGCGACCTCGTCTTCTTCGGGGCCACCGTCGGACGCACCGACCCGGCGCTCACCCCGGACAGCTGGCGGCCCTACGTCACAGGCCGGGTCGAGGAGCACCACCTGGACACCGACCACGCCGGTCTTGCCCGGCCCGAGGCCCTGGGCGTGATCGCCCGCACCCTGGCGGACCGCGGCGCCACGCGGGCCGGCAACTGAACGATCGGAGACACACCGTGCGCACACCCACGCTCGCCGCCCCCGCCGTGCTGCTGCGGACGGCACCCGGCCACCCACCGGCCCTCAGCGGTGACTTCACCAAGGACCGCGGCGCGGTCACCGCCCATCTCGAGTCCGCCGTGCGGATCGTCGAGGCGATGCCGCCGCGCGCCGAGCGCACCGCCGCCGAACACCGCGACGCGGCGGCCCTCCACGACGAGGCGAGCACCCTGCGCCGCCGGTTCCTCGCGGCGTACGCCGAGCGGATCTACGCCGAGCTCACGGACGGCCTCACCCGCTGCCCGCGCCTGGAGGAACTGACCGGCCTGGCCGCCGCGCACTTCCCGGGCCTGGTGCCCACCCGCGACCAGCTCGCCGCGGAGTCACGGCACACGCAGCGCAACAAGGAGGGCTGGGAGGTCGCCGTCGGCATCTTCTTCCAGGCCGTCCTGAACGCCCCCACCGCGGGCAACCACCTGCTGCGCTCCATGCTCCGCCCCACCGCGCGCGCCCGTGCCGCCCTCCTCGACTACCAGCTCACCGGCCACGCCGACCTGGGCATCGCCACCGTCACCCGCGAGGACGGCATCGCCCAACTGGAGCTGTGCAACGCCGAGTTCCTCAACGCCGAGGACGACGCCGCAGTCGAGGCCCTGGAGACCGGCACCGACCTGGTGCTGCTCGACCCCGCCAGCCACGTCGGCGTGCTGCGCGGCGCCCCCCAGTCCCACCCCGCCTACGCGGGCCGGCGCGTCTTCAGCGCGGGCATCAACCTCACGCACCTCTACCACGGCGACATCTCGCTGCTCGGGTTTCTGCTGCGCCGCGAGGCCGGATACATCGCCAAGTTCGTGCGCGGCCTGTGCCTGGACGACACGGCGGGCGACGGCTGGTGGCCGGACGCCGACAAGCCGTGGGTCGCCGCGGTCGACGCCTTCGCCATCGGCGGCGGCATGCAGATCCTGCCCACCATGGACCGGGTCGTCGCCGCCGACGACTCCTGGTTCAGCCTGCCGGCCATGGAGGAGGGCCTGGTCCCGGGCGTCGCCAACATGCGCCTGCTGCACCTGACGGGCTCGCGCCTGTCGCGGCGCCTGATCTTCTGGGGCAGGAAACTGCGGGCCACCGACCCCGAGGCGTCCCTCTTCGTCGACGAGACCGTGCCCGCGGACGCCATGGACGGCGCCGTCCGCGCGGCCGCCGGACACCTCGACCACCCGGCCGTCGGAGCCAACCGGCGCATGCTCAACCTCGTCGAGGAGCCCCTCGAACTGTTCCGCCGCTACCTGGCCCAGTACGCGTACGAGCAGGCCCGCCAGCTGCACAGCCCCGGCCTCATCGCCACCCTGGAGAACACCTGGATCAACCGGAACCGGGGCGGGGCCGACGCCGGCGCGAGCGGCGGCGAGAAGCGATGACGGTGCTCGACGCGCCCGCGCCGGCCGCACCCGGCACGGCCGCGGCCCTGACCGGGCTCCAGCTGTACCGGGCGATGGTCGTCGGCCGTGCCTTCGACCGGACGGCCACCACCTTCACCCGGCAGGGCAGGCTCGCGGTCTATCCGTCCTCGCGCGGCCAGGAGGCGTGCCAGACCGCGTCGGTGCTCGCCCTGCGCCCCACCGACTGGATCTTCCCGACCTATCGTGAGAGCGTCGCGCTGCTGACGCGGGGCATCCCCGCCGAGGACGTGCTCACCCTGTTCCGGGGCGACCGCCACTGCGGCTACGACCCGGCCGCCCACCGGGCGGCGCCCCAGTGCACCCCGCTCGCGACCCAGTGCCTGCACGCGGCCGGACTCGCCGACGCGGCCCGGATGCGCGGCGACGACGTGGTGGCCCTCGCCTACATCGGCGACGGAGCGACCAGCGAGGGCGACTTCCACGAGGCCGTCAACTACGCGGCCGTACGCCGGGCACCCGTCGTGTTCTTCATCCAGAACAACCAGTACGCGATCAGCGTCCCGCTGAGCAAGCAGACCGCGGCCCGCTCCCTCGCCGACAAGGCCGAGGGCTACGGAGCCACCGGAGCCGTCGTGGACGGCAACGACGCCCTCGCCGTGCACGCGGTCGTCGCCGAGGCCGCGCACCGGGCCCGTACCGGCGGCGGCCCCACCCTCGTCGAGGCCCTCACCTATCGCATGGAGGCCCACACCAACGCCGACGACGACACCCGCTACCGCTCCGCGGACGAGGTCGCCGCCTGGGCCGGCAAGGACCCGGTCGCCCGCCTGGAGCGGACCCTCGTCGACGACGGCGTCCTCGACCGGGCGGGGATCGCCGAAACAGCGCGGGCGGCCGAGGAGCTGAGCGCCGCGCTGCGCCGGGACTTCGCCGAGCCGCCGCGGCGCGACCCGATGGAGATGTTCCGGCACGTTTACCACCACCCGCCGCACCACCTGCGCGAACAGTCGGCGCTGCTCGCGGACGAACGGGCCGCGGACACCGGTCCCGGTCCCGCGGCAGAAGGAGCCCGGCGATGACCCCGGCCACCGAGATCACCCTGGCCAAGGCCCTCAACTCGGCGCTGCGGCACGCGATGCGTGAGGACGAGCGCACCCTGGTCTTCGGCGAGGACGTCGGCACCCTCGGCGGTGTCTTCCGGGTCACCGACGGCCTCGCCCGCGAGTTCGGCGACGAACGCTGCTTCGACACGCCGCTCGCGGAGTCCGCCATCATCGGCGCCGCCGTGGGCATGGCGATGTACGGCTACCGCCCCGTCGTGGAGATGCAGTTCGACGCCTTCGCCTATCCGGCCTTCGAGCAGCTCGTCAGCCACGTCGCCAAGTTCCGCTCCCGCACCCGCGGCTCACTCCCGCTGCCCATCACCGTGCGCATCCCCTACGGGGGAGGCATCGGCGGGGTCGAGCACCACAGCGACTCCTCCGAGATCTACTACATGGCCACCCCCGGCCTCACCGTCGTCACGCCCGCCACCGTCGCCGACGCGTACTCGCTGCTGCGCCGCGCCATCGCCTCGCCCGACCCGGTCGTCTTCCTCGAACCCAAGCGCCTGTACTGGCACAAGGAGGAGGTCACGCTCCCCGTCGACACCGGGCCGCTCGGCTGGGCCGCCGTCCGCAGGCCCGGCACGGACGCCACCCTCGTCACCTACGGGCCCTCGCTGCCCGTGGCCATGGCGGCCGCCGAGGCCGCCGCCGAACAGGGCATCAGTCTGGAAGTCGTCGACCTGCGCACCCTGTCGCCGTTCGACGAGGAGACCGTGTGCGCCGCTGTCCGCCGCACCGGGCGTGCCGTCGTCATCCACGAGGCCCACGGCTTCGCCGGGCCCGGCGCCGAGATCGCGGCACGGATCACCGAGCGCTGCTTCTACCACCTGGAGGCGCCGGTGCGCCGCGTCACCGGCTTCGACGTGCCCTACCCCGCCCCGCTGCTCGAAGCCCACTACCTGCCGGACGTCCAGCGCGTTCTCGACGCCGTGGCCCGCCTCGAATGGCCCGCGCGGTCAGGAGCGGCCGCATGAGCACCACCGGTGTCACCGCCGCCTGGTACCGCTGCCCCGTGCCCCGGCCGGCCGCCCGGGTGCGGCTGGTGTGCTTCCCGCACGGCGGCGGCTCGGCCACCGCGTACTGGAACTGGCCCGCCCTGCTGCCCGAGACCGTCGAGCTGCACGCCGTCCAGTACCCCGGCCACGCCGACCGCATCGCCGAACCGCTGTACACCGATCTGCACGCGCTGGCCGACGCCGCCGCCGACGCGGCCCGGCCCCTGCTCGACCGCCCCGTCGTCCTGTACGGGCACAGCCTCGGCGCCCTCGCCGCCTACGAGACGGCCCGGCGCCTACTGGCCGCGGGCCACCCGCCGCTGCGGCTCATCGTCTCCGGTATGCCCCCGCCGCACCGGGTCAGACCCGGCAGGGTCCACCTCGGCAGCGACCGGGAACTCATCGCCGAACTGCGCCGTCTCGAGGGCGTTCCCGACGAGGTCCTCGCCCACCCCGACCTGCTCGACCTGGTGCTGCGCACCGCGCGCGCCGACTACGCGCTCGCCGAGACCTACGTACAGCCCGCCGGGCCCGCCCCGGACCTGCCCCTCACCGTGCACCGGGCCACCTCAGACCCCGAACTCACCGCGGACGAAGCCGCCGACTGGACCGCGGCCACCACCGGTCCCGTACGCCACCGGACCTTCTCCGGCGGCCACTTCCACCTGGCCGACGAGCCCGCGCCCGTACTGCTCGAGCTGGTCGACGACCTCGTCAGCGACATGTCAGCCCCGCGTCGGCCTTCCCGGCCAGCCTGGATGGGGACCACTGCAACCGCTGTCCCACCACGCCTACCACAAGGAACCGGGAGACCGTCATGAGCAACCCCTTCGAGGACGCCGAAGGCACGTATCTCGTCCTGGTCAACCACGAGGGCCAGTACTCGCTGTGGCCGTCCTTCGCCGAGGTCCCCGCCGGCTGGAGCATCGCCCTGCCGGCCACCGACCGCGAGAGCGCGCTCGCCCACATCAGCGAGAACTGGACCGACATGCGGCCCAAGAGCCTCGTGGACGCCATGGACGAGGCCGCCGCATGAAAGCGGCCGCGCTGCTCGAAGCACCCCGGGCCGCGCCCCTGTTGGCCGTCGACGACCTGCACACCAGCCTCGCCGACCCCGCGCTGACCTCGATGACGCTGCTCAACGAGGTCACCGGGAACTACCCCGACGCCGTGTCGTTCGCGGCGGGCCGCCCCTATGAGGGCCACTACCGCACCGAGGCGCTGCACCGGCATCTGCGGCGGTTCACCCGGTACCTGGAGCAGGAGCGCGGACTCGGCGAGGAACAGGTGCGCCGGACCCTGTTCCAGTACGGCCCCACCAAAGGCATCATCAACGAGCTGATCGTCCGTCAGCTGGAGGTGGACGAAGGGATCCCGGCCGACCCGGACGCGGTGCTCGTCACCACCGGCTGCCAGGAGGCCATGGTCCTGCTGCTGCGGGCACTGCGCCGCGACGAACGCGACGTCGTGCTCGCCGCCGCGCCGACCTACGTCGGCTTCACCGGCGCCGCCCGGCTCACCGAGACCGCGGTCCACCTGGTGCCCGAGGGCCCCGGCGGCCTCGACCCCGACGACGTGGCGCGCGGCATCACCCGGGCCCGCGCCGACGGCCTGCACCCGCGGGCCTGTTACGTCATCCCCGACTTCGCCAACCCCGGCGGCTCCCGGATGTCCCTCGACGACCGCAGGCGCCTGCTGCGCGTCGCCGAGGAGCAGGACATCCTGCTGATCGAGGACAACCCGTACTCGATGTTCCACGACGGCCAGGGCCGGCTGCCCACCCTCAAGTCCCTGGACACCGCGGGACGGGTCGTCTACATCGGCTCGTACTCCAAGACTGCCTACCCCGGCGCCCGCATCGGGTACGTCGTCGCCGACCAGCCGGTCGCCCAGGGCGGCTTCTTCGCCGATCAGCTCGCCAAGCTCAAGAGCATGTTCACGCTCAACACCTCGGCGCTCGCGCAGGCGGCGATCGGCGGACTGCTCCTCGAGCACGGCTGCAGCATGGAACGGGCCTGCGCCCGCGAGGCCGCTGTCTACCGCCGCAACCTGCGCACCCTGCTCGACGGCCTCGCCGCGCGCTTCCCGCTGGGCGGGGGCAGCGGCGTGAGCTGGAACGTGCCCGCAGGCGGCCTGTTCGCCGTGGTCACCGTGCCGTTCACCGCAGACGAGGAGGCACTGGAGGAGTCCGCCCGGCGCTTCGGCGTGCTGTGGACCCCGATGTACCACTTCTACGCGGGCACCGGCGGACTGCGCCAGCTGCGGCTGTCGTACTCCGTGCTGACCGCCCGGGACATCGACGTCGGCCTGGACCGCCTCGCGGCCCTGGTCGAGGCTCGCGCGGGCCGCAGCTGACACCCCGCCCGTCCGGCACGGCGGACACTCTGCCGTCGCGCGCCGCATCAGCCGCACGTCAGCGACGTGTCGGCGCCGCGCACCACACTCGTGCCCGGACCGTGCGGACCACCGGGCCGAGGTGTGCCCGGACGAACCCAAGCCTCGGATTCCGACTCAGGAGACACCTGATGACCATGCTCCAGCGCTCAGGCGCGCAGACCGCCGCGACCGCCGGCCCAGGGGCGGCCGAGGCGGGCACCGTACCCCTGACCGAGGACCAGCTCGGGCTGCTGCTCCAGCACCGGGCCGACCCGCAGAACTCGCCGTACAACGTGCCGCTCGCCATCGACCTGCGCGGCCCGCTCGACGACGCCGCGCTGGAAGCCGCCCTGGCCGCTCTCGTCGCCCGCCACCCGCTGCTCTCGGCGCGCGTGTGCGACGACGAGACCGGCAGCGGCGACGGACTGCCCTTCCTCGACGTCGACCCGGCCCGCGCCCCGCGCGTCGAGCGCCGCGACGCCCCCGACACCGGTCACGCTCCGGCCCGGGCCCTGGTCGCCGAAGCCCGCCGGGAACTCGACCTGGAACGCGACGGTGTGCTGCGCGCCGTGCTGATCGCGCACGCACCCGATCACCACACGCTGCTGCTCGTCGTGCACCACCTCGTCGTCGACGGAGAGTCCACCGGCCTCCTCCTCGCCGACCTGCTCGGCGCGTACGAACACGGCGACGTGCCCGGCCCCGCCCCCGCCGGATTCGGCGCCTACGTCACTGCCCGCGCCCACGAGGCCGGGCAGGACACCGCCGCCGCCGAGGAGTACTGGCGCGGCCGGCTCGACGGCGCCGACCTCACCGTCGACTTCCCGCTGGACACCCCGGGAGCCGACGCCCCCCGCGAGGCGATGGTGCCGCTGGACCTGGACGCCGGACTGTGGGGCGAGATCACCGCGTTCTCGCGAAAGCACCGGGCCGGCGCCGCCGCCGTGCTGCTCGCCGCCTACCTCAAGGCCCTGGGCACGTACGGCCGCCAGCAGGCGCCCACCGTCGGTGTCCCGCTGGGCGCCCGTACCGACCCGCGCTTCGACCGCACCGTCGGCTACTTCGTCCGTACCCTCCTGGTGCGCGCCCCCGCCCAGGACCCGGAGCTGACGGCCGCCGCGTTCGTCGGCGGAGTGCAGCGGGAACTGGCCCGTGCCGTCGACCACTCGCGCCTTCCGTTCCCGCGCATCGCGAAGCTCGCCCCGGGCGGCGCCGCCGCCGACCCGTTCAACTGCACGTTCGTGCTGCACAGTTGGGCCGACCCGGGCGCCGCCGCCGACGAGGGCGTCGAGCTGCGCGGCGGACTGCGCGCCCGCTGGCGCCAGGACGTCGCCACCCCCGGCCTCGGTCTGCTCACCCTCGAGCTGTACGAGGGCGGGGGCACGCTGCGCGGCCGGCTCAAGTACGACGCCGCCCGCATCGAGACCGCGACCGCCGAGGCCTTCACCGAGCACCTCTGCGAGCTTGCCCGGCAGCTGGTGCGCGGGCCGGACCGTGCCGTCGCCGAGCTCGACGGGATCGGGCCGCGCGCCCGCGCCACCCTCGACCACCTCAACGCCACCGACCACCCCCTCGACGACACGGACATCGACACACTGATCCGCGCCGCCGCGCAGGCACGCCCGGACGCGGTGGCCGTCGAGTTCGGCGACCGCCGCTGGACCCGCCGCGAACTGGACGCCCGCATCGAGGGGTACGCCGCCGGACTCGTCGCCCGCGGCGTGCGCGCCGGCGACCGGGTCGGCGTCCTGCTGCCCCGCAGCGACGAGGCCGTCGCCGCGATGCTCGGGATCCTGCGCACCGGTGCCGCATACGTGCCTCTGGACGCCGCCCACCCCGAGGCGCGGCGCCGCCACATCGTCGACAGCAGCGGGATCCGGCTCGCGATCGTCGCCCCCGACACCGCCGAGGCCTGCCCGGCGGGCCCGCAGCAGGTGCCGCTGGCCGACCTGGCCGGGCCCGGCGTCGCGGCCGTGCAGGGGCCGACGTCCGCCGACGCGCTGCACGTCCTCTACACCTCCGGCTCCACCGGCACCCCCAAGGGCGTCCAGCTCAGCCATCGCGCCCTGGTCACCGACGTCCTCGCCGCCGTCCGGCACTTCGGCATCGGCTCCGACGACGCGATGCTCCTCAAGGCGCCCTTCACCTTCGACGTCAGCGCCCACGAGATGCTCGTCGCCCTCGTGTCGGGCGCCCGCCTGGTCGTGGCTCCACCGGACGCCGAACGCGACCCGGACCTGCTGGCCGAGGCCATCGAGCGGCATGGCGTCACGCTGCTGCACGCAGTCCCCTCCCAGCTGCGCCTGCTGCTGGAGGCGGAGGCGTTCACGGCCAACCGCACCCTGCGCACGGTCGTCTCCACCGGAGAGTCCCTGCCCAACGAGCTCCGCGTCGCCTTCGAGGCGGCGCACCCGGCCCGGCTGCACAACGCCTACGGGCCGACCGAGACGTCGTACTCCACGGTCTTCTCCTGGGGCCGCGGGGACGACTCCTTCTGGACACGCCGCGGCGAGGTGCCGATCGGAGTGCCCTTCGACAACATCCGCTGCTACGTGCTCGACGAGTCCCAGCGCGAACTGCCGCCGGGCGCACCGGGCGAGCTGTGGATCGGGGGCGGCACCGTCTCCGACGGCTACGTGGGGGACCCCGAGCGCACCGCGGACCGCTACCGCGCCCTGCGACTGGGCGGCCGCACGGACACCGTGTACCGCACGGGGGACCTGGTCCGGCTCCTGCCGGGCGGCGCCCTCACCCACCTGGGCCGCCTCGACGACCAGGTCAAGATCAACGGCAACCGGGTCGAACTGGGCGAGGTCCGCGCGGCGTTGATGTCGTTGCCCGCCGTCCAGGACGCCTCGGTCCAGGTCTCCCGCCACGCCCGGGGCAGCCTCCAGATCGTGGCCCACGTGGTGACGCGGGCCGAGGTCACGGACGTGCGCGCGGCTCTCGCTCCGCTGCTGCCGTCCCATATGGTCCCGGCCCACTTCCACCGGGTGCCCCGCATCCCCGTCCTGCCGAACGGCAAGACCGACCGCCGGGCCCTCGACCGGCTGGCGACGCGGGGCGAGCCGGCCGTCGGGGCCGAGCCCGCCGCATCGCCCGAGGCTGTTCCCGTGCCGGCTGTTCCCGCGCAGGCCGCTCCCGCGCCGCGCGTGGACGTCAGGAGCTCGCTGCCGGCCGTCCGCGGCGTCTGGGGAGAGCTCCTCGGGGACGTGCGCGACGACGCGCAGTTCTTCGAAGCCGGAGGCGACTCGATCCTCGCCATGCAGATGGTCTCCCGGCTGCGCCGCGAGGGCTTCACCCTCGCCATGCGCGAGATCTACCGCCATCCCGTGCTGGCCGATCTCGCCGCACACCTGGACGCCGGCGCCGCCGCCGCGCCGCAGCCCACCGGCGAAGCCGCCACCGCAGGGGCGACCGCAGACGTACCGGCCGCCCCGGACCGCACCCGCGGCAGCAGTGTCTCCCCGCTCGCACCGGTGCAGTCCTGGTTCTTCCGGCACATCAGGACGGACCTGCACCAGTGGAACCAGTCGGTGCTCCTGGAACTCAACCGCCCCGTCGACCCCACCGTGCTGCGCCTCGCGCTCCAGGCCGTCGTCGCGGCACACCCCGCGCTCAGCGCCCGCTTCACGGCAGACGCGCACGGCGACTTCTCCGAGGGCCACATGAGCGGGGCCGCGCCGTTCTCCGCCTACGACCCACGTGACGTCCTGCGCGAGCGCGACGTCACCGACGACGGCGAACTCGACGCGGCCCTCGAAGAGACCGAGCGCAGCCTCGACCCGCTCAAGGGCGTCCACGTCCGCGCTCTGCTCGCCCACGACCGGCGTCGGCCCGAGGACAACGGCCTGCTGCTCGTCGCCATCCACCACCTGGTCGTCGACGGCGTCTCCTGGCGCATCCTCCTGGAGGACCTCGAGCACGCACTGGCTTCCCTGTCCGACGGCACACTGCCCGCCCTGCCCGACGAGGCGTGCCGCTACGAGGAGTGGGTCGCCTCCCTCCCCGCTGTCGCCGCACGCCCCGGCGAGGCCGACTACTGGCGCACCCTGGCCGCCGCCCGCGGCGAGGCCCAGAGCCTGCTGCTCACCACCCCGGCGCCCGACGAGCGGGACATCCGCCGCATAGAGTTCTCCCTCGACCCCGAGGCCACCGCCCGCCTCATCGGACCGCTGCCCCGCCGACTCGGCCTGCAGGTCCACCAGGTGATGACCGGCGCCTTCGCCCAGGCCCTCGCCCGGTGGCGGGGTACCCGTGAGGTGACCTTCGACGTCGAGACCCATGGCCGGCACGGCCGCGACGACCTGTTCCGCACGGTCGGCTGGTTCACCTCCATCCACCCGGTCGTCCTCGCCGCCGAGCGCGCCACGGACCCGGAGCGCTGGCTCGCCCAGGTCGCCGACGGCCTGACCGGCGTGCCGGACGGCGGCGTCGGCTTCGGCGCCTGCCGCGAGTTCTCCTCCGACCCCGCGCTGCGCACCCTGCTGCGTCATCTGCCGCCCGCCCTCGTCTGCTTCAACTACTACGGCCAGGCCGACCAGTTGAGCGCGGACGGCGGCTTCACCATGTCCGGCCGCCCCATCCCGCGCGAGCACTCCGCGCGCTGCGAGCGGGTGTACGGCATCGAGGTGTACGGCATCGTCCACGGCGGCCGGCTGCGCATGGGGCTCACCTGGGTGCCCAGCCCCGCCGACGGTGTCGACGAGGCGGGCGTCACGGCGCTCGTGGACCAGATGCGCTGGGTCCTGGCCACCCTCGCGGGAGCCGACCCGGACGCCGTGTCCGCGGGCGAGATCACCGCTCCGGGCCTCCCGGCCGCTCTCCCTGGTGCGGCCGGGCCGTCCCGTGCCGGGGCGCTGCCCGGCTCCGGCGCCGCCGGCCCGTCCGCCGTGGACGAGCCGGAGACGGTGCCCGTCACTCCGCAGCAGCACGGCCTGCTCCTCGACGCGCTCGCCCACTCCGGCAGCGGCCGGTATGTGGAGCAGCTGTTCTGGCGCTGGTACGGCCCCCTGGACACCGAACGGTTCACTGCCGCCTGGCAGTCCGTCTTCGACCGCGAGACCGTGCTGCGGGCCGCGTTCGACTGGGACGACGCGCCGTGCCTGGTCCTGCACGACCGGGTCACCCCCGACGTCGTCCGGCACCCGGCCGGCAGCGTCGACTGGGACGAGCTGATGGAGCAGGACCGCGTGCGCGGCTTCGACCTGCGCGTCCCGGGGCTCCTGCGGGCCACACTCGTCGACGACCCGGACGGCACCGACCCGGACGGCACCGACCCGGACGGCGCCGGGACCCCGTCGACCCGCGTGCTGATCACGTTCCATCACGTACTGCTGGACGGCTGGAGCGTGTCCGTCCTGCTCCAGGAGTTCTACCGGGCCTACTTCGCCGACGGCACCCTGCCGGGCAGCGAGCGGCGCCCCGACATCCGCGACTACGCGCGCTGGCTCGCCGAACAGGACACCGCTCCGGCACGGGAGTTCTGGTCGGCGGCGGTGCCGGCCGCCGCTCCGCTCGTGCGGCCCGCGCTCCCCGGCCCCGCGACCGGCCAGAGCGGCTGGAGCCGCGCGGAGGTCCGGCTCAGCCGCCCGGAGGCCGACCGGCTGCGTTCCTGGGCGGCCGCCCGCGCCGCGACCGAGTCCAGCGCGCTGCAGGCCGTCTGGGCGCTGCTGCTGTACCGGGCGGGCGGCGGCCACGGGCCGTCCCCGGTCGGTTTCGGCGTCACCGTCTCGGGCCGCGGCATCGCCCTCGACTCCGTCGAGCGGCTCCCGGGACTGCTGATGAACTCGCTGCCCATGACCATCCAGGTCGACCCGGCGCACACCGTGCCCCAACTGCTGACCGAACTGCGCGACCAGGCGCTCGACATGGCCGCGTACGAGTGGGTGTCGACCGGACAGATCCACGAGTGGAGCGGGCGCAGGGCGGACGAGAAACTCGTCGAGAGCCTGATCGTCTTCGAGAACTACCCGCGCTCCTCCGAGGACCTGGAGTCCACGCTCGCCGCGCACGGTATCCGCGTGGAACTCCCGGAGGCCGCCGGTTCCCAGACCGCTTTCCCGGTCACCCTCCTCGCCTTCCGCGACGTGGACGGCAGCCTGGTCCTCACCGCCGTGCACGACCGCGGCCGGATCACCGACGCCGACGCCGCCCTGCTCGTCGGCCAGTGCGCCCGGCTGCTGCGTGAACTGCCCGACACGGCCGACGAGTCGACGACCGTGGCCGACCTCCTCGCCGGGCTGTCCCCGGCGGACCTGCCGAGGATGGCGGACCGCGCCGAGCCCGTGGCCGACGCCGCCGGCGCGGCGGTGACCTGGCCCGAGGGACCGCAGACCCAGGTGGTGAAGGAGGCATGGCAGGCCGTCTTCGGCACCCCCGTCGCCGACCCCGGCGTGCACTTCTTCCAGGCGGGCGGTCACTCGCTCCTGGCGATGCGGCTGCTGCGGGAGCTCAACCTGCGCTCCGGACGCACCCTGCGCCTGGACGAACTCCTCGCCCACCCCAGGGCCGGTGAGCTCGCCCATCTGCTCACCCGGGAGCCCCAGGACACCACCGGCTCCGGTCCCGCCGATGTCCTCGTACCCCTGCGCCCCGCCGAGCGGCCCGGCGCGGGAACCGTCCACCTCGTCCACCCGCCCGGCGGCCAGGTCGCCTGCTACGCGCAGCTCGCCCACTGCTACGAGGGCCCCGAGGCGCTGGTCGGCATCCGTGACCCGCGCGTGGACGACCCCGAGCCGGAGCATCTGTCGGCCGAGCAGCTCGCCGAGCTCTATCTCGAAGCGCTGCGCCCCGCCCTGGACTCGGGCGAGCGGATCGTTCTGGGCGGCTTCTCCGGCGGCGGTGTCATCGCCTACGAGATCGCCCGGCGGATCACCGACGAGGGCGGCCACCCGCCGCTGGTGGTGATGGTCGACGCCGGCGCACCCGACGGCGAACTCACCGACGCCGACGCCGACGGCTCCTTCGCCAACCAGCTGCGCGCCGTCGCCGAGGGCCGCGCCCCGGCCCCGGACGCGGAAGGCCCCGGCGCACGGCCCACGGACCCGGACGGCGAACAGGACGCGCGGACCGCCGAACCCGACGGCTCCGCCTCCTATCTGACCGAACTCGCCCAGATCGCCGAGTGGATGCGCGGCGACGGCGGCGGCGACCCGGTCGCGCTGATGCGCGACAGCGTCGCGGCAGTCCAGCGCTACCGGCCGGGCCCGTACGCCGGCCCCGTCGCCGTGCTGCGCGCCGGGGACACCGGCTTCGGCAAGGGCACCGACTACGACGAGAGCGACCGCTTCCACGCGCGGGCCGGCCTCGGCTGGGAGGACCACGTCGAGGACCTGGCCATCCGGGTCGTCCCGGGCAACCACGTGACGATGCTGACCGGCGACAACGTCCGCGCCCTCGCCCGGATCCTGGCGTCCGCCGTCAGGCACTGACGCCGAGCGCACCGAACCTAGGGAGAGAACCGAACCATGACCACACCCCGTCGGCGCATCACCCTCGCCGGCATCATCGACGGCCCCGGCGGTCACGTCGCCGCCTGGCGCCATCCGTCGACCCAGGCGGACGCCCAGCTCGACTTCGAGTTCCACAAGAAGAACGCCCGGACCCTGGAACGCGGCCTGTTCGACGCGGTGTTCATCGCCGACATCGTCGCCGTGTGGGGCACCCGCCTCGACTCGCTGTGCCGCACCTCGCGCACCGAGCACTTCGAGCCGCTGACGCTGCTCGCCGCGTACGCCGCCGCCACCGAGCACATCGGACTGTGCGCCACCGCGACGACGACCTACAACGAACCGGCCCACATCGCCCGCCGGTTCGCCTCCCTCGACCACCTCAGCGGCGGCCGCGCCGGCTGGAACGTCGTCACCTCCGCCGCCCCCTGGGAGTCCGCGAACTTCGGCTTCCCCGAGCACCTGGAACACGGCCTGCGCTACCGGCGCGCCGAGGAGTTCATCGACGTCGTCAAGCAGCTCTGGGACAGCGGCGAGCGCCCCATCGGCCACCACGGGGAGCACTTCACCGTCGAAGGCCCCTTCGACATCGCCCGCCCGCCGCAGGGCCGCCCCGTCATCATCCAGGCCGGATCGTCGCCCGTGGGGCGGGAGTTCGCCGCCCGCCACGCCGAGGTGATCTTCACCAGGCACAACACGCTCCCCGACGCCCAGAGCTTCTACACCGACCTCAAGAAGCGTGTGGCCGCCCAGGGGCGCGACCCGGAGAAGGTCCTCGTGTGGCCGACCCTCGCACCGATCGTCGCCGCCACCGAGGCCGAGGCGCAGGCGCGCCTGCAGGAGCTCCAGGACCTCACCCACGACCACGTCGCGCTGCGCACGCTGCAGGACTTCCTCGGCGACGTCGACCTGAGCGCGTACCCGATCGACGGCCCCGTGCCCGACATCCCGTACACCAACCAGTCCCAGTCGACGACCGAGCGCCTGGTGGGGCTCGCCCGCAGCGAGAACCTGTCCATCCGGCAGCTCGCCCTGCGGCTGATGGGCGACATCGTCGTCGGCACGCCCGAGCAGCTCGCCGACCACATGGAGAGCTGGTTCACCGGGCGCGGCGCCGACGGCTTCAACATCGACTTCCCGTATCTGCCGGGCTCCGCCGACGACTTCGTCGACCACGTGATCCCCGAGCTCCAGCGCCGCGGCCTGTACCGCACCTCGTACGAGGGCGGCACGCTGCGCGAGAACCTCGGCCTCGACGCCCCCGCGCCGGGGCGCCCGGCCGACCGCACCACGGCAGGAGCCACCGCATGACCACCCCCCTTCTGGCCGGCCGGATCGCCACGCACGGCACGGACGCACCGACACTCGACGGGCTCACCGCCGTGGCACGCGCCGCGGAGGCGGCCGGTCTCGACGCGCTGATCCTCGACGACGCGGCCGGGGCGCCCGGCCGCCAGGCCCCGTTCGAGGCGACCACGCTCGCCGCGGCCCTCGCCGCGCGCACCGACCGCATCGGCCTGATCGTCTCCCCGCTCCCCGCCGACCAGGCGCCCTACCACGTGGCCCGGATCGTCGCCTCGCTCGACCACCTGGGCCGGGGCCGCACCGGCTGGCTGGCGGGCGCCGCCGATGCCGAGGGCCGTACGGCCGAACTGATCGAGGTCGCCCGTGGGCTGTGGGACAGCTTCGACGACGACGCGTACGTCCACGACCGCGCCGACGGCCAGTACTGGCGCCTCGACACGATCCACCGACTCGACCACCGCGGACGCCACTTCGACGTGGCCGGTCCGCTCAACGTCGCCCGCCCGCCCCAGGGACACCCCGTCGTCGCCGTGCGGGGCCCCGCGCTGGCCGCGGACGCCGATCTCGTCCTGCTCGACGACCCCGCGGACGTTCCCGCCGTACGGTCGTCGGCGCCGGGGGCCAAGGTCCTCGTCCCCTTGCTCGACCACGCCGACGCCGAGGGCCTGCTGGCCGCCTCGGGCGCCGACGGCCTCACCGTCGCGCTGAGCGGCGCGCACGACCCGTTCCTCACCACGACCGCCCCCGCGCTGCGCCGCGTCGGCGCTCCGCAGCCGGCGGCCACCACCCTGCGGGCCCGGCTCGGACTGAGCCGTCCCGCGAGCCGGTACGCCACCGGCACGGTCTGACGCACCGTCCTCCCCAGACTCTTTGGAGAAACATGTCCTCCTATCTGTTCACCTCGGAGTCCGTCACCGAGGGCCACCCCGACAAGATCGCCGACCAGATCAGCGACACGATTCTGGACGCCCTGCTGCGCGAGGACCCGGCCTCACGCGTCGCCGTCGAGACCCTGATCACGACCGGCCAGGTGCACATCGCGGGCGAGGTCACCACCAAGGCGTACGCGCCGATCGCCCAGCTGGTGCGCGACACCATCCTGGGCATCGGGTACGACTCCTCGGCCAAGGGATTCGACGGCGGGTCCTGTGGCGTCTCCGTGTCGATCGGCGCCCAGTCGCCGGACATCGCACAGGGCGTCGACGTCGCCTACGAGGCCCGCGTCGAGGGCGCCGCCGCCGACGGCGACGAGCTCGACCGGCAGGGTGCGGGCGACCAGGGGCTGATGTTCGGCTACGCGACCAACGAGACGCCGACGCTGATGCCGCTGCCCATCGAACTGGCCCACCGCCTGTCGCGCCGCCTCACCGAGGTCCGCAAGAACGGCACGCTCCCGTACCTGCGCCCCGACGGCAAGACCCAGGTCACCATCGAGTACCGGGGCAGCCGGCCGGTGCGCCTCGACACCGTCGTCGTCTCCTCGCAGCACGCGCCCGACATAGACCTCGACACCCTGCTCACCCCCGACATCAAGGAGCACGTGGTCGAGCACGTGCTCGCCCGGCTCGCCGAGGACGGGATCAAGCTGGAGACGGACGAGTACCGTCTGCTGGTCAACCCGACCGGCCGCTTCGAGATCGGCGGCCCGATGGGCGACGCCGGCCTGACCGGCCGCAAGATCATCATCGACACGTACGGCGGCATGGCCCGCCACGGCGGCGGCGCCTTCTCCGGCAAGGACCCGTCCAAGGTCGACCGCTCCGCCGCGTACGCGATGCGCTGGGTCGCCAAGAACGTCGTCGCGGCCGGACTCGCCGACCGGTGCGAGGTCCAGGTCGCGTACGCGATCGGCAAGGCCGAGCCGGTCGGCCTGTTCATCGAGACCTTCGGCACCGGCAGGGTGGCCCAGACGCGCATCGAGCAGGCCGTCAGGGAGGTCTTCGACCTGCGCCCCGCCGCGATCGTCCGCGACCTCGACCTGCTCCGCCCGATCTACGCGCAGACCGCCGCGTACGGCCACTTCGGCCGCGAACTGTCCGACTTCACCTGGGAGCGGACCGACCGCGCCCCCCAACTCAGGGCCGCGGCCGGTATCTGACCGGTCACGTCGCCCCGACGGGAGTGCCAACGTGCGTACAGCGGTGACAGGCTCGATCGCCACCGACCATCTGACCGTCTTCCCCGGCCGGTTCGCGGACCAGCTGATCCCTGATCAACTGGACCATGTCTCACTGTCGTTCCTCGTCGACAGCCTCGACGTACGGCGCGGCGGGGTCGCCGCCAACATCGCCTTCGGCCTCGGCGGCCTCGGCCTCGAACCCCTGCTGGTCGGTGCCGTCGGCGCCGACTTCGCCGAGTACGAGGTGTGGCTCAAGGAGAACGGCGTCGACACCGGCGGAGTCCAGGTGTCCGACGAGCGGCAGACCGCCCGCTTCATGTGCACCACGGACCGCGACTCCAACCAGATCGCGTCCTTCTACACCGGCGCGATGGCGGAGGCCCGCGAGATCGACCTCACCCGGCTGCCCGTACCGGTCGCCGGACTCGACCTGGTCGTGGTCGCCCCCAACGACCCGGAGGCGATGCTGCGCCACACCCGGCAGTGCCGCGAACTCGGGGTCGCCTTCGCGGCCGACCCGTCCCAGCAGCTCGCCCGTCTGGACGGCCCGCAGGTCAGGGAGCTGGTGTCCGGCGCCCGTTGGCTCTTCACCAACGAGTACGAGGCCGCGCTGCTCCTCGAGCGCACGGGGTGGTCGCGCGAGGAGGTCCTGTCCCGGGTGGGCACCTGGATCACCACGCTCGGCGACCGCGGCGCCCTCGTCGAGAGCGGGGGACGGCCCCCGCTGACCGTGCCCGCCGTCGCCGGGGTGCCGGTGGCCGACCCGACGGGCGTGGGTGACGCCTTCCGGGCCGGCTTCCTCGGCGCCGTGGCCCGGGACCTGCCCCTGGTGACGGCGGCCCGGCTCGGCTGCGCCCTGGCCGCGCGGGCGCTGGCCACGGTCGGCTCGCAGACCTACCGCGTGGACAGGGCCGCTCTGTTCGACACGGTGGCGCGGGCGTACGGAACCGAAGCGGCACAGCCGCTCGCGGGCTGCCTCGGGGGCACGGCATGACCGGCACACCACCCCTGTCCGGCCGCGCCCGCGTGGCCGGCCTCCGCGAAGCCCTGGCCACCCGTGTGGTCGTGGCCGACGGCGCGATGGGCACCATGCTGCAGGAGCAGGACCCCACCCTGGAGGATTTCCAGGATCTCGAAGGCTGCAACGAGGTCCTGAACGTCACCCGCCCCGACATCGTGCGCTCCGTCCACGAGGCGTACTTCTCGGTGGGCGTGGACTGCGTCGAGACGAACACGTTCGGCGCGAATTCCTCGGCCCTCGGCGAGTACGAGATCGCCGACCGCATCGTCGAGCTCTCCGAGGCCGGCGCGCGCATCGCCCGCGAGGTCGCCGACGAGTTCACCACGAGCACCGGACAGCAGCGCTGGGTGCTCGGCTCGATGGGCCCCGGCACCAAGCTGCCCACGCTCGGGCACATCACGTACGACGTCCTGCGCGACGGCTTCCAGCAGAACGCCGAGGGCCTGATCGCGGGCGGGGCCGACGCACTGATCGTCGAGACGACACAGGATCTGCTGCAGACCAAGGCCGGTCTGCTCGGCGCCCGCCGGGCCATGGAGGCACTGGGCGTCACACTGCCGCTGATCTGCTCCCTGGCCTTCGAGACGACCGGCACGATGCTGCTCGGCTCGGAGATCGGGGCGGCCCTGACGGCCCTGGAGCCACTGGGCATCGACCTGATCGGCCTCAACTGCTCGACCGGCCCGGCCGAGATGAGCGAGCACCTGCGCCATCTCGCGCAGCACTCGACGACGCCGCTGATGTGCATGCCGAACGCGGGACTGCCGGTGCTGACCAAGGACGGCGCCTACTTCCCGCTGACCGCGCCCGAACTGGCGGACGCGCAGGAGAACTTCGTCCACAGCTACGGCCTGTCCCTGGTGGGCGGCTGCTGCGGTACCACCCCGGAGCACCTGCGCCAGGTCGTCGAGCGCGTCCGTGGCCTGTCGCCCGCCGTGCGTGAGCCGCGTCCCGAGCCGGGCGCTGCCTCGCTGTACCAGTCGGTTCCGTTCCGTCAGGACATCTCGTACATGGCGATCGGGGAGCGGACGAACGCGAACGGTTCGAAGAAGTTCCGTGAGGCGATGCTGGAGGGCCGCTGGGACGACTGTGTGGAGATGGCCCGGGATCAGATCCGCGAGGGCGCGCACATGCTCGACCTCTGCGTGGACTATGTGGGCCGTGACGGCGTGGCGGACATGGAGGAGCTGGCGGGTCGCTTCGCGACGGCGTCCACGCTGCCGATCGTCCTGGACTCGACCGAGGTCGAGGTCCTGCGGGCGGGCCTGGAGAAGCTCGGTGGTCGTGCGGTCATCAACTCGGTGAACTACGAGGACGGTGACGGTCCCGAGTCCCGTTTCGCGAAGGTGACCCGGCTCGCGCGGGAGCACGGCGCGGCGCTGATCGCGCTGACGATCGACGAGGAGGGCCAGGCCCGCACGGTCGAGCACAAGGTCGCCATTGCCGAGCGTCTGATCGGTGATCTGACCGGCAATTGGGGTATCCGGGAGTCGGACATCCTCATCGACTGCCTGACTTTCACGATCTGTACGGGTCAGGAGGAGTCGCGCAAGGACGGCATCGCGACCATCGAGGCGATCCGGGAGCTGAAGAAGCGTCACCCGGAGGTGCAGACGACGCTGGGTCTGTCGAACATCTCCTTCGGTCTCAATCCGGCCGCCCGCATTCTCCTGAACTCGGTGTTCCTGGACGAGTGTGTGAAGGCGGGTCTGGACTCGGCGATCGTGCACGCGTCGAAGATCCTGCCGATCGCCAGGTTCGACGACGAGCAGGTCACCACCGCCCTTGATCTGATCCATGACCGTCGCGCGGAGGGTTATGACCCGCTGCAGAAGCTGATGGCGCTGTTCGAGGGTGCCACCGCGAAGTCTCTCAAGGCGGGCAAGGCCGAGGAGCTGGCCGCGCTGCCGCTGGACGAGCGGCTCAAGCGGCGCATCATCGACGGTGAGAAGAACGGTCTGGAGGCCGATCTCGACGAGGCGCTGCGGTCCCGTCCGGCGCTGGACATCGTCAATGAGACGCTCCTGGACGGTATGAAGGTCGTCGGTGAGCTGTTCGGGTCGGGTCAGATGCAGTTGCCGTTCGTGCTGCAGTCCGCCGAGGTGATGAAGAACGCGGTGGCTTGTCTGGAGCCGCACATGGAGAAGTCCGACGCGGAGGGCAAGGGCACCATCGTCCTGGCCACGGTGCGTGGTGACGTTCATGACATCGGCAAGAACCTGGTCGACATCATTTTGTCGAACAACGGCTACAACGTGGTGAATCTGGGCATCAAGCAGCCCGTCTCCGCGATCCTGGAGGCCGCCGAGGAGCACAGGGCCGACGTCATCGGTATGTCCGGGCTGCTGGTCAAGTCGACGGTGATCATGAAGGAGAACCTGGAGGAGCTCAACCAGCGCAAGCTGGCAGCCGACTTCCCGGTGATCCTCGGTGGTGCGGCGCTGACCCGCGCTTATGTGGAGCAGGACCTCCATGAGATCTACGAGGGTGAAGTCCGTTACGCGCGTGACGCGTTCGAGGGGCTGCGCCTGATGGACGCTCTCATCGCCGTCAAGCGGGGTGTGCCGGGCGCCACGCTTCCCGAGCTGAAGCAGCGCCGGGTGAAGGCGGGCGGCGTGCAGATCGAGGAGCGGCCGGAAGAGGGGCCGGCGCGTTCCGACACGGCCGTCGACAATCCGGTCCCCGAGCCGCCCTTCTGGGGTACCCGCGTCATCAAGGGCATCCAGCTCAAGGAGTACGCGTCCTGGCTGGACGAGGGCGCGCTGTTCAAGGGGCAGTGGGGGCTCAAGCAGGCGCGCACCGGGGACGGGCCCACGTACGAGGAGCTGGTGGAGACCGAGGGCCGCCCGCGCCTGCGCGGCTGGCTCGACCGGCTGCAGACGGACAACCTGCTGGAAGCGGCCGTGGTCCACGGCTACTTCCCGTGCGTGTCCAAGGGCGAGGACCTCATCCTCCTCGACGAGGCGGGCTCGGAGCTGTCCCGGTTCTCCTTCCCCCGCCAGGGCCGCGGCCGCCGCCTGTGTCTCGCGGACTTCTTCCGCCCGGAGGAGTCGGGCGAGACCGATGTGGTGGGTCTTCAGGTGGTCACGGTCGGTTCCCGGATCGGTGAGGAGACCGCCAAGCTCTTCGAGGCGAACGCGTACCGCGACTACCTCGAACTGCACGGCCTGTCCGTCCAGTTGGCCGAGGCGCTCGCCGAGTACTGGCACGCGCGCGTCCGCTCCGAGCTGGGTATCGGCGGCGGTGACCCGGACCTGCTCGACGGCATGTTCCGAACCGAGTACCAGGGCTGCCGCTACTCGCTCGGCTACCCGGCCTGTCCCGATCTCGCCGACCGGGCCAAGATCGCCACGCTTCTCGCACCGGAACGCATCGGCGTCCAGCTCTCCGAGGAGTTCCAGCTGCACCCCGAGCAGTCCACCGACGCGATCGTCCTGCACCACCCCGAAGCGAGCTACTTCAACGCCGGAGGCCGCAATTGAGCACGCTGCGCGACATTCTGGCGAGCGGCGCCCCGACCTTTTCCTTCGAGTTCTTCCCGCCCAGGACCGAGGCCGGCAGCCGCATGCTGTGGCAGGCGATCCGCCGCCTCGAAGCCCTCTCGCCGACGTTCGTCTCCGTCACCTACGGCGCGGGCGGCTCCTCCCGGGACCGCACCGTCGAGGTCACCAAGCGCATCGCCGCCCAGACCACCCTGCGCCCGGTCGCCCATCTGACCGCCGTGGGGCACTCGGTGGCCGAACTGCGCCACATCATCGGCCAGTACGCGGACGCGGGCGTGCGTGATGTGCTCGTCCTGCGCGGCGACCCGCCCGGCGACCCCAACGCGCCGTGGACACCGCACCCCCAGGGGTTCACGCACGCCCATGAACTGGTCCGGCTCGTCAGGGACCTGGGCGGCTTCAGCGTCGGCGTCGCGGCCTTCCCCGAGCGGCATCCCCGCTCGCCCGACTGGGACAGCGACATCAGCCACTTCGTCGCCAAGTGCCGGGCCGGCGCCGACTACGCCGTCACCCAGATGTTCTTCGACGTGGAGGACTATCTGCGGCTGCGCGACCGGGTCACGGCGGCCGGCTGCGACACCCCGATCATCCCGGAGATCATGCCGGCCACCGACGTGCGGCAGATCCGCCGCTTCGCCGAGCTGTCCGACGCCCGCTTCCCCGCCGCACTGGCGGACCGCCTCGAAGCGGCCGCCGGTGACCCGGCCGAGGGACATCGCATCGGCGTGGAGTACGCCACCTCCATGGCCGAACGGCTGCTCGCCGAGGGAGCGCCCGGGCTGCACTACATCACCCTCAACCGGTCCACCGCGACGCTCGAGATCCACGAGAACATCCAGAGCATCCGTACCTCAAGGAGCACACATGCCCTCGCAGCCGCCCGCTGACTTCACGGACTTCAAGGTCGCCGACCTGTCCCTCGCCGGCTTCGGCCGCAAGGAGATCACCCTCGCCGAGCACGAGATGCCCGGCCTGATGTCCATCCGCGAGGAGTACGCGGCGGCCAAGCCGCTGGCGGGTGCCAGGATCACCGGGTCCCTGCACATGACGGTCCAGACGGCCGTCCTCATCGAGACCCTCGTCGCCCTCGGCGCCGACGTCCGGTGGGTCTCCTGCAACATCTACTCCACCCAGGACCACGCGGCGGCCGCGATCGCCGCCGCCGGTATCCCGGTCTTCGCCTGGAAGGGCGAGACCCTGGAGGAGTACTGGTGGTGCACGGAGCAGGCGCTGACGTGGCCGGGCCACACCGGCCCGAACATGATCCTCGACGACGGCGGCGACGCCACCCTCCTCGTCCACAAGGGTGTCGAGTACCGCAAGACGGGGATCCTGCCCGAGGCCGAGAACGAGGAACTCGCGGTGGTCCGCGCCCTGTTGGACAGCAGCGGACTCGACTGGACGGCCATGGCCTCGGAGATCCGCGGCGTGACGGAGGAGACCACGACCGGTGTCCACCGTCTCTACGAGATGCACCGGGACGGCGCCCTGCTGTTCCCGGCGATCAATGTGAACGACGCGGTGACGAAGTCGAAGTTCGACAACAAGTACGGCTGCCGGCACTCCCTCATCGACGGCATCAACCGTGCCACGGACGTGCTGATCGGCGGCAAGACCGCCGTCGTGTGCGGCTACGGCGATGTGGGCAAGGGGTGTGCCGAGTCGCTGCGCGGTCAGGGTGCCCGGGTGATCATCACGGAGATCGACCCGATCTGCGCGCTGCAGGCGGCGATGGACGGTTACCAGGTGGCGACGCTCGACGAGGTCGTGGACAAGGCCGACATCTTCGTCACCACGACGGGTAACAAGGACATCATCATGGCCTCGGACATGGCCAAGATGAAGCACCAGGCGATCGTGGGCAACATCGGCCACTTCGACAACGAGATCGACATGGCCGGTCTGGCGCAGACGCCGGGCATCGTCAAGGACGAGGTCAAGCCGCAGGTCCACACCTGGACGTACCCGGATGGGAAGGTCCTCATCGTCCTGTCCGAGGGGCGTCTGCTGAACCTGGGCAACGCGACGGGTCACCCGTCCTTCGTGATGTCCAACTCGTTCGCGGACCAGACGCTGGCCCAGATCGAGCTGTTCACCAAGCCCGACGAGTACCCGACCGATGTCTACGTGCTTCCCAAGCACCTCGACGAGAAGGTCGCCCGCCTGCACCTCGACGCCCTCGGCGTGAAGCTGACGACGCTGCGTCCCGAGCAGGCCTCGTACATCGGGGTAGAGGTCGACGGCCCGTACAAGCCGGACCACTATCGCTACTGAGCGCATGGAGCGCAGAGCTATGGAGCGCATCGTCGAGAGCGAGTCGTTGACATCCCCCACCCATCGCTATACGCTGTATAGCGATTCTGCTGCCGTCGATAGGAGAAGGACGTTGCTCGTCTGAGGTCCCGAGTCACCGTCGCGTCACGCAGCCCACGCCGTACATCCCGGCACTGCGGACGCTCCCGTGTGCGACCTCGACGTCACGAGCCGTCCCCCTCCCCGCACCGCCGCCCATAACGCCGCGGTCCGGAATCCGGCATCTCCTGCTGTCGTCGCCGCGCCCACGGTGTCTCGAACGCGTTGCATCCCCACCACCGTTCGCACCGAGCAACCGCGAGGCCCCATGACCACCCACCCGAACTTCTCCGGCCCCACCTCCATCACCTGCGCCGGCCTCACCTACGCCTGGCCGGACGGCACGCCCGTCTTCGAGGACCTGCAGGTCGCCTTCGGGCCCGGCCGCACCGGGCTCATCGGCCTCAACGGGTCAGGAAAATCAACCCTGCTGAAGCTGATCGCCGGGGAGCTGATCCCCGCCTCCGGCACCGTCCGGGTGACCGGAGAGGTCGGCTATCTCCCGCAGAACGTCACCCTCGACACATCCCTGCGCGTCGACGTGGCCCTCGGCATCGCCGAGGCCCGCGCCGCACTGCACGCCATCGAAGCGGGCGACGTCAGCGAGGAACACTTCACCGCCGTCGGCGACGTCTGGGACGTCGAGGAACGCGCCGTCGCCATGCTGTCCGGCCTCGGCCTCGGCCACATCGGCCTGGACCGCACCATCGGCGAGGTGTCCGGCGGCGAGTCGGTGCTCCTGCGCCTCGCCGCCCTGCTCCTGAGCAGGCCCGACGTACTGCTCCTGGACGAGCCCACCAACAACCTCGACCTGCGGGCCCGGCGGCGCCTGTACGCCACCGTCGAGGCATGGTCCGGCGTGATGGTCCTGGTCAGCCACGACCGTGAACTCCTCGAACGCGTCGACCAGATCGCCGACCTGCGAGGCGGTGAGGTCACCTGGTACGGAGGCAACCTGTCCGCCTACGAGGAGGCCCTCGCCGCCGAACAGGAGGCGGCGCAGCGCATGGTGCGGGTCGCCGAGTCGGACCTGAAGAAGCAGAAGCGCGAACTGGCCGACGCACAGGTCAAGCTGGCGCGGCGCAAGCGCTACGGACAGAAGATGTGGGACACCAAACGCGAGCCCAAGGTCGTCATGGGCGAGCGCAAACGACAGGCCCAGGTCGCCGCCGGCAAGCACCGCATCATGCACGAGGAGAAACTCGCCGAGGCCAAGGACCGGCTCGACGAGGCGGTGGACGCGGTACGCGACGACGACGAGATCCATGTCGACCTGCCGTACACCGCGGTGCCACCCGGGCGCACCGTACTGACCCTGCGCGAACTGCACCTCGCCCATGGCGCCCGCGTGCAGGGCGAGTTCGAGCTGCGCGGGCCCGAGCGGATCGCGCTCGTGGGGCGCAACGGGGCGGGCAAGACGACGCTCCTGCGCACCATCACCGGTGAGCTCGAACCCGTCGAGGGGGAGGCCGTGGCGCACGTGCCGCTGCGCTTCCTTCCCCAGCGGCTCGACGTGCTCGACGAGGCTCTGAGCGTCGCCGAGAACGTGGCGCGGTTCGCACCGCAGGCGACCAACAACCGCATCCGGTCCCGCCTCGCCCGCTTCCTGTTCAAGGGGGCACGTGCCGACCAGCAGGCCGCGACCCTGTCCGGCGGCGAACGCTTCCGCGCGACCCTCGCCGCCCTGATGCTCGCCGAGCCGGCGCCCCAGCTCCTGATGCTGGACGAGCCGACGAACAACCTGGACATGGCGAGCGTGCGCCAGCTGACCTCGGCCCTTTCGTCCTACGAGGGAGCCCTGATCGTGGCCAGTCACGACGTGCCGTTCCTGGAGTCGATCGGGATCACCCGCTGGGTCCTGCTCGACGGTGAACTGCGCGACACCACGCCGGAGGAGGTCCGCGGTGAGGAGGTCACGCCTTGAACAGTCCTGGTGAACAGCCCCGGTGACCGGACGCTGTGAACGCAAGGCTTCGCCCCCGCGCCGTCGGCCGGGGGCGAAGAGCGTTTCCGGGAAGAACAGGCCGGTGCCAGGGGGTATCCCCTAGAGCTCCATCCGCAGTATCCGCCCCGTCTCCAGTGCGACGTACAGCGCACCGTCCGGCGCCACCGTGAGGCCGTGCGGTTCGGCGTCGCGGTCCGGGAGGTCGTACTCCTCGATGCGGCCGCCGGGCGTGATCGACCCGATGCGGCCGGCCGCCCACTCGGTGAACCAGCAGACGCCTCTGGCGGGGTCGGCGGTGATCGCGTGCGGCCGGCACGCGCGGTCCGGGAGAGGGAACTCCCGGACCCCGCCGTCGGTGCCCACCCGTCCGACCTGCCCGGCGCCGATCTCCACGAACCACACAGCGCCGTCCACGCCGGTGGTGATGCCGACCGGTGCCGCGTGCTCGGTGGGCAGCGGGTGGACCGTGACCTCCCCGCCGAGATCCATGCGCCCCACGGCGTCCGCCCGGTTCAGCGTGAACCACAGCGCCCGGTCGGGCCCCGCTGTGATGGCCGAGGGAAACGCGCCTTTGAAGGGCAGCGGGAACTCGGTCACCTTGCCGTCCACGGTGATACGGCCGATCCGGTCCGCGTACAACTGGGTGAACCACAGCGCTCCGTCATCGCCCGCGGCGATGCCGTAGGGGCTGCTGTCCGGCGTCGCGGCGGCGAAGGAGGTCGCCTGCCCCGACACCGTGATCCGCCCGATGCGGTGGTCCTGCCCACGGGTGAACCACAGGGCCCCGTCGGGGCCCGGCGTGATGACCGAGGGGCCGCACACCGGGGAGTCGAGCGCATGGAGGTCGAGTCCGCCGTCGGGTGTGAGGCGGGCGATGCCCCCGCTGTGGATCAGGGTGACCCACAACGCGTCGTCCGGCCCGGTGGTGACGTCGTAGGGGCCGGACGGAACTGAGGGTCCGCGACGGACACCTGCTTGATCGCGGGGCTGGACTGGATCATGGGTGACTCCTTGCGAGTTGGTGCGTGTGGACGCCTGAACGTCCGTGTCTCAGACCCGGACGGCCTGTGGCGCACGCGTCGACAGGGTGAGCCGGGCACCCTGCCAGCGCTGCCGGAGCAGACGGTCGTGGCTGACGACCACGAGAGCGCCGTCGTATCCGGCCAGGGCTGCTTCGAGTTCCTCGACGAGTGCGGGCGAAAGATGGTTGGTGGGCTCGTCGAGCAGCAGCACGTCCGACGGCTGCGTCACGAGCCGCGCCAGGGCGAGACGTTGGCGCTGCCCGGTGGACAGGCCCCGCACCGGGACCGTGAGCTGCTCGGCGTCGAACAGGCCGAGGGACAGCAGGCGTTCGCGGTGCTCCGCGGCCTGCCCGGAGCGGCCCCGCGCGAACGCGGCGAGCAGACTCTCGCCGGGCCGGCCGGGACCGGGCTCCTGCGGGAGATAGTCGATCCGGCCCCGGCGGGTGACCGAACCGGTGTCCGGCGCCAGCTCGTCGGCCAGGACGCGCAGCAAGGTGGTCTTGCCCGCCCCGTTCGGCCCGGTGATCAGCAGCCGCTCGCCCGCCGCGACCGTGAGGTCCATGCGGTCGAGCCGGCCGGTGACACCGATGCCGGCCGCGTCGAGAACGGAGCCCTGCACACGTGCCGCCCGCAGCACGGGCGCGAAGCGCAGGGGCTCCGCAGGGGAGGGCACCGGGTCGGCGAGGAGGCGGCGCAGCCGTTCCTCGGCCTGGCGCACCCTGCTGGCCAGGGACTGCTGCACCCGGCCCGCCGCCCGGTCGTAGGCCATCTTGTTGCCGTCCTTCATCGCCCGCCCCGGTGCCACTCGCCGGGCGGTCGTCGCCGCGGCCTCGCGCAGTTGGGCCACGTCGGCCTGCCACTGCGCGTGTGCCTGGGCGGCGCGCTCGCGGGCCGCCGCCTTCTCGGCGAGAAAGCCGGCGTAGCCGTTGCCGTACCGCACGACGCCGTGACGGTCCGGGTCCACCTCCAGCAGGCTCGTCGCCACCCGCTCGAGGAACATCCGGTCGTGGGAGACCGCCACCGTGGTGCCACGCCGGGTGCGCAGGTGGTCCTCCAGCCAGGTCAGGGCGTCCTCGTCGAGGTGGTTGGTCGGCTCGTCGAGGAGCAGTACCTCGGGGCCGGCGGCCAGGACGGCCGCGAGGCGCAGGCGCACCTGCTCGCCGCCGGAGAGGCCGTCCACGGTGCGGTCGCGGTCGAGGAGGCCCAGGCCGAGGCCGTGCAGGGCGCGCTCCACGCGGGCGTCCGCGTCGTAGCCGCCGCGCAGCTCGAAGACCGTCAGCAGGTCCCCGTACTCGGCCATGCCGCTCTCGTCGCCGTCGGCCATCGAGGCCTCCAGGTGACGCATGCGCTCCTCCATGGCGCGCAGGTCGCCCAGGGCCCGGTCGATCACATCCTGGACGGTGGCGGACGCAGGGAGCTGTTCGTCCTGGGCGAGGTAGCCGACGCCGCCGTCGGCCTGGACGACGACCTTGCCCTGGTCCGGCTGCTCGCGCCCGGCCAGCAGGCGCAGCAGGGTGCTCTTCCCGGAGCCGTTCTCCCCGATGATCCCGGCGCGCTCACCCGCGGGGAGCGAGCACGTCACCGCGTCGAGGACCAGCCGGTCGTCGAAGGACTTGCTGACGGACCGGACGGTGATCTGCGTAGGCATGTGAGGACTCCGAAGCATTCGGGGACGGAGCGGCCGGCACGGGCCGCGGGGCCGGGCGAACACTTCGGAAGATCATCGACGACTCCACTAGTCCGACATCAGTTGCATTAAGATGCTGTCATGCCGCCGCCGCCCCCAGCAACCGGAATACCGGATACCGACTCTGCCGCTCCAGCGCCCCCGCTCCGGCGCCCCGGGGGCCGCACCGCGCGGAACCGGGCCCTGGTGCTCGACGCGGTCCGTGCCCAGCTGGTCGAACACGGCTACGACGCGCTCACGGTGGACGCCGTCGCGGACCGCGCGGGGGTGCACCGCACCACGGTGTACCGGCGGTGGGGCGACGTCGGCGGGCTGCTCGCCGACGTACTGGACGCCGGCACGGGCGACGACTGGGAGCCCGCGGACACCGGCACGCTGTACGGCGATCTGGCGGCGCTGAACCACGACATCCAGACGGCCCTGTCCGAGCAGCCGTCGGTCACCGCGGCCCTGATCGCCGCGTCCTTCCGCTCCGAACAGGCCGCCCGCGCCCTGCGCCGGTTCTGGGACGACCGCTACACGCGCTGCGAGGTCACCGTCGCGCGGGCCGTCGCGCGCGGGGACGCCGCGCCGGGCACCGCCGCACGCCCCCTGCTCGTCGCCGCCACGGCGCCGCTCTATCACCAGCTGGTCCTGCTGCGAGCCGAACCCGACCCGCTCCTGCCCGACGAGGCGGCCCGCAGCGCGGCCCTCGCCGCGTCCGCCGGCGTCTTCACCCGGAGCCCTTCGGGGCGGCGCGCCCCGGCCTGACGCGGGCCGGCGCCGCGGCACGGAGATCGACCCGCAGTCCAGAAGCGCTCGGGGCCGACCGCCAAATCCCCTACAGAGAACGGGAGTTGACGCATTTCCTCCGTAGGGTCCGGCGGCAGGAAAAGCCCTGCGCAAGGGCTTGTGGACCGAGAGGGGAACCACCGTGCCCGAAGCGTCGATCGCCCCCACCCCCACCCCGGCGGCCTCCGCATGACCGGCACGTCGGTGCGCCTGTTCTGCCTGCCGTACGCCGGTGCCTCGGCGGACGTCTATCTGCCGTGGTGCGAGCGTCTCCAGCCGCACATCGCCGTCACCCCCCTCGAACTGCCGGGGCGCGGAAGCCGGATGCGGGAGGAGCCGGGCCGCCGCCTGGAGCCGCTGCTGCACGATCTGGCGCGCACCGTGGCCCGCCTGTGCGACCGGCCCTTCGCGCTGTACGGCCACGGCTTCGGCGCCGTACTGGCCTACGAGATCGCGGCCCGTCTGGAGTGGGACCACGAACTGGTCGCCGAGCGGCTGTACGTCTCCGGGTACCCGGCGCCCCACCTGCCCCCGCGCGAGGAGCCCATCGGGCACCTGCCGGACGAGGAGTTCCTGGCCCGCGCCGGCCACCACCCCCGTATCCATCCCGGCACGTTCGGTGTGGCCGGCCTGGCGAGGCTCCAACTCCCGGTGCTGCGAGCCGACTTCGCGCTCGCGGAGTCGTACGAGGAAGGACTCGACAACACGGTGCACGCCCCCGTCACGGCCCTGGCGGGGCAGGACGACCCCACGGTGCGGGGCGCGGACCTGAGCGGCTGGCGCGATTACACCCGCCGCTCTTTCCGCGTCCGCCGCCTCCCCGGCGGCCACTTCCCCTGGCACCCGGACGAACGGCCTCTCCTCGACGTATTCGTCGATGACCTGACCCGCTGCAACGCCGCGCACAACCGCTTCCCGGTGGCCGAGCGGACCTTCTGAAACGCGTGAGAGCATGGCGCCCGGCTCCGGCCGGGTGCGACCCGGCAACGAGGAAGGAATCCGCCCGCACATGAGGCCCACCGAGACCGATCCGACGTACATCGCCTTCCTGCGGGCCGTGAACGTCCCCGGGCGCAAGGTCGAGATGGCCCGCCTGCGCGAGGTGCTCACCCAGCTGGGATTCAGGGGCGCGCGCACCTATATCGCCAGCGGGAACGCCTTCTTCACCGGCGCGGGAAACGATCGCGCCCGCATCGTCGAGCGCGTGGAGGCCGGCCTCGCCGAGACCTTCGGGTTCGAGGTCCCCACGATCCTGCGCACGCGTGACGAACTGCGCGCGGAGCTGGCAGCTTCCCCGTTCGTGGGCCGGCAGCCGGCCCCGGACGAGCGGTTCTCCATGGTCTACGGCTCGGGCCCGCTGACGGACGGCGAGTTCCCGCTGCGCTCCGCCAAAGGCGACTGGGAAGTCCTCGGCGCCTGCGGGGCGACGGCCTACGTGCGGTGGCGGCTGGTCAACGGCCGCCCCGTCAACCCGGTCCCCGCCATCGAGAAGAGCTTCGGGGTCCAGGCCACGGGGCGGTTCTTCCACACCTCCGAGAAGATCCTGGCGGCCGCCGGGAAGGGCTGAACGGTCCTCGGTGGGTGTCAGGCCCCTGGTGCCGAGGACTACGCGGCCCCGTCGGCGGCGAACTCGACCTGGAGGTCGAGCGTGCCGTGGCCGAGTGAGCCCTCGCCGCTGACGCCGGCCAGTTCGCCGGTGCCGGATCCCGGCACGATGCCCGCCCACGTCACCGGGTCGGTGCCCGGGACCTGCGTCGCCCGGTGCTCCAGGACGAACGTCCCCGTGCGGCCGCCCATGATTCCGGTGACCCGCTCCTGCGCCACATAGGCCGCGCCGCCCGGACCTTGGGTGGTCACCATGTGACCGGTGGCCGAGCCCTTCACATCGCCTTCCGTGTAGGTCTTGGTCAGTTCGACGCGACCGGTGACCGGGCCGCCGTCGACCTGATCGTCGTCGGTGCCGTCCCAGACGTCGACGACGAAGGTGGCCTGAATCCGCATCTGAGTCATGTGCGGAGTATCCCGCCCGGTACTTGCGCCCGATGCTCCGGATTGAGCAGGCCGCCGCGGCCCGGGCCGTTAGCGTGACGCCGCGTCACGGCGGGCATTTCCGAGGAGGCAGTCGAAGTTGAGTACCGAAGTGGAAACCGAGAAGCCGGCACCGGTCGCGTACCCCTTCACCGGAAGCGAGGGACTCGAACTCTCGCAGTCGTACGCCAAGCTCTTCGAGGACGGCGACCCGATCCGCGTGCAGCTGCCGTTCGGCGAGCCCGCGTGGCTCGTCACGCGGTACGACGACGCGCGTTTCGTCCTGACCGACCGGCGGTTCTCCCGGCACATGGCCACCCAGCGCGACGAGCCGCGCATGACGCCGCGGGCCGTGCCCGAGAGCATCCTGACGATGGACCCCCCGGACCACACGCGCCTGCGCACGCTCGTCTCCAAGGCCTTCACCCCCCGGCGCATCGAGTCCAAGCGGGCCTGGATCGGCGAGCTCGCCGCCGGGCTCGTCGCCGACATGAAGGCCGGCGGCGCGCCCGCCGAGCTGGTCGGCTCGTACGCGCTGGCCATCCCCGTCACCGTGATCTGCGAGCTCCTCGGCGTACCGGAGGACGACAGGACCCGGCTGCGGGGATGGTGCGACGCGGCGCTGTCCACGGGCGAACTGACCGACGAAGAGTGTGTGCAGAGCTTCATGGATCTGCAGAAGTACTTCGAGGACCTGGTGAAGGAGCGCCGCGCGGAGCCGCGGGACGACCTGACGAGCGCCCTCATCGAGGCGCGCGACGCCCACGACCGGCTCGCCGAGCCGGAGCTCATCGGCCTGTGCATCTCGATCCTCATCGGCGGATTCGAGACGACGGCGAGTGAGATCTCGAGCTTCGTCCACGTGCTCCAGCAGCGCCGCGAGCTGTGGACGCGGCTGTGCGCGGACCCCGAGGCGATTCCCGCGGCCGTCGAGGAGCTGCTGCGCTTCGTCCCGTTCGCCGCGAACGGCATCTCTCCGAGGTACGCGCTCGAGGACATGACGGTGGGCGGTGTCCTCGTGCGCGAGGGCGAGCCGGTCATCGTGGACACGAGCGCGGTGAACCGCGACGGCCTCGTCTTCGACCACGCCGACGAGGTCGTCATCGACCGTGCCGACAACCGGCACATGGTCTTCGGCCACGGCGCCCATCACTGCCTGGGCGCGCACCTCGCCCGGGTGGAACTGCAGGAGGCGCTCAAGGCCCTCGTCGAGGGCATGCCGGGCCTGCGGCTCAGCGGCGACGTCGAATGGAAGGCGGACATGATCATTCGTGCTCCGCGCGTGATGCACGTCGAGTGGTGACCGCGGGTCGGACACCGCGGGGGCCGGGGCCAACGCCCCGGCCCCCGCGCCGTGTCGCAGGCGCCGCGCGCCGGTGCGGCAGGGCTTTCGATCTCTTTCGATCCCCCACCGGCGATGCGCTGTATTGAGCATCCGGCCCGGGCTCCCCGTCCCTAACGTGGCCTCGACCGAGCCTGCCCACGTGGCGGGTGTGGCACGAAGATCAGGAGAGCCATGACCGTCAGGACCGACGACGGCCGGCAGGCCGCCGGGCAAAGCCCCGCCACGGGCGCACTCGTCGCCCGGCTGATCCTCGTCACGCTGCTGATGGCCGAGCTGCTCATCCAGGTCGACCAGACCATCGTCAACGTGGCCCTGCCCTTCATCCAGCGCGATCTCGACTTCACCGAGTCGGGCCTGCCCTGGGTCGTCAACGCCTACGGCCTCCTGTACGGAGGACTGCTGCCGCTCGGCGGCCGCATCGGTGACCTGTTCGGCAGGCGCCGGGTACTGATCATCGGCGTCACCGTGTTCACGCTGGCGTCCGTCGTCTGCGGATTCAGCACCGACCCGACGGTCATGGTCATCGCGCGAGCGGTGCAGGGCATGGGCGGCGCGCTGACCGCCCCCGTCGTCCTCTCGCTGATCATCACCTCGTTCGAGGAAGGGCCTTCGCGGCAGCGGGCGTTCGCCCTGTGGGGGAGCGCTCAGGCGGCCGGCGCGCTGTTCGGTCTGATCGTCGGCGGACTGCTCACGTCGGGCCCCGGCTGGGAGTTCAGCTTCTTCGTCGCCGTCCCGATCGGGGCGCTCGTCGTGGGGCTCGCCGCCGCCACGATCAAGGAGAGCCGTGCCGATGAGCGGCCCTCGATCGACGTGGCGGGCGCGGTGACGTTCACCGCCGCGCTGCTGATGACCGTCTTCGCGTTCCTCGACACGCAGCGCTCGTGGACCTCCCCGCTGCGCGGCGGCCTCCTGGTGGTCGCGGCCGTGCTGTTCGCCGTGTTCCTCGCCGTCGAACGCCGCCAGGGCCACCCGTTCGTCCCGCTGCAGGTCTTCCGGCTGCGCAACACCAGCGGTGCGCTCGCCATCATGGCGATCTTCGGCGCCACGCAGATGAGTTACTTCTTCTTCGTCACCCTGTACCTGCAGGAGATCCTCGGGTTCTCCGCGCTGCAGACCGGCCTCGCGTACCTGCCCCTGATCGCCACCCTGCTCGTGTTCGCCCAGGTCTGCATGAAGACGGTCGCCCGCGTGGGGCTGACCCGGATGCTGATGACCGGCCTGCTCTGTCTCGGGCTCGGCATGGGGTGGCTCGGCCTCGCCGCGTCGTCGGGCAGCTTCCTCGGCACCGTCCTCGGCCCGACGATCATCTCCGGGATCGGACTCGGCCTGACCATGATGCCGGCGGGCACGCTGGCCACCACGGGCGTCGATCCCGCGGACGCCGGAGCCGTGTCGGGACTCTTCAACACCGCGATCCTGGTCGGCGGTTCCCTGGGCCTCGCGGTCCTGACCACGGTCACGCAGGCCGTCGGCGGCCTCGGCGACACGCACGGCTACACCGTCGCGTTCCTGTGCAGCGCGGGCCTGGCCGCGGCCGCGATCCTCATCGCCGCCCTGGTCATCCGGGTTCCCCAGCAGGCCGACGCCGCGGCCTGACCTCATCTCCTTCGTCCACCGGGAAGGACCCCTCATGGCCGACACGGCCGACACACTCCTCGAACTGCCCGACGACTTCAGCCGCGTGCTCGCGATCGTCGCCCACCCCGACGACATCGAGTTCGGTGCCGGGCCCGCCGTGGCCCAGTGGACCGCCCAGGGGCGCGAGGTGGCGTACCTCCTCGTCACCCGGGGCGAGGCGGGCATCTCCGGTCTTGCGCCGGCGCAGTGCGGTCCCGTGCGCGAGGCCGAACAGCGCAAGGCCGCCGCGGAACTCGGCGTGCACGAGGTCGACTTCCTCGACCACTACACCGACGGGACGATCGAGTACGGGCCCGGCCTGCGCCGCGACCTGGCGCGCGCCGTCCGGCGGCACCGCCCCGAACTCATCGTCACCTTCAACCACCACGACACCTGGGCGTCCGGCGCGTGGAACACCCCCGACCACCGTGCCGTGGGTCTCGCCGCCCTGGACGCCGTCGCCGACGCCGCCAACCGCTGGATCTTCCCCGAACTGCTCGACGAGGGACTCGAGCCGTGGCGGGCGGGCAAGGTGGCGATCGCCGGCTCCCCGCACGCCACGCACGCCGTGGCCGTCGACGACGACTCCCGCGACCGGGCCGTACGCTCCCTCGCGGCCCACGACCGCTATCTCGGGTCCCTGAGCGACGACCCGCCGCAGGAGCGCGCCCGGTTCATCCTCGGCCACTTGCTCGCCGCCACCGCGCCGCGGTTCGGCGGCCGCGACGGTGTCGCGTTCCAGATAGTGGGTTGAGCACGCGATGACGGAACGGACGTTCTCCTACCTCACCGACCAGCTCCGCTCCCACGCAACGCTCCATCCGGGCCGCACCGCACTCGTCATCGACGGCCGTCCCGACCTGCTGTACGGCGAGTGGGACCGGCGCTCGGAGGCACTGGCCCGCGGGCTGCTCGCGGCCGGCACAAGCCGGGGCACCCGTATCGGCATCTTTTTCGGCGGCATGGACTGGGCCGACTACGCGGTCGCCTACCTCGGCGCGCTCAAGGCGGGCGCCACCGTCCTTCACCTGCCGCTCGCCCTCCCGGCCGACGAGCTCGAACGGCGCGCCCTGCAGTGCGGGCTGGCCGGCATCGTCCACGGGCGGACCGCCCCGCCCAAGACCCCGGCCGTCGCCTGGACCGGGACGCTCGACGAGCTGTCCGCCCCGGGCGAGGCACCGGTGGACCTCGCCCACGACCCCGCGGACGACGCCGAGATCGTGTACTCCTCCGGCACGACCGGAATGGCCCGCGGCGTCGTCGTCTCGCACCAGAACCTCGCGACGGCGGGCGGACCGCCCTCCGTGATGGCGCACGACGAGCCCACCCCCATGGTGGCGTCCGTGAACCTGGGCATCACCGCGAGCGCCACCACCGTCTCCATGGTGCTCAACGCCACCCCGACCACGCTCGTCCTCGCCCCGCCGGGAGACGCCGACCGGCTGTGCGCGCTCATCGAGCACCACGCGGCGAGCACCGTCATGATGACCCCGAACCTCGCCGTGCAGATGACCCGCGACGGCGCGCTCGGCCGCTACGACCTGACGTCCGTGACCACCGTGGCCACCGCCTCGGCGTTCCTCCATCCCCCGCTCGCCCGCGCCCTGCTGGCCGCGATGCCGCGGGCCCGCGTGATCGGCGCCTACTCGGCCAGCCAGGCCAAGCCCGCCGTGACCATAGGCACCTTCGACCCGGCGCGTCCGATGTCGGCCGGCCGGCCCGCCCCCGGCACCCATGTACTGATCACCGACGAGCACGGCGTGGAGCTGCCCGCCCAGCGGGTGGGCCGGATCTGGCTGCGTGCCGACGGCGCGCCTCCCCGCAACCGCCTCGACGCGGGCCCGGAGGCCACCGGTGTCCCGGACGGCGGATGGTGCGACACCGGCGACCTCGGCCACGTCGACGACGAGGGCGAGCTGTATCTCTTCGACCGCGAGACCGACGCCGTGCCCACACCGGCCGGACTCGTGTCGTCCCTGCGGGTCGAGTCGGTCCTGCTCGAGCACGAGGCGGTCGCCGACGCGGCCGTGGTCGCCGCCGGGCCGGCCGGCGTGGCCGCCGCGATCGTGCCCGCGGCCGGCGCCACCCATGACCCGGAGCTGCTGGCGGCCGCCCTCGCCGCCCACGCGAAGGACAGCCTCGGCCCCCACGAGATCCCCGAAAGGGTCCTGGTGGTCGACGAGTTGCCCCGCAACGACCTCGGCAAGGTCGTCAAACGTCTCATCCGGGACCGGCTGACGGCGCCCGCCGCAGGCGTGACACCCGCACCCACCGCATCCGCAGAGCTCGACGCGACAGGAGCCCCGTCATGAGCACCGAGACCGAGATCCCCATCCACCCGCTGTTCGCCGAGATGATCCGCTGCACGGCCGAGCGCGACCTCGACGGGCTCGTCGACCTGTACCACCCCGAGGCCGAGTGGATCCGGTTCACCGGCCCCGTGCGCGGGCGCGACGAGATACGCGAGCTGCTGAAGCGGTACTGGGAGCTCGACCTCCAGCACGTGGACATGAACGAGTTCATCCAGACCGACGACACCGTCATGATGCGCGGCACCATGATCGTCCGCGGCGAGACGGTCGTCACCTTCGGCGTCTACGTCCTGCGCGACGGCAAGATCTGGCGCCAGTGCGGCGCCGACGAGGGCGGCACGCGCGACTGGTGGGCCTGACCGGCAGGCCCTGAACCCATGTACGTCTCCCGCACACCTTTTTGAGCCTGAGGAGCTTTCTGCCATGTCACGGGTCAACGGCGTCGGCCGGCGCCGCTTCCTGCAGTGGGGCGCGGCCGCGGCGACGGCCACCGCGGGCGCCACGGCCCTGTCCGGCTGCGCCACCTCCAAGAGCGGCGACACCCGGTCGGTCGGCTCCGCGGGCAAGCTGCTTCGGGTCGGGGCGTCGGACGCCACCGGCACCACCAGCCTCGACCCGCGGCACGCCGGGTTCGGTGCCAGCTACATCGCCCTGTACCACCTGTACGACCAGCTGATGTACCTGAAGGGCAGCCGCTACGAGCTGGGGCTCGCCGAGTCCGTGGAGCCCGACAAGGACGCCGGTGAGTGGACCATCCGCCTGCACAAGCACGCGGTGTTCCACGACGGCTCACCGGTGCGGGCCGCGGACGTCGCCTACTCGCTGCGCACCCTCGCCACGCCGCCGTCCACCCGCGCCAACAACTTCGTCGACCTGGACCTGGACCGGCTCAAGGCGGTCGACGCCCACACCCTGAAGGTGGGGCTCAAGCGGCCCCGCGGCGACTTCAGGGAGGCCGTCCTTGCGGTCTTCTCACCGGTGTTCCCCGAAGGCACCCGCGGCAAGGACTTCGACAAGGGCATCGGCTCCGGCCCGTACCGCCTCGAGGAGCACGACGGCAAGAACCTCCGCCTCGCCGTCAACGACAAGTACTGGGGCGGCACCTCGTACTTCCGGCGGATCGAACTCGACCTCATCGCCGACCCCGCCGCCCGCCTCGCCGCCCTCAAGAGCGGCCAGATCGACTACGCCTTCGGCATCACCGCCACGGGTGCCAGGGCCGAGCGCGGCAGCAGCGCGATCCGGGTCCGCCGGGGCGGCACCGCCAACTCCAACGCGCTGTCCTTCGCCATGAACGAGCGGCTCGCCCCGTTCGACAACCCCGATGTGCGGCGCGCGGTGCGCCTCGCCGCGGACCGCGAGGCACTCGTGCGGCAGGTGCTCCTCGGCCTCGGCACCAAGGGCGACGACGTGGTCGGCAAGGGCCTGCCCGGCTACGCGGGCGGGAATCGCAAGCGCGACCTGGCCGAGGCCAGGCGGCTGTTCGCCCGTGCCAAGGTCGACTCTCTGACGCTGCACGCGGCGGACACCGTGCCCGGTTTCGTGGCCGCGGCCCGCCTGCTCGGTCAGCAGCTGAAGGAGGCCGGCGTGGACCTCGAAGTGCAGAAGGTGCCCGCCGACACCTACTACGCCGACCTGAAGGGTCTCGCCCGCATCCCGTTCCAGACCTTCTACTACGCCAACCGGCCCGCCGCCGTGCACCTGTCCGCCACCACCACCAAGGGCGCGTTCTTCAACGTGACCGGGCTCGGCGAGCCGCACTTCAAGCGTCTGGCGAGCGCCCAGGCCACGGTCGACGACAGCAAGCGCGAAGCCGCCTTCGCCGCCGTCCAGCGAGGCCTGTACTCCTCCGGCGGCGACCTTCTGTGGGGCTTCCAGGAGCAGTTGGACGCCTCGGCGCCCGGGCTCTCGGGGGTGTGGTCGAGCCAGTCCATCCCGGTGTTCACCCGGGCCAGGTCCGCGTGACGTCCGCCGTCCGGCTCGCGGCCCTGGCCGTACGCCGGCTCGGCGGCGCCCTGGCCACCCTGCTGGTCGGCTCGTTCGTGCTGTTCGCCGCCGCCGAGGTGCTGCCGGGCGACGCGGCCGCCGCCGCGCTCGGCGGCTCCGCGACCCCCGCGGACGTCGCCAGGATGCACGCCGAACTCGGCCTCGACCGGCCCGTGCTGGTGCGCTACGGCGACTGGATCGGCGCGGCGTTCTCCGGCGACCTCGGGCAGAGCCTCGTGGACCGCCGCCCTGTCGCCGAGATCATCTCGGGGCCGCTGGCCGACACCCTGCTCCTCGCCGGTGTGTGCGCCCTGCTCACGGTCGTCCTCGCGCTCGCCATCGGAATCGCCGCCGGGCTGCGCCCGGGCGGCCTGCTCGACCGGCTGCTCTCCGGCGGCGCCGTCACCCTGGTCTCGGTGCCGCAGTTCGTCACGGCGGGCATCCTGACCCTGGTCTTCTCCTCCTGGCTCGGAGTGTTGCCGGCCGTGTCCCTGGTCCCGTTCGGCGATCCGCTGCTCGCACACCCCGAGGCGCTGGTGCTCCCGGTGGCGGCGCTGACGCTGTTCTCCGCTTCCTGGGCCAGCCGCATGGTCCGGGCGGCCGTCGTCGACGCGGCGGCGGCCCCGCACGTGGAGGCGGCCCGTCTCGCCGGGCTCTCCCCGGCCCGCGTGGTGCTGCGGCACCTGCTGCCGACCGCGGCCGGGCCGTGCGCCCAGGTCTTCGGCTGGCTCGCCGGGACCCTCGTCGGCGGCACGGCCGTGGTGGAAAAGGTCTTCAACTACCCAGGTCTGTCAAGAGAGCTGGTCGCTGCCGTGCAGCATCACGACGCGGCCGTCCTGGAAGGCATCGGGCTCCTCATGGCCGCGGCGGTCGTCGGCGGCCTCCTCCTGGCCGACCTCCTGGCCATGGCGGTGGACCCGCGCATGAGGACGGCGACATGACGGCCCAGACGCCGACACCGACACCGACTGCGACACCGACTGCGACTGCGACTGCGACTGCGGCGCCGGCCGGCACCAGGGCCCCCGACACCAGCCCTGCCAGAACCCGACCGGGCCGACGGGCCGCGCTGCTGTTGGTGCTGCCCGTGGCGGCCGTCGTCCTGTTCGCCCTGATCGGACCCTGGCTCGCCCCGCACGACCCGGCCCGCATCACCGCCGCGCCCTACGACACCGGCCACCTGCTGCTCGGCTCGGACGGCGACGGCCGCGACGTGTGGTCCCGGTTCCTGGCCGGAGGCCGCCCGCTGGTCCTGATCCCGCTGCTCGCCACCGCCGTCACCACCCTCCTGGGCACCGCGACCGGAGTACTCGCCGGCTATGCGGGCGGCCGCGTCGACGCGGTGGTCTCCCGGCTCGACACCCTGCTGCTCGCCCTGCCGCCGGTCCTGGTCCTCCTGGTCCTGATGCACGGCTGGGGCTATCGCACGCTCACCCTCGTCACGGCGGTCGCCGTCACCGGCGTGCCCTTCGTCTCCAGGGTCGCCCGGGCCGCGACGGCACAGGTCGTGCACGCCGGATACGTCGACCAGGCCGTCGCACTCGGGGACGGTCCGGTGGCGGTGATGGCCCGGGAGATCGTGCCCAACATCGTGCGGCCCGTCCTCGCGGACGCCGGCACCCGCCTCGCCATCGCCATCACCCTCACCGCGTCCGCCGGCTTCCTCGGCTTCGGACCCGACAGCCCCAACTGGGGCGCCATGATCAGCGAGAACATGGAGGGCGTGACGCTGGCGCCCTGGGGCGTGGCGGCGCCCGCACTGGGGCTCGCCGTGCTCACCGTCTCCGTCAACCTCGCCCTGGACCGGGCGATCGCGAGGTTCGTGCCGTGAGCGCAGTCTTCGACGCCCACAGCGACCTGGCCGTCCCGGTCCCCGACCGCCCGCACGGTCAGGGCCGGGCCGACGCCGCGCCGGAGGTCATCTCCGTCACCGACCTGACCGTGGCCGACCCGAACGGACGGCCCGTGCTCGACCGCCTGACCCTGACCGTGCGCGCGGGCGAACGCGTCGGCGTCGTGGGCGAGTCGGGCTCGGGCAAGACCACCCTCGCGCTCGCCCTGCTCGGCGCCCTGCGGCCCGGACTGCGCACCGCGGGCGGCGGGGTGCGCGTGGCCGGAGCGGACCCGCTCGCCCTGCGCGGCCGCGCCCTGCGCCGGCTGCGGCGGCACACCGTGGCGTATCTGCCGCAGGACCCGGCCGCCGCGCTGACCCCCACGATGCGGGTCGGCGCACTGGTCTCGGAACTCGCCGTGCGCCGCACCCCCGAGGAGGCGGCCCGCACCCTGCGCAGCGTGGGCCTGCCCGACGGCCGGGACTTCCTGCGCCGTTTCCCGCACGAACTGTCCGGCGGACAGCAACAGCGCCTCGCCCTCGGCCGGGTGCTCGCGGCCGGGCCCGCCGCCCTCGTCCTGGACGAGCCGACGACGGGGCTCGACGTGCTCACCCAGCGCCTGGTCCTCGACGAGGTGGCCCGCCTGGCCGCCGAGCGGAACCTCACCCTGCTGTTCATCACGCACGACCTGCCCGCGGCCGCCCGCCTGACCGACCGGCTCGCGGTGCTGAAGGCGGGCAGGGTCGTGGAGGAGGGCCCGGTGGACGCCGTGCTCGGGCGGCCCCGTGCGGCGTACACCCGCGAACTGGTACGCGCGGTACCGGACATCGGCGAGGCGGCGGCCCGCCCGGCCGCCCGGCCCGGCAGCGCCGCGGCCACCGCGCCCGTGCTGCGGGTCAGCGGGTTGCGCGCCGGACACGGGCGCGGCAGAGCACGGGTGACGACCGCCCAGGACGTGTCCTTCCACATCGAGCCGGGCGAGTGCGTGGCGCTGCTCGGCGGGTCCGGCACCGGCAAGACGACCCTGGCGCGCTGCGTCACGGGGCACCACGGCCCCGACGGCGGCCTGATCGAACTGGCCGGTTCCGCTGTCCCCGGGCCGCTGCGCGGCCGCACCCTCGACCAGCGCCGCCTCGTACAGCTCGTCGCGCAGGACGCGAACGGATCGCTCAACCCGCGGCGCACGGTGGGCGCGGCCATTGCCAGGCCGCTGCGCGTGCTGCGTGGGCTCGGCGGACAGGCCGCTGCCGCGGAGACGGAGCGGCTGCTGTGCCTGGTGGGGCTCGACCCGCAGTGGGCCGGCCGGCTGCCGCGCACCCTGTCGGGCGGCCAGCGCCAGCGGGTGGCCATCGCGCGGGCGCTCGCCGCTCAGCCGCGGCTGCTGCTGTGCGACGAGGTCACCTCGAGTCTCGACGTCCGCATCCAGGCCGAGATCCTCGCCCTGCTCGACGGGCTCCGCTCCCGCCTGAGCCTCGGGCTGCTGCTGATCAGCCACGACCTGGGCGTGATCGCGCGGATGGCCGACCGCGTCCTCGTCCTCGACGGGGGCACCGTACGCGAACAGGGCCCCGTCGCCGAGGTGTTCGCCGCCCCGCGGCACCCGTGGACCCGGGCCGTGCTGGACGCGGTCCCCTCCGTACGAGGAGAACTGGCCGGCCGGGCAGAGCGCACCCCGGCGGCGGGCGAGTCCCGGCCACGCGAAACGGCAGTCGACGGGGTCTGACCCGGGTCCGGCCCGGGCCTGTCTCCACCGTCAACTGCCGTGCGTCGTCCGTCAGTTCAGGACGCCGGGGCGAGGTTTCCGCCCAGGCGGCGTTCCGCCTCTTCCCGCAGCCGCAGGCGGTCCGTCTTGCCGTTGGGGTTCAGCGGCGGGTCCGGCAGCGCCCACAGATGGGCGGGCAGCATGTACGGAGGCAGCCGGTGGGCCAGGTCCTGGGCCGTCCCGGTCAGCCGGCCGGCCGCGTCGTCGCCGATGACGAAGGCGGCAAGAACGGGTCCGGCCGCTCCGGGGACCGCGAGGACCACCGCCTCGGTGCCCGGCGCGCAGGCCCGCACGGCCTCCTCCACCTCGGACAGCTCCACCCGATAGCCGTGGATCTTGACCTGTCCGTCGTCGCGGCCGAGGTGCACCAAAGTGCCGTCGGGCGTGCGGCGCACCCGGTCCCCGGTCCGGTACCAGCGCCGACCGTCGTGGGTCAGGAAGCGGTCCGTGTCGTTCGCGGGGTCGAGATAGCCGTCGAACATCTGCGGCCCGGTGACGCACAGTTCGCCGGTGTCGCCGCCGACCCGACCGTCGTCGAGAAGGACGTACCGAAGTCCGGTGTTCGGCTCCCCGATGGGCACGGTGCCCGAACCGGGGGAGGGGACCCAGTGATGCGCGGTGCAGGCGATGGTCAGCTCGGTGGGACCGTAGAGGTTGTCGATGGACGTGCCGGGTGCCGCCGCGCTCCAGTACGCGGCGCTCTCCTCGGGCAGCGGCTCGCCGCAGAAGACGGTGTGGCGCACCGAGGGCAGGCTGTTTTCGCCGAGCAGGCCGCGGGTGCGCAGCGCGGCGACCAGGCTGGGCGTCGAGGTCCACACGGTGATGCCGTGAGCACGGATGTAGCGGCCCGGATCGAGGGCCTGAAGCCGGTTGAGGACGGTCAGACACGCTCCGCTCGACCAGGCGCACCACACCTCGAACATGGACAGGTCGAAGGTGAGCTCGTAGACCTGCCCGAAGACGTCGTCGGGTCCGAAGTCGTAGCGCGGCAGGGAGGCGGCCAGGAAGGCGGACACATTGCCGTGCCGGATCGGCACGCCCTTGGGGCGGCCGGTGGAGCCCGAGGTGAACAGGATGTACGCCAGTGAGTCGGCGCCCTGAGCGGGGGGCCGGTCCCCTGCCGGGTCGGGCACCAGGACGGGGGTGCCCCGCCGCGGTCCGCTCCACTCGCCGAGCCGCGGTGCCAGCGTGACCAGCGGCGGCGCGGCCGCGGCCACCTCGTCGAGCTGGGCGGCGCCCGAGGGGTCGACGATCAGCGCGTCGAGCCCGGCGGCAGCGGCGATGTCGCGGTTGCGGCCGACGGGGTACTCCGGGTTGAGCGGGACGGCCGTGCAGCCCGCGTACAGCGCGGCCAGAAAGCCGAGCAGGCTCTCCTCGCTCTTCGCCGCGAGGACCCCGACCCGGCGCGGCGCGCGCCCCCCGCTGTGCAGGGCCGCGGCCCAGGAGCGCGCGGTGCGGTCCGCCTCGGCATAGGTCCAGCTGCGGTGGTTGATGCGCAGCGCGGTACCCCGCGGATTGCGGGCCAGACCGTCGAGGAACCAGTGGTGCAGCAGCTTGGCGCCGCTCATCGGCCGGCTCCGTCGAGGGAGCTGACCAGCTCCCAGACCGTGGCGGGCGTGATGAAGTTGGCGGGCGCCACGGCGTCGTCGGGCAGGGGCATGCCGTAGCCCTCCTCGATGGCCACGATCAGGCCGACCGTCGCCATCGAGTCGAGCCCGAAGGCCGCGAGCGGCAGATCCTCCGTGAGCGGGGCGTCGGCGTCGAGACCGGGCAGCCGGTCCCTGAGCAGAGTCTCGAACTTGTGGTCCCACATGGGGGTGTCACCTCGTGAGGGTCGTCGGGGCGCTGCGGCGGGATCAGGCGCAGCGGCTTTCCAGATAGGCGGCGAGCCGGCTCTGGTCGATGATCAGGTGGGACTCGCGGGTGACCTCGACCAGACCCCGGTCACGGAAGCCCTTGAGGAAGTGCCCCACGCGCGAGCGGGTGGTGCCGACCATGCCGGCCAGCTCCTCGTGGGTGATCCGCTCCGCGATGTGCGGCCGGCGCCCGTCGCCCCGTCCGAGCTTGCGGGCGAGGTCGAGGAGGATCTCGCCGAGCCGCTGCTCGCTGTCGACGGTCACCAGATGCGTGATGGACTGCTGCTGTTCGGCGAGGCGCCGGGTGAGGTGGTTGATGAACTCGTCGACGATCCCGGCCGCGGTGATCGAGGACAGGAAGTGCTCGTACGACATGCGGTGGACGACGCTGTCGCGCATCGCGATGGCCGACTCCTCGCGGATCCCGCCGAGCGAGCACAGCTCACCGAAGATGCTCCCGGGCGTGTGGATGCGCAGGAGGCACTCCTTGCCCGAGCGGGAGAACATCACCGTCTTGAGCCGGCCGCTCTCCAGGAAGTACACGTTGCGGTCCTGACCGCCGCAGCTGTAGGCACTCTGGTTCCGTCTGACCATCGCCGTCGTGGTGTGCGGCGACTGGTCGCGCAGGAAGTCACGAAGCCGGGCGTCGAATCCGGTGGGTTCGGTGACATCCAGCAGGTTCATCTGGCCTCCCGGTCAATCGGTCGCCACGTGACAATCACATGGCAACGTTATGAACCCGCCTTCGAAGAACACTTGAGCCCTGATGCACGGAGTCCATGGCCGCCCGGAGCGCGGACATCAGGTCGTCCGGCGCCCCCTTCAGGTAGAAGTGGTCGCCGGGAAAGACCCGCAGCCGGAAGTCGCCGCTGGTCACCTCGCGCCACCGGGCCACCGCGTGGGGGTCGGCGAGAGGGTCGGCGTCACCGGTGAACGCGAACACCGGGCAGGTCAGGGCCGGTCCCGGCGGCGGCACCGGCCGGTAGGTCTCGTTGACCTCGTGGTCGGCGCGCAGCGGCGGCAGGAAGTGCCGCAGCAGGTCCCGCTGACGCAGCACCTCGGACGGGGTGCCGCCGAGCCGGGACACCTCGGCGAGGAACTCGTCCTCCGGCAGGGTGTGCACCGGGCGCCTGTGGTCCGGCACGAAGGGCCCGCGCCGCCCGGACACGAGCAGGGCCAGAGGCGGGCGCAAGCCCCGCTCGATCAGGGCCCGAGCACTCTCGTAGGCGACGATCGAGCCGAGGCTGTGCCCGAACAGGACGTACGGCAGGTCGAGTTGAGGGGCCAGTTCGGCGACCAGGCCGTCGACCAGGGGGCCCATCCGGGTGTGCGAGGTCTCCCGCGCCCGGCGCTCACGGCCGGGCAGGACGACGGGGCGCACGTCGACGCCGGGCCCCAGGGCCCGCCGCCACGGATGGAAGAAGGAACTTCCGCCGCCCGCGTGGGCGAAGCAGAACAGGCGCAGGCCGGCCGCCGCCTCGTCCTCGCCGGCGGGCCGGGTGGCCGTCGCAGAGCCGTACACATCGTCTCCTTTTCGCTGCGGTGGTCGCGGGCGGCGGCCGGATACGGCCGCCGCCGGGGTCAGCGCCACGCGTACTGGCGGTGGTAGTCCTTGACGCCGGTGAAGGTGAGGATCTCCGGGCGGTCGCCGACCCGGTCGAGCAGCGGCTCCCATGCGGCCGGGTCCACGGTGCGGTTCTCGACCGGCACCAGGCACTCGAGATTGTGCTCGAGCACCGCCAGGTACTCGTCGAAGGTGATCCGGGCCCGGGCTTCGAGACGCTTGCCGATGCCCTGTTCGGCGACGGCCGCGGCGGACCGCTCGTCGACGATTCCGCTGAAGAACTCCGACGAGCAGCCGGAACCGTACGAGAACAGGCCCACCCGGCTCGGCGCGGTCACCACACCGGAGTCGAGCAGGCTGGCCAGGGCCAGGTACACCGACCCGGAGCACAGGTTGCCGACCGCGCCCGGGTAGACCAGGGACGGGGCGACGCGGCGGGCGAAGTCCTCGTCGATACGCGGCCCCGTGACGCCCTGCTCGCGCATCATCTTGCGGTGCCCGGCCTTGACCAGGCCCGCGAACGGGGTGTGCATGACGAGATGGTCGAAGTCGCGGGTGAAGTCCACGTCGGTCACGCGGGTGGCGTAGTCCGCGTACGCGTTCTTCAGGCAGTCGAGATACGCGAACAGCGAGCGGTCGACATCGGCGATGTCGAAGCGCGGCGACGGCCGGGCCGAGTCGAGGGTCTCGTAGCTGTAGTTGCCGAACGCGCCGAGGTCCATGGCGAGGACGCGGGGCCGGTCGCTCAGGAGCATGGCCGCGGCGCCGTGCCCCGCCGCGGGCTCGGAGTACTCGGCCTTCTCGTCCACCACCGCCACATCCGTGGCGATGACCAGGGCCTTCGCCCCGGGCGAGATCCCGGAGGCCAGATAGCCGACCGCGGTCTGCACGGCCGCGGTCGCGCCGAAACAGGCCTGCTTGACCTCGATGAGGCGGCAGTGCCGGTTCAGGCCCAGGTACTTGTGGACGTACGACGTGAGGGACTTGCTGTAGTCGACCCCCGACTCGGTGGACGTCACCACCAGCTCGATCCGGGCGCGCTCCTCGGGCGACAGGGCCTCGACGAGGGGGCGGGCCGCGTTGACGGCGTTGGTGACGGGGTCCTCGATGGGCAGGCCGATGGAGCGCTCGGACATCATGAGGTTGTCGAGGCGCTCGGGGTCGAGGCCGCGGCCCGCGAAGAGGTCCGCGGCGGTGAGGCGGGCCAGACCGCACCACACGTTCAAGGCCTCGATGCCGTAGGCCTGTTCGGCACCGGTCGTGGTCATCGCCGGGCTCCGCTCAGAAAGTCGATGAGGCTGTCGATGTCGGGCAGGTCGCTGAAGTCGGACATCGGGGCGTCCACCCGGGTGCGGTCGAGGAGCGCCGCGATGATCTCGACCCGGTCCACGGAGTCGGCCCCCAGGTCCTTCAAGTGCCGCTTGCCGCCGATGAGCCGAGGGTCGACACCGGGCAGGATCTCGGTGACGACCTCGACGACGAGCCGGGCCGTGTGTGCCCGCACATCCGGTGGTGCCTGGGTCATGCTTCCCCCTTCGGGTCGTGAGCGTCGTGCTGGGAGTGCTGGGAGTGCTGGGAGTGCTGGGTGTGCAGCGTGCTGACGGCGATGACGCGGCCGCTGTCGCGGTCGCTGATGACGACGTCGACGAGTTCCTCGCCGGGCGTCTCGGTGCTCACCCGGACGCGGGCGCCCAGCGTCAGGACCGAGTCCAGGTCGGCGTTGCCGAGGTAGCACATCTGCTGGTCGACCACGACCCGGCGCAGGAACGCCCGGTCGGAGCGGCCGAGCCGGCGCCACAGGGCGAGCGCGGCCTTGTCGACCATGGAGAAGTACGAGGCGAAGTAGAGGAGTCCGACGCCGTTGACGTCACGGACGATGTCCACCGGGTGCTCGACCTCGACGGTCTCGGGCAGCAGCCGGAAACCGGGCTCGTCCAGGGCGCGGAAGGTGTGCGCGGTGCGTGCCTCGCGGTACACGGCACGCGGCGAGTACGCGGCCGGCAGCTGCGGCAGCCGGTCGTTGCGGAAGCCGGGCGGCGAGGACTTCACCAGGTCCTGGTTGCTGCCCGGCGCGGAGCGGGTCACCCAGCGGTTGAAGTTCTCCACATACAGGGAGCCGTCCCGCGGCCGCTCGTAGAACTCATGGAGATCCAGGGGGCGTCGGTCGTCCTGACTGCCCGCCCGGTCGATGCGGTGCAAGGTGAGCACCGACTCGGTGCCCTGGTCGTAGCAGCCCGAGGTCACGGTGAGGCGGTCGCCGAAGGTGAGGGAGCCGGGGTGCAGCTCCCGTCCGCCGCGCACCCGGAAGTAGTAGAACGCCAGATAGGTGGGGTTGCCCGTCGCGTCACGGGCCGCGAACACATCGGTGTCGCACTGTGCGCTGACGGTCTCCCAGGTCCAGTCGCCGAGCTGGCCGACGAACAGCGAGCCGGGACCGCACATGCCGGGCCGCACCGTGACGGCCTGTTGGATCTCGGGCCTGACGTCGAGCGACGAGGTGATGGTCATGCGGGGTGCTCCTCGAGGAAGGCGGACAGGACGGCGTTGAACTCCTCGGAGCTCGACAGGCTCGGGAAGTGCCCGGCGTCGGGCACCTCGTGGTAGCGGGCGTCGGGGATGGCACCGTGCAGCAGGTGCGCCGTCTTCTGCGGAATGACCGTGTCGTGCCGGCCCTGCACGATCAGCGTGGGCACGGCGATGTCGCCGAGCCGGCCGAGCAGGTCGGGCGCGGCGGCGAACACGTCGAGGTAGCGCAGGCCGGTCTGCGGGTCCATGCTTTCGCAGCGCAGCAGGAGCCGCTCGTAGTGGGCGCGTTCGCGGTCCAGCCGCGACGAACCGCTCAGTGACTGGACCTGGTCGAAGTCCTCCTTGGCCACCAGGGCGAGCCGGTTGACCTCGCCGGCCCGGTTGCCGAGCTTGTACGAGCTGCCGATCAGGGTCAGTGACGCGGTGGACTCCGGGTGGCGCAGGGCGAACGTCTGGGCGGTGATCCCGCCGAAGGAGGCGCCCGCCACGTGCACGGGACCCTGGACACCGAGCCTGCGCAGCGCCCGCAGGCACAAGTCCGCGATGCCCTCGTAACCGAGCTCCTCGCACGCGGTGGTGTCACCCACCCCCGGGTGGTGCACCACGATCACCCGGTAGCGCTCGCTGAGCGCCGCGAACTGGGGGCCGAACAGCCCGGCGCCGATGTTGAAGGGAAGCATCATGAGCAGAGCCGGGCCGGCGCCGGCCGTGAACACCTCGACGTCGCCGCCGCCGTCGCCCTCGGGCAGCCGCAGCAGCACCCGCTCGACATCCGGGTGATGCTCGCGCAGCACCGCCCAGTTGTCGTTCTCGGCGGTGTGGCCCTCGGCCATCGCCTCGCGGATGTCGTCGGGCACCTGGTCCACCGGGTGGTACGACGCGAGGGCGGCGGGCCCGTCGGAGGCGGCGAGCAGCAGCTCCGGGACCTGCTGCGGGGCGCGGAACAGCGCCGTGAGCCGGGTGGTGAGCTCGTCGGTCTCCCGCTGCCCGAGTCCGACCGGCAGCGCGAGGCGTACCAGGGACGAGGTGCCGGGAGCGTCGTCCAGGTGGGCGGCGGCACGGATGCCGGTGTGCAGATACAGCCAGGCGAGGAAGGCGGGCACCGGGTGCTCGTGGCCGCGCAGCGCGGGCAGGCGCGCCGTGTCGAGGAGCACGCAGTGTGTGCCGGTGCCCGGGGCGACCGGGGCGCCGGCCGCGGCGAGGGCCTGCCGCAGGTCCGCCACGCGCCGTACCCGTTCGCCGGTCGCCGTCGCGGCCCAGTCGAGGTCGTCGAGCGCGGCGGCCGCGAGCGCGCGGGTGGCACGGCCCGCCTCCGGGCCGCGCAGTGCGATCCGCTCCCTCAGGTGGTGGGCGACGGTCGGGTCGTCGGTGGCGACGATCCCGCCGGTGTCCACGCCGAAGTCCTTGGAGAGGCTGATGGTGACGCTGTCGGCGAGGGAGAGCAGCTCGCGCGCCACGTCGAGCGGATCGCGGCCCGTCTGTCCCGGCTCGTGCGCGGCGATCAGCGCGGCGTTGTCCAGGACACGGGTGGCGTCCAGGACGAGCTGCAGGCCGTGCCGGTCGGCGGTCTCCCGGATGCCGGTGAGGTTGTGCAGGCTGAGCGCGGCCCCGCCCTGGGCGTTGTTGCTGACCTCCACGCACAGGAAGGCGATCGTGCCGGCGTGTTCGGTGAGCAGCCCGTTCAGGTGGCCGAGGTCGAGGTCTCCGCGGAAGACACCGTCGTCCGCGGTGGCCGCGCGACGGGCCGCGACGGGTGTGAACCCGTGGTCGAGGTGGCTGAAGTACCAGGTCGGGAACAGCGAGTTGTGCACCACGACGCCCTGCTGCGGCCAGGCCCGGCACAGCGCCGCTTCCGCGGCCCGCCCGGACGTGGTGGCCACGACACACGAGAACGGCAGCAGGTCGAGCCCTTCGAGGGTCTGGCCCACGGGGCGCCCGGCGGCCACGGCGTGCAGCCGCGCCGTGCGGGAGTGCACGAAGGGGCGGTCGAGTTCGGCCCAGGAGTCGGTGATCAGGTCGAACTCGACGTCGCCGGAGGCCAGATGGAGCGCGTTCCAGCCGTGGTCCGCCAGCTGTCGCTCACGGCGACGGGCATCGGCGGGCACCTCGGCCGCCCGGGCCGCGACGGCCGCCGGGGGAGCGGCGGCGGGCTCGGGCCGGGCGGCCGGGGCCTGCCGGGAAGCCGGGGCTGCCATGGCGGTGGGGGCGGTGGGGGCGGTCGGGGCCGTGGGGGCGCGGTCGCCGCCCACCTCCGGGTTGGCGATCATCAGGATCAGCCGGGAGACATCGGTGCGCTCCGCGTCCGCGGGCTGGCACAGATACAGCGGCAGATTCTCCGTACGGAACTTGTTCTTGAAACGCAGGTTGCCGTCACCGGTGAAGATGCCGCGCGAGCGCAGCTCCGTCAGGGCGGCCTCGGCCTCCGGCGCGGCGTTGGGCGACTCGCAGACCTTGGCGCCGAAGCTGCCGCCGAAGCTGAAGACGGTGCAGCCATCCGCCGCCGTCCGCTCGATGATCTTTACGACCGTGTGGTCGAGGCTGCCGAGCGGCGCGTCCTCGGGATAGAACTCGAGGTCGAGCAGATAGCCGTCCTCGGAGGGAATCTTGGTGACGATGACGGCGCTGACCATCCGGTCGTCCAGATGGGTGAGGAACATCCGGTGCCGTGCGGCGAGAATGCCGCGGCCGATCTCGTCCCGGACCGTCGAGACGTACGGGTTCACCATCTCCTTGGCCGCCGACCACCGGTCGATCAGCGTGGTGATCTCCTGGTCGGTACGCGGGTCGGAGCCGACGGTGTACTCCTCGGTCCGGCACGTGCCGGCCTTCTCGAACTTGCGCACCGCGTAGCGCAGCCGCTGCATCCGGCCGCCCTCGAGGCTGAAGTCCTTGATGCCCTCGAGCCGTTGGAGAGCCCCGAAGGGGGTGGCGGTGAACCGGACGCCGTCCACCTCCTCCAGGCGGATCAGCGAGACGATGTTCGCGGCCAGGCCGTGCGCCTGCCCGTAGCGCACGAACTCCGTGGCCAGGGCGGGCATCTCCTCGGTCGGACCGACATAGCTCCAGGTGAGCATGGCGTCGTCGCGGACCGAGAAGTTGAAGTACGCCGTGCGGCCCGCGCCCAGGAAGATCAGCGGGGCGATGTCGCGGCCCGGCAGTCCGCCCTCCCGGCCGTACGCGCTCTCCAGAGCGGCCACCGTCGAGGCGAGCTCCGGCTGCCCGGCGAGGGACTTCTTCTCGACCACCAGCGCCCCGCCGGTGTACGGCTCCTGGGACGCGGCGGGCCCGGGCCGGGGCCGCTCCAGCGGCGGGGACGAAAGACGACTTGCGGCCTGCGGACCGTGCGTCTCGGCGAGATGCGCGGCCAGCGCGCCGATCGTGGGGTGGTCGAAGAGCAGCGTCTTGCGCAGGGCGCCGAAGACCCGCTCCAGGGAGGCGACGACCCGCAGCATGTCGAAGGAGCCGAAGCCGTTGTCGACGAAGGACTTGGCGGGGTCGGCGGTGCGGCCGAGCTCACGCTCGATGACGTCCTGTACCAGGTCCTCCAGCGACGCGGAGGACTGCTGCGGTGCCTCGGCCGTGACCGGCTCGGCGGCGGGAGCGGCCCCGGCGGGGCCGACCAGCGGCGCGACGAACTCGGTGAGCTTGCCGACGGTGTCGTAGTTGTAGAGCTCGGTGGCCTTCAGGTCCAGGCCGAAGGCCTCGTTGAGCGTGCGGACGAGGTCCATGCGGTAGATGGAGTCGAGGCCCAGCTCACCGAAGGGGGCGTCGTTCTCGATCTCCTCGGGCGGCATGCCCAGGATCTTGGACAGTTCACCGCGCAGCAGGCCGACGACGGTGGAGGCGGCGGCCTCCGCCTCGGGGAGGGCCGGGGGCGGTGCGTCGGCCCGGACCGGCTGCGATGCCGTCGTGGCGAGAGCCGGAGCCGGCGGCGCGGGAACGGGTTCCCGGGTCGGCGCGGTCGCCGTGGCACCCCCCGCACTCCTCGGCGCCGCGAGGCGGATCTTGGGACCGCGACGCGTCGGTTGCGCCTCGCTGCGGGCTGTCATGGTGGCCTCCTTGCGTGCGGGTACGGCGGGCGCCGTCGGTTCGGCATCCGGGGTGGGGAACCAGTGGCGGGTGCGGGCGAACGGCGCCGTGGGCAGCGGGACACGTCCGGGGGCCTTCGGCCACCAGGTGTGCCACGGCACGTCGGCGCCCTCGCACCACGACTTCCGCAGCAGCGCGGGGTCCTCGTCGCTCTGCACGGAGGGAGCGTCACGGCGGGCCGTCCCGGTCGCCGCGTGCTCCGGCAGCTCCCCGGCGGCGAATGCCTCCAGGGCGCCGATCAGCTCGTCACGGTCCCGCACCCGGACGGCGAAGCGGTGCCGGTGCCCGGTCCGGCCCGTCTGCAGCGTGTAGGCGACCCGCGCCAGATCGGCCTCCGGCGTGCTGGCCAGGTGCCGGGCGAGCCGTGCCGCGTAAGCCCGCAGATCGTCCGGGTCGCCGGCGGACAGCGGCACGGTGTGGGGGGCGAAGTCCTGCACGGCGGGCGCGGTCCGCGCCGGGTACGCCTCCAGCACCACATGGGCGTTGGAGCCGCCGAAGCCGAACGAGCTGACCCCGGCCCGCAGCACCTGCCTGCCGTCCGGCGTGCGGGCGGGCTCCCACGGGCGGTGGCGGTCGTTGACCGTGAACGGCGTGCCGTCGAGCCGCAGATACGGGCTGAGCCGGCGCAGATGCAGGCTCGCGGGCAGCGCGCGGTGGCGCATGCTCTGCACCACCTTGAGGACGCCCGCGATCCCGGAGGCCGTCTCCAGGTGACCGATGTTGGTCTTCACCGCGCCGATGGCGATCCGCCCGGTGTCCGGCACGGCCTCGCCGCGCTCCTCGTGCAGCGTCGTGAACGCCTTCTTCAGACCCTCGATCTCGATCGGGTCGCCGAGCCGGGTACCGGTGCCGTGCGCCTCGATGTACGTGATCGTGTCCGGTGCCACCCCGGCCTCGCGCACGGCGGCGGCCACGACCCTGGCCTGGGACTCGGGGTTGGGCGCGGTCAGGGAGTTGCTGCGGCCGCCGTGGTTGACGGCGGTGCCCTTGACCACCGCGTAGATATGGTCCCCGTCGGCCTCGGCCCGGGCCAGCGGCTTCAGGAGGACCGCGCCGACGCCCTCACCGCGGACGTAGCCGTCGGCGTCGGCGTCGAAGGTCTTGCAGCGGCCGTCCGGGCTGAGCATGCCCGACTGGGTGAAGGACTCCAGCAGACCCGGGGTCAGGATGACGTTGACGCCACCCGCGACGGCCAGTTCGCACTCGCCGTCCTGGATGGCGCGCAGGGCGCGGTGGATCGCGACCAGGGAGCTGGAACAGGCGGTGTCGACGGCCTCGCTGGGACCGTTCAGGTCGAACAGGTACGAGACCCGGTTGGCGAGGACGGAGTGGGCGATACCGGTGGCGGTGTGCGCCTGCACCGCGACGCCGTTCTCCTTGAGCAGATCGTCGTAGTCATGGGTGGCGACCCCGACGAAGAGGCCGCACGGGGCGCCCGCGAGGTCGGCCGGACGGTAGCCCGCGTCCTCGAACACCCGCCACGCGGTCTGCAGGAAGAGCCGCTGCTGCGGGTCCATGAGGGCGGCCTCGTTGGGCGAGATGCCGAAGAGGCGGGCATCGAAGGTGTCGACGGAGTCGAGGAAGCCGCCGCGCAGCTCGCGGGTGGCCGGGTTGGCGCGGATCGCGGTGCGGTCCTCAGGCACCGGCCGCACCAGGTCGACGCCGCCCGCGAGGTGCTCCCAGAACTCGTCGGCGTCCGCCGAGCCGGGGAACACCCCGGCGATCCCGATGACGGCGATCTCGGCGCGGCCGACGGGTGCGGGTGCGGTGGTCACTGCCGGTGCCGGTGCGGGTGCGGTGGTCACTGCGGTCACGGGTGGGACCGATGGCGCAGGAGACGCGGGGACGGCCGGTGCCGCGGGGGCCGGGGCGGGTGTGCCGTCGGACACGGCCGGCTCGTCGCGTACGTCCGTGTGCTCGGCCGGGCTGTCCGGTGCGTAGTGCAGGGCCAGTTCCGCGGCGTGGTGCTGCGTCAGGTACTCCGCGAACGAGACCAGGTCGGGACACTCGAACAGGACCGTGGGCAGCAGGTCGAGGCCGAAGCGTTCGTTGACCTTGTTGACCAGCTCGGTGAGCGTGATCGAGTCGAAGCCCAGCTCCAGAAGTTCGGCCGCCACGTCGACCTCCGAGGGGTCCACGAGCAGGAACCCGGAGGCCAGCACCCGCGCCTCGTGCTCCACGAGCTCCCGCAGCGCCGCCCCGTCCATGGCGGGCAGCCCGTGGCGTGCGGCAGCGGGCCGCGGCGCCGCGGCCGGGGCCGCCGCCTCAGGCCGTACCAGCGACTCCACCACGCACAGGGCGGGCAGTTCGCAGGCGAGGCCCCGGACGAAGGCCTCCAGACCCGCGTGCGTGCTCAGCGGCACCATGTCCCAGGTGCGGGCGAACATCTCGCGGGTGGCGTCGTCCACCGTCATCCCGCCGTCGGCCCACAGGGGCCAGCCGATCGACAGGCTGCGCCCGGACCGCAGCCCGGCCGCGCGCAGGCCGTCGCGGCGGGCGGCGAAGGCGTTGAGGAACGCGTTCGCGTACGCGTAGTCGGCCTGCCCCAGGTTGCCCGACTCGCCGGACATCGAGGAGAACAGGACGAAGAAGTCCAGCGGCTGGTCCGCGGTCGCCGCGTCCAGGTGCACGGTCCCGGACACCTTCGGCGCGAGGACCTCGTCGAGCTCCCGCGCCGTCTTCTTCACCGCCCGGGCGTCCCGGGTCACGCCCGCGGAGTGCAGCACACCGCGCAGCGGCCCGAACTCGGTGCTGACGGACGCCACCAGGCGCTCCACGGACGCCGCGTCCCGCAGGTCGGCTGACCGGTGCAGCACCCGGGCCCCGTCGCCGTTCAGCTCGGCGATGCGGCGGGCGGCATCGTCGCCCGGCTGCGAGCGGCCGGCCAGCACGATCGTGGCGTCGTCCGGCGCCCGCCCGGCCAGGTACGCCGCGAAGTGCAGACCGAGCGCGCCCGCGCCGCCGGTGATCAGATAGGTGCCGCCCGCCCGCGGCGCGAAGTCGCACAGACCGGCGGCCGGCGGCTCGAACCGCTCCAGGTTCTTCTCGCTGCGGCCGCCGTCGGCGGCGTAGGAGACCTCGACGGCACCCGGCCGCGCGGCGCGCAGTTCGGCGACGACCGCCTCTGTGCCGACGCCGCCCGCGGGCAGCTCCACGCGTACGCCGCTGAACCTGCTGTGCTCGAGGCCGAGGGTGCGCAGCGTGGCGCCGACCGCGATGTGCCGGGGCTCGGCGCCCTGTGCGCCCGCGCGGTGGGCGAACACGACGCGCAGGCCGGGGCGTTCGGGCCTGCCCAGTACGGCCACCGCGGACCACAGGACGAACGGCAGGACCGACTCGCGGCCGTCGGCGCCCTGTCGCTGGCTGTCGGCTTCCGCTTCGCCGGCCAGGTGCACGACGGCATCCGGCAGCAGTCCGCGCCCCGCGAGGTCCTCGATCAGCCGGGTGTGCTCGGCCGGGTCGGTGCCGCGCAGGGTGTACGCGGCGTGGGGGCCGGTGTCGCTGCGGGCGAAGGCCGGGCCGTCGGACGCGTACACCACGGTGCTGCCCGCGGCTGTCAACTGCCCGGCGAGTTCCAGGCGTTGGGGCGTCTCGGCGCCGCACAGGAGCACGGTGCCCGGCGCCTGCTCCCCGGCGGGCAAAGGCGCGGGCGTCCATACCGGTGCCAGGTAGCGGGTACGGGTCTCGGGCGCGCCGCTTCCGGCGCGCGGGGCGATCTCCAGGCCGTCCACGGCCTGGAGGACTCGCCCGGTGCCGTCGGTGAGCCGGATGTCGAACCGGCGCCGGCCGCCCGTCGCGCCCTCGGCCGTGACCTCCCTGACGTAGGCCCAGCTGTCCGCGGGCAGCGCGCCATGGGCCCGTATCTCCCCCATGCCGACGGGCAGATACGACTCGTCCGCCGCGCACAGGCTCGACACCGCTTGCAGCGCGCCGTCGAGGAGCGCGGGGTGCAGGGCGTGGGCGGGGCCGACGCGGCGCATCAGGCGGCTCAGGCTCAGCCGGGCCAGACACTCACCGGTGCCCGTCCACAGGTCCGCGACGGTGCGCAGGGGGCGGCCGTACTCCAGGCCCGCGCGGGCGAACGCGTCGTAGAACTCGCAGGGGTCGGGGCGCCCGGTGCTGCGGTCCCGCACGGCGGCCAGGTCGATGCCGTCGTCGTCGGCGCAGGGGCCCTCGGTGAGGGTGCCCCGGGCGACGGTGGTGCCGGACGGTCCGCCCGCGGTGATCCGGAACGCGGTCCCGGTGCCGTCCTCGGTGAAGCCGACCGTCACCCGGTCGGTCCCGGCGTCCAGGTCGACGGGCGTCAGCCAGCGCACGGAGCCGAGCCGGAAGGGGAATGCGGCCCCCGCGGAGCCGTCCGCGCCGGGACAGACCTCGCGGGCCACTTCCAGGAGCGACACCCCGGGCACCCAGCGGGAACCGGAGATCCGGTGATGCGCCGCGAGGGCGAGCGCCGGGTGGGTGGCCCCGCGCTCGACCGTGACGTCGGCCATGACCTCGGCAGTGACGTCAGCAGTGATGTCAGCAGTGACGTCAGCCGTGACGCCGGCCGCGGGCCCGCCTCCGTCGCGATCGTTGCCCTCGGCCGGCTGCACGAGGACGGGCACCGGGACGGGGCGTTCAGCGGCTGCGGCTGCTGCTGCGGCTACGGGTTCGGGGCGGGCCGGCTCCGGGGAGGGCAGGCGGGTCGCGGCGTCCGGTTCGGCGGCGGCCGGCTCCGCACCGGACAGCGGCTCCGCGGCCGGACGGCCGCCGCCCGGGAGCTCCGGCGCCAGATGGTGCGGGTCGGAGGTGATCCAGTGGCGGCTGCGGTTGAAGGGATACGTCGGGAACGCGACCTTGCGGACCGGGCGTCCCGCGTCCGCCGTACGCCAGTCGACCCGGCCCCCGAGCGTCCAGTGCTCCACGGCGTCCGCCCAGCGGCGCCCGGTCAGGGCGGCGGCGAGTTCCTGGGCGCCGAGCCCGCTGCCGGCTCCGCCCTTGCGGGCCGTGCCGGTACTCACGCCCTCGCCCGCCGCCCCGGTCGCGGCGAACTCCCGCAGCCGGGCGGCGAGTTGTCCGTGCGAAGCGGCCGTCACCGCGAGGCGCTCGGGCAGCTCGCGCCGCCCCACCCTGCTGGTGTGCGCCAGGTCGGCGAGCCGGACTCGCGCGCCTTCGGGGCCGCCCACGAAGTCGGCGACTCGCCCCGCGTGACGGGCGAGGGTCTCGCGGTCGAGCGCGGAGAGCACGAACAGCTCCGGCTCCTCGGCACCCGCGGCTCCCATGGTGTCCTCGGCGTCCAGCGGGTCCGGGCCGGTGTACTCCTCAAGGACCATGTGTACGTTCGCTCCTCCCGCTCCGAACGAGCTGATACCGGCCCGCCGCGGCCAGCTGCGCTCCTCGCCGTCCACACCGGCGACCGGACGGTCCCAGGGCTCGGCGGTGCGCTGCGGCCCGAACGGCGAACCCGTGAAATCGATCTTCGGGTTGAGACGGTCCAGATGGATGGTGGGCGCCAGAGCGCGGTGCTTGAGCTGGAGCAGCACCTTCGTCACGGCGGCGATACCGGCCGCGCCCTCCAGGTGGCCGATGTTGGACTTCACCGATCCGACGGCGCAGTAGCCGTCGTCGGTGGCGCCCGCGGCGCGGAACGCCTTGGTCAGACCGCCCAGTTCGATGGGGTCGCCGAGCGCCGTGCCGGTGCCGTGGGCCTCCACGTAGGACACGGTCCGCGGATGCACGCCGGACCGGCGCAGCGTCCGCTCCACGAGCCGGGCCTGGGCGTTGGGGTTGGGCACGGTGTAACCGCTGACCTTGCCGCCCGCGTTGCTGAACGCGCCCTTGACGACCCCCCAGATGGTGTCGCCGTCGGCCTCGGCCTGCGCGAGCGGCTTGAGGAGCACCGCGCCCGCGCCCTCGCCGGGAACGAACCCGTCGGCGCCGTCGTCGAAGACCCGGCAGGCGTCGGCGGCGGAGAGCATGTTGCGGGCGCACAGGGCAGCGAAGTGCGCCGGGTGCAGGATCAGGTTCGTACCGCCCGCGATCGCCATCCGGCTCTCACCGCGGCGCAGGCTCTCGCAGGCCAGCTGGATGGCGCTGAGCGCGGACGAGCAGGCGGAGTCGACGGCGAGGCTCGGACCCTGCAGGTCGAACGTGTAGGAGACACGGTTGGCCATCGACCAGTACGCGGAGTGGCCGGTGGCGTAGCGGCCCTCGGGCCAGTCGGTGGCTGCCGCGAGGAGGCCGTACTCGCCGTACATCAGCCCGGCGAAGACACCTGTCTGCGGTTCGTGCGTGTACGTGCCGAGGTATCCGGCTGTCTCCAGGAGCTCCCAGCAGGTCTCCAGGAACAGCCGCTCCTGCGGGTCGATGTCGGCCGCGTCGCGCGGCAGGATGCCGAAGAGCGGGGCGTCGAACATCTCGATGTCTTCGAGGAAGCCGCCCCAGCGGCTGTAGCTGCGGTGCTTGCGGCTCTTGTCCGGGTCGAAGTTGCGGCGCCAGTCCCAGCGTTCGGACGGGATCTCCGTGATGCAGCTGCGGCCCTCGGAGAGATTGCGCCAGAACGCCTCCAGGTCGGGAGACTGGGGGTAGCGGCCCACGACGCCGATGACGGCGATGTCGAGAGGGTCCGCGGGGTCGTCGCCGGCCGGGGTCCGTACAGCCGCCGCGGGCTCGGGCACGGGCTCGGGTTCCTGGACGTCGACGGAGGCGGAAACGGGGGCGGGGACGGGGACATCGACGGAAACGGGTGCGGGAGCCAAGGGCTGGGCCTGGGCCTGGGGCGCCGCCGGCAATGCCTCGCCCACGACCCGGGCGAGCCGCTCCCCGTGCTCGGCGCTCAGGTACTGCGCGATGCTGTCGATGCTCGTGTACTCGAAGAGCAGGGTCTGCGGCAGATCGCCCAGGTCCTGCTCGAGGCGGTCGACGATGTTGAGGCTCACCAGCGAGTCGACCCCGAAGTTCTCGAGGGTGACCGCCGGATCCAGGTCCTCGGCACGGTACTTGAGCACCTCGGCGAACACGCCGGTCACATAGGACCGCACGGACTCGGGCGACCGCTCGTCCGCCGCACCGTCCGGCGACGCGTCGCCGGAGTCCTCTACGGGCCGCTCCGCCACGACCAGGGACTGCTCAAGATCGTCGGCGGGTACGCCCGGCAGACCGCCGGTGCGCACCGTGCGCAGCCCGGCCGCCGCCGCGCTCTGCCGCCACTGGACCGGGGCGAGCAGCGGTGAGTGCGGCAGCCTGCACTGTGCGTCCTCGTACATCCACCAGCCGGTCGTCAGACCGAACGTGAGCGTGAGGAACTCGGAGAAGCGGGTGATCTCGTTGACGAGGACCAGTCCGCCCGGCCGCAGCAGGGTGCGGATGTTGCGCAGGGTGCGCTCCATGTCCGGCGTGGCGTGCAGCACATGGGTGCCGAGCACCACGTCGTACGAGGCGGCCTCGATGCCCTGCTCCACCGGGTCGCGGGAGATGTCGAGGGTGTGGAAGGCCAGTTGCGGATAGGTGGGGCCGAACTCCCGCTCGCCGTGGCGCAGGAAGGCCGGGGAGATGTCGGTGTAGCAGTAGTGAGCCCCGGCGTCCGCGGCGGCCAGCGCGGCCAGCACGGTACGGGAGCTGGCTCCCGTACCCGCCCCGATCTCCAGGACCCGGACCGGGCGGCCCTCCTGGGCGCGCACCCGGCGGGCGGCGTCGGCCACCTCGTCGGCGAGCAGCCGGTTGTAGTGGTCGGCGATGGGCTGGCCCTTGTAGATGGGCTCGACCAGGGCCACGGAGCCCTTCGGGAACAGCACGTCCATCGGGTTCCTGCGGCCCGCGAGGACCTCTCCCAGGGCGCCGAGGGTGCGCTCCAGGAGAGTGACGTGACCGCTCATCTCCGGGTAGAGCGCGGCGACTTCGGCGCCCTCCACGCGGGCCCCCGGCGCCGCCGACGGCTCGGCGAACGTGAGGGTGTCCGCGTCGCCCGTCACCGCTCCGCAGGACCGCAGGATGCTCAGGGCGGCGTCGAAGAGGCGGCGGTGCCTGCGGACCACGCCGAGCCGGGAGGCGAGTTCGTCGGCCGTGATCCTCTCACCGGGCCGGGGCACGCCGTCCAGACGCGGGAAGGTGCGGCGCAGCAGATCGCGGCTGAACGCCTCGACCGCGGCGAACGCCTCCTGCGCCCGGGCGAACACCTCCTCGTCACCGCCCTGGACGGCGGCGCCGGACACCTCCTCGGCCGCGGGGGACGCGACCACGCTGTCCTGACCGTGGTCCTGCGCAGGGGCAGGGGCAGGGGCCGGGGCGACGACCCGGGTGAGCCGTTCGCCGTGTTCCTGGCGGAAGTACCCGGCGACCTGGTCGATCGTCATGTACTCGAAGAGCAGGGTCTGCGGCAGGTCACCCAGGTCCTGCTCGAAGCGGTCGACGATGTTGAGGCTCACCAGGGAGTCCACGCCGAACGTCTCGAAGGTGGCCTCCGGGTCGAGCGCAGCGCTCTCGTACTTGAGGACCTCCGCGAACACCCCGGCGACGTAGGACCGCACGGCCTCGGCCGACAGCCCGTCCGCACCGGCGGCCACCGGGTCCGGGACCGCGACCGAGACCCGGGCCGGGTCCGGGGTCCGCGTGGCCGGGCCGGGCGCTGCACTCGCCGCGGGCGGCGACGTACGGGCCGGCCCTTCGCCCTCGGGCGTACCCGCGACCCGGATGCCCATGGCGGGCAGCGCCGCGCGGTCCGCCTTCATCGCGAGGGTCTGCGGCAGCCGCCCGGCGATGATCCGGCGCAGCACCGCCATGCCCTCGGCAGGTTCGACGGAGCCGACGCCGAGGCGGGCGAAGGCCGCCCGCATCCGGTCGTCGGCGACCGCGCCGACGCTGCCCCAGAAGCCCCAGTTGACGACGGACACCGGGTAGTCGTGCCGCCGGTCGAGCCACTGGACGTAGGCGTCCTCGAAGGTGCTCGCGGCCGCGTAGTTGGCCTGACCGCCCGCCTCCACGAAGGACACCGCGGAGGAGAAGACCAGCATGAAGTCCAGCGGCTCGGCCCCGAAGACGCGGGCGAAGGCGGTGACTCCGGCGACCTTGGGCGCGAGCCCGGCGAGGAAGTCCTCCTCGTCCATGAGGGCGATGGTGCGGTCCCGCAGGTCGAGCGCCGCGTGCACGGCGCCGTCGACCTGCCCGAACCGGGCGTGCACGGAGTCGAGTCCCCGGCGCAGTGCCGCCTCGTCGGCGACATCCGCCTGCACGTAGAGGACCTGGCCGCCCAGCGCGGCGATCTCCTCGGCCTTGGCCCGGTGCTCCGGGCCCTCGGGGCTGCGGCCGATCCACACGAGGCGGGCCCGGGCGATCCGGGCGAGCAGCCGGCTGAGCGCGAAGCCGATGCCGCCGGCGCCGCCGGCGATCACATACACACCGCCCTCGCGGAAGGGCTCCGTGCCCCGGGGCGCGGCGGGGCGCAGCGGCTCGAAGACGCGCTCCAGGCGCTCCTCGCCGCGCAGCAGCACCAGCGGTTCGGTGCCCGGCTCGGCCACGATCCGCTCGGCCGCGCGCTCGGCACCGACGGTGCCGCCGTCCGCGCCGACATCGACACAGGCGACGCTCCAGCGCGGGCACTCCGACTCGATCGCACGGGCCAGGCCGAGCACTCCGGCCGCGTGCGGGCGCACGGGCTCGGTCTTGTCCTCGGGGTCCGCCGGTACGGCGCCCGCGAGCACGATGCGCAGGGCGATGCGGTCACGGGCTCGGCCCGCGGCGAGCATCCGCTTGACCAGGCGGAACAGGTCAAGGGCGGTGCGGTCCGCCTCGGCGGGCCCTTCGGCGTCACCGGTGCGGGCCACGAAGTAGACGGTTTCCACGGGCTGTTCGAGCACCGCGTACGGGTCCGGCGCCGCGTCCCGCGCGCCGGACAGCGCCACCAGGCCGGCGCCCGTGCGGGCCGCGAGCGCGGCGGCCAGGGCCGTCGAGTCGGCGGTGTGGACCACCACCGTACGGCCGCCCGCGGGCGCGTCGCCGGGCTGCGGCAGGGGAGCGGGGCGCCACACCGGCCGGTACATCATGGAGTCGACCGGGTTGTTCTGCGCCCGCAGGGCGAGGCCCTCGTAGCGGACACAGACCCGCCCGGACCGGTCGGCCAGGCGCACCGTGTAGCGGTGCTTTCCCGCACGGACGACGTGGGCGAACGCGGGGACGGCCGTCGCGTCGACGACCTCGACCGTCTCGACGGAGAACGGCACCAGGGTGGCGTCGTTGCCCCCTTCCAGGGCGGCGATGGTCTGCTGGGCGCCGTCGAGCAGGGCGGGGTGCAGGGCGAACCCGCCGCTGTCCGGGGTGGCGCGCAGCGTGCCGAGCACCTCGTCGTCACCGAAGGTGATCTTCTCCAGGACCCGGAAGGACGGGCCGTAGGCGATCCCGCCGGAACGGAAGTCGTCGTAGAACCGCTCGGCGGGGACCTCGTAAGGACAGCGGGCGGCGATCCGAGCGACATCGAGGGTCTCGGGCGACGCGGCCGGGGCGGCGGCGTCCTGGGCATCGGGGCGCACCGTGAGCGAGCCACGGGAGCAGACGGTCCCGTCGTCACCGGTGGCCAGGGCGAAGCGGTAGCCCTCGCCGTCCGAGGTCAGGGTGAGCCGCAGCGTGCCGGCGGCCTCGGCGTCGATCAGCCGCAGCCACTGCACGCCGTGCAGCCGCACGGTGCCGCGCAGGCCGCAGCGCCGGGCCGCGGCCACCGCGAGGTCGAGCCCGGCGGCGCCGGGCAGGACCGGCCGGTCGCCGATCCTGTGGTGGTCGAGCACCCAGTGCGCGGCCGGCACGGGCACCGGGAAGCGGGCGCCGTCCGGGTCGCCGGGCGCCCCGGAGACAGCGCCGAGCAGGGGGTGGGGAGCCAACTGCGGTGACTGGTTCGGGAGTTCGGTGCTGGACGTGGCGGGTGCCGTGGCGGGCGCGGTGGTGCGGCCGGTGTCCGGGAGTGTGATCCAGTGGCGGTCCCCGCCGAAGGGGTACGTCGGGAGCGGCACCCGGCGCGGCCGGTCCCCGTACGACAGGGACCGCCAGTCGAGGTCCTGGCCCGCGGTGTAGGCGGCGGCCAGGCGTTCCAGGGCGGCGACACGCTCGGCGGGCGAACCCGACCCGGCGTGTTCCGCGAGCTCGGCGCGGGTCTGCTCGTCCAGGTCGCCGGACGCGGCCCCATCACCGGTGCGGAAGCAGCCCGGGGCCTGGACGCCGGACTGCAACAGGCGGAGCCTGCGGCGCATTTCGGGCACGCTCCGGGCGATCACGGCGGCGCGCACGGGCAGATGGGCGCGGCCGACGCCGAGCGTGAAGGCCAGGTCGGCCGGGGTGACGCCGTCCAGGTCACTGTCGGCGAGCCGCAGCAGCAGCCGGTCGAGGGCCGCCCCGTCGCGGGCGGACACGGCGAACAGCCGCTCCTGGTCGGGCTCTTCGGGGCGGGCCTGCGGCTCGGGGGCCTGCGCGAGCACGGCGTGCGCGTTGGTGCCGCTGAAGCCGAAGCTGCTGACCGTGGCGATCCGCAGGCCGCCGGGACCCGGCTCCCACTCCTGGCGGTCACGGACCACGAAGAAGGGGCTGGAGTCCAGCTCCGTCTTCGGGTTCGGGGTGTCGAAGGCGGGCGCGGGCGGCAGCTCGCGGTGGCGCAGCGCGAGCAGCGTCTTGAGCAGGCCCGCGATCCCCGCGGCCATGGTGGTGTGCCCGATGTTGGCCTTCACGGTGCCGATGCCGCAGTAGCCGCTGCGATCGGTCGAGCGGCGGAACACCTCGGTCAGGGCCCGTACTTCGATCGGGTCGCCGAGCGCGGTACCGGTGCCGTGCGCCTCCACGTATCCGATGTCGTCGGCGCCCACGCCGGCCCTGCGGTGCACGTCCGCGATGAGCGCGGCCTGCGACAGGGCGCTCGGCGCGGTGATGCCGTTGGTGCGGCCGTCGCCGTTCACCCCGGTCGCCCTGATGACGCCGTGGATGTGGTCCCCGTCGGCGACGGCCCGGTCCAGGCGCTTGAGTACGACGGCGCCCACGCCCTCGCCGAGCACGGTGCCGTCCGCCGACGCGTCGAACGGCACACAGGTGCCGCGCGGCGACAGCATGCCGACCTTGCTGGCCCTGACGTGCAGCTGCGGGGTGACCATGAGGGCCACACCGCCCGCGAGGGCCATGGCGCACTCGCCGCGGCGGATGCTGTCGGCGGCCAGGTGCACGGCCACGAGCGAGGACGAACAGGCCGTGTCCACGGCCATGGTGGGGCCGTCCAGATTCAGGAAGTAGCCGATCCGGGCGGGCAGCAGCGAACTGGTGGTGCCGAGGAAGGCATGGCCGGTGTCGGCCCGGCCCGCCTCGGTGAGCAGCGTCGAGTAGTCACCGGGCGCACAGCCGACGAACACCCCGCAGGAGGTGCGGTCGTCGGCGCCCACCGCGTACCCGGCGTGCTCGAGTGCCGCCCAGGACTGCTCGAGGAACAGCCGCTGCTGGGGGTCCATCACCTCGGCCTCGAGCGGCGAGTGGTTGAAGAACGCCGCGTCGAACCGGCCCACCTCGGGCAGCATGGCCGCCCATTTGCTGTACGTCCTGTCGGGGACGAGACGGTCGGCGTCGAAGACGGGGCCGACGTCCCAGCGCTGCGCGGGCACTTCGGTGAAGCTGTCACGCCCGGCGGCGATGTTCTCCCAGAAGGCGTCCAGGTCCTCGGCCCCGGGGAAGCGCCCCGACATGCCGATGACGGCGATGTCGTCGCAGGTGTCCGGGGACGCGGACGACTCGGGTGCGGGTGCGGGTACGGGCATGGGTTCCGGTGCCGGCACCGGAACCGGTGCGGGCAGGGCGGCGGCCTCGGGTGCCGCCGGTTGTGCGACGGCTGACGCGGCCTGTGGCCGCGGCGCCGGGCTCTGCCGGTGCAGTTCCCTGACGTGCTCGGCGAGCCGGGTCACCGTCGGGTGGTCGAAGAGCGTCACGGGGTCCATCTCCAGGGCGAAACGTGCGCCGAGCTGCTCGACGATCTCCACGGCGCCGACCGAGTCCACGCCCATCTCGTTGAAGGACAGCCGGTGGTCGACCTCGTCCGGCTCGAGATAGAGCCGCGTGCGGACCGCGTCCACCACGGCCCGCAGCACCTCCTGCGGGTCGAGTCCGGGCCGCTCCTCGCGCTCCTGAGGCAGGTCCACTCGGTCAACCGGAGCCGCGGGCCCGGCAGTTGAGACCTGCGTCGTCTCGACCGGCTCCCGGCTCTCGCCGGTCTCCTGCGCGCTGCGCCAGCCGCCGATCCAGTACGAGCGCTCGTCCAGCGGGTGGGCGGGCAGCGGTACGCGACGCGGCCGTACGCCGTCGCCGGCGCGGCAGTCGTCCCACTCCACCGCGGCCCCGTCGGCCCAGGCGCGGGCGAGCTCGGACAGCCGGCCGAGGCGGAACAGTTCGGCGGCCCGGTCGAGCCGTGCGGGCTCCTCGTCCTCTTCGACGCGGCCCGTGAACACGCCCTCGCCGGGCTGGTCGCCGTCCAGGAACGCCGTCAGCTTCCGGCGCAGCTCCTGCGGTTCACCGCAGACGACGGCGAGCCGGACGGCTTGCGGGGAACGCCCGACCCGCAGCGTGTGCGCGATGTCCGCGAGCGGCGGCGCGTCCGGCCGGGCGGCGAGCGCCGCGGCCGAGGCCAGTTCGGTGATCGACGCCTGCCCGGACAGCTCCACCCCGGCGGGCAGCCGCCCCTCGACACGGCGGCCGAGCTCGGCGAGTGCCAGGCGGTCGACCCCGAGGTCGGCCAGGCCCTCCCGCACGTCCACAGCGTCCACGGGCACGTCCAGGAGCGCGGCCACCTCACCGGTGAGCAGCGCCGTCGCCTCGTCCGCCGAGCTCCCGGCCGGGCCCGGACCGTCCAGGTGGCGCAGCTGGCGGCGTACCACCTCGCGCAGCGTCCGCTCGTCCTTGGCGGAGAACACGAACAGCTGCGGACCCGCCACAGGGGTGGCCGGCGCGGGCGGCGCGCTCTCCAGGAGGACATGGGCGTTGGAGCCGCCGGCGCCGAACGCGCTCACCCCGGCGCGCAGCACCGTGCTGCCCTCTCGCGGCAGCCAGGGGGTCCGGGTCCGCTGCACGGTGAAGGGGGTGGACGCGAAGTCGATGTGCGGGTTGGGCTGTTCGCTGTGCAGCGACGGCACCAGCTCCCGGTGGCGCATCTGGAGCAGCACCTTGGTGACAGCGGCGATACCGGCCGCGCTCTCCAGGTGCCCGATCCCGGACTTCACCGAGCCGATGGCGCAGCTGCCCGGGGCGAGCCCCGCGTCCGCGAACGCCTGCCTCAGCCCCTCGATCTCGATCGGGTCGCCGAGCGCGGTGCCGGTGCCGTGCGCTTCGATGTAGCCGACGCTGTCCGCGGCGACACCGGAGCGGTCCAGCGCGTCGGCGATCAGCGTGGCCTGCGCCGCGGGGCTCGGCACGGTGAAACCGCTGGTGCGCCCCGAGTGGTTGAGGAACGAGCCCTTGATCACCGCGTGTACGTGGTCCCCGTCGGCGAGCGCGTCGGCCAGCGGCTTGAGCAGCACCGCGCCCACGCCCTCACCGGGCACGTAGCCGTCGCCGTCCGCGCCGAAAGCGCGACAGCGCCCGTCCGACGACAGGAAGCGGCCCTGAGCGAGCTGCAGATACTTCTGCGGGTGCGCGGCGACGTTGACGCCGCCCGCGACGGCCAGCGCGCACTCGCCGCGCCGGATGCTCTCCACGGCCAGGTGCAGCGACGTCAGCGAGGACGAGCAGGCGGTGTCCACCGCCATGCTGGGCCCGGACAGATCCAGGCAGTACGAGAGCCGGTTGGCGACGGAGCAGTGCAGGGCCGTCGGCGCGACGGGCTCGGCACTGCCGTCCGTACACAACTGGTAGTGGTTCCACATGACACCGGCGAAGACCCCGACCCGGGTGCGGGCCAGTTCTTCGGGGCGGTAGCCGGCGTTCTCGACGGCCTGCCGGCCGACGGTGAGGAACAGCCGCTCCTGCGGGTCCATCAGCTCGGCCTCGCGCCGCGAGATGCCGAAGGAGGCCGCGTCGAACCGGTCGACGCCGTCGAGGAACCCGCCCCGGCGCCCGTACGTGCGGCCCTCCTTGCCCCGCTCCGGGTCGTAGTACGCCGCGTGGTCCCAGCGGTCCGCGGGCACCTCGCCGACACAGTCGCGGCCCTCGGCGAGATTGCGCCAGAACGCCTCGAGGTCCTCGGCCTCGGGGTAGCGGCCCGCGACGCCGATGATCGCGATGTCGTCGCTGTCCGGGGAGTCAAGGGAGTCAAGGGACTCAGGGGAGTCCGGGCGCCCGGACGGCGCGGCCCAGGGCCGGGGCGCGGGCAGCAGTTCGGCGATGCGCTCCTGGTCGCCGTACGTGACGACGGCCCGCGGCGCGCCCCCCGAGAGCAGCCCGAACAGCGCGTCCAGGCCCGCGTCGGCGGGCAGGGCGTGCAGCCCGGACGTGTCGGCGGAGCGGCGCAGCACGTCCTCGGAGACCCGCATCCCGCCCTCGGCCCACAGCGGCCAGCCGACCGCGACCGAGACGCCGGGCCGGTCCGCGCGGGCGGCACGCCGCTCGGCGAAGTGCTCCATGAACGCGTTGCCGTACGCGTAGTCGGCCTGGCCCGGGTTGGCCACGGACGCCGAAACGGACGAGAACAGCGCGAAGAACGCGAGGTCGTCGTCCGCGGTGGCCTCGTCGAGATTGCGGGTGCCGGCCACCTTGGCGGCCAGGACGGCCGCGGAGCGCTCCGGGTCCTTGCGGAAGAACATTCCGTCGTCGACGCTGCCCGCGCAGTGGAAGACCCCGTCGATCCGGCCGTACGTCTCGCGCGCACAGGTCACGGCGGCCAGCACGTCGTCGGTGTGGGCGACGTCGCCGCGCACGTGGGTGACCTCGGCGCCGCGCCGCCGCCAGCCTTCGATCCGCTGGGTGAGCTCGGGCCCCGGCGCGCTGCGGCCGGTCAGCACGAGCCGCACCGGGCCGCGGGTCACCAGGCGGTCCACCAGCAGTGCGGCGAGACCGCCGCCCCCGCCGGTGACGAGATACACGCCGTTCTCGCGCAGCACGCCCGCGCCGTTCCCGGCGGGCACGGCCAGCGTCTCGTGCCGCACCGCGAGCCGGGTGCCGCCCGTGTGCCGTACCTCGCTCTCCGCGGACAGGTCCGCGCTCTCGGCGGCGATGACGGCGGCGAGGTCCCCGGCCGTCGCGGTGGCGTCGTAGCCGACCGCACGGCAGCGCAGCTGCGGCGCCTCGGCGGCGACGGTGCGGGCGAGCGCGCCCAGCGCGTCCTCGTGCGGGCGGGGCGCGGCGGGATCGCGCGGGTGCAGGAACAGGACCGGCACAGGCCCCGTCGGCCGGGTACCGGTGACGGCCACGGCCAGCGCCCAGCTCTCCCGGTAGGCATCCGGCAGCGCGCGCCCGGCGCCGTCCGTGTCCCGGGTGCGGGCACAGCGGACATACGCCGTCGCGGAGATGCCGTCGCTTGCCAACGCGGCGGTCAGCGAGCCGAGCTGGGCCGGATCGGCCGGGTCGAGCCGGTAGTGGTCGGCGGCCAGGCGCTGGAACGCGGAGGCCCGTTCGGCGCGTACCACCCGGGCCGGGGCCGCGGCGTCGCGCAGGGCGGCCGCGGTCGCGGCGTCGGCACCGACGAGCACCACGGTGTGTGCGCCGTCCGCCGCGACAGCGCCGGGGGCGGCGGGCAGTGGTGTCCACACCGGCCGGTGGCAGCCGAGGGCGGGCGCGACGGCGCGGGCCGCGCTCCTGGCCACCGCCGCGGGCGGGGCTCCGGCGCCCTCGTCGGGCGTGGCCGGCGTGGCCGGCGGGTTCGCGGGGGCGCTGCGCACCTGCGCGCCGAACTCGGCGTACAGGTGCGCGGCGAGCGAGTCGATGTCGGAGAACTCGAACAGCAGCGTGGGATACAGCGGCGCGCAGACGTATTCCTCCAGGCGGCGGCTGATGTCCAGCATGTGCCCGGAGTCCAGGCCGAGATCGTAGAAACCGGCATCGGTGCGGATCGTGTGGGGCGCCCTGCCGAGAAGGGTGCCGACCAGCTCGCGCAGATGCGCGCGCACCCCGTCGGGCCCGGCACCGCCGCCGTCGGACGAGGCGGGCGCGAGGGCGGGGGAGGGGGACACCGCGGCCGGGGCGGGCGCGGCCGTGCGCGTCGTGTCCGGGGCGTCGAGGAGCCGGGTGATGAGCTCGGGGTTGCGGATGCGCTTGCAGGTCAGCTTGGTGAACCCCGCGAGGAAGTGGCCGTCGGCGTCGTACAGCGCGCAGTCGTTGTGCATGATGTCCCCGGACTGGGCGTACGTCTCGGGGCGCGGCATATGGGCGTAGGCGACGCCGGTCAGCGGGCGCGGGGCCCGGAACGACTCGATGAACACCGGGATGAACGGGTCCTGGTCCGGCGGCGGCACCTGCGCGAACGCGGCGATGGTGGCGCAGTCCATCTTCGCCGGGTGCAGATGGAAGTGCTCGTCGAGCGCTGCCGCCTCCCCGTCAAGACCCAGTTCGGCGAGGAGTTCGCCGTCGCCGTAGTAGAGCCGGCCGAAGCAGCGCATCGCGGATCCGTGCCGGATCTCCTCGGCGCGGGCCCGCGCGTACATCTCGTCCAGGTCGGCCACGCGCCGCGCGGTGGTGCGCAGCCGGTCGACGTCGAGCGGCGCGGGCTCGGGCACGTCGTGCAGGACGAGCTCGCCGCGGAAGTTCTCCTGGTAGTCCGCAGCGCTCTCGCCGCCCTCGCGGCGGCGGCTCTCCGCGGTGATCCACCGGCTGCCGTCGGTGGCCGTCGACACCGTGATGCGGATGTCGCGGTCACAGCCCTCGCTGGTGGCGATCGCCTCGTGGAAGAGGACGTTGCGCAGCTCGGCACGGGCCGTGTCGAAGCCCCGGTCACGCAGGATGCGGAAGACGATGTCGAGGAAGGTCACCCCCGGCATGACGGACACCCCGTGCACCCGGTGGTTCTGCATGATGAAGTCGCTGTGCTCCAGGACGAGATGGCACACCAACTCGTGTCCGGGCTGCGGTGCGGAGGGCACGTTCACCACTTCCGTCCTTCCTGCGACGCCGCTGCGGTGTCGGCGCCGGTCGGGGTTGGGGTGAGAGGGGCGTAACCGGGTTCGGAGAGGGGTTCCTCGAAGGTCAGGCCGAGGATGGAGGCACCCAGCGGCGGGCGGCCGGGGACCGCGGGCCGGGGGCCGGGCGCCGAACGGGGCGCCGCCTCCAGCCACAGCCTGCGGCGCGCGAAGCCCGGCGCGGGCAGGGCCGGGCGCGGCCGGTGCGCCGCCGCCAGAGCCGGGTCCAACTGGCTGACGACGGCATGGGCGTTGGTGCCGCCCAGGCCGAAGGCGCTCACCCCGGCGACCCGCACCCGGCCGGGCTCCGGCACCCAGTCGTGGGCCGTGCGGCTCGGGTAGAACGGCGAGGCGGCGAAGTCGAAGCGCGGGTTGGGCCGTTCGCAGAACAGCGTCGGCGCGATCCGCCCGTCCCGCACCGCGAGCACCGCCTTGATCAGGCCGGCCATGCCCGCGGCGCTCAGCAGATGCCCGACGTTGGTCTTGACGCTTCCGATCGCGCAGAAGCCCCTCCGCCCGGTCTCCTCGCGGAACACGTCGGTCAGGGCGCGCAGTTCGATCGGATCGCCGATCATCGTGCCGGTGCCGTGGGCCTCGATCAGGCCGACCTCGTCGGCCCGCCGCCCGGCCGCGGTGAGGGCCCGGCGGACGACCTTGGCCTGTGCCGCGGGGTTGGGGGTGGTCAGCCCCATGGTGCGGCCGTCGTTGTTGACGGCGACCGCGTCGATCACGGCATGGATCCGGTCGCCGTCCCGCAGCGCTTTCTCCAGGGGCTTGAGCAGGACGACGCCGCAGCCCTCGCCGGGCACGAACCCGTCGGCGTTCTCGTCGAAGGTGGCGCAGCGGCCGTGCCGGGACAGCGCCTTGGCCGCGCTGAAGTCGAGATACGGCTCCTCGTCCAGGAGTACGTCGACCCCGCCGGCCAGCGCCAGCTCCGACTCGCCGTCCAGGAGACTGCGGCAGGCCAGCTGGAGCGCCACGAGCGAGGACGAACAGGCGCTGTCCACCACGAGGTTGGGGCCGTGCAGGTCGAAGTGGTGGGCGATGCGCGCGGCGATGAAGTTCTGGTCGGAGCCCATGCCCACGAGGCCGCGCCGCTCGCCCACCCGGCGCCCGTAGTGGGACATCCGGGCGCCCGCGAAGACCCCCACGTCGCGGCCCGCCAGCTCCCGCGCACCGTATCCGGCGTCCGCCAGACAGGTGGCGGAGCCTTCCAGGAACAGCCGCACGGCCGGGTCGAGGCAGCGGGCCTCGTCCTCGCTCATGCCGAACCACTCGGGGTCGAAGTCCTCGATCCCGTCCAGGAATCCGCCCCATTTGCTGGTGCTGCGGCCCGGCTCGAGCTCGGGCCGGTACAGCTCACCGACGTCCCAGCGCGAGGGCGGCACCTCGGTCACCGAGCAGGTGCCGCCCAGCAGATTGCGGGCGAAGGCGGCGGCGTCCTCGGCGCCGGGGAAGCGGCAGGAGAGCCCGATGACGGCGATCTTCCCGGACGGGGTCACGGGGACCACAGGAGGGGCCGCAGGGGCCACAGCTACGGGAGCCGCAGGAGTCACGGGGGTCACAGGAGCCACGGCGGGCGCGGTGGTCGCGGCCGGCGTCGCGGCGGGCACGGGCGGTGCGCTCGGCACCCCGAGGTCCGCCAGATGGCGGCCCAGGAGTTCGAGGGTGGGGTGGTCGAGAAGCGTCGCCGGGTCCAGGGACAGGCCCGTCGACTCCTCGAGCCGCAAAAGGATTTCACCCAGGAGGACGGATTCCACCCCCAGGTCGCCGAGGAGCGCCGTCGGGTCCAGGGCGTCCTCGGGAATCGCGAGGAGCTCGCTGAACAGCGGGGCGAGCCAGGGCGGCCCGGTGACTGAGGTGTTCGGCACGGTGTGCTCCTCTTCACGGGGCCGGGGCGGCGTGGCCCCGGTCGTCGTCGCAGCGGGTGCGGATCCGGCTGCGGGTGCGGACTCCACGCAGGCCGTCGCGTCGGAGTCCCACGGGGAACCGAGCAGCGCCGCGGGGTCGGCGGCGATGCCGTCGACCGGGGGGCAGGGCACGATGCGGGCCTGCTCGGCGGGCAGGGCGAGAATCCGTTCGAGGACCCGCAGCCCCTCCTCGTCGCCGAGCGGTCCCACGCCCACGGGCGCGCAGCTGTCCGGCCGGTCCGCGCCCATGCCCGACTCGCTCCAGGTGGGCCACGCGACCGAACGGAACCCGGGGCGTCCCGAGCGCACCTGGTGATCGGCGTAACAGTCGAGGAAGGCGTTGGCCGCCGCGTAGTCGAGGACGCCGGCGGCCAGGCCGGGTGCGACGGCGGACAGCGAGGAGAACAGCACGAAGAACTCCGGCCGGTCACCGGCGCACAGCTCGTCGAGGACCTCGAGGCCCGTCGTCTTGGGTTCGAGTACGGCGTCGAAGTCGGCGAGTTCCTTGCCGATGAACGAGGGCCTGCCGACCGGCCCGCGCCCCGCGCAGTGCACGACACCGCCGATCGGGCCGAGCACCTCGCGCACCTCACGCAGGAACCGGTCGGTGCGCTCCCGCTCGCTCAGCGGGCCCGAGTGCACCAGGACGCGCGCGCCCTCGGCCTCCAACTCGGCCACCAGCGCCGCCGTTTCGGCCTCGGGTGTGCCCGGCGCAAGGAGCGGCCAGTCGGCACGCGGCGGCTGCGGGCGCGCCCCGGTCAGGGCGATCCGCCGGGCGCCGCGGCGCACCAGGAGCCGGGCCACCCGGGCCCCGATGCCCCGGGTGCCGCCGGTGACGAGGTAGGCGCGGTCCGCGGCGGGGGTCAGCGGCCGGTGCCCTGCGTCGGTCAGGGCCACGAGTTCGGGGCGGTGGCGCACTGCGCTGCGCACGGACACGTCGCCCGGGCCGTACGGCCCGGTGTACTCGGCGAGGATCTGCCGCGCGGCCGCGTCGGGTCCGATGGCCGAGGCGTCCAGGTCGAGCACGGTGCCGGTGACGCGCCCGTACTCCGCGCCCAGCATCCGCACGAATCCGGCCATGCGCGCCCCGGCGAGCGAGGGTGCGGGGCCGGGCGGCCCGTACAGGCCCTCGGTCACGTGCAGTACGCGTCCCCCGTGGCCGCGCAGGGTGCGCACGAGCCGCCGGAGCAGGACGAGCCGGGCCGTCCAGGATCCGGCGCCCGCGCGGGCGGGGCCGCCGAGGTCGGTGAGGTCGATCAGACCGCCGACGGCATCCGGCCCGTCGGCCCGCAGCCCCTCGCAGAACGCGGCCGCGTCGGCCTCGTCGCCGATGACGGGGATCCCGGGGACACCGTTCCCGTCGTCGGTGCCCGCCCGGACGAGTGTGACCCGGTCGGGGCCGAGCAGTGCGGCCAGGGCGCGCGCCACGGGCTCGCCGGGTGCGGAGAAGACACACAGGACACGACCCGACGGTGCGGGCGCGGCCGTGGCGGCGAGCGGCGGCAGAGCCCGCCAAGTGCGGCCGTACAGCGTGGTGCCGGACGGTTCCGTCACAGCTGCCGCCGCTGCCGCAGCCACCGGAGCCGCGGTCCGCGGTTCGGGCAGCCAGTGCCGGTCCTCGGCGAACGGGTACGAGGGCAGCGAGACCAGGCGGCGGCGCACAGGGTGCAGCCCCGGCCAGTCGACCGCGCCGCCCCCGGTCCAGTGCCGGCCCAGGCGCAGCAGCTCCGCGTCCCGGTCGGCGGCCTCGTCGAGCGTCGCCGTCGGGCCGTCGGGCAGGGCGCCGCCGGGGGCGCGGCCGTGCACGCAGGTGCCGGTGTCGCCGGAGGCGAGCCGGTCGAGGGCGCGCCACAGTCCGGCCACGTCGTACGCCACCAGCGCGACCCGTTCGCGCAGGGGTTCCCGGCCGCTCTGCAGGGTGTGTGCCACGTCGGCGAGGGCCGGGGCGGGCCGGTCGTCGCGTCCGAGCCAATCCCGCAGGCGCCCGGCCAGTGCCCGCAGCCGGCCGAGGTCGTGCGCGGACAGGACGATCAACTGCGGTTCGGGTACGCCGGGTTCGGCCGGCTCCGGCGCCGTGCCGGGGACGTACTCCTCCACCACGACATGCGCGTTGGCTCCCCCGGCGCCGAAGGCGCTCAGCCCCGCGCGGCGCGGCAGCGCGGCCCCGTCCGGGCCGGTGAGCGGGGCCCAGGGGCGGCCCTCGCGAACCACCTCGAACGGTGAACTGGCCCAGTCCACCGCGTCGTTGAGCTCCTCGGCATGCAGCGACGGCACGAGGCGGCGGTGACGGAGCTGGAGCACCACCTTGGTGAGGCCCGCGATGCCGGCCGCCGCCTCCGCGTGCCCGATGTTGGCCTTCACCGAGCCGATGGCACGGCTCGCCGGGGCCACCGAGGCTCCCGCGAAGGCCCGGTTCAGGCCGTTGATCTCCACGGGGTCACCGAGCTGGGTGCCGGTGCCGTGCGCCTCCACGTAGCCGATGGTGGCCGGGTCGGCGCCCGCGCGGCGCAGCGCCGCACGGACCAGATCGCCCTGGGCCACGGGGTTGGGCACCATGTAACCGTTGGTCTTGCCGCCATGGTTGACGGCCGTGCCCCGGATGACGGCGTGGATGCGGTCGCCGTCGGCCTCGGCGGCGGACAGCGGCTTGAGCAGCACCGCCCCGACGCCCTCGGCGGGCACGAAGCCGTCGCCGCCCGCGCCGAAGCTGCGGCAGCGGTGGTCACTGGAGGACATCTTCAGGCGGTTCTGCTGGCGGAACTTGTGCGGATGCAGCGAGAGGTTCACTCCGCCGGCCAGGGCCGCGGCGCACTCGCCGCGGCGCAGGCTCTCCACCGCCAGGTGCAGCGCGGTCAGCGAGGACGAGCACATGGTGTCCACGGCGAGGCTCGGGCCGTGCAGATCCAGGAAGTACGAGACCCGGTTGGCGATGCCCGCGACGGCGGACCCCGTGTCGGCGCTCTCCCCGGCCAGCGAGCGCTCGACGCCGAAGAAGGGGTACTCGTTGTACATCGTGCCGACGAACACGCCGACGTCGGAGCCCAGTTGCTCCCGGATACGGGCCCTGGTGCAGCCCGCGTCCTCCAGGGTCTCCCAGACCACCTGGAGGAACTGCCGCTCCTGCGGATCCATCAGCTGGGCGTCGCGCGGCGCGATCCCGAAGAACAGCGCGTCGAACCGGTCCACACCCTCGAGGAAGCCGCCCCACATCTGGTCGGTGGGCCAGCCGTCGCGTGCGCGCTCGGCAGGCAGGGGGCCGACACTGTCGACGCCTTCGGCCAGATTGCTCCAGAACGCCTCCAGGTCCCCCGCCCCCGGGTAGCGGCCCGCGATGCCGATGACGGCGATGGGCTCTAGGCCGTCGGCCGGGACACTTTCACCCGGGACACTTCCGCCCGAGGATGCGGCGGGCGGCGACGGCTGCGTGTCCGGACCGGCCGACCAGGGGCCCTCGTGGTGGGCCGCCAGATGCGCGGCGACCCCGGCCAGGTCCGGGTACTCGAACAGGACCGTGCTGGACACCCCTTGGACGTCCTGGCGCAGCCGCTCGTTGAACCGGGCGACCAGGCGGGAGTTCAGACCGTAGTGCTCCAGCGGGACCCGCGGGTGCAACTGCTCGGCGGGGATGCCGCTCACCTCGGCGAAGCGGGCGGCGACATGCTCCTGGGCGCGCTGCGCACGCTCGTCCTGCACCTGCGGGGACGCCGGCGGCGCGGACCGACCGGACTCCGGCGCGGCCGGTGCGGAACCCGCCGCACCGTCCGGCTCCAGGGCCGCGGGCGCGGCGAGCCAGTGCCCCTCCTTCGCGAGGACCGTGAAGTCCTGGACGGGGAGCGGGACGCGGCGTGCGGGCGCGGACCACAGCCGGGCGAAGTCCACCGCGTGCCCGCGCAGCCAGTCCCCGGCGGCCCGCGCCGGGTCCTGCGCGTCGGCGGGGACTCCCGCGAGCGCCGGGTCGGCGGCGGCCGTCGAGAGGCCCGGGCAGGGGCGCCCGTCGAGGAACGCGGTCAGGCCGGCCCGTACGCCCTCCAGCCCTTCGGCGGTCAGCGTCAGGCGATGGCCGAGCGACGCACGCCCGGTCTGCAGCGTCCAGGCCACGTCGTCGAGGCACAGGGCGCGGCCCGCCCCGGCCAGATGGTCGCGCAGCCGCCCGGCCGCCGCCGTGAGGCCCTCGGGCGAGGCGGCCGACAGGACGACGGTGCGCGGCCCGCTCGCCGACGGCGCGGCCCCGGCCTGTGCGGGCCCGTCCTGCGCGGCGGGCCCGGTGCCGTGCGCGTGCGGTGCTCGCACCACCACATGGCCGTACGAACCGGTCGCGCCCACCGCGTTGACCAGGACGGTGGCCCGGCCGTCGGCGGCGCGCGGCGTGAGCGCGCGGGGAGTGTCGACCAGCTCGACCGGGAGGCCGTCCCAGTCCACGAGCGGGCTGAGCTCGCCCGACACCAGCGTGGGCGCGATGCGGCCGTGACGTATCTGCAGCAGCACCTTGATGAGCTGCGAAAGACCCGAAGCGGCCTCCAGGTGCCCGATGTTGGGCTTCAGCGTGCCGACCGGGACCGGCGACGCTCCGGCGCAGCGGGCGAGTACGGAGCCCAGTGCCTCCAGCTCGGCGGCGTCGGCGATGCCCGCGCCCGCCGCGGCGCACTCCACGTAGTCGACCTCGTCGGGGATCACCGACGCGTCGGCCAGGGCCCGGGCGAGCGAGTCGGCGAGGGCCGCGGTGTGCGGCGCGCCGTAGCGCGGCGCGCGGCCCGCGTGGCCGATCCGGGTGCCCTCGATCAGGCCGTGCACGGTGTCCTTGGCGCGGCGGGCGGCGTCGGCCGGGCGCAGCAGCAGCACCCCGACGCCCTCGCCCGGGTGCCAGCCGCTGCCTTCGGCCGCGTACGCGGCGGGCGGGGCGTCGGCCGCGAGCAGTTCGAGGCCGTCGAGCAGGCCCCAGTGGTAGGGGTGGGCCAGCAGGTTGACGGCGCCGACGACGGCCGCCCCGCACTCGCCGCGGCGCAGGCTCTGAACCGCGAGGTGCAGCGCGGCGAACGACGACGAGCAGGAGGTGTCGACGGCCAGGCTGGGGCCGCGGAAGTCGAAGAAGTGCGAGACCCGGTTGGCGATGTCGGAGGCGGTGGCCGGGACCTCCGCGCTGTCCCCTCCGTTCCACCGGTCGGCGCCCTGCTGCCGGTAGTCGTGCCACATGGAGCCGATGAACACCCCGACGCGCCCCGCGGACCTGCGCAGCGAGTCGGCGGTGTGCCCGGCGTCGTCCAGGCACTGCCAGACGCTCTCGAGCATCAGCCGTGCCTGCGGGTCGACGGTCGGCGCTTCCTGCGGTGACACATGGAAGAGCAGGCTGTCGAACCGGTCGATGTGCGGCAGGAAACCTCCGGTGGCACGGGCCCCCGAGGGCGCCGTCTCCGGCCGGGACGCGGGCGCCGGGCCGATCGCGCTGCGGCCCGAGACCAGGTTGTCCCAGAAGGCGTCCAGGTCCCCGGCCCCGGGGAGCCGCCCTGCCATGCCGATCACCGCGGCCGGCTCGGCGGTGTGCGCCGGGGGTTCGGCGTCGGCGTCCTCGGCGGCGGCGCTGACCGGCGCCACGACCTCGGTGGTGACGGTGCTGCTGTCGCCGCTCCCGCTCCCGCTCCCGCTGTCGCCGGCGCTGTCGGCCGGCTCGGTGAAGAACGGAGCCGTGCCGCCCGCCGTGCGCTGCGGGTGTTCCGCCGCGCCGCCGAGGAAGGCCTGCAGGAAGACATGGCCCTCGTCCAGGCCGAGCCACTGGCTCAACTGCTCGGTGTTCAGGGCGCCGACCGGACACAGGCCGACGCCGTGGGCGGCCTGCCCCAGCATCAGCAACTGGCTCATGTATCCGGATTCCAGCGTGAGGTAGCGCAGGCTCTCCTCGGCGTACAGCGGCTCGATGCCGTGGCGCTGGCCGAACAGGTAGATGCCGAACCGGGAGCGGTCGAACACCGGCCGGTTGTAGTAGAAGTGGGCCCCGCGATCCGGCAGGACACCGGACCGCAGCAGGCGCAGCGAGTGCCGGGACGGGTCGTAGTAGTAGAGCCCGGCGTCGAGGCCCTCGACGGCGTCCGGCGTCAGATGCAGATAGACCTGGACGGAGTAGGTGTCGCCGGCCGACGGGTACAGGGCGCCGGTGCCGTCCGCGCCGGTGGTCTCGCGCAGCAGGCCGAGCAGACGCGAGAAGGACCGGTGGGGCACCGGCCGGTCGAGGAAGTCCCGGCGGCTGGCCCGCCAGGCGTGGAGCTCGTCCTCGAACCGGGCGTCGCCCAGCGGCACTTCGGGCAGTCCGGGCTCGTCGGGGCGCCGGTTCCAGCGCGCCCGCTTGAAGCGCTCGCGCTCGTCCGGGGCGAAGAAGTCCACCGGTCCGGGACCGGCATCGGGCCGCACGTCGGACGCCGTAGTGGTCTCTGTGACGGACGCCGGCGTGGTCTCCGTGACGGCCGTCGCAGTGGTCTCGGCATCGACGGACGGAGCGGTCTGCGCCCCGGCGGCGGCAGTGCTCTCCGCGTCGGCGCCGCCCCCCAGCTGCGCATGGACCCAGCCGGCGATCGCGCCGACGCTCGGGTTGTCGAGCAGTGCGGAGACGGGGAACCGCTGCTTGTACGAGCGCTGCAGGGAGCCCGAGACCCGGACCATGGTGAAGGACGTCGCGCCCTGGTCCCACAGGTCGGTGCCGGCGTCCACCGCATCGACGCCGAGGGCCTGGGCGAACAGATCGGCGATCTCCGCGCACAGCTCGTCGCGCGACGGCACGGAAACCGCGGGCCCGGACCTGTCCGCGACGACAGGCTCCGCCGCCGGCTCGTTCACAGGGACGGCCACCTCGGCCTCCGAACCTTCGGGACCGGCGTCGGTGGAGCGGTCCGGCGGCGTCAGGTGTGCCTTGGCCAGCGGCCACGGCAGCGCGGCCCGGTCCAGCTTCCCGTTGGCGGTGGCCGGGAACCCGGCCAGGAAACCGATGAAGTTGGGCACCATGTACTCCGGCAGCGTCTGCCCCGCGAAGGCGCGCAGTTCACGCCCGGAAGGCGCCGCACCCGGCAGGGCCACGAGGTACGCGACGAGGGTGCGGTCCCCGCAGCCGTCCTCCCGGGCCAGGACCACGGCGTCCTTGACCCCGTCGTGCGCCCGCAGCCGGTGCTCGATCTCGGCCAGCTCCACCCGGAACCCGCGGACCTTCACCTGTCCGTCGGCCCGCCCCTGGAAGCTCAGGTTGCCGTCCGGGTAGTACAGGGCCCTGTCGCCGGTCTTGTAGAGGCGCTCCTGCGGGTCCTCGTGGAACGGGTCGGGGATGAACCGGTCGGCGGTCAGCTCGGGCTGGTTGACGTAGCCGAGGGCCAGACACTCACCGCCGATGTACAGATCCCCCTCGACGCCGACGGGACAGGGGCGCAGCGCCTCGTCGAGCACGTGGTAGCGGCTGTTGTCGATGGGCTTGCCGTAGGGGATGCTGCGCCAGGCCGGGTCGATCGCCCCGATGCGGAACCAGTTGGACCACACCGTCGCCTCGGTGGCACCGCCCAGGCTGATCATGTCGGCGCGCGGGAAGACGGCGCGTATCTCGTCGGGGAGGGGCAGCGGCGTGAAGTCGCCGCTGAGGAACACCAGGCGCAGATCACCGGTACCCGCCGTGCCCACCGTGTCGAGCAGCGGACCCACCTGGGCGAGCGTGGTGGGCGCCGAGTTCCAGAAGGTGACCGGCTCCTCGACCAGGACGTCCAGGAGCAGGGCGGGATCACGCTGCTGCTCCGCGTCCGCGATGTAGAGCGCCGCACCCGTACCGAGCAGGCCGAACACGTCGAACACCGACAGGTCGAAGCCGAGCGAGGTGACACACAGGCCCATGTCCCCGGGCCCGAACCCGAAGGTACGCCGGCACCAGTTGACGAGGTTCAGGACGGGCCGGTGCGCGACCGCCACACCCTTGGGGCGGCCGGTGCTGCCCGAGGTGAAGATGATGTACGCCGTGTTGTGCGGCTGCGTCACGGGCCGCGGGCAGGTGTCCGCGTCGGCGGGGTGGGGGCCCTTGACGGCGGCGTCCGCGCACACGCGGGCGTAGCCGTCGGGCACCGGCCAGCCCTCGCGGCCGGCGGTGGTGACGACGACCGCGGCGTGCGCCTCCTCGAGGATGACGGCGGCCCGCTCGGCGGGCAGGTGCGGCTCCATCGGCAGATAGACACCGCCGGCCTTCAGGACACCGAGGACCACCGCGACCATCATGGGCCCGCGCGGCACACTGACGGCGACGACCGTCTCCGGGCCCACGTCCTGCGCGGCCAGCCGGGCGGCGATGCGGTTGGCCCGCCGGTTCAGCTCCTGGTACGTCATCGTCCCGCCGCGCCAGCGCAGCGCCTGTGCCTGCGGGTGCTCGGCCGCCTGCTCCTCGAAGAGCTGATGCATCAGCCGGTCGTCGGGGAACGCGCGGGCGGTGTCGTTCCACTCGTGCAGGATCTTGTGCAGCTCGGCGCCGCGCACCTCGCCGTCGTCCGCGCCCGGCGCGTCGCCCCCGGCGGGCTCCTGCCAGGCCGCCGCGTCATCGGCGAGACGGGCCACGGCCCGGCGGTACTCGGCGTGCAGCTCGCTCCAGCCGCCTTGCGGGGCACGGCCGTCCACGGCGTCCCAGGCCAGCCGCAGCTGCCCGGCGTCGACGGTGGTGATGCAGTCCAGGAACACGTCGGGGGTACAGCTCAGCCACTGCCCGGCCCGGACTGACCCCGGCAGCGGCCGGTCGGTGAAGTCCAGGGCACACGTGTAGACGACGGGGTACCCGGCACCGCCGGAGCGCGCCACGGCCCGCCGCAGCTCGGGAAGACCGCTGCCGGATACCTCCGCGTCCCGCTCCAGACCCTCCTGATAGCTGCGCGCCCGAGCGGTGAAGGACAGCTCGCGCGGCGCGCACGGCAGCCAGCTCAGCGCCGTGAACTCGCCGGGCCGCTGCGGGTCGAGACCGTGGTCCCAGCGGACCACCGGCACGGCGAAGTCCGTTCCGTAACAGCGGGCGAGGACATCGGTGAACGCGGTGAGCAGCACCGCGTCCAGGCTCAGACCGTGCTCGGCGCAGCGGTCGGCGAGCGGCCTCAGCGCCAGCGGCGCGCCGGCCAGGCGGACCCGGCGGTCGGGCGCGTCCGCGTCACGCGGCTCGGGCAGCGGCACACCGGGCGGCAGCGCCCGCAGCCGGTCCTGCCAGTGGGCCCGCGAGCGGGCCTGCTCGTCCGCCTCGTCCGCCTCGCCCGCCGAGTTTTGAGCCGCCCCGGCGGGCCGGGGCTCCGCCGCGGGATCGGCGTACAGACGCATCAGTTCTCGGCCGGTCAGATGGATGCCGCGGGCGTCGGTGAGCGTGAGGTCCATCGCCATGAGGACCGTGTCACCGCCGTCGCCGCGCACCACCCGCACCTCGAACTGCGGGTACCGGCCGAGCGGGAAGTCCGCCGCCGCCATGGCATCGCGCACCTCATCGGGGCAGCCGCCCGCGACGACGGGCACCGTCCACCGGCGCGGCGCCCCGGCGCGCACCTCCACGACGCCGTCCTGCGTGACCGCCGAGCGCAGCACGTCGTACGCCTCGACGAGCCGCACCACGGCCGACTCCAGGCGCACCGGGTCCACGCGCTCGTCGGTGTCGTACGGGACGACGACCTGGCAGCCCCGCCACGGCCCCGGCTCCCCGGCGGCACGTGCCACGAAGTACGCCTGCTGCAGGTCGTTCAGGGGGCGGGTGACGACGGGTCCCGCGACGGCGAGCGCACGCAGCCCGTTGCACAGCGACGCGAACGCGGCCTCCACCACACCGGGCGCGAAGCACCCGTCGGCGGTGTCCCAGCGCAGGTGCAGCGCGCCGTCCTGCTCCCACATCTGGTGGTCGAGCCACACCCCGGAGGTCTGGCTGACCGCGTACACCGGCGCCGCCGCGAACCCGCGCGCCCTCGGCCGGCCGGCCGCGTCGAGCATGCTGGTGAACACCACGGGCAGCGGCCCGGGACCGCCGCCGCGCAGCGCCCGCTGCGCGCTGACCCCGCAGACCGCGGAGTGCTCCAGCGCCTGCCACAGGCCCTCGTGGGTGAGCCGGGCGGCCTCCTCGAACGTGTGCTGGTGCGGGGGCACCGCCTCGACGAACGTGGTGCCCGTGAACGGGCCCACCAAGTGGTCGGCGTCCGGCGGCAGTTGAGGGCGCCTGCTGGTGGTGACGACCAGGGAGAACGGCTCGTGGGCGCCGTGTCGGGCGAGCGCCTCGGTGAACACGGTCAGGACCAGCGAGGTCGGCGACACCGCCAGCTCCTCGGCCCTCGCCCGCAGCGAGCGCCACTCGGCGGCCGTCAGCCGCGCGGTGCGGCTGCTGCGGCGCACACACGACAGGCCGGCGCCGCGCTCCGGCGCCTCCCCCGTGAACAGGCCCGGCGCGCCCGGCAGTTCACGCAGCCGCCGCACCCAGTGGTCGAGGTCACGCCGGTGGGCCTCGGTCCGCCGTGCCGCGTCCAGGGCCACAACGCAGTCCCGCACCGACAGCGGGGCCGTCGGTGCGGGAAGGAGGTGGGACGGGTCGGCGTAACACGCCTCCCACTGGGCGGTGAGCAGGTCGAGGCCCTGACCGTCGGTGACGATCGCGTCGATGCCGAAGTGGACGCGGCCGGTGCCGTCCGGGCCGAGGGTGACCTCGATCGCGAAGGGGGGACAGTGGCCCGCCGGGAAGAGGTGGTGGGACATCCGGGCGCGCACGGCGGTCGCGGTCTCGGTGAACTCGGCGCGCGTGGCGCTCCCGTGCACGGCGAGGTCCCAGCGCGGGGCCTGCGCGGATATCTGCTGCCGGCCGTCCTCGGTGACGGTGGCGCGCAGGATGTCGTGGTGCTCGACCAGGCGCTGCCAGGCGGCGCGCAGCCGCTCGGTGTCGAGCGCCGGCACGTCGAACTCGCGGTACAGGTGACAGCCCACGGCGTCCGCCTGCAGCTCGGGTTCCTTGCCGATGAGATACGCCTCCTGCAGCGGCGTCAGCGGGAAGGGCTCGTGCAGGGCGTCCGGGTCGGCGGTGACCTGTGCTCCGGCGGCACCGGCCCCCTGGACCGGCGCCGCTTGTGACGCGTGGGCGGCGACCCGCAGGGCGTACTCGCCGACCGTGGTCGCCTCGGTGAGCCAGCCCAGCGGCACATCCGCCGCGCACTCGCCCTGCACCGCGAGCCACAGCCGGGCCGCCGTCATCGAATCGAGGCCGAGGCCCCGCAGTTCGCGTGCGGCGGTCACGGGCGACGCGTCGGGCCGGGCCTCGGACAGCACCCGCACCATCACGTCCGTCACACGTGCGGCGAGGCCGGCCGCATCCTGCTGCCCCGACGGGCTGGTTCCAGGCTCCATATCCGCTCCCCCAGGAAAGACACCGGCTTGCTGCACCTGTCGCACCCTAGGAACAGCGCACCCGCGGGCCTGCTCAGAAGTGAGCAGGCCCGCGGGTGGCGAGGCGGTGAGGCGGCGAAGCGAGCGTTTCTCTAGCGCCTGTCTTCACATTCCCGCCTGCCCAGCGGCGTCTGGCACGCACATCTGCGGCGTTGTCGTCGGTTGCCGACTCCCCCAAGCTCTCGGCTTCGCTCGAGCAGGGGGGACCCCCATCGCGTCGACGCCCTCCTCCGCCTTGCAGCTGCACGCACCAGACGCCGCTGGGCCCGCCCTCCGGGCGGACGACGGGAATGTGAAGACAGGCCCTAGCGGGCGTCCGGCACCGGGGAGAAGGCGATGTCGCCCATGCTCTCCTCGACGAACAGCCGGTTCCAGGTGCCGCCGCCCTTCTCCGGCGCGATGATCTCGTCCAGATAGATCGCGCGGGTCGCGTCGTCCATGCGCATGTGCATGTCGATCAGGTCGTAGTAGGTGTCCTCGGACTTCATGTGGATGAGCCAGTGCACCCGGTCGGCCGGGCCGAAGGCCTCCTCGTACAGGAACGACGACGCGATCCCGGGCAGCCTGGTGTTGATCGACTCGGTGATGCGGCGGGCGAAGAGCCTGGCCTCGGCGCGGAAGGCGTACTTGGGCTGGGCGACGCGGTGGATCATCAGTCCCGCGCCGGACGAGTTGAGGGTGCGCTCCGGGCTCATCGAGGTCTGCCGCTGGGCCGGCGGGACGCGCAGGTCGGGCGCGGCGGCGTCGATGACGGTGCCCTCGGGCAGCGCCTCGTCGGTGCCGTACATGCCCCAGTGCTGCGGGATCAGCGCCGTCTCCGAGAACGAGCCGTCGACGAACATGCCGTGCCAGTCGGCGTCCGCGGCCGGCCCCTCGTCGCCGTCGAGCAGCCGGGAGATCTCGCGGTGGCCGCCGAGCTTGGGCAGGTGGACCAGCCAGTGCAGCCGGTCCCGGACGCCGAAGGTCTCCTCGTGCACGGTGACCGTGGTCTGCCCCGCGAACTTGTCGTTGAGGTACGCGGCCTGCTCCAGGGCGATCCGGCGTCCCTCGGCCCGATGGGCCTGCTTGAGCTGGGCGGTGCGCTCCACGATCACACCGGAGTTGGTCGAGTGGAAGGTCAGGGTGGTCATGATGGCTCCAGGGTTCGGTGGATCGATTACGTGTGCCGCCCGCCGTCTCCGCCGCTGCCGGGCGGCGCGCGGTCAGCGGCGGGCGAGGACGTCGGCGGCGCCCGTCATCAGGTGTTCGGCGATCAGGTCGACATGGCGGTGACGCCAGTCCTCGAGGCCGGTGCCGCGCACCACGTGGTTGAAGGCGCCGATCGCCGGGCCGCACTGGATCTGGTAGTTGACCTTCTGCGTCGGTTCGCCCTCCAGGCCCCAGCGCACCGAGCGGGCGAAGTACCAGCGGAACGCCAGGGCCATCCGGTGCTTGGGCAGCCGGTCCGCCTTCTCGATCTCGGCGTCGCGCCCCCGCCCGAGGTGGTAGGCGCGGGTCTCCTCCCACACCTCGGCGAACGGCCGCTTGAAGTAGGTCTCCTCGACGGAGCGCCGGGTTCCGGCGTCGATCGACTCCCAGCTGTCGTGGCTGCGGTAGAGCTGGTACAGCTTGTTGCCGCGCGCCGCGAACAGCGTTCCCTTGCGGACCACTTGGACCCGGGCGCCGATCTCGAACATGTCGCCCGCGGGCGCGTACGCGGTGTCCTGCACATCGAGACCGGCCAGGATGTCCTTGACGGCGTCGGAGGTACCCGCCTCGGGCGAGCACTGGTTGACGCTGCCGGTCAGCACGAAGTCGGCGCCGAGGACGAACGCGGCGGCGACGGCCTCGGGAGCGCCGATGCCGCCGGCCGCGCCGATCCGGATCCGCCGGCCGTAACCGTGCCGGGCCATCGCCGCGTCGCGATGGCGGATCATCGAGGGCAGCAGCGTCAGGGCCGCGCCGCCGTCCGTGTGGCCCCCGGAGTCGGCCTCGACACAGATGTCCTGGCCGACCGGCAGCTCGGCGGCGATCTCCGCCTCCTGAGGCGTCAGCCGTCCGTCGGCGGTCAGTCGGCGCAGGATCGCCGCGGGCGCCGGCGCCATGAAGGCGGCCGCGACCTCGGGCCGCGACACCTTGGCGAGCACCCGGCGTACGGCGACGGGGCGGCCCGCGGCATCCCGGTGGGCCCCGGAGAAGCGGAACTGCACGACGGCCGGGGTGAGCTGGGTGAATCCGGCGGCCTCCACGTCGTGGACACCGTGCTTGAGGCACAGGTCGACGACGGCGTGCTCGTACGCCGGGTCGTCGATCGAGTGCAGCAGGTTCATGCCGTACCGGCCGTCCGGACCGAGTGCGTCCTTGATCCGCACCAGGGCGCTCTCCACCTTGTCGAGCCCGAGCCCGCCGGCCCCGAAGAACCCCAGGAGACCGGCCCGCCCCATGCGGATGACCAGCTCCGCCGAGGCGATCCCGCGGAACATGGCCCCGGCGAGATAGGCATAACGGATCCCGTAGTCCTGCCGGAACTCGGCACTGCCCAGCTCCTCGGCCCGCAGCCCGCGCGAACCGGGGGCTGAGGGCACGGGCGGGGCGGGGGAGACGGACGAGACGGGGGGCACGGGCGAGGCGGGGGAGACGGGGGAGGGTGCGGGGCGGGGAACCGGAGGAGCCCAGGAAGCGGTCGTGCCGGCCGGGGCCGCCGTGGGGACACCGGCCGGCACCGCCACGCCTGCCGCCGCGGGGACACCGGCCGCCACCGCTACCGGCGCGGGCGCCACGGCCCGGGCCTTCGCCCCGTCGGCGCGGCCCTGTTTCCACAGGCCCGTCAGGACCTTGCCCGGGCCCATCTCCTCCAGCTCCGTCGTCCCGCGCTCCCTGAGGCAGGTCATCGTCTCCGACCACCGCACAGGGCTCTCGATCTGACGGGACAGCAGCTCGGCGACCTGCCCCGCCCCGTACGGGCGTGCCGTCACGCTGGAGATGACCGTGCGGTGCGGATCGGCGAAGGAGAACCCGGTCAGGAACCTCGCGAACTCCTGTGCGGCCGGGCGCATATGGCGGGAGTGGAACGCCGCGCTCACCCGCACGGGCACACAGCGCACCCCCGGCCGCTGTGCCAGGGCCGCGGAGACCATGCGCAGTTCGTCCAGCGGGCCGGACAGCACCGTCTGGGTGGGCGTGTTGTAGTTCGCGACATCGACCTGACGCGCCCCGGTCCCGGCGAGCAGCGCCGGCACCTCGTCGCCGTCGACGCCGAGCACCGCCAGCATCCCGCCCCCCTGGGCCCGCCCCATCAGGGCGCCCCGCTCGCGGACCAGGCGCACCCCGGTGGCGAAGTCGAAACAGCCCGCGGCGAACAGGGCGCCGTACTCGCCCAGGCTGTGCCCGGCCAGCAACGTCGGCTCGGGCAGCCCCGGACCCCGGGCCAGATACGACAGGGCGCTGACCACGAACAGGGCGGGCTGCGCGTACTCGGTGCGGTCGAGCCTGCCGTCACCCGAGGTGCGGCACAGTTCCTCCACCGAGTGGCCGAGGACCGTGTCCGCCTGCCGCGTCAGGTCGGGGAAGCGGGCGAACAGACCGGCCCCCATGCCCTTGCGCTGCGATCCCTGTCCCGGGAAAACCAGTGCCACCATCGCCTCGTCCCTCCTGGCTTCGGCCCCGGTCTCAGGGCCGCGGCTTCTCCCAGGGGAGCCGCCGCGTTGTCGTGTAATCGGTGATACGGCGCCGCGCGACGGGCGAGTCGACGATCCGGGTGAACTCACGCAGAGCGAACGCGTCGGTGTCCTCGGTGGTGAACCACATGGCCCGGAAGTACTGCTTGAGCTCGCCGATCGTCGCCGGGTCGAGCCGGGTGAGGCGGACCAGGAGGCGGCGCACCGCGGCATCCGGGTCGGGCACCACCTCGTCCACCAGGCGGAAGTCCGCGGCCCGGCGCGCGGACACCGGCTGGGTGCTCAGGGCCATCGCGTACGCGGGCTGGAAACCGGTACGCCGTACGAGAACGGGCAGCACACAGCAGGGCACCAGGCCCCACAGCGCTTCGGGCAGGCTGAACTCGCTGCGCTCGGTGGCGATGACCAGGTCCGCGGCGGCCGCGAGTCCCACGCCGCCGCCGGCCGCGCGGCCGTCGACACAGGCCACGACCGCCAGCGGCGTCTCGCCGAAGCGCCGCATCAGAGCGAGGAACTCGGCCCCGCCCCGGCCGGCCTGCGAGGCGCCGCCCGCAGGATCTCCGGCGGCCTCCTCGAAGTCGAGGCCCGTACAGAAGGTGCCGTCCGAGCCCTCGAGGAGCAGGACACGGCACTCGGGGTCGGCCTCGGCCCGGTCCAGGGCGGCCCCCAGCGCGTCCAGGACATCACCGCTCAGGCTGTTGAGGCCGTCCGGGCTGCTGAGAGTGGCGCGCAGGACGTGCGGCTCGGCAGTGAGCCGCACTCCGCGGTGGGTCGGGCCGATGGCCGTCACGGCTGCGTCCGCCCCGCTCAGAACCAGGCGGGCGTGCCGGGGTGCAACGGCGTGAGCACGGTGTCCTGGATGGTGGGGGACACGAACGTCTGCTCCCAGCCGCCACCGCCCTTGAAGTCGGGCACGAACTGCCGCCCGAACAGCGCCTGGTAGTCGGCGTCGTGGCGGCTCAGCTCGATCAGCTTGCGGTAGGTGTCGAGGCTCTCGAGGTGGATCATCCAGTGGATCCGGTCCTGCTGGCCGAACGTCTCCTCGTAGAGGTAGACCGTCAGCTCGCCGCCGAGGGCACGGTTGACCTCGGAGGCCCAGGCGAAGGCGAACTCGCGGGCCTCGGTGCGGAAGCGGAACGCGGTCTGCGCCGTACGGATGATCGTCAGGCCGCTGTCCACGGTGCTGCGCATCCGGCTGTCGGGCAGCCCGGTCTGGTGGCGGGCGGGCGGCACGAACGTGTCCGACGGCTCGTCGTGGTGGTCGTGGTCGTCGTCGTGGTCGTCCAGGCCGTGCTGGGGGACGTACACCCGCTCCTGGAAGGAGCCCTCGACGAACATGCGCTCCCAGTTGCCGGCGCCCTCCGCGGCCGCGATCCGGTCGGCCTCGGTGATCTCCTTGAAGCTGCGGTCGTGGTCGGCTATCTCCAGGAAGCGGCTGTAGTCGTTGGGCTGCTTCATGTGGATCAGCCAGTGGAGCCGGTCGGCGGTGCCGAGGATCTCCTCGTGCACCACGATCGTGGCGACGCCCTCCACCACCTTGTTCAGGTGGCCGACCAGATCCGTGGCGAACTGACGCCCCTGGGCGCGGAACGCGTGGTTGAGCTGGCCGGCCCGGTGGATGATGAAGCCCGCGTTCCCGGAGTGCAGCAGGTCTGAGCCGGAACCGAGAGGCCCGCTGTGGGCGGGAAGAAACGCGCCCTGGGCCTGGCTCGCCGCGTCGGTCATCGCTCTGTCTCCTTCGTCGCACTGGTGAAGAGGCCTTGGGACCCCTGGTGTGACGCTAGGCAGCGTCACCGTGCGGCGCCGCTCACAATTGAGCGCGGCCGGACCGCCTCCGTGAAGAAGTCCGTGAGCAGCCGCGCGACCTCGCGCGGGCGGTCGTACATGGAGTGGTGCGTGGCGCCGGCCAGACGCTCGTGGCGGGCGCTCGGAAAGCGGTCCGCGGCCAGGGCCAGCCGCTCGGGCGAGGCGATCCGGTCGAACTCGCCGCTCACACACAGCACCGGCACCTCTACGTCGGCCGCGTGCGCGAGACCGTCGTACGCCCAGTAGTCCAGGAGCTGGCGGGCATAGGCGACCAGGACGGCGTCGTCCGAGAAGGGGCGCAGCAGCTCGGCGCCCAGGGCCGTCGCGGGCAGCGCGAGGACCTCGTCGGCGAACCGATGCGCGGTCAAGTCCGTTGATATCTCGGCCGGTCGACCGGTGAACATGGTGCGCAGCCGGGCCGCGAGGGCGGGCCGCGCGACGACGGCGCGGCACAGCTCCTCGAGATTGCGCTCGTACGGCGTGTCGGGTTCGAGGCCGGCCGGATCGCCCGTGTGCCGGAAGGAGCCGTGCAGAAAGACCATCGACCGCACGGACCCGGGGCGGCGGCGACGGAACTCCATGGCCGTCTTGGGGCCGCTGCACCAGCACACCAGATGGCAGTCCCCGGCGCCTTCGGCGGCGAGCACCGCCGCCAGGTCGTCGGCCTGGTCGCGCAGGCGCATCGGCCGGGTGCCCGCCGCGGTGCCCCGCGGTGCCCAGGTCAGCACGCGGTGCGTGGGCGCGAGAGCCGCCATCAGGGGGTGCCAGAGCGCGGTCCCCATGCCGAGCGCGTTCACCAGGACGACGGGCGGCTCGCCCTCCTCGCGCACCCCCGCCGCGGTGTACGGCAGCACGCCGCCGAGCACCCCGACCCGCGACGGCGCCGCCGCACCGATTAGCGCGGCGTCCCGCTCGGCGGCCCGGCGCAGCTCGCTCTGCTCGCGGGCGACGGCCGCAAGGTCGCCGGGCTGCGGAGCGCGCTGCGCGCCGCTGTCGCCGGGCGTGGTGCCGGGGTGCTGTGCGCGGGCGGCCGCGAGACGGTCCACGGAGGTGCAGTCCGCGGGATCGGTGACCGGTTCGACCGTCAACTCATAGCAGTCACCGATGAGTTGGGCCAATGCGGCGGGGGTGGCGCCGTGGTGCGCGAGCAGTGGTGCGGGCAGGCGCAGCGGCCGGTGCTCGAAGTAGTCGGGGCGCCGGGCCCGTACCTCCAAGGCCGTGTCGTGCACGGCGTCCAGAAGGGGCCGCAGCCGGCCCGCGCCGTCTCCCGCCGCGCGTGTGTGTATCGCGCCGTCCGTCATGGCGAGTGCCTCTCCGTAGCGCTACAGGCCTGAACCCGCGGCCGGGCGTGCCCGGACGCGGGTCGGAGCCGGTGGGACCGGCTGGTTACTCGGCCACCCACAGCGGCCGCACCTCGAGGGTCTCGGGGTTCGGCCACGACTTGGCGATCTCCACGGCGGCGTCGCGGTCGGCGGCCTCGACGAGGATGTAGCCGCCCAGCGTCTCGTCGCCGCCCGCGAACGGGCCCTCGACGGCCTTACGGGTGCCGTCGGCCTCCCGGCGCACCGTCACCGGGGCGAGGGTCTCGGTCTCGAACGCCTCGCCGCCCACGAGGGCTCCGGCCTGGGCCTGCTGGCCCATCCAGCCCTCGATCGCCTTGCGGTAGGTGGCGCGGTCCTCCTGGATCTGACGCCGGGACTCGGCGTTCTCGATAATGACGATCGCGAACTTCATTCGGGCTCTCCTTGTCGCAATGTGCGAAAAACCGGACCGGAATATGGAATTCCTGAATCCAAGGGGATACTCATATGTCCCCATGATTCATGTCAAGTCGGCGCAAGTCGTGCAACTGGATTGCGGCATAAGGGGATTGGCACACGTGGGCGAATTCGCGGCGTACCGCGGGACCCGTCTCCAGCCGGGCGGTGCCTATACCCGTCCGACCGTAGTCCTTTCCTGCCACACCCCACTCGAATTCCGCTGGAGAGCCACTTGAGAGGCGCCGCGCAGGCCCGCACCGTCACGACAGGTCGAGCACCTCGCCGCTCACCGCGTCCCGCAGCCGCAGCGCCTCCATCGGGCAGGACTCGACCGCGTCCAGCACGTTCTCGTCCGCGGGCACTTCTCCGGCCGGCGGCACGGACCGCCCGTCGACCACCTGGAAGACGTCCGGTGCGACACCGGCGCAGATGCCGGTGCCCATGCACGCGCCGTGGTCGGCCTCGATCCGCCAGCGTGTGTTCTGTTCCTGCGCCATGCCGGTTCCCCTCACCACGCGACCGGCAGCCGCTGCGGGCCCCGGAACAGTCCGCCGGTCTTCCACTCGACCTGGTCCGCGGGCACCGCGAGCCGCAGCCCCGGGAAGCGCTCCAGAAGCCCGCCGATCGCCACCCGAAGTTCCATGCGGGCGAGCTGGGCACCGAGGCAGTAGTGCGCCCCGTGGCCGAATGCCAGATGGGGGTTCTTCTCCCGGGTGATGTCGAGGCGGTCCGGGTCGTCGAACACCCGGGGATCCCGGTTGGCGTTCACCGCGGCGGCCACGACACCCTCACCCGCGCGTACCGTGCCACCGCTCAGCTCGACGTCCTCCAGAGCGATCCGGGCGTTGCCGACACCGTTGCCCAGGGGCACGAACCGCAGCAGCTCCTCCACCGCGCGCGGCAGCAGCTCGGGCTGCTCCCGCAGAAGGGACAGCTGGTCCTCATGGGTGAGCAACGCGTAGACCATGTTGCCCAGTTGGTGCGCCGAGGTCTCGTGCCCGGCCACGAGCAGCGTCACCCCGAACGTGATCAGCTCGTCCTCGGTGAGGCGGTCGTCGTCGTCCCGGGCGGAGACCAGCACGCCCAGGAGGTCGTCGTGGGGCGCGGCCCGGCGTGCCGACACCAGGTCGGCGAGGTACGCGCGGATCGAGGCGTCGGCCGACACCGCCTCCTCTTTGCTGTACGCCGTGGTGGACATGATGACCTCGGACCAGTGCTGGAACCTGCCCCGGTCCTCGTACGGCACCCCGAGCAGCCGGCAGATCACGGCGATGGTGAACGGCTGGGCCAGGTCCCCCACGATGTCGGCCGGATGCCCCGTGCGCTCCACGCCGTCGAGGAGCCCGGAGAACAGTTCCTCGAGCCAGGACTGCATCGCGCCCATGCGCCGCGCGGTGAACGCCTTGGACAGCAGGCGGCGCAGCCGTGTGTGCTCCGGCGGGTCGAGGCTGAGGATGGTGTCGCTGCGGCGGGCCAGCGGTGTGGTGCGGGGGGTGTCCTCACCGATCTGCGCGCGGCTGAACCGGGGATCGGAGTTGGCGGCGCGCACGTCGTCGTACCGCGTGACCAGCCACCCCTCGCCCCCGTACGGGAGGCGCACCCTGGCGAGCGGGTCGGTCTCCCTCAGTTCCCCGAACTTCGGGTGGATCTCAAGGCCGTCGACCTCCCCCTCGAAAGGGTAGATGTGCACCCGCCTCGTAGCCGACATGAGTCCCACTCCTCCGCGACAGCAACCGGGCACCTCGGATGAGGGCCTCCTCGCACTGGGAGCGTGACCCCTTCGCCCGCCGGACGCCGCTCACTCTTGAACACACGGCCCCATCGGTGGGGAGGAGTGAGCATCGGGTCAACCCACCGCCGGCCGCCCCGGGTGCGCCGCGATCTCCTCGAACAGGGCGAAATACTCGCGCTGGAGTGCCTGTACACGCTCGTCGGAGAAGAGGCCCGAGCGGTAGGCGACGATGACGCGGCCGCCCTGGTCGTCGTGGCGCAGACGGACACTGAGCGGGCGCGCGACGGTTTTGGCCGTGGGGGAGAACGGCTCGGCGCGTATCGGGCCCAGCTGCCGGGCGGCGCCGATGTCGTGCTCGCGTTCCGCGGTGAACTGCACGTGGAACAGCCGCTCCAGCAGGGCGGGATCGGGCATGCGCGAGGCCACCACATGGGGCGGTACGTCGTGGTGGGCGAAGTCGTCGGCCGTGCTCGCCCGCACCTGCTCCACGGCCTCGGCCAGCGTGATGTGACCCGGCAGGTCGGCGCGTACCACCACGTCGTTGGAGAAGTCGCCGACCAGGCCGTGCACGTCGCTGCGGTCGCGGTAGGAGACGGGTGCCCGCACGCAGATGTCCCGCTCGCCCGACCGGCGCGCGAGCAGGATCTGGAAGGCCGCGAGCCCGACCACGTAGAAACTGGTGCGATGCCGGGCCGCCACCTCGCGCAGCCGGGCGAAGAGCTCCGGCGGCAGGGGGAAGGACCGGGTGTGACCCGCGATGTCCGAGGGGTCCGCGGACCGGTCGCAGGGCAGCGCCGCCGGTTCGGCGCCGGCCAGGCGGTCCAGCCAGTACGCGACGGACCGGCTGCCGTGCTCACCTTCGACGCGCGCTCGGTGCCAGGCCGCGAAGTCGGCGTACTGGGCGGGGAGTTCGGGCAGTCGTACGGGCGAGCCCGTGACGGCGCCGGCATACAGTGCGGTGAGCTCGGAGGTCACCACCTCAAGGGCGCGGGCGTCGCCGACCAGGTGGTGCAGGCACACCACCACGAGGTGTTCGCCGGGCGCGCGGCGCAGCACGCGCAGCCGGGCCAAAGGGCCCCGGCCGAAGTCGAAGGGGCGGGCCAGTTCGTCGTCCGCGACCGAGGCGGCCGTCGCCGGGTCCGCCGGGGCCACGTCCATGACCGGCTGCGCGCGGACCCGGACCACCTGCGTCAGCGCGCCGTCGACCGTCCGATAGGCGCTGCGCAGCGTCTCGTGCCGCTCGGCGAGAGCATGCCACGCCTCGCGCAGCGCCCCGGTGTCCAGCGGCCCCGACACCCTGAGCCCTCCCACGATCAGGGGCTGGCGCGCGGTTGTCGCCAGGGAGGGCCACATGCCTTCCTGGCCCAGTGAGGCGGCGAAGTGCCACTCGGCCCCGGCCGGGCGCTCCAGCAGCGGCAGTGCGGCTCCGCCCCTGCGCCGGGCGAGCAGCCGCGCCTCCAGGCGGGCTCGTTCGGCGAAGTCGTCCTTGAGTGTCACGGCCATGCGCCGGTGTCTCCTTTCCGCACCGTCAGCCTTGCTGCTGCAGCAGGTCGGCCACTTCGTCGTCGGACAGCCCGGACAACTGGTCGAGGAGCCGGGCCAGCTCCTCCGGGTCGCTCTCCTCCACTTGACGCTGCGTCAGAAGTCGTGCCGTCTGCTCCACGGTGGGCACCCCGGTCAGCAGGTCGGCGACCGAGAACTGCGCCCCGAACGCCTCGCGCAGCCGCAGCGCGATCCGGGTCGCCTGCAGCGAGTGCCCGCCGAGCGCGAAGAAGTCGGCGCTCACCGAGACCTCCGCGAGGCCCAGGACCTCGCACCACACCTCGGCCACCCGCTGCTCGGCCGCGTCGCGCGGCGCCACGTGCTCGCCGCCGGCGAGGTTCTGGTCCGGCTCCGGCAGCGCGTCGCGGTCCAGCTTCCCGTTGGCGCCCACCGGCAGCGCGTCCAGCCATGTGTACGCCGAAGGGATCATCGCCGGTGGCAGGCTGACCGAGAGGTGCTCCCGCAGATGCGCCGGGTGCGGCTGCTCGGCGCCGGCCGCGGCCACCAGGTAGGCGGCCAGATACGTCTCGCCGTCCCGCCGGCGGGGCACGACCACGGCGTCGCCGACGGCCGGGTGCCTGGCCAGCACCGCCTCCGACTCGCCGGGCTCCACCCGCTGCCCGCGGATCTTGACCTGGTGGTCGGCGCGGCCGAGGTAGTCGAGGGTGCCGTCCTCGGTCCAGCACGCCCGGTCGCCGGTGCGGTAGAGCCGCCCGCCGGAGCCGAACGGGTCGGGGACGAAGGAGGCCGCGGTCAGCGACGGCCGCCCGAAGTAGCCGCGCGCCACCTGCGGGCCGCCGATGTGCAGTTCGCCGGGCACGCCGACGGGCGCGGGATTGCCTCGTTCGTCCAGCACGTACAGGCGTACGCCGGGTACCGGGCGTCCGATCGGCAGCCGGGGCCGGTCGGTCGCGCCGGGCTCGACCCGCTCCGCGGTGACGTCGATGGCGGCCTCGGTCGGCCCGTACAGGTTGTGCAGCTCCACGCCCGGCAGCAGACGGTGGAACCGGGCGGCCACGTCCGGCGGCAGCGCCTCACCGCTGCACACGACCCGGCGCAGCGTGCCCCCGGCCGTCGCGGCCGTGGACTCGTCGAGGAACACGCGCAGCATGGACGGCACGAAGTGACAGGTCGTCACCGCGTGGTCGACGACGGACCGCACCAGATACCCGGGATCCTGGTGGCCGCCGGGCCGGGCGAGCACGATCGTCGCGCCGTGGCCGAGCGGCCACCAGATCTCCCAGCCGGACACGTCGAACCCGACGGGTGTCTTGTGCAGCACGCGTTCCCCGGCCACGAGCGGATACTTCGCCTGCATCCAGGCCATCCGGTTGGCCACCCCGGCATGCTGGTTCATCACACCCTTGGGGGTGCCCGTCGTGCCGGAGGTGTGCAGGACGTACAGCAGGTTGTCCGGGCGCGCGACCTCGTCGAGGGGGCCGTCCGGCAGTTCGGCCAGGGCCGGGTCGTCGGTCTCGACGAGCGTCAGCCCGGGCGAGCCTGCCGCGAGTTCGCCCGCCTGGCCGTGCGCGGCATCCCGCGACGTCACCAGCAGCGACGGGTTCACGTCCGCGAGTTGCAGGGCGAGCCGGGTGCGCGGGTGGTCCGGGTCGAGCGGCAGATAGGCCCCGCCCGCCTTGACGACCGCAAGGAGCGCGACGACCAGCTCGGGGGAGCGGGGCAGGTGCACCGCCACCACCTGATCGGGGGCCGCGCCCAGGGAGCGCAGCCGCCTGGCGAGCTGGTTCGCCCGGGCGTCCAGCTGTGCGTACGACAGCGTGCCGCCGTCCCACACGACGGCCGGTGCGTCCGGGGTGAGCCGGGCCTGCCGCTCGAAACCGGCGTGCACCAGGCCGTCGTCGAGCGGGGTGTCCGAGCCGCTGAACTCGCTCACCACCCGGTCGAGTTCGTGCGAGGTGAGCATCGGAAGATCCGTCGCCGCCGCTCCCGGCGGCCCCGGCACGGATTCGAGGGCGAGCGTCAGGGCCTCGAGGACGCGGCGCGCGCTCGGTGCGGAGATCAGGTCCGAGGCGTGGACGGCGTGGCCCGTCAGGCTGCCGTCGCTCTCCTCCGTCAGATGCAGCGACAGCTCGAACTGCGCGCCGGGAGAAGGGAGTTCGAAGGGCTCGGCGCGCACCTCGCCGGACTGCCAGGGCGCCAGCGGCAGGTTCTGCAGGGCGAGTGCCACGCGCACCAGTGGGGCCCGCCCGTCGGCGCGGTCCGCGCCGGTCAGCCGGACGATCTCCTCAAGGGGGAGGTCCTGGTGCCGGTAGGCGGCCAGGCACGAGGAGCGGACCCGGGACAGCAGTTCGCCGAAGGCGGGGTCACCGGAGGTCTCGACGCGCAACGGCAGGGTGTTGACGAACAGCCCGACCTGGTCACCGCTGCCGGGACGGTGGCGGCCGGCCGTGACGGCGCCGACGACCAGGTCCTGCTGGCCGGTCCACCGGCTCAGCACAGCGGACAGGCCGGTGAGGATCACCATGAACAGGGTCGAACGGCGCTTGGCCCCATAGCGTTTGAGCCGGGCCACCACCGGCGCGGGCAGAGTGAAGGGCAGGGCGGAGCCCCTGAAAGGGCTCGGGTGCGGGGCCGGGTCCAGGGGCAGCGCGACCGCCTGCGCCCCGGCCAGGGTCTCCTGCCAGAACGCGGCGGCGTCAGCGTCGTCGCCCGCGCTCCTCGGCGCGGGAACCGTGACGACGGTGCGCGACGGGGTGCGCCCCGCGAGCCGGTCGCGGTAGCAGATCCCGAGTTCGCGCAGCAGCAGCCCCAGCGACCAGCCGTCCACCGCGATGTGATGGGCGGCCACCGCGAGCGTCCACTCGCGGGCGCCGGCCCGCACGAGGACCGCGCGCAGCAACGGCCCCGCCGCCAGGTCGAACGGCTCCCGGGCGAGTTCGGCCGCCCGTGCGCGGGCGTCCCGGTCCGGGCTCGGCTCCACCACCGGCAGCTCGAAGGAGCGGGGGGCGAGCGGCGTGCGCCGCAGGGTGCCCTCGGCGTCGGAGGCGAAACCGCTGTGCAGCGCCGGGTGGCGCGCCACCAGGTCCTCCAGGCTCGCGCGCAGCAGCTCCGGGTCGAGCGGGCCGTGCAGGTCGATGCCGCCCGCCACGTGGTACGCCGCGCCGCCGCCCATGGCGTCAAGGAGCCACATCCACTCCTGCGCCCGGCTCGCGGACGCGTCGGCGGCCTCCGTGGCGTCGGCACCGACGTGCGCCTCGGCTGCATCGTCGACGGCATCGACGGCATCGACGGCATCGACGGCGTCGACGAGGGCGCTCAGGCCCGCGAGCGTCAGCCCGTCGAGGAGCTCGGCGGGGGACACCCGGAGCCCGAAGCGCTCACGCACCGCTTCGGCGAGCCGCACGGCCCGCAGCGAGTCGAGGTCGAGGACCACCAACGGCACACCGGGCGGCAGCTGTTCGGCGGGCACGTCGAGTTCCAGGGCGACGACCTCGGCGACCGCCCGCGACACCGGGGGCATGTCACCGCCCCCGGCACCGGGCGCGGTGTCCGCGCCGCCGGTCGCGATCGGCTGCAAAGTGCCGTCCAGCCACCGCTCGCGGCAGGTGCTGCGGCGCACCTTGCCGCTCGTGGTACGGGGAATAGCTCCGGGCCGCACCAGCACCACCTCGTGCAGGGAGAGCCCGTGTTCGGCCGTCACCGCCTTGCGGACCGCCGCGATCACCTCGGCGGCGCGCTCGGGGTCGAAGCCGCGGACCACCTCGTGCACCAGGACGGCCCGCTCCTCGGTCCCGTCGTCGTGCGAGAACACCGCCGCCCGGGTGGGCTGCAGCAGCGGGTGGGCGTGCTCGGCGCTCTGCTCGATGTCCTGCGGGTAGTGGTTGCGGCCGCGCACCACCAGGAGGTCCTTGGCACGGCCGGTCACGAACAGCTCGTCGCCCAGGGCGAACCCGAGGTCACCGGTGCGCAGGAAGTGCCGCCCCGGGTGGGACTCCAGGGTGGCGCGGAAGACCTCTTCGGTCAGCTCGGGCCGGCCCCAGTAGCCCGCGGTGACGGTCGGGCCGCTCACCCACACCTCACCGGTCCCGCCGGGCGGGCACACACGGCCCTCGGCCGGGTCCACCACCACCACGACGACGTCCTCGCTGCGTGAGCGGCCGCAGCCCGTCAGCACAGCGGCGTTCTCCTTGTCCTCCTTGCCCGCGGTGGCCGACACGGCCTGGCCCAGCTCCAGTTCGCGACGGTCGGCGCGCAGCACCCGGGGCTCGCCCCGCTCGGGCGCGCCGCCGGTGACGAACAACGTCGCCTCGGCGAGCCCGTAGCAGGGGTGGAAGGCCGACCGGTCGAACCCGCTGTCCGCGAAGGCGCGCGCGAAGGCGTCCAGGGTCGCGGGCCGCACCGGTTCGGCGCCCACCATGGCGTGCTGCCAGCTGCTCAGATCGAGCTCGGCGCGCTTGTCCTCGGGAATGCGGCGCACACACTCGCCGTACGCGAAGTCGGGCGCCGCCGACACCGTCGCGCGGTGCCTGCTGATGGCGTCGAGCCAGCGGTACGGGCTGCGTACGAACGCCATCGGGGAGATCAGGGTGCACGGGAACCCCGCGTACAAGGGCTGCAGGATGCCGCCGATCAGGCCCATGTCGTGATACGGCGGCAGCCAGCTCACGCCCCGGCTGTCCGGGCCGACGCCCAGGGCGGTGCTGATGGACGCCGAGTTGTGCACCAGGTTGTCGTGCCGCACCATCACGCCCTTGGGCGTCCCGGTGGACCCGGACGTGTACTGCAGGAAGGCCAGGTCTGAGGGCGCGGGGCCCGCGCCCGGCCAGTCGTCGGCCGCCGCGTCCTCGATGTCCTCGGTGACCAGCCACTGGATCAGCCCCGACGTGGTCAGCTCCGGGTACGAGGCCGTGATCGCGTCCGTCACCTCGCGGCTGCTCAGCGCGAGCACGGCGCCCGCGTCCGCCCCGGTCGCAAGGACCGCCGACAGGCCGCGCTTGCCGGTCGGCACGTACACGGGCACGGCGACAGCGCCCGCGTACAGACAGCCGAGGAAGGCCGTCACATAGTTCTCGCCCGGCGGGAACAGCAGCAGGACGCGCTCGCCACGCAGGCCGCGCTCGGTGAGGGCGGCGGCGACCGCGCGCACCCGGCGGTCCAGCGCCGCGTAGCCGACGGCGTGTTCGCTGCCGTCGTCGCGGATGAATTCCAGGGCGGTGCGGTGCGGAGTGGCGTCCGCCCGGTCGCGCAGGATGTCGACCAGTGTGCCGCCGACGGGACGGACGTGAGTGTGCACGGTTGCCCTCCTGGCAAAGTCCTACGGTGAGGTGTACGGGGCCCGGTCAGGCGATGGCACGCGCCGCCGCACCGGCGGCACGGCGCCGGCGCGGTCAGACGGAGGCCGCTGTGCGCGGCGACCGGGTGGTGCAGGCCGCGACGAACGCCGCGAACAGCTGCCGGTCGCCGGAGACTTCGGGGTGCCACTGGACGCCGAGGACGAACGGCCTGGACGGGTCCTCGGCCGCCTCCACCACGCCGTCCTCGCCACGTCCGCTCACGTGCAGTGCGCCCGGATCGAGCACGGCCTGATGGTGGTGCGAGTTGACCTCGGCCAGCTCCCCGTACAGCGCGGCGGCCCGGCTGCCGGGCACCAGGTGCACGGGGTGCCGGCCGAAGACACCCTCGGCCGGGCAGTGGCCGCTGTGCCCGACCAGATCGGGCAGATGCTGGTGCAGGGTGCCGCCGTAGGCGAGGGCGAGCAGCTGGAGCCCGCGGCACACCCCGAGGACGGGCAGTCCCGCGGCGAGCGCCGCCTCGAGCAGCAGCAGCTCCCCGGCGTCCCGGTCGGCCGACGGAGTGTCCGTGCGCGGATGGCGGGCGGCACCGTAGAGCGCGGGGTCGACGTCGGCGCCGCCGGGCAGCAGGAGCCCGTCGAGACGGGCCACCACGTCCGCGTCGGTGTCGTCGGGCGGCAGCACGACGGCTCGGCCGCCCGCCCGGCGCACCCCGTCGACGTACCCCTGCTGGAGCACCGTCGCGTCCGTGTCCCAGATGTTCCAGCGCGCGCGGTCGCGGTACGAGGCGATGCCGATGACGGGCCGGCTCACCGGGACGCCTTCGTCAGGGGACGCCCGGCGGCCGCGCCGGTGCGCCGCAGGGCGCCCTCGCACAGGTCCACAGCGGTGGCGAGGAGCGGACTGCCGTCGGCCGCACAAGCGCCGAACGGGGTCCGGGTGCGCAGCGCGGCCGTGCGCTCGGCGAGCAGGGCGGCCGGCTCGGTGTCGCGCACGGCGGCCACGAAGATGTCGGCGAGCTCGTCGATGTCGTCGCCCGAAAGCCCTTGGTACGTGGCCTCGTTGAGGCCGATGCGCACGCCCTGCCCGGTGAAGCCGGGCAGCCCGGCCATGAAGTTGACCTTGAGGCTGGCGGCGGAGAGCCGGGCGGCCGCGTCCTTCGGCGCGATGCCGTCGGCCTCCGTGTCGAGCCACAGCTGGTGCCCCGCGGAGTAGCCGCGGTCGGCGGCGACCACGGTCAGGCCCCGCTCGGTCAGGAGCCTGCCGAAGCGGCCGGTGTGCTCCAGGACCGCCCGGGTGTAGGCGGGGCCGAACTCGCGGAACTCGAGCAGCGATATGCCCAGCGCGATGGTCGCGGCGAAGTGGTGGTTGCTGATGAGGAAGTCCTGGGCGTCGCGGATCAGCTGCTCCACCTGTGGGTCCCGCGTCAGCACGACCGCCTTCTGCGGGCCGGGGAACGTCTTGTGGGTGGAGCCGCCCCAGCTGTCCGCGCCCTGGTCCAGCGGGTTGGGGAACGCGTCCCCGAGCACCAGGCCGAGCCAGTGACTCGCGTCCACGTGCACCAGCGTGCCGGGCGAGGCCTTTCGCACCGTCTCCACCAAGGACTTCACATCGACGGGGAACAGGCAGTGCGACTGGTCCACGTACACCAGCGAGGGACGCACCCGGGCGAGGAGCCCGGCCGCGTGCTCGAGGTCGAGGGAGTGCGGGTCGGGGCCGCGCAGGAACTCCACATGGAGGCCGAGCCGGCCGGCCACCTGCGGCGTCGCGTAGTGGCCTCCCTGCTCCGGGGAGACGGTGACGACCGTGGAACCCGGTTCGCCGCCCAGCGCGCCGAGCACCAGCGTCATCCCGTTGAGACCGCTCAGCGGCCGCACCGAGGCGTACGAGGCCCGGCCCAGCTCCTGCAGGAGCGGGACGGTCAGCTCCATCTCCAGGTCGCGCAGCCGCTGCGCGCCACGGAAGTGCCAGCGGTCGGGGTCGTCGCCCTCGTTGAAGAAGTAGCGGTGGTACGGGTCGAGGAGCATGGGCAACTTGGCCAGCCCCGACATGGAGGTCTCCGACGGCACCATGCTCAGGGTCTGCCGTGCGCTCGCCTCGTTCTCACTCAGCAGGCGCACGACGGTGTCCAGCGTCAGATCTGCGGTCCGCATCGGGCTGTGCCTCCGTCGTCGGTGGAGCGGGTCAGCGGCATTCGTTCGTGCCGGGGTTCGGGGTGGCCGGGCTGTCTGTGCCGGTTGGGCTGTCCGGGCTGTCACGCAGGCGTGCGTTCGCGACCATCACCTGGCCGAGCGCGATACCGCCGTCGTTGGTGGGCACCAGGCGGTGCGCGTGGGCGTCGAAGCCCGCCCTGCGCAGCTCCACGAGGCAGTTGACCTGGAGGAACTCGTTGAGGAAGACGCCGCCGGAAAGCACCACCTGGCGGATGCCGGTGCGTTCGCGCAGCGCGCCGCACCGCTTGACGACCATGTCGACCACCGTGGAGTGGAAGCGCCGGCTGATGTCGGTGACGCCGGTGCCGCGTGCCAGGTCCGCGGCGATCGCCCGCACGAGCGGCCTCGGGTCGACGAGCTCGGTGTCGCCCTCCCGCTGGAGTCCGAAGGCATAGGGCGCGGTCAGGGCGAGGTCGCGGCCCAGCAGCCCCTCCAGTTCGATCGGGCCGTGTGCCTCGTACTCGGCGTAGGCGCACACGCCGAGCAGGGCGGCCACCGCGTCGAAGAGCCGTCCCATGCTGGACACCGGCGGGGCCTGGATGCCGCGTTCGGCCATGGTCGCGAACACGGTGCGCTTGCGGTCGTCGAGGATGTCCAGCGCGGGGAACGCGGCGACGGCCCGCTCGGGAGAGCCGAGTGCCTGCAGCGCGAGCGCGTATCCGGTGCGCACCGGCTCGGCCACCGCCTTGTCGCCGCCGAGCAGCGGGAACGGCCGCAGATGGGCCGCCCGGCGCACCGAGGCGAAGTCGCCGACGAGGAACTCGCCGCCCCAGATGGTGCCGTCCTCGCCGTAGCCGGCGCCGTCGAAGACGACGCCGATGGTGGGCCCGCTGAGCCGGTTCTCGGCCATGCAGGACGCCATGTGGGCATGGTGGTGCTGGACCTCGACGACATCGTCGGGCCGGTCGGTGCCGGCCAGCACCCGGGCCCTGAAGGCGGGGTGCAGGTCGCAGGCGGCGTGACGGGGCTTCAGCTCGTACAGTTCGGCGAGGTGGGCCGCGGCCTCGCGGTGGGAGGCGTAGGTCTCGTCGTTCTTCAGGTCGCCGATGTGCTGGCTGACGTAGACCTCGTTGCCGTCGCCGAGCGCGACCGTGGTCTTGAGTTCCGCGCCGTACGCGATGACCGGTCCGGCGATGTCGTCGACCTTCACCGGGTAGGGGGCGTAGCCGCGCGAGCGCCGCAGGAACGTGATGACCGGCTCGTCCAGGGCCGGGTGCACGGAGCTGCGGACCACCGAGTCGTCCACGCGGACGTGGATGTCCCGGTCGTGGTGCAGGATCAGGTCGGCGACCTCGAACAGCTCGGCCAGCGCGTCCTCGTTACGGTACGCGATCGGCCGGCCGGAGATGTTCCCGCTGGTCATCACGAGGACGTCCGACTCCGGCCGGTCGAGAAGCAGTTGATGCAGCGGAGCCGACGGCAGCATCACACCGAGGTTCGGGTTGCGCGGGGCGACCTCCTCGGGCAGTGCGCCCGGCAGCTTGCGCAGCAGCACGATGGGGCGGGCCGGGGAACGCAGCAACTCCCGCTCGGCGTCCGTGACGTGGGCGATCTCTGCCGTCTCGGCGAGGCCCGCGGCCATCACCGCGAACGGCTTGGAGTCCCGCTTCTTGCGGCGCCGCAGCCGGGCCACGGCCGCCGCGTCACGCGCGTTCACCGCGAGGTGGAACCCGCCGACGCTCTTGACGGCGACGATCCGGCCGTCGGCGAGCGCCCGGACGGTGCGCGTCAGCGCCTCTTCGGCCTCGGCCACCACTCCGTCGGGCGTGGACAGGGTCACCTTCGGGCCGCACCGCGGGCAGGCGGTGGGCTGCGCGTGGTAGCGGCGGTCCGCGGGGTTCACGTACTCGGCGCGGCAGTCCTCGCACATCGCGAAGACGGCCATCGTGGTCTTCTCACGGTCGTAGGGCAGGCCCTTGATCAGGGAGTAACGGGGCCCGCAGTGGGTGCAGTTGGTGAACGGGTAGCGGAACCGGCGGTCGGCGGGGTCGAGAACCTCGCGCAGACAGTCGTCGCACACGTGCGAGTCCGGGGCGACGATGGTGTTCGCCCGCCCGGTGCGCCGGCTCTCCCGGATCTCGAAGCCTGTCGGCAGGTCACCGTCCGCCCGGGGCGTCCGCGACTCCACGCGCACCTCTTCGACGCGGGCGAGCAGGGGGGCGCGGTCCTTGAGCGCCCCCGCGAATTGCGCGAGTTCGCCGGCCTCGCCGCACACCTCGGTCTGCACGCCCAGCGTGTCGTTGAGGACCCAGCCGCTCAGGCCCAGGCCGGTGGCCAGGGTGTGCACGAAGGGCCGGTAGCCCACGCCCTGCACCACCCCGGTCACCCGGATCAGCCACTGCTCGGTCTCTGCCATGACTCCTCCTCGGAACCTCGGATCAGCACAGCCGGGGAAGCTCGGCGCCCTGCAGTTCCTCGATCTCCTGGATCCGGCCGTCCTTGCCGGCCATCTCCACGACCGGCTCCGGGCGTTCGGTGACCTCGCCGACGATGACGGCGTCCTTGCCGTAGGGGTGGCCGCGCAGCACGCGCAGGACGTCGTCCGCGTGCTCGGGCGCCACGAACAGCGCCAGACAGCCCTCGTTGGCGCAGTTGACCGGGTTGATGCCGAGCATGTCCGCGGCCATCGCCGTCTCGAAGCTGATCGGCAGCGCCTCCTCCTCGACCCGTACGGCGTGGCCGAGGGCCGAGGCGTACTCGTGCAGCACCGCGTTGAGGCCGCCGCGCGTCACGTCGCGCATGGAGCGCACCGCAGACTCGGGCACCGCGCCGCGGACCGTGTCGATCATGTTGTTCAGCGGGGCGCAGTCGCTGAGCACGTTCTTTTCGAAGCCGAGGCCCTCGCGCACCGAGAGGAGGTGGATGGTGTGGTCGCCGATGGGGCCGCTGAGCAGGATCTTGTCGCCTACGGCCACGTCCTTCATGCGCTTGGGCGGGGAGGTGAAGACACCGACGCCGGTGGTGTTGAGGAAGATGCCGTCGGCCTCGCCCTCCCCGACGACCTTGGTGTCACCGGCGACGATCTTGATGCCCGCCTCGCGCGCGGTGTCCCGGACGGACTCCAGGGCGCGGTGCAGCCCGGAGAGCGGGAACCCGCTCTCCAGGATCATCGCCAGGGTGAGGTAACGGGGCTCGGCGCCGGCCACCGCGAGGTCGTTGACGGTGCCGCACACCGCGATCTTGCCGATGTCGCCGTTGCCGAAGAACGGCGGGTCCACCACGAAGGAGTCGGTGGTCATGGCGAGAGCGCCGTCCAGCGGCGGGAGAATGGCGCTGTCCTCCATCTCGCCGAGGTAGACGTCCCCGAGCACCTCCACGACGAACTCGACGAGTTCCCGGCTGAGCCGGGCCCCGGTCCCGTGGTCAAGGACGATTTTCTGGTCCAGAAAGGACGTCGTGGCCGTCGGCAACGTGACTCCCGGTGGGGTCGAAGACGTACGCGGATGAGGGGGCGGCTGAAGCGGGGTGAGGCGGGCTGATGACGGGGGAGGCGGGGGGCGGCGCGGGGAGGGGCGCCGCCCGCCGGCGAGGCCGGTCGCGGATTCGCGGACCGAGGGCTCAGGGGGTGCGGAACACCTTGCGCGGCAGGTCGCCGTCGGCGTCGAGGACGCGGACGATCTCCTCGGACGGCGCCACGGTCGCGCAGTAGCCGTCCAGCCAGTCCAGGGCGCGCACCTTGTCGTGCTCCTGGGCCGAGACGACGCAGTCGCTGGGGACCCAGACGTTGTAGCCGCGGAAGAACGCGTCGGCGGCCGTGGTCTGCACGCAGATCTGGCCCTGCATGCCGGTCACGATGACGGTCTCGACGCCGAGGGCCTGCAGCCGCTCGTGCAGGTCCGTCTCGTAGAAGCCGCTGTCCTTGTTCTTCTCGACGAGGATGTCGGTGTCGTCCAGGAAGACGGGCAGGATCTCGGCGCCCTGGGTGCCCTTCTGCGCGGGCAGCCGGCCGCCCTCGTACCGCTCGGCGACCGGGTCGTCCGCCTTGTTGATCAGCTGCAGGTGCAGCACGTGGTGGCCGCGCTTGCGCATGTCCTTGAGGAAGCCCGAGAAGCTGGGGGTGGCCTCCGCCACGGCGTCGATGCGCTCCTGGTTCTTGTTCACCAGGTCGTACTGAAGGTCATTGGTGAGGACCGCGACCTTGCTCATGAACACTCCTCGAATCGGTGTCAGGTCTCGAACATCCCGCCGCCGGTGGCGTCCGGGACAGTCGGGCAAAGCCCTTACACGGCCCGCTCAGGCCGTCCTCGCCGCCTCGGCGGGCGCCGTGGAGGCGGCCTCGGCCAGCGCCGACGGGGTGCGCAGCCGGTACACGTCGCGCACGTCGACACGGACGCCCGCGTCCCGCAGCAGGTGCACGACGCGCAGTGCGCGCAGCGAGTTGCCGCCCAGCTCGAAGAAGTCGTCGCCGGCCGCGACCTGTTCGCCGAACGCGGTGTGCCAGGCGGCGAGCACGGCGGCCAGCGTGCCCTGTGCGGACTCGTCCGCCACACGGGGGAGTTCACCGCCGGCGGCCCGGGGCGCGGGCAGCGCGGCCACGTCCACCTTCCCGTTCACGGTGAGCGGCAGCTCGGCGAGCGGGGTGACAGTGGCGGGCACCATGTACTCGGGCAGCAGCCGGGCGGCGTGCCGGCGGACCTCGCGGGCGTCGGCCCCGTCCAGTACGGCGTACGCGTCGAGGGTGGCGTCCTCGCCGTTCGCGTCCGTGGGGCGGGTCAGGACGACCGCCGCGGCACGCACCGAGGGGTGGTTGAGCAGCACCGAGCGGATCTCGTCGAGTTCGATGCGGTGACCGCGCAGCTTGACCTGGCTGTCGAGGCGGCCCAGATGCTCCAGGCGGCCGTCGGGCAGCTGCCGGCCCTTGTCGCCGCTGAGGTAGAGGCGGCCTTCGCCGTCCGGGTCGGGTACGAACCGCTCCGCGGTCAGCTCGGGCCGTCCCAGGTACTCCAGGGCGAGTCCGTCCCCGCCGACCGCTATCTCGCCCACGCAGCCGGGCTGCACCAGCCTGCCGCGTGCGTCGAGGACCCGCACGCTCCAGCCGGGCAGCGCGCGGCCCACCGACTGCGAGGAGGCGAGGGCGTCGGCGCGCGTGACGGTCTGGGCCGTCACGTGCACGGTGGTCTCCGTGATGCCGAACATGTTCACCATCCGGCACGCGGACTCCGGATGCCTGTCGAACCACGGGAGCAGGGCGCGGGCGTCGAGCGGCTCCCCGCCGAAGACGACGAGCCGCAGGGCGAGCGGCGTCGGCGCCGTGCGCTCCAGGGACAGCAGCCGGGAGAAGGCCGACGGGGTCTGGTTGAGCACCGTCACCCGTTCGTCGAGGAGCAGCGCGCGGAAGTCCTCGGGGGAGCGGCACGTCCAGTACGGCACGACGACCAGGCGCCCGCCGGTACCCAGACAGCCCCAGATCTCCCAGACCGAGAAGTCGAACGCCGCCGAGTGGAACCACGTCCACACGTCCTGCGGGCCCAGGCGGAAGTCGTCGGCCGTGGCGTCCAGGAGGCGCCCCACGTTGCGGTGCGGCACGACGACGCCCTTGGGGCGCCCGGTGGAGCCCGACGTGTAGATGATGTACGCCGCATCGTCCGGCCCCACCGTGCCGGGCTCCTCCTCCCACGCTCCCTGTCCGGCGGCGAGTTCCCGCAGGCGCGGCAGGGTCACGGTGGCGTGGCCGGCGAAGGCGTCCCTGCCGCCGTCCTCGACCACCACCAGGGACAGGCCCGCGTCGTCGGCGGTGTAGGCCAGGCGGTCGGCCGGATAGGTGGGGTCCAGCGGTACGTAGGCGGCGCCCGCCGTCATCACCGCGAGGAGCACCGACACCAGCTGTGCCGAACGGTCCAGGCACACCCCGACGCGGTCGCCCGGGCGCACGCCGAGCCCTCGCAGAGCGGCCGCGAACCGGTCGCTCCTGTCGACGAGTTCGGCGTACGTCCAGGTGTGCTCGCCCTGCGGGTCTCTCAGGGCGACGGCGTCCGGGCTCTGCCCGGCGCGGTCCCGGACCAGCCGGTCGATGCGCCGCGGCCCGCTGTCCGCGGCCCGCGGGGTGCGGCCGAGATCCAGGATGCGCTCTCGCTCGGCCGGCCCGTGCAACGCGACGTCGGCCAGCGGGAGATCCTGGTCCCCGCACATCAACTGGTGTGTCACCACGGTCAGTTGCTGCTCGAAGTCTGTCGGAAGCTGGTCCGCGGGCGCCGAGGGCAGGGTCCAGCAGTGCACCTGCGGGGTGCCGTCCGCGTCGGAGGCGGTGACCCGCACGGTGACCGGGTGGCGGGCGTCCAGCGCGGGGAGCCGCCGCACCGCGGACACCGCCCGCGGCCGCAGGTCCACATCGAGTGCGAGCCGCGGCCCGCCGCCGTCGGCCCGGGCACCCGGCCGCTGCACTTGCTCACGCACCCAGGCCCGGTAGGCGGCCACCGGCTGGTCCTCGTCCAACGCGTCCCCGCCGAGCGAGACGCGGCGCACCCCGTCGGTGGTGTGGACGGTGACGTCCAGGACCGGCCCGTCCTGCGCCCGCGTCCTGGCGGCGATCAGGAGCAGCGCCGCCGCCAGGTCCGCGGCCGCGGCCGTGACCCCGCCCGCGCCGAGCCCCGGGACCGGCACCTCCCGGCACCCGGGATCCGAAGGGGATCCGGAGCCGGTCAGGGGTCGCGCCGGGCCGAGAGCGGCCAGCGCGGCGCGGTCCAGGAGGTCGGGGCCGTCGTCGCCGGGGCCGGTCACGGCCACCAGATCCCGTACTCCGTCGGCGTATTCGAGCAGGGTGAGCCGGACACCGTCGCCGCCGTGACGGCCGTGCAGCTCGCGGGTGCGGCGGCGCAGGGCAGCGGGGCTGTCCGAGGGGGCGGGCACCGGCTCGGCCCACAGGCGCAGTCTGCCGGGGCCGGGCCACGGGGCGCCGGCGAGCGCGGCGCGGCAGTCGTCGGCCGAGTATCCGGGCGCGACCGCGTACACGGCGGCGTGCCGGGCGGCGACCGAAGGGGAGTTGGACGACACGGGCGTCTCCTGACCGATCCGGGTCAACGGGCGCTGTAGCCGGCGTCGACGGTGATCACACCGCCGGTGGAGTGACGGGACTCCTCGGAGGCGAGCCACAGGGCGGCCCCCGCCACGTCGTCCGCCTCCACCAGCGTGTTCATGGGCATCTGCGTGATGAACTCGGCTTCGTGGTCGGCCGGTTCGATCCCGATGCTGCGGCCGATCTCCACCAGCATCCGGCCCTCCCACTCCTCGCCGTCGCGCACCGAGCCGGGGCAGACCGCGTTCACCCGTACCCGGTACGGCGCGTAGTCGAGGGCGGCGGCCTTCGTCAGGCCGACCAGGCCGTGCTTGGACGCCACGTAGCCGGCGAAGTTGCGGTACCCCACCAGACCGGCGGTGGAGGCGATGTTGACGATGGAGCCGGAGCGGGCCGCCACCATCGACGCCCCCGCGGCCTTCAGCATCCGCCAGGCGCCGTTGAGGTTGACGTCGATCATCACCGCCCACTCGTCCTCGGTGACCTCGTGCACGATCCGGCCCGCAGGACCCGCGATCCCCGCGTTGTTGACCAGCACGTCCAGCGAACCGAAGCGGTCCACGGCATCGGCCACCACCCGCTCGCAGGCCGCCGCGTCCCGCACGTCGGCGCGTGCGGTGAGCACGGCGGCCCCCTGCTCGCGGCACAGGCGGGCGGTGTGGTCGAGCTGGCTCGGGGTGGCCGCGGGGTAGGGGACGTGCGGCAGGCCGGCGGCGATGTCGACCAGGACCAGGTCGGCGCCCTGCGCGGCGAACGCCGTGGCGCAGGCCCGCCCGACGCCCCGCCCGGCACCGGTGACGATCGCGGTCCGGCCCGTGAGCCGTCCGCTCATGACGGCGTCCCGGCGCCGAGGAGCTGCCCGGCGAGCAGGTCGAGCAGCGCGGGCCACTCCTCCACCAGATACATATGGGCACCGGTGAGCTCCGCGACGGTCACCGTGCCGGTGGTGACCCGCTCCCACTTCGTGAGGTCGTGGGCCGACACCAGCCGGTCGGCGTCGCCGCGTACGGCGAGGACCGGCACGTCGAGGGGCTCACGCTCGACGTACGTGTAGTTCTCGTGCATCGCCACGTCGGTGCGCAGCGGCGGCAGCACCAGATCGCGCAACTCCGGCTCGTCCAGGGCCGGGTGTCGGTATCCGGCGATCGTGTGGATACCGGCGATGAACTCGTCGTCGGGCAGGCCGGTGATCCGCCCGCGGCGCAGTGTGCCCGGCCATGTCGCGCCGGAGGCCACCAGCGTCAGCCCGCCCCGCTCCGCGGCGAGCGCGCGCGTCGCCTCGTAGGCGAGCAGCGCGCCGAAGCTGTGTCCGAGGACGGCGACCTTGCCGAACCCGGCCGTCGCGGACCGCAGGGCGGGCAGGACCGCGTCCATCAGGGCGCCGAGCTCGGTGCACTCCGGCTCGGCGAACCGCTTCTCCCGGCCCGGCAGTTCGACCGGGAGCACCGTAAGGCCCTCGCGCTGCCCCAGCCACGGGTGGAAGAAGCTCGCTCCCGCACCGGCGGGCGCGAAGCACAGAACCGCCGCACTCAACATGTCTCTCCAAAATCCGTGGGTCCGCTGGGTGGTGTGGATCGGACGGTGATCGCTCAGGCGGGCGCCTGTTCCTCGTCGGCCGTCATCCGCTGCAGTACGGCCCAGGCGACCGCCTCGAGCGTGAAGTCGGCGTACAGGTCGCGCACCGTCATCTCGACGCCGAACTCGTCCCGCAGCCTGGCCGCGAGCCGCACCGCGAGCAGTGACTGGCCGCCCAGGTCGAAGAAGTTGTCGTGCACGCCGACGCGTTCCGTGCCGAGGAGCGCCGACCAGATCCCGGCGACCTCCTCCTCGAGCGGGGTGCGGGGCGCGACGTACTCGGTCGCGGCGGGAGCTTCGCCGTGCACGGCGCCGCCGCGCACCGTGGGGATCTCCCCGTCGGGGACGACGGTGGCCAGCAGCTGCGACAGGGGCTCGTCGGGCCGCTCGCAGGCCGCCTCCAGGACGGCGGCGAAGTGGCGGGCGACGCGGTCGGCGGTCGCGGCGTCGTAGAGGCCGGTGCGGTACTCGAGGGCGGCCGTGCAGCCGCCGTCCGCGTCGGGGCGTACCTCGAGCACCAGGTCCGACTTGGCGGCCGACGTGTCGGCGGGAATCAGTTCGAAGTCGATGCCGGCGCTGTGCCAGCGGCTCGGCCGCGTGTTCTGCAGCACCAGCATCACCTGCGAACGCAGGCCCTCGGCGCCGGGACCGCCGTGCCCGCGCAGCACCTCGACGGCCTGCTCGAAGGGCAGCTCCTCGTGGTCGAAGGCGTCCAGGCAGGTGTTGCGGGTCCGGCCCACCAGCGCGGCGAAGCCCGCGGTGCCGGACACCTGGGTGCGCAGCAGCAGCGGATTGACGAAGTAGCCGATCAGCCCCTCCAGTTCGGGGCGGCCGCGGCCGGCCATGGGGGAGACGACCGTGATGTCCTCCTGCCCGCAGTAGCGTGCGAGCAGCGCGTCGAGACCGGCGAGCAGCACCATGAACAGCGTGGCCCGCTCGGCGCGGGCAAGCTCCTCCAGGCGTGCCGTGAGCGCGGCGGGCAGGGTGAAGTGGTGCACGGCGGCGTGCCCGCAGTCGTCGGCGGGCCGCTCCCGGTCGGCGGGCAGCGCGAGCGGCTCGGCGCCCGCCAGGGTCCGCGTCCAGTGCCCGGTCAGATCATCGAGGGCGGCGCCGCTGAGCGCGTCACGCTGCCACACCGCGAAGTCGGCGTACTGGACGGGCAGTTCTTCCCACAGGGGCTCCACCCCGGCCAGTTCGGCGGCGTACGCGTGGGACAGCTCCTGCAGCAGGATCGCCGAGGACGCCCCGTCGGTGACGATGTGGTGCAGCGCCAGGAGCGCTATGTGGTGCTCCGGGCCCAGCCGCAGCAGCTCCAGGCGCAGCAGCGGCCCGCCGCGCAGGTCGAAGGGCGCGAACAGCACCTTGTCGGCGTACGACCGGAAGTCGTCGGGCCCGGCGCCGTGCACCGGGACCCGCAGTTTCCGCTCCGGCCCGATCACCTGCACCGGGTCCTCGCCGTCCAGGGCGAAGACCGTGCGCAGCACCTCGTGCCGCGCCACCACCGCGTTCAGCGCCCGCTCCAGCGCCGCGCCGTCCAGCGGCCCGCGCAGCCGCACCGCCGCGGTGATGTTGTACGCGGCACGGTCGGGGTCCACCTGATGCTGCAGCCACAGGCTCTGCTGGGCGAACGAGGTCACCACCGTCAGCGAATCGTCGGCCGTCAACGTCACCCTCCCTGTCCGACTGCCCGGGCAGCCCTTACCCGGATGGTCGGCCGGCCCGGACGCGCGCGGCAGTCAGGCAATGTCCTGACTGCCGCACCCGCCTGCGGGCCTGTTGCATCCAAAGACCGCTCGCGGGGCCTCACCTGGGCGACGCGTGCCGATGCGATCCGTCCGCACCGCCGCCGGGGCCCTGTCCCCGGCCGCCCACCGAAAGGGGACTCGACCTCGTGTCCGAGACCACCACGGCCGCCGCGCAGACGCGGACGGTGACCGCCGCCGTCACAGGCCTGTCGGGATGGGGCGGCCATCTGCTGACCGCACCCGAGGTGCGCCGGCTCACCGGCACCGGTCCGCAGGACTGGGCACGCTTCGCCCGCCACTGGGACGACCTCACCCTCGACACCTTCATGAAGGACGGGGGCACCTACCGCTACCGGCGCTACGGGCACTTCCGCTTCGACGCCCGGACCGGCGAGCTGACCGCGCAGCCCCACGCCCCCTATTTCCAGGACACCGCCGTCAACCCGCTCAACGGCGGCGTGCGGCGCAGCTTCGACCCGCTCACCGAGGCGTTCCTCGCCGACCCGCTGACGGAGGCCGTCGTGCGCCTGCTCGGCGACGTGTTCTCCCGGGCCGAAGGGGCCCGGCACTGGGACGTCAAGCTGCACCCGTTCCGGATCGTGACCAGCCCCGACCAGACGGGCAGGCCCGCCCCCCAGGGCCGCCACCGTGACGGCGGGGCCTACGTCACCTCGCTCCTGGTCGACCGCACCAACATCACCGGCGGCGAGAGCTCCCTCTACGACGACGACGGCAACCAGCTGTTCGCGGTCACCCTCGACGAACCCGGCGACCAGCTCCTGGTCGACGACCGCAAGCTGCTGCACGACGTGACACCCCTGGCCCCCGTCGACCCGGCCCGCCCCAGCCACCGCGACGTACTGATCGTCGACTTCGACCCCGTCGCGGCCGACGCGGAGGAACTGCGATGACCGAGACCCTGCCCGCGGACCCCTCCGCCCTGCAGCGCGCCGTGGCAGAACTCAGCCCCGAGCGGCGCGCCCTGCTCGCCCGGCACCTGGCCCGCGGCAGGGCCGGCTCCGGCATCTCGGTCACGGCTCTGCCGCGCACCGGTCAGGCCCAGCGCTACGTGGCGTCCCCCGGCCAGCAGCAGCTCTACTACCAGTACCAGCTCGACCCGTCCGCGGTGAACTACCTGCTGCCGATCGCGGTGCGGCTGCGCGGCGACCTGGACACCCGAGCGCTGGAGCGTGCCCTCGCCGCGGTCGTCGCCCGCCACGAGGCGCTGCGCACCCGCTTCGCGACCGACCCCGAACACGGCGTGGTGCAGGTCGTCGGCACCCCCGACGAGGTGCGCGTCGTGCTCGGGCGCGGCCGGGCCCGCGCCGACGAGGTGCCCGCACTCCTGGACGGGATCGCCCGGCGCCCCTTCGACCTGTCCGCCGCGCCGCTGTTGCGCGCCGAGCTGTGGCAGCTCACCGACGACCCCGAGGCCCCCGACGGGCGCTCCTGGCTGCTGACCCTGTGCGTCCACCACATCGTCGTGGACGGCTGGTCGCTCGGCGTCCTCGTCGACGAACTCACCGAGGGGTACGCCGCCCAGCTCGCCGGGCGCCCCGCGAACCTGCCCGAACTCGCCGTGCAGTACCCCGACTTCGCGGCCGCCCACCACACGTGGCTGGCCGGTGACGAGGCCGCACGGCAGATCGCCCACTGGCGCGAACAGCTCGACGGGGTGCTCCCCCTGGAACTCGCGGGCGACCGGCCCCGCCCGGCCAGGCCGACGTTCTCCGGCGCCGCCGTCCGCATCGACCTGGACGCCCAGCTCGTCGAGCGGGCCGACCGGCTCGGCCGCACCGAGAAGGCGACCCCGTTCATGGTGCTGCTCGCCGCGTACGCCGTGGTGCTGCACCGCTGGTCGGCCGCGCGGGACCTGGTCATCGGAACCGCCGTCGCCGGACGCACCCGGCCCGAATCGGAGCCGCTCATCGGCTTCTTCGTCAACACCCTCCCGCTGCGCGTGCGCGTCGACGACGCCGCTTCCTTCCGGGAGCTGCTGCGCGCCACCCGCGACAGCAGTCTCGACGGCTTCGCCCACCAGGACGTGCCCTTCCCGCGGATCGTGCGCGAGGTCGGCGGCGAACGCACCAGCGGCCGCTCGGCCCTGGTGCGCGCCCTGTTCGCGCTGCGCAACGTCCCCCTGCGCCAACTGGAACTGGACGGCGTGCGCGCCGAGACGCTCAACCTGCCCAAGACCGGGTCCGACATCGACCTGTCTCTCGAGTTCTCGCCCGCCGAGCACGGCGGCGGCCTGACCGGCTGGCTGTCGTACTCCTTCGACCTGTTCGACCAGGACACCGCCGAACGCATCGCCCGCGCCGTCCGCCAGGTCCTCACCGCCGCGATCGCCGCCGACGGCGACACGGCCGTACGTGACCTGCCGGTCCTGACCGAGGTGGAGCACACCACGCTGGCCCTGCACTGGTCGGGCCGCGAGGCGCCCGCCCCGGGCGGCGACGGCCTCCTCGACGCCTTCCACGCCCACGCGACCGCCACCCCCGACGCCACCGCGGTCGTCGCCGACGTCCCGCCCCCCGCCACCGAGCACCGTCTCACCTACCGGGAACTGGACGAGCGGGCCGGCCGGCTGGCCCATCTGCTGGGGGCCCGGGGCGTGGGCCCCGAGGACCGCGTTGCGCTCCTGCTGCCGCGCGGCCTCGACCTGATGGTCTGCGTCCTCGCCGTGCTCAAGGCGGGAGCCGTCCTCGTACCGCTGGAGAGCGAGCACCCCGCGGGGCGCCTGGCCCAGGTCGTCGCCGACGCCACGCCGTGCCTGATCCTCACCGACACCCGGCTCGCGGCCCGGCTGCCCGAGGGCACGCCCGTACTCACCGTGGAGGACCTGCCCGCCCTCACGGCGCACTACCCGGCGGCCGGGCCCGACGTGCCGGAACTGCCCGGCAGCGGCGCGTACGTCCTCTACACCTCCGGCTCCACCGGCGCCCCCAAGGGCGTGCTCATCACCCGTGCGGGACTGGCCAACCGGCTGGCCGGCATGTGCGCGGACCTCGGCCTTGGCCCCGACGAGCGCGTGCTGCACAAGACCCCGCTCAGCGCCGACACCTCGATGTGGGAACTCCTGGTCGCGCTCCGTTCGGGCGGCCGCACGGTGCTCGCCGCCCCGGGCCTGGGCACCGACGTCGACTACCTGTACTCCGTGCTCGCCCGGCACTCCGTCACCACCTGCTTCTTCGTGCCCTCGGCGCTGCGCCCCGCCATCGGCCTCGGCGGGCTGCCCCGCGCCGGCGCCGCCCTCAGGCTGGTGATCAGCGCCGGCGAGGAGCTGCCGGCCGACCTCGCAGACCAACTCCTCCTCCAGGTACCGCACATCCGCCTGGTGAACTCCTACGGGCCGACCGAGACCACCATCAACATCGCCGAGCACACCGTCACCGCGCCCGCCGCGTCCCCCGTGCCCATCGGACGGCCCGTGCCGGGCGGCGACCTCTACGTCCTGGACGGCGCCGGCCGCGTGCAGCCCGTCGGTGTTCCCGGCGAACTCCACGCGGGCGGCGTCCAGGTGGCGCGCGGCTACCTCGGCCGCCCCGCCCAGACCGCCGAGGTCTACGTCCCGCACCCCTTCGTCCCCGGCGCCCGCGTCTACCGCACCGGTGACCGCGCCCGCTGGCGCCCCGACGGGACCCTGGAGTTCCTCGGCCGCACCGACCACCAGGTCAAGATCCGCGGCTTCCGCGTCGAACCCGCCGAGGTGGAGGCCGCGCTGCGCGCCCACCCCCAGGTCGCCGACGCCCTCGTTCTCGCCGCCGCGGCCCCGGACGGCGGCGCCCGCCTGGTCGGCTATGTGACCGCGGCGCCCGGGCAGAGCGCGCCGGACACCCCGGCCCTGCGCACGCATCTGCGCGCGGCGCTGCCCTCGCCGATGGTCCCGGACGTCTTCGTCGCGCTCGACGCCTTCCCGCTCACCCCGTACGGCAAGATCGACCGGGCCGCGCTGCCCCGCCCTGGCCGGGCCCCGGCGAAGGAACGCCGGGCGCCCGCGGACGACCTGCAGCACGTGCTGGCCGGTGTCTGGGAGCAGACCCTGGAGATCACCGACGTCTCGGTCGACGACGACTTCTTCGAACGCGGCGGCCATTCGGTGCTCGCCACCATCGTCGTCTCCAGCATCCGTGAACTGTTCCGGCTCGAACTCCCCCTGCACTTCTTCGTCGAGGCGCCCACCGTCGCCACCCTCGCCACGCTGATGCGCGCCGAGGGAGCCGAGGCAGGCATCGACGTGGACCGGGTCGCCGCCCTCGTGCGGCAGGTGCAGAGCATGTCGCACAACGAGGTGCAGCAGAAGCTGGAGGGCTGACCGTGGCGCCGCGCACGCCGCGCTTCGCCTACGGGTACGGGCGCCTGTGGGCGGCGACCGCCGCCTCCGGATTCGGCGACGGCACCCGCACCGCCGCCCTCGCCGTCTACGCGGCCACCCTCACCCACGATCCGTTCGCGGTCGCGCTGGTGGCGATGGCGGGAAAGCTGCCGTGGACCTGCGTGGGGCCGTTCGCCGGCGCCCTGGTGGACCGCCTCGATCGGTGGCGCACCCTGTGGATCTGCGACGTCGCCCGGGTCCTGGTCACCGGTGCGCTGGTCCTGCTGATCCTCACCGACCGGGCCGGGATCACCGTCCTCGCCGTCATCTCGTTCCTGCTCACCTCGATCACGACGCTCGCCGAGAACCTGTCGCAGGCCGTCGTCCCCGACGTGGCCGGCGGCGGCTCCCTGGACTCGGCCAACAGCCGCTTGATGGGCGGTCAGCTGGTGAGCAGCGAGTTCCTGGGAGCACCGCTGGGCACCGCCCTGTTCGCGCTCGGCCAACCGGTGCCGTTCGCCGTGGACACCCTCTCCTTCGCCGTCTCCGCCGTCCTGGTGTTCAGCATCCGCCCCCCGGGCGCCCGCCCCGCGCCGACGGCGGCGGGCAGGCTGACCGCGCGCGCCGTGGTGTCCGAGACCGCCGACGGCATCCGCTGGCTGTGGCGCCACCGAGTGGTGCGCACCGTGTGCGTCCTGGTCGGCGCGCTCAACTTCGCCGTGGTCGCGGTCCTGAGCATCGCCGTCCTGTACGCCCTGAACGTGCTGCACATCAGCCAGCGCGCCTACGGCCTGCTCCTGGCCGTCCTCGCCGTGGGCGGCCTGGCCGGGGTACTCCTCGCCCCCCTCGTCACCCGCGCCATCGGCCGCGCCCGCACGCTCCAACTGGCCTTCGCGCTGTGCCCGTTGCCGTTCCTGATCGCCGGACTCACCTCGCTCCCGCTGCTCGCCGCCGGCGCCCTCGCCTTCGTCGGCGCCGCCATCTCACTGGCGACGGTGGTGACCACCTCGCTGCGGCAGTCGCTGGTGCCCGGCGAGCTGTTCGGCCGGGTCAACGGCGGCTACCGGTTCGTCGTCAACGGAGTGTCTCCGCTCGGCGGCGTGGCCGGCGGCGCGCTCGCCGAAGCCGCGGGGCTGCGCGCCCCGTTCCTGTTCGCGGCCGCCCTGCTCGCCGCGGCCACCGTGACGGCGCTGCTGCGGCTGTCCCCGGCCGCCCTCGACGCGGCCGGCGACGACACGCCCGCCGAGCGGACCGGACAGGCCGTGGCGGCCGAACGGACCCAGGCACCGGAACGGACCTGAGCACACCGACGACAAGGAAGCAGCCGACCGATGGCCGACACCCGTACCACCCCCGCGGACCTCACCGCCGCGCAGGAACCGCGGCCACCCGCAGCGGGCCCGCGCCGCCCGTCACCCGCGATGCGGGCCCTGACCCGCCTCCTGGTGCCGGTGCTCGCCCTGGCCGTCGCCCTGGCCGGCGTGCTCTGGGCGAGCCTGACACCCGCCCCGGCGCCGGCCTCGGCACCGGCGGGCTCCTTCTCCGCCGCGCGCGCCTACCCGCACGTGGCGGCCGTGGCGCGCGGCCCGCACGCCACCGGCACCGCGGCCCACGACCGCGCACGCGACGAAGTGGTCCGCCACCTGCGCGAGTTGGGGCTCGGCGCACGCATCGAGCCGGGCACCAGCAGCGACACCGGCAACGGCGCGGCCGTCGCCGCCTGGACACAGAACATCAGCGCCACCGTGCACGGCACCCACCCCAGCGGCAGGGTGCTGATCGTCGCCCACTACGACTCCGCGGAGAACAGCCACGGCGCCTCCGACGACGGCATCGGCCTCGCCACCGCACTGGAGGTGGCCCGCGCCCTCAAGACGGGCCCCGCCCCCCGCAACGACGTCACCTTCCTGATCACCGACGGCGAGGAGCCCGGCCTGCTGGGAGCCCGCGCCTTCGTCGCCCGCGACACGGCACCGGCGGCCTCCACCGTGGTCCTCAACCTGGAGGCACGGGGCACCTCGGGACGGGCGGTCATGTTCGAGACGGGAACCGGGAACGCCGCCGTGCTTCCCGCGCTCGGCGACCGGGTCCCCGTGGCCACCTCGCTGTCCGACGAGGTGTACCGGATGCTGCCCAACGACACCGACTTCACCGTGCTGCGCGAGGCCGGCATGACCGGAATGAACTTCGCCGTGATCGGCACCTCCGCGAACTACCACACCCCGCAGGACAACCTCGCCCACTTCAGCCGGGCGAGCCTCCAGGACATGGGCGACACCGTCCTGGCCGCGGCCCGCCGACTGGGCGGCGCCGACCTGAGCGGCACCTCGCACGCGGGCGGGGCCACGTACTTCACCCTGGGGCCGGTCCTCGTCCGCTACCCGACGGGCCTGGTGCTGCCCGGCGCGCTCCTCGCCGTGGCCGCCCTCGGCGCCGCCGGATGGTACGCGCGCCGGCGCGGAGCCGTCCGGGCCAAGAAGGCCGCGCTGAGCGCGGCCACACTGCCGCTCGCCCTCCTGTGCGCGACGGCGGCGGTCAGCGCGGTGTGGCCCGTCGCGACCTGGCTCAGACCGCAGTGGACCGGGTTCGCGCTGGGCAGCCCCTACACCGCAGGACCGCTGCACCTGGCCGCCGCACTCCTGACGGCAACTGCCCTGTGGGTGTGGGCGGTGGTGACGCGCCGCCGGGTCGGCGCCCTGGAGGCGGGCGCCGCGGTCACCGCATGGCTGACCCTGTGCACGCTGCTGAGCGCCCTCTGGCTGCCGGGCGCCTCGTACCTGTTCCTGTGGCCCTCGCTGACCGGGGCGGCGGGCCTCGCGGCCGCGGCCCGCGTCGGCCCCGGCTCGCCGTGGCGCGGCGCACTGGCCACGGCGCCCCTCGTGCCGTGCGCCGCCCTGCTGGTACCGGTGGGCACGCTGCTCTTCGACACGGTGCCGGTCGCCTTCGCCGCCGCCCCGGCACTCCTGCTCGCCCTCGCGCTCGCCACCGCCCTGCCCGCGGTGCCCGCCACGACCCGCCGCCGATGGCTCGCCACCGGCACCGGCCTCGGCACAGCGGGCGCGCTGGCCGCGCTCGGCGCGGCCCTGCTCGCCGGCGCGCCCACCGCGTCCCGCCCCGCGCAGGTCAGCCTCCTCTACACGCTGGATGCCGACACCGGCCGCGCCCGCTGGGCCTCCAGCGGTGCGGGCGACTCCGGCTGGCTCGACCACTACGTCGGCGGCGCCACAGCGTCCCTGGAGAACACCTTCCCCTCCCTCGACCAGCCACCGCGCTGGCACACCGGGTCCGCGCCCGCCGCGACCGTCGCCGCCCCCCAGGTGAAGGTCCTCTCCACCACCCGCACGGGCGACGTCCGCCACATCACCCTGTCCGTGCGCGCCACGGACGCGAGGGCCGCGGAGATCGGCCTGTACGCGGACGCCGGCGGCGCGGCCGTGGCGCGCGCCGAGGTGGCCGGACAGACCGTCCCCGGCGGAACCAACCGGCCCTTCGCAAGCGACGGCTGGCGCTGGGGCCTGCTCCTTGCCGCCCCGCCCACCGGGCCTGGCACCCGGGTGGAACTGACACTGCGCGGAACGCAGCCGCTGACGCTGCGCGCCGTCACCCGGACCCCGGGGCTGCCTAAGGGCACGCTGAGCGTCCCGCGTCCGGCCGACGTGACCTGGTCCGCGAACAACTCGGGGCTCACACTGGTGTCCCGCCGCTACGTGCTCTGACGGGCGGCGCGGCCTGAACACCCGGGATCTCAGCAGCCCCCACGCAAGACGCCCGGCCGGGAAACCCCGGCCGGGCGCTTGGTTTCTCTGACGAAACGTCACAGACCCTCGGGGATACGCTCGTTGACGATGACCTGCTCGATGCTCTGGCGGGACCGGATCAGGTCGAAGCTGCCGTCGGCGCGGCGCAGCACCTCGGCGGCCTCGGGGTAGGAGTTGAAGTTCTTCATCGACATCGAGGAGCAGTAGCTGCCCGCCCGCTCGATGACGACGTAGTCGCCGATCTCCGTGCGGCCGAGCGGCACCGGCGCCAGCTCCTCCTGCTTCGCGGTGAGCACGTCACCGGCGATGCAGCAGTGGCCGACCACGTTGAACTCCTCGCGGTCGTCGGCCGCGCGCTCGGCGCCGCCCGCGGCGGGGACCGACACGATCGGGTGCTGGACGCCGTAGTAGGACGGGCGGGCGATCTCGGTCAGACCACTGTTGATCTTGAGGAAGGAATTGCCTTCCGCGCCGGTGTCCGCCTTGTCGATGACCTTGGTGACCAGCGAGCCGGCCAGCGCCGTCAGATAGGTGCCGGGCTCCACCTCGGTGTGCAGCCGGCGGCCGGTCTCCTCGGCGAACTGCTTGAGCTCGTCGGCCACGACGCGGGCCCACTCGGTGTGGTCGTAGACCGGGTCGCTCTGCAGGGCCGAGACCCGGTAGCCGCCGCCGAGGTCCAGGGTGTGCACGTCCTGGAAGTCGCGGGCGAAGGACAGCATGGTGCGCACCGCGTCGACGAGGATGTCCCAGTGGTGGCCGGAGCCGATGTGTGACTGGAGCCGCACCAGGCGCAGCCCGTACCGCTCGACGATCTGCTTGACCTCGGGCAGCTGCTCGTGCCAGATGCCGAAACTCGACTGCGGGCCACCGCTGTTGAGGCGGCCGACCAGGCCCGAGCCGAAGCCCGGGTTGATGCGGATCGCGACAGCACCGCCCGGGTAGGCGCGGCCGTACTCCTCCAGCTGGTGCAGGGAACCCGCGTCGAACTGCAGCCCCTGATCGATGAGTTCGCGCAGGTTCTCGTCGAAGACCGCCTCCTGCGCGGTCATCGAGATGCGCCCCGGCTCGACCCCGGCGAGCACCGCGCGGCGGGCCTCCCACACCGAGCTCGCGTCGAAGGAGAACCCCTCCCGGTCGAAGAGCCGGATGATCGCCTGACCGGGGCACGCCTTGAGGGAGTAGCGCACCGTCAGGCCGAAAGCGTTGGGGAGGGTGGACATCGTCTTCGACGAGGCGCGCACGGTGGCCTCGTCGTACACGAACACCGGCGTGCCGAACTCCTCGGCGACGGTGCGCACGTCGTCCGGTGCGAGAAACTTCAACTGCTCCACTGCGACCTCACTCATGTCGGACTCATTCCTCGAAGGTGGTTCAGGGCAGGTGTCAGGGGGGTCACGTCCACGGCGTGCTGCCGGGGCCGGTACGGGGGGTGGGCTCGGCCACGATGCGGCTGCGGGTGCGCAGCCGGTCGGCGAAGCCCTGCGGGTCGGCGGTCATCAACTCGTCGTGCAACTGCCGCAGTTGGTGATGCGGGGCGCCGGGCCACAGATGGTGGACGGTGTGGTAGCCGTCGCTGTGCGGATGGATGAGACGGCGCTGGAGCGGGCCGATGTTGGTGATGGTGGAGTCGAAGACGGTGTCCGCGTCGTGGTAGCTGTGCTCGCTGGACTCCCCGATGAACCGCAGCACGGGCAGGACGAGCGCGAACCCGGTCAGCCACACCCCGGCGGCCACCGCGGCCGCGGCGGCGCCCCACAGGAGAGCCGCGGGGAGCGACACGACCAGCAGCGCCCAGCCCACCGGCAGCAGCAGCGCCGGAAGGTCCGTGGAGGTGGACCGGTACCAGCCGCGTTGGTGGGCGGCGATCCGCACCAGCAGGGAACGGGCGTAGCCCACCCGGCTCGTGCGGTCCAGGCCGGTGATGTCCAGCTCCGCGTAGCGCCGCAGGTCGGGGTCGTCGCCGGTGCCGAGCCTGCTGTGGTGCACCAGGTGTTCGGCCCGGTAGCGGGCGATGCGGATACCGGTGGGCAGGCCCGCCAGGACCGTTGCGCACCTGTCGTTGGCCCGGCGGTGGTGGCGGCTCCAGTTGAAGTGGCTGGCCTCGTGGACCAGGCACTCCAGCGCCCGTATCTGGCGTCCCGTGAGGATCAGTGCGATCACAGCCATGAGTACGCCGGCCGCGGCCGGTGCGGGCGCCGACCACCAGCCCGGCCAGGAAGCCGCCAGTATCGCGGCGATCAGCACGAGCTGGTCCGCGACGGCGACGGCCGCCGTGGTGGCGAGGCGCGTGTGATGGGCCGCGCGCAGGACGGGGCGCAGCGCGGCGGGGGACTGGTAGCCGCGCGCGTAGGGGCGGCTCGCGGGCTCGGGGGTCGCCGCCGGGCGGTCTCTCGGGGACAAGGGGGCGGTCTGCGTCATGACGTACTCCAGGAGGACTCGGCGGATCAGCCGGCCGGGGCCGAGAAGAGCATCCGGATCTGGGTGTTGCGGTAACCGGCGCGTTCGAAGGCCGCCGCCATGGGCGCGTTGCCCGTGTCCGTGGTGGCGGTGATCAGTTCGGCGCCGCGTTCCGCGTGGCTGCGGGTGATCTCGGCGAGCAGTACGTCGACGTAGCCCCGGCCGCGCAGTTCGGGGACCACGCCCAGATAGCCGACGTTCGGGTGGTACGGGGTGGCCGAGGGGATCGCGAACCCGGCGACGGTCCCGTCGGGCGTGCGCGCGAGGCGCCACCAGGCGCGCTCGCCGGGGCACCCGAGGTAGAAGTCCAGTTCCTTGCGGGCCGTCGCGGAGGGCCCGTGCGCCGCGAGGTGCTGACGGGTCTCGGCGTCCAGGCTGCCCTCGGCGACGCGGCGGAAGGCGTCGAGGAACTCCTCGTCGGTTGCTTCCTCGAAGGTGAGCCGCTCCGGCACGGCCGGCACCCCGGTCGCGGGCGTCCACTCCAGGCGCAGCCGTTCCACCTCGTGGGTGAGGCCGGCCGCGAGGGCCGCTTCGCGCCGCCAGGCCAGCGCGGCCGACACCGCGGGGTCCGCACGCCAGCCGTTGGACAGCGTCACGTTGTACAGCGGCGGCTGCGCGGCGCCCGCCTGGCCGAACGCCTTGTGCCCGGCCCGCAGCAGATCGGCCGCGAGGCCCGCCCTGTCGGCCACCGAGGGCGCCACGTGCAGACAGTCCAGGGCCACCGGGTGCTCGCTCGCCGCCTGGCCCCACCACAGCGCCCGCGCCACGATGTCGCCGTCCGCCTCGGCGATCCACGACCACTGCGGCCGGTACATCCCCTCGTCGAGTTCGGCCCGGTAGCGGTCGGCCGGAATCCAGCTGATCGGCTCCTCGACGACGAAGTCGGTGACGCGGTCGAGGTCGGCGTCGGTGGTGGGGCGCAGCAGCATGGTTCCTCCGGTGGTGCGGATGGTGCGGTGACGGCCCGCGGCAGCCGTCATCGGCCGGCCGGCAGCTCGGTGTGCAGGTCGGACATGGCGACGAGGATGCGGCGGTCCCCGCGGAACGGTTCCCGGGCGTGCGTGGCGAGGTGGTTGTCCACCACGAGCACGTCGCCGCGCCGCCATGTGAACGACACGGCGGCCTCCCGGTACAGGGATCGGATCAGCTCGGCGACCTCGTTCTCGATCGGCGCGCCGTCCCCGTAGTACGCATTGCGCGGCAGGCCCTGTTCGCCGTACTCCTCGACGAGGATCTCGGCGACCTCCGGTTCCACGTTGGACAGGTGGAACAGATGGGCGTGGTTGAACCAGACGGTCTCGCCGGTCCGCGGATGCTTCGTCACCGCCTGGCGCACCGCGGTGGTGCGCAGCTCGTCGTCACCGGTCCACTCGAACGCCGTGTCCGACTGCCGGCAGTACGCCTCCACCTCGGCCCGGTCGGTGGTCTGGAACGCCACCTGCCAGGACTCGTTGAGGTCCGGGCCGTAGTTGCGCACGTACCGCACTCCGTGCCGCGTGAAGCGCTCCCGGACCTCGGCCGGGATCAGGGGGAACACCCGGCGCTCGCTGGCCACGGGTGTGGCGCCGCCCTCGGGGGAGGGCAGATCGCCGAAGAAGTACAGCAGGCCGGGCCAGTTGTGGGAGTACGACATCTCGTGGTGGAACGGAATCCACTGGTCCTCGCCCAGCTCGGTCGAGGTGAACACCTTGTCGGCGACCTCCGTGCGGGTCGCGGCACGCTCCAGATAGCCGAGCAGGTCCGGCGAGAACGCGCGGGCGGCCCGCCCGAACTCCTGCGGGTCCGGTACGTCGAAGCCGCGCAGCAGCAGCGCGCCGCAGCGGTCGAGGCCCGCCCGCAGTTCCTCCTTGCGGCCGGCCACCCACCGCGGCAGGCCGAGGCCCGGCTCACGCGCCTCGATCTCCAGCAGGAACGGCTCCTCGTGCAGCGGGCGGACCGTGACCGTGCCGTCCTCGAGCGCGGGGGTCAGGTCGGTGAGCGTCATGCGGGCACCTCGCCGGCGTCGATGGCGTCGGCCATGGCGGTCAGGATGCGCCGCGGGCCGACGAAGGGCTCACGGGCGTGCGCGACCAGCATGTTCTCCACGACGAGCACGTCGCCGGGCTGCCAGTCGAAGCCCGTGGTCTCGGCCGCGTAGGCGGCCCGCAGCTCCGCGAGCGTCTCGCTCTCGATCGGGGAACCGTCCCCGTAGTACGTGTTGTAGGGCAGGTCCTCCTCGTCGAGGGCCTCCAGGAGACCGGCGCTGACCTCCGGGTCGAGCGACGTCACGTGGAAGAACAGCGCGTGGTTGAACCAACTGCGCTCCCCGGTGACCGGATGCCTGCGCACCGCGGGCCTGACCTGCACGGTCCGCAGATGGTCCTCGTCCACCCACTCGGGCGTGATGTCGGCACGCGCACAGTAGGCGGCGACGTCCTCGGCCCGGTCCGTCTGGAACGCCTCCTGCCACCGCAGGCTGATGCCCGGCAGGTAGTTGCGGACGTAACGCACTCCCAGGCGCTCGAACCTGTCCACCGTCTCCGGGCGCAGACGCGCCAGGATCCGGCGGGAGTCCGCGAGCGGTGTGCGGCCGCCCTCGGTCGCCGCCCGCTCACAGAAGAAGACGATGCGTGTCGGCCACTTGGCCGTGTACGACTGCTCGTTGTGGAGCAGGATCGGCTGGTCCGCCGGGTACTCGGTGGACGTGTAGACGCCGTCGGACACCTGGCTGCGCGGCGACGAGCGCTCGCCGTAGGCGAGCACCTGCGGCGACAGGGCGTCCATCACGGCCCGGAAGTCCTGCGCGCCGCGCACGTCGAAGCCGCGCAGCAGCACCGCCCCCGCCTTGCGTGCCAGCGCGTCGACCTCGTCCCGGTGGGCGCTCACCCAGGCGGGCAGCGCCCCTCCGGGGCTCTCGCAGCGCACCAGCGCGGGCAGCGAACGGCCCTCCCACACCGGGCTCACGGCCACGGCGTCGTGCACCTCAATGGTCATGCTCGGTCTCCCTCACGATGGGTGGCGGCCGGTCGGTGGCGCTGCGCGCCGCGGTCGATCCGGGGGATGGGGGCCGGTCCGGCCGGCTTCCCGTCCGTGGCCGCGCGCTTCGCCTCGATCGCCTCGGCGAGGCCCGCGAGCGTCGGCGCCTTGAAGAACTGGCCGATCTGCAGCCCCACCCCGAACTCCTTGCGGATACGGGAGATCGCCCGGATCGCGAGGAGTGAGTGCCCGCCCAGGTCGAAGAAGGAGTCCGTCAGGCCGATCCGCTCCACCTCGAGCAGCTCCGTGCACAGTGCGGCGAGACGGACCTGCACGTCGGTGACGGGCGCCGCGAACTCCCCCTGCGTGTCCGGGCGTTCGCCCGAGGGCTGCGGAAGCGCCGCCACGTCGATCTTGCCGTGCGCACCGGTCGGCCACTGCCTGAGCACGAAGAGCTGCGCGGGGACCATCACCTCGGGCACCCGCTCGCGCAGGAACTCACGCAGCTGTTCCGCCAGTTCCTCCGCGTTCGCGGCGTCCGACGTCACGTACCCGGTCAGACGTGGTGCCGTGCCGGTGCGCTGCACGGTGACGTGGCTGCCCGACACCTGCGGGTGCGCGCGCAGCACCGCCGCGACCTCCGCGGGCTCGACCCGGTTGCCCCGGATCTTGACCTGGTCGTCGGTCCGGCCGAGGAACTCCACCGAGCCGTCCGCAAGGAGGCGCGCCCGGTCCCCGGTCGCGTACAGGCGCTGCCCGTGCGCGAACGGATGCGGCACGAACCGCTCGGCGGTCAGTGCGGCACGGCCCACGTAGCCGCGGGCCACCTGCACCCCGCCGACGTACAACTCGCCCGCGACACCCAGGGGTTGGGGCCGCATCGACGTGTCGAGGACATACACCTCGGCACCGGGCACCGGCCGGCCGATCGGCACCCGGTGCGGGACGGGCTCCGGGATTCGCCCGGAGGTGACGTCGATGACGGTCTCGGTCGGTCCGTACTGGTTGACGAACTCGGCGTGCCCGAACCGTTCCAGGACCCGCTGCGCGAGAGGCGCCGGCAGTTCCTCGCCGCCGCTGAGGAGCAGGCGCAGCGAGGGGTGCGCACCGGCCGGAGCGTTCGCGAACTCCTCGAGCAGGGACGGCACGAAGTGGCAGACGCTCACCTCGCGGCGGTCGATCAGTTCCCGCAGGTACTCCAGGTCGCGGTGCCCGCCCACCCGGCATGACACCACCGTGGCGCCGGTGACCAGCGGCAGCAGCAGCTCCCACACGGCGACGTCGAAGCCCAGCGGTGCCTTGCACAGCACCCGGTCGCCCGCACCCATGGAGAACTGCCGCTCCATGCCCATGAGGCGGTTGATCAGGCCGGCACGGGTGGTGAGCACGCCCTTGGGGCGGCCCGACGTGCCGGATGTGAACAGCAGATGGGCACCGGCGTCCGGGGCCGTCGCGACGGCCGGCGGGCGGTGTCCGGGACGGCCCGCGACCTCTTCGCCCGTGACGTCCACGACGTCCAGGCCGGGCAGCAGATCGGCCGACCCGGTGTCGCTGAGCACCAGCCGGGGCGCGCCGTCCTCGACCAGCTGGGCGAGACGGGCGGGCGGATAGCCGGGGTCGAGCGGCAGCACGACGGCCGCCGCCTTCAGCACGCCGAGCACGGCGGCCGCGAGCGCGCCGCCCCCCGGGAGCAGCACACCCACCCGGTCCTCGGCGCCGACACCGCGCGCCGCCAGCAGGTGTGCGACCCGGTTGGCGAGCACGTCGAGCTGGCCGTACGTCAGCTGCCCGCCGTCGCTGTCGACCACCGCCACCGCGTCGGGGCGGGCGTCGACCTGCGCGGCGAACCGCTCCGGCACCCAGGGGCCGGTGAGGGCACCTCGGGCAGCTCCCGACAGGTCGCCCACGATGTGTTCGCGCGCCTGCGGGGCCAGCATGTCCAGCTCGTCCAGCGGGCTGTCCGGTGCGGCCGCCACCGAGGCGATGAGCGTCTCGAAAGCCGATGCCAGGGTCGTCGCCGTGCTCCGGTCGAACAGTTCCGTGGAGTACTCGAGGCGGCCGCTCAGCCCGCCCTGCCCGTCGGGCGCCAGTTGCACCGACAGGTCGCAGCGCACCGTGCCGATGAGCGCGGGCAGCGCTTCGCTCACGAGGCCCGGCATCGTCAGATCGGGGGCGGGCGTGTTGTGCAGCGCCAGCCAGTGCCGGGCGATCGCCGTCTGCCCGGAGGCGTCGCGCCCCGACTGCAGCTCCGCCACGATCCGCTCGAACGGCACGTCCTGATGGGCGTACGCCTGGGTGCACACCTCACGGGTGCGGCGCAGCAGCGTACGGAAGGTGTCGCCGTCCTCGATGCGGACCCGCAGCGGCAGCGTGTTCACGAAGAACCCGACGACGCTCTCCAGCTCGGCGCGCGTGCGCCCGGCCACCGGAGTGCCCACCACCACGTCGCGCCGGTCCGCGAACCGGCCGAGCACACTCGCCCACACCGCGGTCAGCGCCATGAACAGGGTCGACTGGCCACTGTCGGTCAGCGCCCGCAACGACTGCGTCAGCGGCCCGTCCAGCGCGAGCGGCACGGTGTCGCCCACGTAGCTGCGCTCCGCGGGCCGCGGCCGGTCGGTGGGCACCTCCGTCGCCTCCACTCCGCTCAACTGGTCACTCCAGTAAGCGAGTTGATCGGCGATGACGCCCTGCTCCAGCCAGCCGCGCTGCCAGGAGGCGAAATCGGCGTACTGCAGGGGAAGTTCGGCAAGGGAAGGCTCGGCGCCCTGTACCAGCGCCGAGTACAGCTCGCTCATCTCGCCCATCAGCAGGCCGAGCGACCAGCCGTCGACGGCGATGTGATGCACGGACAGGACCAGCACCCACTCCGGCTCCGCCGCGTCGGTGATCTCCAGGAGCACGGCCCGCAGCAGTGGGGGCGCGGACAGGTCGAAGCCCTCCGCGGCCGCCTCGCGCACCCGGTCGGCCACCTCGCCGGACGCGGCACCCCGGACCGGCAGCTCCACCTGGACCGTGCCGGCCGGCCGGATGCGCTGCTCGACACCGTCGCCGTCCTCCACCACTCCGGTGCGCAGCACCTCGTGCCGGTCCACGAGCAGCGCGATCGAGCGGCGCAGCACCTCCACGTCGAGCGCACCGCGCAGCCTGAGTGCCCCGGATCCGACGTACATCGGTGAACCCGGACGCAGCTTGTCCACGAAGTACAGCCGCTCCTGCCCGAACGACAGCGGCGCGCGGGACAGGTCACCGGTGCGCCGCGTCACCTTGCCCGCGACCCGGTCGATACCGTCCGCGTCCAGCAGCTGATCGAGCAGCTTCCGCTGTTCCGCGGAGAGCTGAGCGCCCTGGGAGAGCTGGGTCTGCATTGAGTCCTCCAGATGTCGATGAGGCGCCGACGGCCTCAGCTGCGGCCCGCCTGCGCCATCGCGCGCCGCAGGCTCAGCGGCCGCATGTCCGTCCACACCTCGTCGATCCGGGCCAGGCACACCTCGCGCGTGCCCGTGGTGCCTTCGGCACTCCATCCGGGCGGCAACTCGGCGTCGGCGCGCCAGATCGAGTACTGCTGCTCGTCGTTGACGACCACCGCGTACGCGATGTCGGCACTGTCCCGATCGCTCATCTGCTTCCTCCGTGGTGATGGAACCGTGGTGCTGGAACTGTGGTGCTGGAACTGTGGTGATGTATCCGTGGTGATGGAGAGGCCACGTCCCCGACCGCCCCGTGTCCGGACCGTCCCAACCTGGACCATCCGGCCCTTCCTGTGGTGTCAGGAGATCTCCCGACCCGCCGTCCGCAGGCCGGCCACGAGCAACCGCCCGTGCCGAACGGCCCCGCTCAGGAGCCCGCGGCCACACCGAGCCGGTCCGAACGCCCCACCATGGCGGCCACCTCGGCCCGCGACTGAACCTGCAGCTTCTGGAATATCCGGCCCAGATACGTCTCCACGGTCTTGTGACTCAGCTCCAGGACGCGGGCTATCTGCTGGTTGGTACGACCCCCGCTCACCAGGAGCGCCACCTCCCTCTCGCGCCGGCTCAGCCCTTCCAGGGCCACCGCCGCCGCGTCCGCCGGCTGCCGCCGGCCCGGCAGCACGGCGACGGCCGCCCCCGACGCCGTCTGTCTGCGCAGCCGCAGCGCCCGCTCCCGCAGGTGCTCGCTCTCCGTCGCCGCGGTGAAGGCCTCGGCACACGCGGCGTGCCGGGCGGCTCCCGCCTCGTCACCGGTGTGCAGCTGGAGCGCGCTGAGCGCCATCGCGAACAGGGGGACGTGATCGGTGAGCCGGCAGGTCTCGGCGATCCGCAGTCCCCTCTCGTAGTGACCGCACGCGGCCGAGGGCCGCCCCAGCGCCGCCTCGGCGGTCGCCAGCCAGTACAGGCCCTCGAGCTGCTCGGCGACCTCTCCGTCCGGCGCCGCATCCAGCAACTGGCGTGCCGTCAGTGCCCGTTGCTCGGCCCGTTCCTGCTCACCGCCCCGGCAGGCCGCGACGGCCAGCTGCGCCAGCAGCCTGCCGCGCACCGCCCCCGTCGCGCCCTGAGGCATCCCCGGCTCGCCCCCGCCGGGCTGTCGCGGCACCGGGCGGCGGGCGTGCAGCGCCAGCTCGATCAACGCGTGCCGCACCACGTCCCGCAGCCCTTCCTCCCCTTCCTCCCCCGGCTCCAACTCGGCCAGCAGGGACTCCAGTTCGTCCTGCGCGCGGTCGGTGTGCCCCAGGAGCCGGTGCGCATGCGCCCGCCACCGCACCCGCTCCACCCGCAGTCCTGCCTCGACCCCGCCCTGCCCGAACGGCCCCAGCGTGGCGAGCGACTCGGTGAGCCGGCCCGCCAGGGCCAGCGCCTTGCCGAACAGCAGCCGGTCGCGCGGCTCCAGGTCGCCGCCCGCCCGCGACGCCAGCGCCGCCCTGATCCAGGAGACGGACTGGGCCGGGTCCTGCCACAGCAGCCGTGCCGCCGCGTCCCACAGCGTCCGCGCACCGCTCTCGTCCCGCAGCGCCGCGCCGCGCTCCAGATGCCTGGCCATGTGCGCCGACGGGTAGCCGGGCCGCGCGAGGATCCGCGCGGCCTGCGCGTGCGCGCCGAGCAGCCAGCCCCGGCCCGCCGACTGATAGGCGGCGACCCGCAGCAGCGGATGGGCGAACCGCAGCTGCCAGGGCAGCTCGTCCGGCCGCAGCAGCTCCTCATGGATCAGCTCGTCGAGAGCACGCCACAGCGCCGCGTCGTCGACGTGCGCGATCTCCTTGAGATCCTCGGCCGCGTACGGCTCGTGCAGCACCGCGGCGGCCCGCACCACCTGCCAGCCCTCGGCGCTCAGCGCACGGAAGTCACGCAGCACATCGGCGAGCAGATCCGCCGGCAACGGCGGAGTCCACGCACCCGTCAGCCCCGGCACCTGACGCAGCGTGGCGAAGGCCCGCAGCAGCCCCGGGCTGCCGCCGGACTCCACCAGCAGCGTCTCGCAGTGCACCCGGCTCAGATCGTCCGGCAGCAGCGCGATGGCCTCCTGCTCCGTCAGCGCCGCCGGCCGCACCCGCAGACACCCGCCCCGGGAGGCGCACCGCGCAAGGAGCCCGTTCAGCACACGATCGCCCGGACGCCCCCGATGGGCGAGGGCGATCACGACCGGCCCCGCGACCGGCTGCTCCAGCAGCTGCCCGAGCAGTTCCAGCGACGCGGCGTCCATCCAGTGCACGTCGTCCAGGGCCAGCAACAGCGGTCCGTCGGCGGCGAGCACCTCCAGCAGGGCGCGCAGGGCACGGCAGACCCGGTACGTGTCCAGGGACGTGGCCCACGGCGCGTCCGGGGCGAACGCCGGGAACAGCGCGGCGAGCTGTGCCGCGTGGTCCCGGCCGCGCCCGCCGAGCCGATCGGGATCCAGGTGCTCCACCAGATCGTCGAGAGCCTGAACGAACACTCCGAACGGCGCCCCGGACCGGGCCGGCGACGCCGCACCGGCCGCGACCGTCCAGCCCCGGCCCGCCAGGGCCGCGGACAGCCCGTCCAGCACGGTCGACTTGCCCGCCCACCGGTCGGCGACGACCTCCACGACCCGCGGCCCGCCGCCCGCTTCGAAGCCGTCCGGACAGAGCACGGGGACGATCTCCCCGGCGCTGCGCACCGAGAGCAGCGGGACACCGGTCGTGGGCGAGGTCGACGATCGCGAGCTGAATTCCATGAGGACCGCTTCCAGGGGCTGTGCACCGAGGAGAAGGGCGCCCGCCGGGAACGAGGACGCCGAACACGAGAAGAAGCCGGGGGACGTGCACCTGACTGACCCGGGACCCTAGCCGCGCCCCGCCTCCCGCAGCGGAGTCCTCAGGCGGCTCTCAAGGGACCCTGTGCCCGGAGTGCAGCGGCCTCGCCCCACCAGGCACGCCGAACGCCCCAAGGTCTCGGCCGATCCCCTCAACGGCCCGACTGCGCAAGCCTGTTGAACCTCGCGCCAGTCACCGCACGAACGCGTTCAGCGAAGTCTCCACACGGGCCAGCTCCCCGCGGCCCGGCGCCAGCACCCGCAGCCCCCGCACCCGCCCCGGCTCGTCGTCGACGAGCAGGCGCGTCGCGATCCCGTCGGCGAGCAGGTGCGCGTGAAGCCGCTCGGGGCGCTCGTCGTAGACGAACCGGTAGTGCACCGGAACGCCGGTGACCACCGCGTCCCCGAAGCACCGGACCAGCACGGCCTCCAAGCGGCGGGCGTCCTCCCGCGCCGCCTCCAGCGCCGAGGCGATCCAGGCGGTGTCCTGCAACGCCGCACACGCCACGTGCGCGTCGTACGCCGACAGCGGCCACTCGGGCAGCCGTCGCGCCACGCGCTCGCGCAGCGCGTCATCGGGTGTCCACAGCACCCCCGTACGCGTACCGGCGATCCCCAACGGCTTGCCGGGCGAGGCGAGCACGGCCAGATTGCGGTGAGGCAGCGTCATCGCCGACTGCCGCCGGTCGCCCATGTAGTCGACATACGCCTCGTCGACCACCAGCGTGCAGCGCGGATGCCGGGACAGCAGCTCCGCGAGAACGTCGCGCGGCACGGTCAGACCCAGCGGATTGTTGGGGTTCGAGAACACCACGTAGGCGTAGTGGCGCATCGCCGCGTCCAGACGCCGCGCCCGCGAGTCCACGCAGTCGCGCTCGTCCGGGGCCGGCGGCAGATGACGGGCCCACCGCCGAATGGTGCCCGTGTAGTCGGGAGTCAGGGCCGCCGACCGCCCGGCCGGAAGGAGCGACGCAAGAACCGACAGGGGCTCACTGATTCCCCGCGTCACCGCCAACTGCCGTGCGTCCACGCCCAGATACGCGGCATACGTCGTACGGAAACGGTCGTCGGCACCGTACGGATGGACCGTCAGGGACGACGGGTCGAAAGCAGCCGCGGCCGCCAGCGCCAGCGGCGAGGGGCCGGAACGGGTCACACACGTACTCAGATCCAGCACCTCCCCGTGCCCGGCCGGGAGATACCGCAGATCCCCGCCCGAGTGCGCGGACGCCTCGGCGAACGTGAGCGTGGTCAAGAGGTCCTCCACAGACGGATCCGGATGCACGGACTGCGGGCCGTCCCACCTGCTGGACCGGGGGTCCACTGGCGGCCGTGCCGCTGAGCCCGCGACGGGGCACCGGAGCGTTGCACGCACGGCTCGAATCCCACTCGAGAGCCGCCCGCGCGGGCCGTCCGTGACTAGATGACCGCGGAGCCCCAACTCCCCAACTCCCGTACGCTGCACGGCCATTCTGGAAATCCGGTGGAACCCGGCTCGAGCCCCGCCACCCCCACGCCACCGCTCGGCCATACTGCCCGCCATGACACTGGACGACCTGCTGCTCCCCGGCACCCCCGCCTGCACGGCCGCCACCGACGTGGCCCGCGCCTACTGCTCGCCCGCCCTCCTGAACCACTGCGTCCGGTCATACATCTGGGCGGCCGTCCACGGAGCCGAGCAGGACATCGCCTTCGACCCCGAACTCCTCTACGTAGGGGCCATGTTCCACGACATCGCCCTGGTGCCGGAGTTCGACAGCCACACGGTCTGCTTCGACGAGGCCAGCGCCCACGTGGCCCGCGTGTTCGCCGCCGGAGCGGGCTGGCCCGAGCCCCGCCGTGAGCGCCTCGCGGAGGTCGTCATCAGCCACATGCTCGACGAGGTCGACGTGACGAAGGACCCCGAGGGCTATCTCCTGGAACGCTCCACGAGCCTCGACATCTCCGGACGCCACATGGACGACTTCTCCGCCGCCTTCAAAGCCGAGGTCCTGGCCCGCCACCCCCGCGCCGGCATCGCGCAGGAGTTCCTCGCCTGCTTCCGCGACCAGGCGGACCGCAAGCCGGCCAGCTCACCCGCCACCGCCCTGCGCGACGGCATCGCCGAACGGATCCTCACCAACAGCCTCGACCGACCCGACGACAGCGGGTTCACCGCCGTGCGCGGGGTGCGGGCGAGTGTCATCGTGGCGAAGAAGCACTGAGAGCGAACCGGTCTACGACTCGGTGAGTACGGCCAGGGCGTCGGCGCAACGCCGCCCCCCCCCGCTCAGCGGACCTGAGTGAAGGGGATTGCGCCGGTTCGGCTGTCGATCCGGACCACGAGGTGGAGCACCTTCGGGGCTGTCTCCTTACTGGGGAAGTGTCTGCGCCTTCGAGTGGCCTGATGGAAGCGGAAGTTGAGGGGGCCGGGTAACGCCTGCCCCACAGCTCCTCGAACTCGGCGAACCAGGCTTCGGCGTCGTCGTCGGTCGCGGCCATGCAGACCTGGCGGAAGTTCCTCGGCGATCTGCGCCCGCCCAGTGCTTGGTGGAGACGGGTGCCAGGAGTTGCCGCGACGACAGCGGCCCTCGCGGGTGAAGTAGTGCGAGACGAGAAGACGCTCTACCAGGTCGAAGGCGCGGCCATCGCTTCAGCCGATGACCGACGGGATCCCGCCACAGTGACGCAAGAAGCCTCTGTCGTACGGAAGTTGAGTGTGGTGAGGTTGTTTCGAACACCCGTACCTTTCAAGGGGGATCATTGAGACGCGCGCGAATAACGACGGCGCTTCGCTGCATGGCAGTGGGCGCCGTCCTTGCTGTTCTGGCGGGATCGGGGACGGCTTCGGCTGCCGGCTCGTCCGGGGATGCGGATCCGATGGCGCCGCCACCGCAGGTCCACGGCCCTGAGAAGTCGGGCCTGGCAGCGGCAGGGTCACGGCCGGTGTCCGGCAAGTCCCCGTCAGCGGGGCCGCAGTTCAAGAAGTCCGGCAGCGCCTGGCGGGTCATCGCCCCGGAGGCCGTCCTGCGCAACACGGTCACCGACGCGGACGGCGACAAATCGACGCTGACGTTCGAGGTGTGGACGGCCAACGCGGACGGCACGCCCAAGGCCAAGGTCAAGCTGACTGACGCCAACCCTTACGGAGTGCTGGTCTCCCCGTACGTCGCGTCCGGGTCACTGGCCAAGGTCCAGATCGACTACGGGGTCCTGGATCCGAGGACGCTGTACACGTTCCACACCAACGCCTTCGACGGCAGCCTGTACGAAACGACCTGGTCGCCGTGGACGACGTTCCGCGTGGATCCGTACGCGACGTTTCCGGTGGCGCAGTCGTCCTCGACGATCGACCCGCTCAAGCAGACGACGGACGAGTTCACCCGGACCGATCCGGACGGATCCGCGACCGCTTCGGCCCCGACGGCGGCCGCATCACCCTCGCTGTCGGACTTCGACAAGAAGGACTGCTCCAAGCCGGACAAGCAGGACCGGCGGGTGTGCTTCACTCTGAGCAAGCCCGGCAAGGACGGTAAGGCCAAACGGCCCAAGCCCGGCAAGACGAAGAAGACCACGCAGACCTTCGCCGCCGGGACTGCTGCTGATGGCACTCCGGGCGGCAACGACGCGGTGGACCTGGTCGACTGGTGCACCCCTGCCGGGGACGGCCTGGATTACATGACCCGCACCGAAGCCTGCCTGAAAGACCTGGGCGAAGGCGAGCTGTGGTTCTTCGACTCCGACCCGGAGAAGCCGGCCATCGGGCGCGGCACGTTCAAGTTCGAGCAGCGGATGAAGACTTACCGCAACAAGTCGGAGAGCGGCAGCGACTTCGCGGAGTTCGACCAGCAGATCGTGATCATTCCCACCTACATCGATCCCGCCCTGGAAGGCGTCACGATGAAGTGGAACGTCGGCTCGTCGTGCACGTCGTGCGACGTGGCGCCGATCCAGTGGGTCGATGACGGGGCCAACCCGACCGTGGGCGCGCACTGGGACTACGACCCGCTGGGCGGCTACTACGGCCGGTGGGGCACCGTCGTCACCCGGTGGACCGGGACCGGCAAGGAGCAGATCGATCTGGACTGGTCGATCACCGCGTCCGTCGATGCCAGCAACTCGCTCGACGCCACGGCCGACTTCGGCAGCAGCGGCATCAGCCAGGTCCGTGAACTGGCCCCCCGCTGCGACGACATCACCCGTGGCGCGGTCACCCCTGGCTGCGTGCTGCCGTTCTTCAAGCCGACGTTCACGGTCGACACCAACCTGTACCCGGCGGCCGGTGCCTACTACTGGCTGATGCAGGAGACCATGCCCGACCATGCCGGATCGGTGCGGTGGGACAGTCTGCTGCACTACCTGGGCCCGGACACCACCGTGAAGAACCCGAATACCGGGGCGCCCTGGTCATCGGGTGACAGCCGGGGCGTCGTGTGCCCCACCAGCTGGACCAAGCATCCCGCCGATGACGTCGTGGGCAACACCGACTGTGACGAGTACGCGCCCGCGTCCACGCACGAAAGCGGCGGATTCCCGGGCGGTGTCAACCAGGTCAGTGGCGGAGACAAGTGCGCGCAGCTGTTCACGGACTGGGCGTTCAACGGTGTGGGCAATGGGTCGGATGACTTCGGTCTGTTCGCCGATACGCGTACCGCGACCAATGGGCCGGCCGGCACCGAGCGCTGTGGGCGCGCCGCGATCGACTCGTCCCAGAACCAGGGCGCGTTCAGCAAACTCCAGCCTTCGGTGTGGCGGCTGCTGGACGATGACGGATTCTTCGTCGACAACCCCGGCTTCAATCACTGCTCCGGGGTGGCGACGACCTGCGCCTGGCGCCAGGTCTGAGTAGCACCTGAACACGACAAGGGGGGCGGACACACATCTGTCCGCCCCCCTTGTTGTTTACGTCAGCCGGTCCACGGCCGCCACAGGTCCGCTTCGTCCAGCGCGACCGGCGGTCCCCACACCAGCCGCTCCCCGATCAGGCCGGGCCGGTAGCCGGTGGCCAGCTGCGGGTTCTCCAAGGTGTCGGCGATGTCCTCAAGAAACATCGTCAGCGACACGTCCTCGACCGTGCGCACCCCCATGTCATCCCAGCGTCCGACCTCTCCGGTCTCCGCGTCGATGAACCTGCCGTAGCTGGTGTCGGTCACCGACCATGAGCAGAACGGGATCCATGTCGGTTTCCAGATCGGGGACTCGGCACCGCCGTTCTGCTGCTGCCACTGCGACTGCCACCGGTAGACCCTGCCCGCGGACTCCAGCGGCATCAGCGCCCACCCGCCATCAGGCAGGAAGCACGCCGCCGTGGTGTCCTGGCCGCCGGCACACAGCAGCCACAGGGCGCGCAGCGCCGCCGGGGCGCGGACGCCCATGTCGTGTTCCAGGGCTGTGATGTCGCGCTCGGTTGCCGCGGGCAGGAGCGCCGCGTAGGACGCCGGCGCGTTCTGCTCAAGCCAGGTGGTGATGCGCTGCCAGGCTTCGGTCACCTGCCGTGCGGCGAGCCGCTCCAGCTCCGGGTCGGGGGCGGGGGCAGAGGCGGAGACGGTGTCCGCCGCGGGCGCCAGGCCGGTCGCGGTGACGTCCTGGATCTGGAGCTGTCCCTCGTCCAGGACGGGCGGGCCGTAGGCGTAGTGCACGGTCAGAGGCGGGCAGCCGTCGAAGGCTTCGCCGTCGATCGTCACGGTGAACAGGGCCGGGTCGCCCGTGGGCTCGCCCAGTTGGGGGTCGTCTTGCAGCTGCCTGCCAAGAACCTTGACCGCGTACAGGGCGCCGTGGCCCAGCTGAATGCAGCGGTCGCGTATGTGCGCCGGTATCACGGTCGTCATGGGGCCGTGCCTCCTTGGGGTCGTGGGGTGCTGTCCCTTCGGCAAGCCTTCGCTGTTGCGAGGTGCTGACCTGCTCCCACCCGTCCAACTCAGCCCTCCCCGAGGTTGCCCTGGTCGTCGGGGTCAGCTAACACCATTGCGGCTCTGGAGGCTGTCGGGCGCCGGCACACCAGCCTGACCGGCGCGAGAGACTCACCGCTCGAACAGTGCACACGCTCGCGCGGGAAGTGATGACCCTCGACCCTCAACCAGCACATGGGGGCACTGGGCTGCTCGCTTGGTGGTACCTGCTGCGGTGACTCCGCTGCAGCACAGTCCAGATCACCGATGTCGCGAAGGCGGTGCTCGCCGGGACCACACCTCAACGTGAGGTTGGAGAAAGCTCATTCGTCGGGAACCGGCCCGCCCCCGACCATGCCGCATTCATGACGAGCTGCGGGCATCCGGCAGCGCACCGGGGCTTCGCCCGTCCGGCGCGACGGGTTGAGGCGTCTGCAGCTCGTTGAAGAACGACTCGGCTTCCTCGCGGCGGATACGCATGATCATGTCGATGAGCGCTTGCGTATCAGCGCTGCCCTCCACGGGATCAGGGGAACCCGACACGCCTGCCGCACGGCGGCGCGCGAGTTTCCACTTCAAGTACGCGTCGCTGATGGCGATTTCTGTGCCGCGCAGCAGAACCCACGACTGATCGAAGCGGTAGAAGGAACGTAATGCTGTGACCGCCGAGACGATCACACCGGTCAGGGACAGGACCAGTTCCTTGTGGGGGAAATGAGAGGTGGCGAGCACCGGGAGCATCGCGCCGGTCACGATCACGACGATGCCGCTGGTCCGATAGCCTCGCCGGTGCCAGCGAGCGCGTGCGTCGTAGAAGTGCCGCAGCCTTTGGACATAGGACTCAACTGCGTCGTCCAACTCGCCATCGGGAACGTCGAGGAACTCTTCCAGGGCCGGAACCCGGAACCGTCGCCATGGTGTCCCCATGGTGCCTCCCCTGCTTCGTCCCTATTTCGTACGCACCTGATGGACTGTCGGCAGATACTCGTCGAAGAAGAAATTGTCTGCCACACGCGCCGCGCGCGCCTCCGTTTTCGCGGACGTCACGGTCCAGGCGAGGATCGGCATGCCGCGCCGCCGCCAGAACGTGGTGCAGCGAGACGGCAGCATCTCGAGTTCGTAAGAGACGAAGTCCGGGGAGGTGAGGAAGTTGGTGACCATCGCCCGGCCGATCAGTGCAGCTGCCCGGCCCGCGGAGCGCAGGGCCCCGGATGTCTGGCCGACGGGACTGTCACCGATCAGCCGGCGCAGCCGGTACACGGCAACCGGATCGAAGGACTGCAGTGCGACATGACCTCGGTAGCCACGGATTCCCGCAGCTACTGCCTGCTCCAGACGCGGACTCAACTCCGTGCTCCAGCGCCGTACATCGATCACGACAGGGACATGCCCGTCTGTGACCTCGAGGGCCTGCTCGAGGGTGGGCACCGGCTCACCGGAGTCACCGAGGCGCAGTCGGCCCAGATCTGTGCGACAGGCCTGGCGGACGTGCAGTGCAGTGCCCGTCGTCCGCTCCAGCGTGGCATCGTGCACGACAGCAAGGGTGTTGTCATGGGTCAACTGGACATCGAGCTCAATCGGAATGTCCCGTTCGACCGCGCGGCGGAAAGCGGCCAGAGAGTTCTCAGGGACGCCGAGTGCGGGGTCGAAGAGGCCACGGTGCGCGATCGGTTTGGACAGAAGCCAGTCGAAGTCCCGCATGGGAACCCCCTCCGGTACGTACCACCGTCTTGAGCAGGTATCCGTTGCCGAGACCGTAGTCAGGTCTCAACATTCCGGGCATTTCGGCCCGGAAGGTCCGTCACATCACCAAAGCGTAAGGGCTTCGGCTTGAGTACGGTCTCTCGTTTCCGTCTGCCGCTGATGCGGCAGGGTTGCGCCACCTGCCCGCCCCGCCGTGGCCTTGTGGCTGCGGCGGGTGGCGCGGGTCTTCTGGTCGGCTCCACGAGGCTTCGACACCTGTGCGGTGTCCCGGTCTCCGGCCACTCCGGTATCGGTCGTGCGGGCCGCCGTGAGGGCGGCGAGGTTGCGGGCCGCGTTGTCGTCCCGGTCGATGACCAGGCCGCAGGCGTCGCAGTGGTAGGTCCGGACGTGCAGCGGCAGCTTGGCTTTCACCGCGCCGCAGCCGGAACAGGTCTTGGAGGACGGGTACCAGCGGTCGGCTGTGATGGTGCGGGTGCCATGCCGCTGGCTGGTCTTGTAGGTGAGCTGGCGTCGGATCTCGCCGAACCCGGCGTCGGCGATCTTGCGGGCCAGACGCCGGTTGCGGAGCATGCCGGCGACGTTGAGGTCTTCGACCACGACCGTGCCGTACTCGGCCGCGAGTGCGGTGGTGAGCTTGTGCAGGGCGTCGGCGCGGAGGTTCGTCACGCGGTGGTGCACCTTGTTGCGGGCGGTGTTGGCTTTCTCCCACCGCTTCGACGGCTTGCGCCCGGTCCTGCGGTCCGGTCCCTGGCGGCGGGAGACGGCGCGGGACGCGCGGCGCAGTTGCTTCAGCGCCTGGTCGTAGTGCCCGGGGTTGGCCACGGCGCGGATTTCGCCGGTTGAGTCGGCCATCACCGCGAGGGTCTTCACGCCGAGGTCCACACCCACGGCGGCTTCGGGACGGGCGACACGTACGAGGTCCCGCCTGACCTCGACTTGGAAGGAAGCGAACCAGCGGCCGCGTTCGCGCCGGACGGTCGCGGACAGGATGCGGGCAGTCCCGGCCTGCACGCGGGCCAGGAGCTTGCCGGTGGGCTCGTGGGTGCGGATCGTGCCCAGCCTGGGCAGCGTCACGTGCCGGCCGTCGGCGTCGACGCGGATCGTGCCGGTGGTGAACCGGCAGGCCGGACGCGCCTTCCGCTTCTGCTTGAACCGCGGCGCACCCATCTTCCGGCCGCGACGCTTGCCCTGCTTGGACTTGGCGTAGTTGTCGAACGCGGCAGCAGCGTTCGCCAGGCCGGTGTTGTACGCCTCCTTGGAGTTGTCCTCCCACCAGTCGGCGAACCTCGCATCGGCGTGCTTGGCGGCGTTGAACGCCTTCCTGAGAGAGGGCAGCGACCACGGCCGCCACTGCGTCAGCTCCGCCTCGGCGACGCCGTACGACGTCTCTGCGGCGCGCTGCCACCACGACGCGGTCACCCACGCCACGGCCCAGTTGTACGCCGCGCGCGCGGCGCCGCAGTGCGAGCGGAGCGCATGCTCCTGGGCAGCGTTCGGGTCAAGTGCGAACCGGTACGCCTGCACCACGAACCCGGGCTGCGGCCTGAACTTCTTCATTCGGCGGCCTCGCCGGTCGCCACGGCCACCGCACGGGCCGCACGGTTCTTCGCAGCCCGGCGCCCGTACAGGCGCGCGCACATCGAGGTCAGTACCTCGGTGATGTCCCGCACCAGATCATCGGTGGTCTCGGTGGGGTCGAGGACGACCAGTCGCCGCCCGGACGCCGACAGGGCGGCTTCGAGGTGCTCGGCACCGAACCGGGCCAGCCGGTCGCGGTGTTCGACCACGATCACAGCGGCGTTCGGGTCCGACAGGAGGCGGTGCAGCTTGCGACGCCGCCCGTTCAGCCCCGAGCCGACTTCGGCGACGACTTCGGCGACGGCCAGGCCCAGCCCGTTCGCGCCGGCCACGACCCGGGCCGTCTGCCGCTCAAGATCTGTCTTCTGGTCGGCGGACGACACACGGCAGTACGCCACCACTCGCTCGGACGGCTGGACATTGGGCTCGTCGACCAGCCACGTCCCTGACGGCGCCTGGCGGACAGGGACGGGCATCTTCCCGTCCTTCACCCACCGCCAAGCGGTCTGGTAGCTCACGCCCTGCTGACGCGCCCACTCCGAAAGCTTCACGCGATCAACATACACGACTACAGATGACTATGAATGACTAGAAAATCTGTAGCAGTTGTCACCCCCCTCGGGAAGCCCGGGGAACCCCTCGCTCGCAGCACAGCGCGCACATCGTCCGCTGACACCTGACGAGACCGCATGACACCTGAAAAGACCGCGCCGCAGCCGCGACCTCGTCACCCCGACGTGTCGATGAGTGTGGTGCGGTCGGCACTGCGAGCGCCTACCGGGCTGTCGAGTTCTCCGACCCTCCGACCTCCGACATACGAGATCGTGGACATCGCAGCCCTGGTGGAAGAAGTCGCCCACTTCCTTTACGTGGAACCCGCGAGAGGGGCCACATGGCTCGCGCGCCGCCGCCAACGCGCCGCCGCTGCGGGCACAGCCGGGCCACACGGTCCTTCCGCAACCGTAAGAACCCGTCCTTGAACCTGAGTCTGGGGAGGCCGTTGGACCAGCCATCGCAGGATCGTCAACGGGATCTTGTACTGGAACCGCACGGGGATTTGACCTTACCCCCAGGGGCAAGGTTTAGCGTTCTTCGAGGTGAGAGGCATGCAGATCAGTGAGCTGGCCCGCCGGGCGGGCGTGACGACGAAAGCGGTGCGCTACTACGAATCGCTGGGCTTGCTCACGCCCGGGCGGCTGGCCAACGGCTACCGGGACTACGACGAGCACGACGTACGACTCACGCAAGAGATCCGGGCGCTCGGCAGTCTCGGGATTCCCGTTGAGCGCACCCGCCCGTTCCTGGAGTGCCTCACGGCCGGCCATCGACACGCCGACGACTGTCCGGCCTCGCTGGCCGGCTACCGGGACGCGATCGACGAGCTCACCCAGCGCATCGCGGGACTCACCACCCGTCGGGCGGTACTGATCGCGCACCTGCAACAGGCCGCCGACCGCGGCAGCCGCCTCTCACCTGCCAACGAAGGAGAGGGTCTGATGACTGATTACACGAGCGTGCCCGCCGACCTGCCCGTCCCCGAGGACGACGGCGCAGCTGCTCATCTGCCCGGCACGAAGGTGCCGCACCTGGTACTCCAGGGCACCGGCGGCACGGCCGTCCGCCTCGACGCGCTCGGTAATGGCCGCACGGTGATCTACATCTACCCGCTCACCGGACGGCCGGGCGTCGACCTGCCCGACGGCTGGGACTCGATTCCCGGGGCGCGTGGCTGCACCCCCGAGGCATGCGGCTTCCGCGATCACTACCAGGATCTTCTCGCCGCCGGTGCGGACGGCGTGTTCGGCCTCTCCAGCCAGGAGACCGACTACCAGCGTGAGGTCGTTGAGCGGCTCCACCTGCCGTTCCAGATGCTCTCCGACCCTGCACGGAGCCTGGCACAGGAACTCAGCCTGCCCACGTTCGTGACCAGCGGGCTGACGCTCTACAAGCGGCTGACTCTGATCATTCGCGACGGCGTGGTCGAGCAGGTCTTCTATCCGATCTTCCCCCCGAACGAGCACGCCGACCAGGTCCTGACCTGGCTCAGGGACAACCCCCTGTAGAAGTCCGAGTCCAGAGCCTGCTGCCGCCGGGCGCAAGCACTGCCGAGGGCTCGGCGGCCGCCTCCGGAAACAGATCCTGAGCTGCGAAAACCCAGGTCCCCAAGATGCCCGACAAGACCCAGGGCAAGAAGAAGCAACGCGGCACCAGTAGGCCCCCGATGTGCGATCTTCGCGAGGCGGGGGCTTTGATGAGCTGGGTAGGGGTCGTTGACAGGCTGCCGCGGAACTTGCCGGTGCCGTCTCACAGCTTCGAGAGCTTCAATAAGACGAGTCCGGCCCGTGTCGGACGGCCAGCAGGGCCACGTCGTCGTCGTTGTCCGGCGGGCGCGCCCGCGCCAACAGCTCGTCGGTGAAGGATTCCAGGGGGCGGTGGGCCAAGGACGCGGCGTGGCGGCGCAGATGGTTCAGGCCCTCGTCCAGGGTCTGGCTCGGGGACTCGATCAGGCCGTCGGTGTAGAGGAGCAGGGTGGCCCCGGGTGGCAGTTCCGCTGTCGCGTCGAGGCGTATCTGGTCGGGTGTGACGCCCAGCAGGATCCCGTGGCCGTCGGTCAAATAGCGGGCCATGCCCTCATGGGTGACCAGCAGCGGCGGTGGATGGCCCGCGTTGGTCCAGAACAGCTCGCACTGGCCGGCGTCGTTCTCACTCATGCGGGCAAAGACCAGCGTGGCCATGGAGACCTCCGCGATGTCCAGGGTCGCCCGGTCGAGCCATTCCACGACCTTGCTCGGTGGCTTCTGCTGGGACACGGCGTACGCGCGGAGCATGTTGCGCAGCTGGGCCATGCCGGCCGCGGCGTCCAGGTCGTGGCCGACGACGTCGCCGATGGCGAGGGCGGTGGCGCCGTCCGGCAGGGTGAACGCGTCGTACCAGTCGCCGCCGACCTCTGAGGCGTCCGGCGCGGGCAGGTAGCGCGCGGTCATGCGGCGGCCGGGCGTCCGCGGGAGCTTCGGCAGCAGATGGCGCTGCATGGTTTCGGCGACCTTGCGCTGGCGCTGGTAGAGGCGGGCGTTCTCCAGGCCGAAGCTGGCGCGTCGGGCGATGTCCTCCAGCAGGGCGGCGTCGGTCGCGGTGAACCGATCGGGCTGGTCGGCGCGGCCGAGAGTGAGGGCGCCCAGTACGTCGTGCAGGCTGCGGAGGGGGACCACGATCGCCGAGTGCATGCCGGTCGCCTCGAACAGGCGCCGCTGCTCCACCGCAATGCCGGAGTCGGGCGGTCCCTGGTAGGTCTCGGGGCCGGCGAAGGAGGACGTGACGCCGCGCAGGGCGCGGGACAGGGGCATCGGGGACTCCTGCGGCACGGGCGGCATGGGCCCTTGGAGGTCCTCCCGGAACATCACGGTTCCGCCTTCCGCGTGGGCGACGGCGAAGCGCGACACTTCGTCCCGCTCGCTGATCAGGTCGATGACGGCCCAGTCGGCGATGCGGGGCACCACGAGGTTGATCAGGCGGCGCAGCGCCTCGTGGATGTCCAGGGTGGAGGTGAGCAGGGTGGTCGTCTCGGCGAGCAGAGCGAGCCGTTCGAGTTCGGAGAGCCGTCCGCCGGCCGGTGGCCGCTGGGCGGGACGCCCGGAGCGGCCGGCGGAGTGAAAGAGGAAGAGCGTCGCTGACGGACGGATACCGATGTCGCAGGGTGCGGCCAGCCATGCCACCGGCAACAGCGTGCCGTCCCCGCGCTCGAGCCACTGGTCCTCACCCTGCTCCGTGCGCCCGTCGAGGATGCTCTCCCGCATCCGGCACTGGGCTCTCGGCACTGGTTCCCCGCAGCTGGTGCGGTGCAGTAGATCGTGGGCGTCCTGGCCGACCAGATCCGACGCGGGGCGGGCCAGGAGTTCCTCGCCACGCGCGTTGACGGCGACGATGAAGCCCAGCTCGTCTGTCAGGTAAGCACCCGTGCCGAGGGTGTCGAGGGCCCTGGCAACCGTTTCCTGCGGACCATTCGGGCCCATCATTGCTGCCTCCCGTCACTGGAGGAATCGCCTGGGCCGTCTCTGCGATCCGGGTTCCCCCTGGGAACACAGCTGACCCTCGCAAGGCGCATCACAGGCGCACCAGATCGGGCGGGGACCAGCGGGGAATCACGATGAAAGCAGCCGCGCCCGACACGACCACCGTAGCGCCGTTCGCCCTGGTCAGCGCGCGAGCCCACGGCAAATGATCGCAGTTTCCCAAGCGACGGCGGACATCGTGGTGCCCGCTGCTCATTGCGATATTATCTACGATATCCCGATTAACCGTCACCAGGCCTGACTCTGCCTTCAGTCGAATGCGTGTCGAAGGGCGGTCGACGAGACGCCGAACACGAGAAGAGAAGCAGGTCGGCAAGGGTGTGACTCAAGATCCACCAGGCGCCCTTTAAGCCCGTGGCTGGTCTGCGCGTGCCGCAGTCGTGCCACATAGGGCGGTCAACCACGGTCAACGACGGCTTGCCGCAGTCGAGATGCGCCGATGAGCTGGGCTGGTGCTACAGCCGGGGTGACCTGGGCACCCTCGTTACCGGCCACGACCGCCCTTACAAGGCAGATGCCAGCGGTCTGCGAACCGGTGGCGCGGTGGAACTCTCTCTACTTCATCAAGGCCGGCTGCGCTCCGCTCCGCCGGGCGGGCTTCCCTGCTCCGCTCGGGGCGCCGCTCCTGCCTTCGGCCCGCTCCGCCCCGGCTGCGCCGACGCCCGCCCCATATGGATAGGCCCGGTGGCATGAGTCGAGCACCCGACATTCCCGGCCCGTGGTCAAAGACGATGCCTCCGGCGGGGGATCGGCCGGTCCCGGGATGGAGGGAGCGCCGTTGCCGACTGCGGGTCCGTAGTGGCGTGCGAGGAATGCTTCCATCCCGTCCACCATCGACCCAGGCAGAGCCGAGCAGACGCGTCCCCTGGCGTCCAGTCGTTCGTACAGTGGCGCGCTCCACCTGGACGCCAGGAACCACGCCCGCTCCACAAACGTGTGGGTCGACGGCGGACGGGATGGGAGCTGGGGAGGGTGGTGGGTACATGAACGTGGGCAGCACACGGACCGATCAGTTCCCGCCCGACACTGCCCCCGCGGGCTCTGTAAGGATCTCGTCCTCAGCCGGCGCGGCTCATGTCCAGCACATCGGCCTTGTCCGGGGGGGCCTGCACGTCCAACGGCTTGTTGAAGGCGCTGAACGACGTGGTGTTGTCGAATTGGTCGTCTTTGGCGACGACCTTGAGGATGTACGGCTTGCCCTCAGTGGCGACGTAGAAGGTGAAGGAGGTGCCCTCGTTCTCTTTGTCGGTCACCTTCAACCTGATTGCCGGGGTGCGATTGACCTTGGTCGGTTGGCCCTTGGTGACCTCGCCGAACGAGACGAACTTATAGCCGCAATCGGACAGCCCGTCACCTGGCGTCGACTTGCTGGCGGGGACCTTGATCCAACGATCCTGTTCGTCCGTGCCGCCCATGTCCCCGCCCCACTCTTCAAGGTACGTCCGGTTCGGGCGGACGTAGTCCGACCCGTCGATCCGCAGCTGTTCGAGGCTGGCCCCCGTGGCCCAGGTCGTCTTGAACGCGCACACGTCCTTGAGGTCAGTCGTCAGGCGACTGGATCGATCATCGCCCTTGGTCACCTTGGTGACCGTATCGATGGTCACTGACTTCAGCGCGCGCATCGTGTCGTTCGCATCGTCGAGCAGCTGATCGGCAGAGATTTCCTCCGCTGCGCTGTCGCCCGCGCAGCCAGCCATGGCACCACCCATGGCCAGGCACGCCAGAGCCGCCGTCACGGCGGTCGGTATCGTTCGCACAAGGACCCCCCAGGTCTGAACTGGATCATGCTAAGGGAGTCGGACCGCCCCACGGCCGCCGGGCCTGGCTGCGGTACAGCACGGGAGTACCGCAACCCCAGCAACCGACGTGGACCGTGACCGTCTCCGGACGCCACTTATGTGGCCCGGTCGCCCTGTGGCAACCGTTCTCTGTAGAGCTACGGATCAGAAGGTCACATCACCCTGAACTGCGCTAGTGTCCTGCGCCAGTAATTCGTCGGTAGATCCGTCCAGCCCTCTGGCGGCCAGGGGGCTGGACGCCGACCGCGCATGTTGGACCTTCGAGCCCCAGCCGGAACTACCTAGGAACTTCCGGCGCGGGACACTAAGGACCCTCAGTGATCACCCGAGGGGCCTCAGAAGCCATCTCATTTGGTGAGTCTGCGGTAGCAGATGAGAGTGCAGGCGATGCTGGTGAAGGCCAGGAAGTGTTCGGCTTTGCGTTCATAGCGGCGGTGCAAGCGGCGGCATCCGGCGAGCCAGGCCATGGTGCGTTCGATTCCAGCGGTGCCGTCCCAGCCGCTGGGAAGACTCGATGCCTTTGCGGGCGATGCGGTGCCGGATGCCGCGCTGGCGTAACCATCGGCGCAGATGGTCGTAGTCGTAGCCTTTGTCGGCGTGGAGTTTGGCCGGCCGCCGTCGACGCGGACCGCGCCGGGAGCGGATGGGCGGGACGCCTCGCACGAGCGGTTCGAGGGCCTGGCTGTCGTGCAGGTTGGCACCGGATATCCCTACGGACAGGGGCAGTCCGGTCCGCTCGGTGATCAAGTGGATCTTTGACCCGTACTTGCCCCGATCCACCGGATTCGGACCTGTCAGGTCCCCCTTTTCAGGGCTCGCATGTTCACCGAGTCGATCGCGCAGCGAGACCAGTCCAGTTCACCCCGGGAGCCGAGTTCGTCGAGGACCAGCCGATGGAGCTTCGCCCACACCCGGGATTTCGACCACTCGGTGAATCGCCGATGAGCGGTGGGTCCCGACGGTCCGAACGAGGCGGCCGACAGCTGCTGCCATGTGCAGCCCGAGGTGGCCACGAACACGATCGCAGCCAGGACCTCCCTGTCACCGTGCCGGCGTCGGCCGCCTCCCTGAGGTCGACTCGGCGCCGCCGGCACCACGCGCTGGAACAACTCCCACAGCTCATCCGGCACCAGCCGCTCAACGATCCCCACGCCGGCAGGCTACCGACATCAAGGAGAAGGCCCGCAGTCAGCGGCCCATTCGGCGCTGCTCGTCGAACCGACGCAGCACCCGTACCAGACGCCACATTCGGGCCGTCGCTGCGAGCAGTGCGCCCCCCACCAACACGCTCTTCTTCGCTGAACCAGAGAAGCCAAGGACTAGTGCGAGAGTCAGAGCGACGGTGAAGACCGCCGCAGCCAGCGCGACGGCAGTCACCAGGGCGAAAACGATCTCCACCGTCATTGCGTCCTTTTCCCACCGCGACTCACGCCCCATGCCCATGCTGCAAGTTTCACATCACGGTCAAGCCACGGCGCCTGGGCCGGACATCCTGACCCTCACGTACGGAGGCGCACTTACCAATTGAGATGACTTCTGAAGGTTGTCCTGTAGCTGTGCCGAGTAGATCGCGAGGCAGTCCAGGGAACTCACTTCACTACGACGTTGTCGCCGGCCGAAGTCGACGGCCCGGTAGTGGTGTTGCCGTAGTACGCCCAGCGCCAGGTACCGGTCTGGGATGCCTTCACGGTCGTCCTGAGATCACCCGAGCCGTTCGCGTATGCCTTCTTCACCGTGGTGTAGGAGGTGGCGCCGGTGGGCTTGAACTGCAGGGTCACCAGGCGGCCTTCATAGGAGACGTACTTCCTGGTCTCCCAGTTGGCCCGCGTGACCTTGCCGGTAACGGTGATGGTCTTGCCCTTGGCAACCGGCTCGGGCGAGGCGTTCACGGTCAGGCGGGAGTTGCGCTTGACGTAGGCCGTGAGGCCCTCGTCATCGGTGTCACCGCCGCCGCCCTGGAAGGAGACCTCGGCCGCGACCTTCCACGCTCCGGCCTCGCTGTTGCGCATCTCCCACTCGCTCGGGTCGAAGTACATCGTCTCGTTGAAGTCACAGACGCCCGAGCTCACCTTGATGCAGTCGCTCGTCTCGATCGCGTGCCACAGCCGCTCACTCGTCTTGCCGCGGTACAGGAACACCGCCGGCCACTTCCACTGGTGTGTGGTCGCCATCCGGAAGGATGCGGGCACCGCGACCTCGTTCGACACCCCAATCACGATCGACTTGCCGCCGTTCACCTGGACACGGGTGAACGAGACCCCGCCCTCGGCCGCCCCGGCCGGTCCCGCGGCCATGGCCGTGAACACCACCGCCGCGCCACCGGCCACGACAGCTCTCCAGACCTTCTTCCCCACCTGATCCCCGATCTCCGTACGGAAGAGCGCCGGAGGCTCATCCTCCGGCGCCCTTCAGACAGTTGGGATCCGCACGGGGTTGTACACCCTTGGATCACGATCGGGCATCAGGCGATCTTCGCCTCGCACGAGGCGGTCGACACCGGTCGAAGATCATTTACGGGACAACCTTTAGGTCCTCACACAGACAGTAGTAGCGGTCAGTGTCTAACTGCGTGACAACCGCGACGCACAACCACGAACAACCGTGGACGTCAGCGGACCATCAGCGCCGGTTACAGGCGCAGCAACCCAAGGGCAGCGAGCATCCCCAGTTGCTTCGGCACGAAGCAGCCGCGTCGCTAAGGTGCATTGTGTGAGCGACGGCGTTCCGGCCTGCCCTGAGTGCGGCCAGCCCATGCGGTCTGGTGGCCTCGTGCTCTCCGAGCGGGAGGCCGATGGCCGGCGGACCTGTCGGTCGCTGTGGAAGTGCGCCGACCGACGTCTGGTGGCGCTGGGCCGACCGACCGGACGGGCCATGGGAACTCTGCCCCGTGCCGCAACTGTTCCGCTGACATCCAACGCTGACATCAACGAGCCCGGACGGCGCCATACGGCAGGGCCCGGCAATGGCACCCGCGCGCAGGTTGGACCGCAGTCACGCAGGGGCGGGATCGAACTCCTAATGCGGATGTCGACCCCTGCCGACTCCCGCACAAGAGACCGAACCCAAGCCCTGGGAGTCGACACCCCCAGGGCCTACTTGGGCCACTCGTGTCATCCCGTCGTAGCTGCCGCCACAGGCCGCGGTGCGCGAGCCTGGCGGCTTTCTAGATGTGCGACGACGTTGGCGTAGAAGCGGTCCACGGCGTCGTCAACGCTGCGGATGAAGCCGGACTCGGCGTTGCCACGGGCGCTGCCCATGCCCTTAAGGAGGGATAGGCGAAAGCCAGTGATCTGGGAGCTGTCCTTCGGAAGGATGTCGGCCGGTTCGGGGCGCAGACGTTCCAGGGTGCCGCGCGGCCCTCCACCTTCGCCCCGGACGAGGGTCTCGATGTGAAGGTCAGCGGGTGCTTCGGCGAGCTGGCGGATGAGGCGCTTGGCCCAGGTGAGGGGGTATCCCTGCTCTGGCGCCGGTACCTCGATCGAGGTGCGCAGCTTGCCCGTACGCAGGTCCGCGGCAAGGGCGATGATGCCCGGCGTGCCATCGATGCGGATCTCGGCGTTCAGGCGGCCGTCATTGCAGAAACTGTCGGCGAGTGCGACACGGCGGGCCTGGGGATCAGTGCCGCGCTTGGCGCGCTGATGGACAGGAAGAACCTTCTGTCCCAGTTCCCCGCCCAGCCTCAAGCAGACTTGGCGCACGAGTCGTTCCCAGCTCTCGGCCACCTCTACGGCACGCTGATCGCCTTGGCAGAGCGTCTCTTCCTCGATGCCTTTGCGTACCGGAACCCATGCAGAACCCATGTTCTGGAAGCCGTGACAGCCGGAGTTGTCGTGCTGGAGATAATGCAACAACTCGTGAAGCAGCCACGCGTGGGCAGCGTTGCCGACGCCCTCGTGGCGGATCAGCATCTGTGCCTGGTGAGTGACCTCCGCCCAGGACAGGTGCCACAGCGTGACCTTGTGCTTGCGCCGTCCATCGATCTTGACGTCGACGAGCGGCCTGCCTTCGAGGGCCACGTCGTTGGACAGTGTGATCACGGCCTCGTAGCCGCGACGGGCGGCGATGTCCATGTAGTCCTGCACTTGCTCGGGCTTCAGCGGATTGCCGTTGGTTTTCGTCTCGACCAGGGCGGTCCACAACTTTCCCGCACGTTCGACGCGGACAACGCCGTCTGGGCGCTTGGGCGTGTCCCCGTGCGGTAGCGAGACCTCGGTGAAGGTCTGCATTCGGCCGGCAGGAGCCCCGAAGGCGGCAGTGAGCCTGCGTCCGAACTCCGGTACCTGGGCCATCACCGAGAGCAGTACCGATGTCGCCCGTGTCTCCCGCTCTCGGTCATTTTTCAGGGACGAAGCCGGGAAGAGCCGAGCCTGCCGCCACGCGTCAGTCTCGGCGAGCGACTTCTGGGCCGTCTGGGGGATAGTGACCTTCTTCTTGGCAGTACGGGGACGCCGTGGCCTCGCGGCAGCTTCCTCAGGCGCCGCCGCCTGTGCTGGTACGGTCACCGGACTTTCGGCCGGAGCCTCGACAACCACCGCGGACGTCTCCGTGCCCCCCAGGGGTTCCTCAGCCTCTTCCTCGGAGGCGTCGTCCACATCGATACCGAAGTCCGTAGCCAGACCTGCCAGCCCGGTCTCGTACCCCTGGCCGACGGCGCGGAATTTCCATTCCTCGCCCCGTCGGTACAGCTCACCGAAGATGAACGCACTCTCCACTCCGGCATCGGTGATGGAGAACCCGAGGAGAGCCTCACCCGTATTGTCGGCGATCGTTATCCGCAGATCGTCCAGATCACCGAACCGCGCATCGCGGTAACGGCTCGCTGCCACAACAACGCGCTCCACGCCCGATGGCATTGCAGTCAGGTCGAGGCTGATTCGATCCTCGCTCCCATCGGCGGTCGGTGTCTTGCCCAGGAGCTGCACACTGCCATCAGCTGCGGCCGGGTTGTTGTAGAACAAGAAGTCCGCGTCGTTGCGCACCTTGCCGTTGGCGTCCAACAGCAGCACGGAAACATCTGCGTCTCCGTCCCCCGTCGCACTACACCAGGCGAGGCTCAGGACCACGGAGCCTGCGTCCTCACTCAGAGAAGCGAGCCCGGTGTTGGCTCCCTTGACCATTTCCAGCATGTCGCCCCCCAGCGCACCGGCCGGTGCTGAGCCCTCCCCAGGGCAGCCCGGTCCGTCATGAAATCTGTACAGCACATCCCGCTGTACGAAGTGAACCTTAGCTCCCGGGTTGCGATGCTCGTCTAGGAAAACAGAACCCGCTCGCTCGCGAGAAGTCTTGCGCGGGGCCAGCTCACAGACAGATGGCGCAAGTGGTCATCACTTGGCCCGTCGAATGCATGTCGAAGCTCGCGAGCGCAGAGATCGTCAACGTCGAGATGCCCAGGTCAGAAGGCCGCCCAGCCACCCAGTCTCTTCTAAGCTTGACTCTGAAGCTTCTATGGATCGTCAAGCTGTAGGAGACAGGCCGGGTGTGCCGCTGATTGGGGATCTTGAAGCAGTCGAGGTCAACTGCCCAGTGTGCGCCAGGACTTCGACCGGGGAATGCCGTGTTGGTCCAGGAAGGTCTGGAAGGCGGTGGGCGGTCTCGGCGAAGGGGTTTCCTCAGTCGGTGGCAGGCTGCTGAGTCGTTCGATGTTCACGGCGATGGCCGTGATTACGTGTTGTAGGTGGGTTTACTCGTCCGGACCCCCAACCCTGTCCGGAGGGTTGCTGTACCGCAGCGAAGTACAGCAACCTCAGCAACCGATCACGTCCGTTGGCATCCTCGTGGGGCCATCGTGCGACCGGTAGGACCACCGCCGACCGTTCCACATAGAGCTACGGATCCGAAGGTGTCCGTGGCTGACAACCATCGACTGCCAAGACGCAGGTCGCCAGCGTTGATCGATCACACAGCCGCAGGTCAGACACCCAGCCCTTAACTTCTTCGGCTGCTGATCGCACCGTGAGGTGCTTGGCGTGCCCATCGAGACTCCGCCGACCTTGAGTTCGGGGGCACACGAGGGGATCCGGACCAATGACCCGGTTGGCGCGGGCCTACCATCACCTCTCATGGCGACAGTGATCTTGACCGTCGGGCTGGCGTTCATCGGCTACCTGGCGACCTATCTCAACGGACTCCGACTGGCGCAGAGGCAGGCCCGACTGACGCGGGTCAACGTCCAGCTGAGCGACTTCTACGGTCCTCTGTTCGCGCTGATGGAAGCCAACAGCCGTGCCTACGACACCTTCTCCGAGACGTACGCCCGCCCCGACGGCCGCGATCCCTTCCACCACGACATACCACCCACCGAGCAGGAGCTCGCCCGGTGGCGCACATGGGCCGCCACCATCTTCATTCCCAACGTTCAGGCAATGCGGGACGTAGTGGTCACCAAGGCCGATCTCCTCATCGAGGAGGAGATGCCCTCGGCCCTGCTCCAGCTCTGCGCGCATGTCGCCGGATACGAGATCACCGTCGCGCAGTGGACCGAGGGCAACTACGAAGAACACCTGTCACTCATACCGTTCCCTGGCCGGGAGCTAAGGGAATACACCCGCGACCGGTTCACCCACCTGAAGAGCGAGCAGGCGAGGCTACTGGGGCGCCGCCGCGAGCGCTCGAACCGTCGACGCTGAAGCAGAGGAGCGGAGTCGTGCCACAGCCGTGCCACATCGGGCGGTCAATCACGGTCAAGGGCGGTTTGCCGCAGTCGAGATGCGACGCCGACCTGATTGCTCGTATAGCTGGCGTGAGCTGGACACTCTCGAGGCACGTCACGGCCGCCCTTACAAGGCAGATGTCGGCGGTCTGCGAATCGGTGGCGCGGTGGAACTTTCTCCACTTCATCAAGCACCCGGCTGCGCTCCGCTCCGCCGGGCGGGCTTTCCGGCGCCGCTCGGGGCTGCGCTCTTGCCTTCGGCCCGCGTTGCCCCGGCTGCGCCGACGGCCGCCCACTGTGGATAGGCCCGGAGGTCATGAGGCGAGCACCCGACGAGCGTGGTCACCGGTCACAGACGATGCCTCCGGCGGGGGATCGGCCGGCACCGGGTGGGAGGGGCGCCGTTCCCGGCCGCGGGCACATCGTGGTGAGCGTGGGGCCCGTCCCGTCCACCGTCGCCCCAGGCAGAGCCGAGCAGACGCGCCCCATGGCGTCGAGGTCGTTCGTACAGTGGCGCGCTCCACCTGGACGCCAGGAACCACGCCCGCCTCCACAAACGTGTGGGTCGACGGCGGACGGGATGGGAGCCGGGGAGGGTGGTGGGTTGGGGTGGGGAAAGAGCTGCCAGACGGCAAGTTGCCTCATAACCTCCCCACATGGCAGAAGCGCAAGGGGCCGCCGCGGAAGACCGCAGGTCCCCGTCCACCCTGACGAAGCCTCACGAGGGGTGGGGAGACACCGTTCTCGTGGTGACAGCGCACCCCGACGATGAGGTGTACGCCCATGGCGTCGCCATCGCGGCCCTCAGCAAGCGCGGCGCCCGGGTCGTGCTCAGGACCGCTTCCGGCGGAGAAGCCGCCGAACCTGGTTCTCAAGACCTGTCAGCGGAGGAAGCGAGGCGACGCCGGGCACGTCGGCTCACGGCGTCGTGCGCAACGCTGGGCATAGCCTCGTGGGGCTGGATCGATGAGGGCCGCTGGATCGATACGGGTTCACGCAAGACCCGCGAATCATTGACGTCTGCAGACCCCGGCGACCTGGCCGATGCGCTCATGCCTCACATCCGGGACCTCAGGCCGGACATCGTCCTCACCGTGGCGAGTGACGGCCTGACGGGCCATCCGGACCACATCCTCATCCATCACGCAACGGTGTGCGCTGCCAATGCGTGCCGCACTCCAGCGATCGGCTCCTATCTGCTACCTGACGATATCGCCCGAGGGCATGCACTGTTGACCGACGTCCTACCCGGAATCGCTGTCGGGTCCGGGCGAATGACAGGGATCACGCCGACGGAGCGCACACGATTCGAGGCGCCACTTGAGGCGGCGGGAGTCCGCCGCGCCGCCCTTGACCACTACACCCCGGGGCTAGGCACGCTGCCGCTCGATAAGCTTGTGGCCGCCCACCCAGGTCGTGGGGATGGATTGCTGCTCCGCGCCGTGTACGACGCGATCGGGTGGAATGTCGAGCGGTACACCGTCGTGACGTGAACCGCCGCTCGGCGAGCCGCTACTAGGTGACGCTCCACTCCTGAGGAGTGACACCCCATGATCTAGAGAGTAGGCGCAGGCATGACTCCCTGCGGTCGGAATTCGAGCGGATCGTAGATCTCGGCCAGCCGCGGACGTCTATGCGGCCGCAGGCATGCGCAGGACGCGGAAGGGGTGCCCTCCCCAACAGCGGAAGGGCACCCCCAAGGACGGTCAGCGGTGGTCGTAGCGGTCGTAGCGGTCGTGGTCGTAGCGGTCGTGGCCCCAGCGGTCGTAGCGGTCGTGGCCCCAGCGACTGTCGCCGTGGTGGCCCCAGCGACTGTCGCGGTGGTGGCCCCAGCGGCCGTCGCGGTGGTGGCCCCAGCGACTGTCGCGGTGGTGGCCCCAGCGGCCGTCACGGTGGTGACCCCAGCGACCGTCGTGGTCGCCGCGCCCGTAGTCGTCACCGTGGTCGTCACCACGGTCGTGCGTGGCATGAGATACCACTGAAGGCACGGCGGCGGCGCTGGCGCCAGTGGCGCCGCCCACCAAGATGGCGCCCGCGACGCCCAGCGCGGCGGCAAAACGGGAAACCTGCATTCCATGCTCCTTTCACGGCAGGTGCCAAATGCGCCTGCCTGGGTCGGACATATCCATGTTCACGCCCGCAATGCACCGTTACGTCCGACTCGCCATCGAAGGCGCCTTATGTAGCGAAAAATCGTTGAATCGGGAACCGGCGTCTGGCGTGTCGGCGTCACGCGCGCGCGTACGGGTGGCTCCCCCGTCCACCAGGGTGAACCTGCACCCCACGATCCCGCCGAGTTCGCGCCCCCTACGACCCACCTCTCCGCCAGTACCGCCACCAGCGGCCTGACGGCCGATGCCCTGCAAATGAACCCCGGTAGCCACATGACCGGACGGACGGACGGCCGAGTCCCGGTCCTAGTCCTCGTCCCGCAGTCGCCGCCAGATGCGGGTGCGGTGCAGTACGTAGAAGGCCACGAACAGGACGGCCACCTCAAGCCCCACGGCGAGCAGCCAGAAGACGACCTTGCTCTCCAGTTCGTCGGTCAGGTAGGTGAAGTTCATACCGAAGAATCCGGTCAGGAACGACAACGGCAGAAAAATCGTCGACACGATGGCCAGCCGGTTGATCACGCCGTTCTGCTCGCCCGCGGCAAGGGAGGAGTAGCTGGCGAAAGCACGACGGGAGGCGTCCTGAAGGGACTCGATGTTCGCCAGGACCAGCCTCGCGGCGTGCTGGAACTCCTGGGCGAGCCTTTGCCGTTCCTCCGGGAAGCTGGGGTTCAGCATCCGGCGGGTGAAGACCTCGTCCACCACCTGGAGGTAGGGAAGCAGCGAGTGGTGCAGGAGGGCGGAGCGCCGTCGCAGTTTTGACAGGCGGTAGACCTGCTCGGGACGCCGTTCCTGGAACATGTCGTCCTCGAGTTCCTCCACCAGCAGCAGGTCCTGCACGGCGGCCCGGCGGAAGGTCGCCAGCGCCTCCTGGAGCAGCAGGAAGAGCGCGGCCACGACATCGGGGGGCCTCTCGTGCCGCAGCTGCGCAGAGATGTTCGACGCCAGACCCGCCCGGCCACGGTGAACGGTGACCAGGAACTGCTCCGTCACCAGCGCGTGGATGTACTCGACCCGGTCGTCGTGGACCACGGGCACGACGAAGCCGGCCCTGTCCCCGAGGAAGTCGGCCCGCGCGGGCTCGTCCTTCCTGCCGAGCCAGGCCAGGTCGTCAGCCCCCAGCCCGAGCTGACGGGCCACAGACTCGCCATCCGCCGGCGCTTCTTCCGGCAGCTCGACGTCGACGAGCAGAAAGCGGGCCGCGGCGAGCCGCTCACGCGCCTCAGCCATGTCCGTACGGGTGACGGTCGCCTCTGGCATTGACACCATCGTTACGATCATGGCCCTCACCGTTGGTTCTACTCCGACGGTCCCAGCGTGAGCGCGGTCCGGTATCTCCGCACTCGGACACCGTCATGTGCGGCACCGTGCGGACCGGAAGGGTGACGAGATCACTCGCAGGAGGAGACGAGGGGCCTGCCCTGCTTCGTGCGGAGCGAAGGTCTCAGAGTGAGAGCCGTCCACCGGACCGGCTGCTGTCCTCGGCCTTCAGTATCTTCCTTCGCACGTGGCCGCCCCGGCAAGTCCCAGCCGTTTCCTGACGGTTGCGGCGCGCACCGTCCACCGGTCTGGACAACAAACAACCCGAGAGTCCATGACCTGGGGTTCATTTGGAGCGGGTGACGAAGGCTCATGAAACGCCCTCCACGGTCGCGGGCCGCGTGCCGCCGACCGCCCCGACCATCCCGGAACCCCTTGGTGCAGCCACTCTTGACGGTGGATCCGGGGGCTCCCATACTGGCGGCCAAATCGATTTGGCCAAATCGATTTGGCTCTCCGTCCAGGGCCGGATCGCGGCTGATATCCGAGCGTCCCGTACGCCCGAACGGAGCCCGAACATGTCCAGTCCCCGCCAGAGCCGGCCACCGGCCGGCCAACCGCCGGCCACCGGTCCTGCGACCACGCACCCGGCAGACGAGCCCACCGCCCATCCCTCCGAGCCCACCATCCATCCCTCCGCCCATCCTTCCGAGATCTCCGACACCTCCAGGACCTCCAGGACCTCCGGCATCTCCGGCACCTCCGAGTCCGTCAACTCCCAGCTCACGCAGACAGTCGACCCGGATGAGCGCCCCCATCCCGAGAGTGCCCGTCCCGACACCACCGGGTCCTCGGCCGGCAAAGGCGCCCCACCCGGCGTGCACCCCGTGGACGAGTCGCGTCCGCTCGGGCGGATCCTGCTCTTCGGGATCCAGCACGTCCTCGTGATGGCCGCCACCCCCATCTCGGCGATCTTCCTGATGAGCGCCACCCTCGGGCTCAGCGCCGGTCTCACCGTCGATCTGCTCTCGGCGGCCTTCGTGCTCTCCGGCGTGGGATCGCTGATCCAGTCGCTCGGGCCCTGGAAGTTCGGGCCGCGGCTGCCCTTCGTGATGCTGCCGGGCGGGGCTCCGCTCATCCTGTTCCTCGCGATCTCCCAGCAGCACGGCGTGCGCATAGCCACCGGTGCGGTGGTCCTGACGGCGGTGTTCTCCTTCGTCGTGCTGCCGGTCTTCTCCCGGCTGCTCGCGTACTTTCCCGCCCTGGTCATCGGCACGATGATCGTCATCGTCGGCGTCAACCTGGTGAAGGTCGGCGCGGTCCTCGTCACGGGACGGCCCGGCTCGCCCGGCTTCGCGAATCCCACCAACCTCGGTCTCGGCATGGCGACGATCGGGTTCACCGTCGTCTTCTACCTGCTCTTCACCGGCATCCTGCGCCAACTGGCCGTCATGCTCGGCCTGTTCGCCGGCACCGCGCTCGCCGCCGCGGTCGGCGCGATCGACGGCGCAGGTGCCACGGGCGGCGCGCTGGTGAACCTGCCGCATCTGATGCCCTTCGGCTCACCCGAGTTCAACCTCGTCGCCGCCCTGCCGCTGATGCTCTACAGCCTGGCCTCCATGGCGGAGGCCACCGGTCAGACCGTCATCAACGCCGAGGCCGTCGGCAAGAGGATCGACAAGCGGACCGACGTGCCGAAGACCGTCCGCGGTGACGCACTCACCTCGCTCTTCGGCGGATTCTTCGGCCTGCCCCTCATGGTCACCAGTGGGGAGAACATCGGCATCGTCCGCGTCACCGGCGTCCGCAGCCGGTTCGTCACCGCCGCGGCCGGAGTCGTACTCATCATCATCGGGTTCCTCGCACCCGTCACCCGTGCGATCAGCGTGATCCCCACCGCAGTCGTCGGCGGCACCGCCATGGTCGTCTTCGCCGTCATCACCGTGCTCGGCATCCAGATGCTCGGCCGCTCCGACCTCGACAAGCACACCAGCACCTTCATATGCGCCGTCGCCCTCGCACTGGGGCTCCTGCCCATCCTCGTCCCCGGCGTGTACGGGGCGTTCCCGCCGAACGTCCGCATCCTCCTCGAAAGCGGCGTCGCCGTCGGCACGTTCACCGCCGCCGTTCTCAACATCCTCTTCCACCATGTCAGGCCAGGCGTCGCCGCCCGTCTGACCACCGCGCGCTCAGAAGGCGACCGATGAACCAGTCCGATCCCGATATCCTCGCCGGCCCCGGCCCGCTCCTACTCGTACCGGACGCGGTCCTGCTGCCCGAAGGCCCCGCCGACGGCTGGGCCGTCACGATCGACGACGGTCGCTTCGAAGCCGTCGGACCCGCGGACGAACTGGAGCGTGCGCACCCGCAGTTGACGACCGTACGGCTGCCCGGCCACCTGCTGATGCCCGGATTCGTCGACGCCCACCACCACCTCACCCAGAGCTTCGGCTCCGCACTCGCCTTCGGGGAACCCTCCGAGATCTTCCGCCGGGTCTGGGTACCCCTGGAAGGCGCGCTGGACGAGGAATCGGCCTACACCGCGGCCAAGCTGGCCACCCTCGAAGCACTGCGCGGCGGATTCACCACCGTCACCGACGCCGGCACGCGCGCCGGCGTCGACGTCGACGTGGTCGCGTCCGCCGCGCGCGACGCCGGAATCCGCTGCGTCCTCGGACTCGTCTGCAACGACGCGGACCACGACGACGCGACGGACCCCCCGGCCGTGGTCGAGCACGCCGAAAAGCACCTCGCCCGCTATGACGGCGACCCGCTCGTCCATCCTTCCCTGGCCGTCTCCATCCCCGAGGCGGCAACCGAACGCACCCTGCACGCCACCGCCCGCCTCGCCGCCGAGGCCGGGGCCGTCGTCCAGATTCACGTCAACGAACACCTCGCCGGCGTGGAACGTTCCCTCGTACGACACGGGCTGCGGCCCCTCGAACACCTGCACCGCGTCGGCGCGCTCGGACCCCAACTGCTCGCCGCGCACGCCACGATGCTCACCCCGCGCGAGCTGACCCTGCTCGCCGACACAGGAACCGCCGTCAGCTACAACCCCGTCGCCAGCGCGTGGAAGGGCAACGCGGTGGCGCCCGCGACCGCCATGGCCGAGCGTGGCATCCGCTTCGGGCTCGGCACCGACGGCACCCGCGGCGACGGCTTCCGGCTCGCGGAGGCCGCCGAGTTCGCGCAGCGCCTCGCGTACGGTCTGACGACCGGTGACTCGTCGTGCGGTGCGGGCTGGACGTGGCTGGAGCGCGCCAACCGGGGCGGCGCGGATGCCGTCGGGCTCGGCGCCCGCACCGGCACCGTCGCCCAGGGCATGGCGGCCGACTTCCTCCTCGTCAACGTCGACACCCCGGAGCTCGCGCTCTCCTGGGACCTGCCGTGGGAACTCGTGCGACGCGGCAACCGGGACCAGATCGCCGCAGTCTTCGTCGCCGGGCGGCTGCGTATGTGGCAGGGTCGGCCGGTCGGCTGGGACGGGTCCGAGCTGGTGAGACGGGCGGTCGAACTCGCCCGCGCCGCCGTCGCCAGGGCGAATGTCACCCGGGTGCACCCCACCTCCATGGCATCACGGGCACTGACCCGGTCACAGGAACGGAGCACGGCGCTGTGAGCACACAGACACTGGCGGCCCTTGCCCTGACGGTGGCCATCGCCGCCTTCGTCCAGGGCAGCAGCGGACTGGGCTTCGCGCTGATCGTCGCGCCCGTCGCCGGAATCCTCGATCCCGGCCTGGTCCCGGTCTTCGTCCTCGCCTCGATGATCCCGCTCAACCTGTACGTCGCATGGCGCGAACGATCCTCGCTCGACCTGCGCGGCGCGGGCTGGATCACCGGGGCGCGGCTCGCCGCCACCCCGGCCGGTCTCGCGGTGCTCTGGCTGATCCCGGAACGCAGCCTCGGCCTGTTCGTGGGCGGTGCCACAGTGCTCGCGGCCGTCGCGAGCCTGACCGTGCCCGCGTTCACGCCCGGGCGGGCCGCGTACGTCGGCGCGGGCGCGGTGACCGGGCTGACCGAGACCGCGACCGGCGTCGGCGGGCCTCCGCTCGCGCTGGTCTACCAGCACCGGCCGCCCGCCGAACTGCGCTCCACGGTCGCCGCGTGCTTCCTCATCGGGGAAGTCGCCTCCCTGGCGCTGCTGTTCGCGACAGGGAAAGCGCAGGTCATCGAGCTCGGCCAGGCAGCGGCGCTGCTGCCCGCGATCGCTGCCGGCGCGTGGCTCAGCCGCCTCGTGCACCACCGTCTGGACGCCCGCAGGATGCGTCTGTTCGTGCTGGTCTTCGCGTTGGTCTCCGGGCTCGTCCTGATGCTCGGGGCCTGAACGAGTCGGGGCCGGATTCAGCTCCGGCCGACTCCTGCCGACGAAGCCCGGACGATCACCCGCGGGTTCGGGGAGACCGCCACCGACGGTGTGGCGGTGTCCCCGCGAAGGCGCCCCAGCAGCAGCTCCACCGCGTCGGACGCCGCCTTGTCCAGGTGCAGGTCGACCGCCGTCAGAGGCGGTTCACAGGTGCGGGCGCGCAGGCCGTCGTAGCGGGTGACGACCATGACGTCGTCCGGTACGGTCCGCCCGCTGTCCCGGATCGCCCGGACCGCGCCCACCGCGAAGGCATCGACCAGCGCGCAGACCGCGTCGACGTCCGGGTGCTCGGCGAGCAGTTCGGCGCACTGTTCGTACCCCGCCTGCTCTCCGCCCGACTCCGGGACCCTCGCCACGGTCGGCGTCCAGCCGTGCCGCTCGGCCACGCGCTCGTACGCGGTGAGCGCGTCGACGGACGAATGCCGTGAACCGGAGCCCACGATCAGGGCCGGCCTCACCGCGCCCTGCTCGTGCAGGTGTGACAGGAGCAGCTCCGCCACCAGGTCACCGCGCAGGTCGACGTACGGCGCGTCCTCATCGGCGGACACCGGCCTGCCGAGCGTCACGTACGGCAGCCCGCGTTCACGCAGCTGGGCGACCGCGGCATCATCGGCTTCCGGCTCGACCACGATGGCCCCGTCGATGTCGACGGAGTACAGCGCGGAACCCGACTGCACGGGCGGTACGAGCACGAGTGCGTAGTCGTGAAGGAGTGCGCTCTCCGCGGCCGCCGCCGCGACCTCCATGTAGAAACCGAGCCGGGACGGCCCGCCCGCCACCGCGAACGGCATCGAGGAGGCAAGCGCGATGGCCTTCGCCTGTCCACGCCGCAGCCGTTGCGCCCGGAGGTTGGGGCGGTAGCCCAGCTCCGCCGCGACCTGCCTGACGCGCTCCCGCGTCCGGGGATCGACCTTGCCGAGCCCGTTCAGGGCGTGCGACACGGTCGTGCGCGAGACGCCGGCGACGCGTGCGACATCGGCGATCGTCGGCGGCCTCGGGCCGGGAGCGGAAGTAGCCATCTGCGCAAGGACCCCTCGCTGGCGTGGACGGTGGACAGGTCCATCTTCGCCGACGCGGCCCAGGCCGGGGATCGAGTCACGACACACCTCCGTCATGACCTGCCAGGACCGGACAACAGCGGCACGTCCGGGAGCGTCGTCTGCAGTGCTCGGCTCCGGCGAGATTGAGAACCAGCCCTCCGGGACCCGCGCTCACAGAAGGCGGTGTCGGCCTCGTTGAAAGGGAGTTGGCGTCCTTCGCCGTCGTGACCAGGAGACCGACCGAAGTCCTCCTCATCCGTGTCGAACAGCGCAGACCATGTCGCTGTAGGACACCGTCGTGCCTCCCACGAACGGCAGCAGCCGGGCGGCCTCCCGTTCCAGGGCCTCGCGATCGGTTGCGCACAGCGGCCGGAACGGGATGAGCCGCAGCTCCCCGGTGCCGAGGGACCACGTTCCGTGCACCCGGCCGTCGACCAGGAACGTGGGTCGTACCTGCGCCCGGCCGGGCATCACGCGTTTGCGGTCCTCGTCGCTGATGACGCGGGTCCGGTCGGCGTGACCGAGCAGGGCGTTGTCGAATGCGGGCAGCAGCCGCACAGGGGCGGGGGTGTCGGGGTCAGGCAGCTCCGCGTCGGCCAGATCGAACAGTTCCCTGCCGTCGGGGCCGCGGTAGCGGCGCAGGTCGGCGTGCATGTCCGCGACGATCTCGCCCAGGCGGGTCAGTCCGCACCAGGCCTGGACGTCTTTCACCCCGGCCGGGCCGAAGGCCGCCAGATAGCGGCGGATCAGCTCCTTTGCCGAATCCTTGACGCCGGCCGCCGTCGCTGCAGCAGCCATCGGCCGTCCCAGCCACGCCTCGGCGGGCGTGACGGAGACCGCCGACCGGTTTCCCCAGGAGCCCCAGGCGCCGGTGGCAGCGCCGTGGACAAGAGGAGTGCGCAGTTCGACCTCCCCGGCCAGGATCCGTCCGTTGCGTCCCGGGTGGCGTTCGGCCAGTCTCCGGGCCAGCTCCTTGCGGGACAGCGTTCCGCCCCCGAGCAGGTCGAGTCCCTCGGCCACCAAGGACTCCGCGTCGATGCCTGTGCTGTTCCGGGTGAAGTGGGGTGAGCCGGCGGTGCGGTCGAGCACGGGCTGCAGCAGCGGCCGCAGCCGACGGAAGTCGTCGGCTGCAACGAGGTGCTGCGTGCTGCGGAGCAGGCCGGAGCGGACCACCTGCCGGTCCTCCAGCAGCGCGGTGAGCTCGGACTGCGTGAAGCCCTGGATCCTGCTCCACAGCCCGACGTACGCCCAGTTGGGCTCCTGCGCCTGCAAGGCGACCAGTCGCCCGATCACCTGCACCGGACTACGAGCGGTGCGCGCCAGCAGGAACTGCCGGTCCATCAGCGCCCGGTTCAAGGCCCGCACGGAGAGGGCGGTCACGACAGCCGCACCGAGACATTGCCCCGGTAGGAACCCTGAAGCAGTGAGAGGAACGCGCGCGGCACGTCCTCGATCCCGCCCTCGACGACCGTCTGCGGGTAGACGAAGCGGCCCTCGCCCAGCCACGTGCTGAAGTGCTCCCTCCAGGCCGCGATCTGATCGGGTGTGTGGTAGCAGGAGAACGGCAGCAGCTCGATGCCCTTTGCCTCGGCCGCCGCGCGGTCGGGCTTCGGGAAGCGCTCGGCCGCGTCGCCGAGCTGGCTCGACAGTGAGCCGCACAGGGCGAAGCGCGCCCCGGGCCGGGCCGCCCGCAGCGCGGCGTCGTACTGCTCGCCGCCCACCACGTCGAAGAACACCGAGATGCCCTCGGGCGCGAGCTCCGCCAGCCGGTCGGCCGCGGAGCCGTCGTGGTAGTCGAACGCGGCGTCGTAGCCGAGCTCGTTGACGAGGTAGTCGGCCTTCGCCGGGCTTCCGGCACTGCCGATCACCCGCGCCGCACCGAGACACCTGGCGATCTGCCCGGCCAGCGAGCCGACCCCGCCCGCCGCACCGGAGACGAACACCACATCGCCCTCGCCGACGGCCGCCACATCGGCCATCCCGTAGTAGGCGGTCGGCCCCTGGCCGAGGTGGTAGCCGGGGTCGGCGAAGAGTCCGCGGTCGAGCTTGACGTACCCGGCGGCCGGACCCGCCGAGTACTCGCTCCAACCGGACATCGACTGGACCAGGTCGCCGACCGCGAACTCGGGGCTCTCGGACCGGACCACCGTGCCGGTGGCGGCCACGCCTACCCGCCGGCCTGGCTGCCAGGCCGGCACCGGGAGGGTGCAGTCGGCCCGCATCAGCTCCAGGTACGTCGCCGCGAGCCCCACCTGGTCGGTCCGCACCAGGACTTCGCCGTCCACCTCGGTCTTGGCGACGGTGAAGTGGTCGAGGGTCGGGACGCCGGTGATCTGCGCGGCCAGTTGGATCTCACGGGTGATCATTTCTTGGTCCTCACATCGGTCCGGTACGGCCTTCGAGACCGACCCTAGGGACGCTTCCGGCCACTTTCTGACCGGAACTCAGGGCAGTATTCCGGCATGGCGAACACCAGCTCACGGACCCTCAGACTGCTCTCCCTGCTGCAGACCCACCGCCACTGGCCCGGCCTGGAACTGGCCGACCGGCTCGCAGTCTCCGAGCGGACCCTGCGCCGCGACATCGACCGGCTGCGCGAGCTCGGCTACCCGGTCAGCGCGGCCCGGGGCACGGACGGCGGCTACCAGCTCGCACCCGGCGCCGTCCTGCCCCCACTGCTGCTGGACGACGAGGAAGCGGTGGCGCTCGCGGTGGGCATCGGCGACGCGGCACAGAGTGGGATCGCGGAGATGGAGGATGCGTCCCTGCGCGCACTGACCAAGGTGGTGCGGGTCCTGCCGCCCCGGCTCAGGGCCAGGGTGGACGCCCTGCGCGCGATGACCGTCTCCGCTGCCGCGTCCGGGCCGGCCGTCACAGCAGGCGTGCTGACCGTGGTCGCCCAGGCATGCCGGGACGAGGAGCGGCTGCGGTTCGGCTACGCATCCAGGGGCCACGCACCCACCGAGCGCGAGGTGGAACCGCACCGCGTCGTCGCCCTTGGCGGGCGCTGGTACCAGGTCGCCTACGACCTGGACCGCCACGACTGGCGCAGCTTCCGCCTCGACCGGCTGACCGACCCGGCCGCGACCGGCGCCCGCTTCCGGCCCCGCCCGCTCCCGGCCGAGGACGCCGTGACCTTCGTCCAGGCGGCGAGCGGGGCCCCGGCCCCGTACACGGTCGAGGCCGTCGTCCACGCGCCATCCGCACGAGTGCGGCAGGCGGTCGGCCAGTGGGGCACGATCGAGCGGCTCGGCCGGGACAGCTGCCGGCTCACCATGACCTCGACCTCCCTCGACTGGCCGACCCAGGCACTGGGCAACGTGGGCGCCGAGTTCGAGGTCCTGGGACCGCCGGAGTTCGCCGCGCACGTCCAGGAGTGGGGTGCCCGCTTCCTCCGCGCCACCCGCCCCCCGACGAGCGCCTCTCCAGGGTGCCGGACTCGGCCGCCAGGTCGTGAGGTCTGAGTCCACAGCTATGTTGGCAATGCGTTCACTTGGGGCAGTGGAGGGCCTGGCCGGCGAGGTCGCGGTGGGCGGCCTCCAGGCGTCGGCGACGGATCCACGCGGCGACGGCGGCGCCTTCGTCTCGGAAGAGGCGATGCGGAGCGTCGGCGGAGATGTGGTGCGCGGTGGCGATCGTGCTCGCGTTGAGCTGGGAGTGATGCCGGTGTCGTGCAGGAGCAACATGATCGGCGTGAGCAGCAAGTCCAGGGCCAGCGACGGGTAGCGCCGGGCGCGCGCGAGATTGCGGCCCAGCATCGGGGCCCAGGGCGTGTCCGGCGGATCTCGGTTCGCCACGCCTGGCACGACTTCGTGGCCGAATCCCCGAGTGCGCGCAACGGCTGCCCCGGACTCCCGCTCCTGGTGTTGGACCGCGCCAAGGTCGGGTTCACGCGAGTGACGGCCACCGATCGGCAGCCCATTCCAGCCATCCCGACCATCCCGGAGGCGGACCTCCCCTCGTATGCCCACCAAGTTCGGCGGCGTCGGGCTCCTCGAAGAGCGTCCTCCAGTGCACGAGGTCCGCTTCGCTCATCGGGAAAGTGTGATCCGGGGTGGTCGACTGGCGATGGGCGATGCGAGCACGTTGGGTCTCACGGTCCACCGGCACGTACACAAGGCGGCAGGATGCCCCCGCAGACTCCACCAACCAGCGGATCGCGGACCTCTCGTCACGGGACCAGCATCCGAAATCCAGAACCACGTCGGTTCCAATTCGCAGCGCCTCCAGAGCGAGCCAGAGAAGCCGGCCCTCCAGCACGTCGCGCTTCCCATCCGCATCAGACTCGCCGAACAGTGGCTTCATCCACTCATCCGGTGTCAGCCGTAGGGCGCTGTGCTCCTGGGCGAGTTGCCGAGCCCTCGTGGTCTTTCCGGCCCCGGGCAGCCCGATCATCAGGAACAACATGGTCACATCCAGACCCTGTCAGGAAGACCAAGTGCAGGGCGACTACTTTTTCTGAAGGCCGGGCCGCACCGCGGCCAGTAGCTTGGCGGTCCCGGGTCCTCCCGGGTGGCTTCTCCACGAGGTTGAGCAGCAGTTGTTCACCTGGATGGGAGGCATCTGATCCGCTGCGAAGTCGATGTTCACGAGAACCAGCTCGTGAACGACTGACTTCACGACTCGTGAATCAAGCCAGGTATCCGGTCGACTGGAGCCCGCCGAGGCTTCGCCGCACCCAGCACACCGTCACCCGCATCGGGCAATGGCGAACCTGGTACGAAATGTCACCACTTCTCGCTGCAGGACATCGCTGATCGCGAAGGAACCAGCCTCGCCGCTGTGCGGCTGGCGTTCCTCAAGAACAGGGTCTCGCTGCGCCCCTCCGGGTCCTATCCGGGTCGCCCTCGGCGGGAGTGATCTTTCCCTGTGCGACAGCGGCTGTGCGAGGTGGTTTCGCGTCTTTTCAGGCAGGGGCTGGTCGTCGATTGACTTGAGGGCGCTGGTGTTAAGGGCGCCTGGCCGGGTGCGATCTCGGCAGCCAGCCAACCGAACACCAGCTACGCACTGCGTATCGCTTACTGGGTGACCGGCGTGCGCGTTCCGCCGCCTCCCGTGTCCTGCCGACCGGCCTTTCGAGGTCGTTCCCAGTTCAGGGGAGCAGTAGGAGTTTGCCGGTGGTGGCGCGGGACTCGATGTCGTGATGGGCTTGGGCTGCGGCGTCGAGTGGGTAGCGGTGGCCGATTCCAGGGTCGAGGTTCTTGTTCCGTACCAGGTCGAAGAGGTCGGCGCTGTGGCGCAGGAGCGCCTCGCGGGTGGGGATGTGGTCACGGAAGACCGGATAGGAGATCTTGATACTGCGGGGCAGCTCCCGCATGTTGACCACAGGGGCCGCGCCCAGGACGGCCCCGTAGTAGAGCAGCAGTCCGTGCCGGCGGAGCACGCTCATGGACGCGCGGAAGGTGGTCTCACCACCGCCGTCGAAGACGACATGGACGCCCTCCCCGCCGGTCAGATCCAGCACCGGCTCCACGAACGTGGCGCCGGTGGACAGCACGATGTGGTCGGCGCCGGCGCGGCGGGCAGTGTCGGCCTTCTGCGCACCGGACACGACGCCGATGACGGTGCCGCCGCGGGCCTTGATGAGTTGGGTCAGTTTCTGCCCGAGTCCGCCGGCCGCGGCGTGCACCACGGCGGTCTGGCCGGGCTGGATGTCGGCGGCCTCGGTGACGAAGTGGTGAGCGGTGATGCCCTGCATCATCATGCTCGCGGCCACGTCATCGGGGATGTCGTCGGGCACTGGCACGGCGTCGGCCGCGGGCAGCACGACCTGCTCGGCGTAGGAGCCGTAGGCGTACACCCAGGCGACCCGGTCGCCGACGGCGAACTCGTTCACGCCCGGGCCCAGCGCGCTGATGCGGCCGGCGCCCTCCACACCGGGCACGAAGGGGAGTTCACCGGTGGCCGCGCCGAGTCGGCGGGCCCCGGTGTCCATGAAATTCACCCCGGCCGCGGTGATGTCCACGCGGATCTCTCCCGGCCCGGGTTCGGGGGCGGGCAACTGGGCGATGTGCAACTGCTCGGGTCCGCCGAGTTCTTCCACAACGATGGCGCGCATGTCAGGCACCTTTCTTCCGGATGCCGTCCACCTTCCCTCGCATAAAATGGACCAGCAAGTCCAATCGGGGAGCCCGGTGGCGCATCGTTGACGGCGCGGCTGAGGAGATCCGCGAGCGGGGCGCCGCTGGCACGACCCTCGACGACGTCCGTGCCCGCACCGCGACCAGCATGAGCCAGATCCTTCGCTACTTCCCCGGCGGGAAGGAGGAGTTGCTTCTTGCGGTCGCCGCCCTCGAGGCCGACCGCGTCCTGGAGGACCAGGAGCCCCATCTCTCCGACTTGCGCACGTGGTCGGCCTGGCAGGACTGGCGCGACGCGGTGCTGCGGCGCTTTGAGCAGCAGGGTGTCAACTGCCCGCTCAGGGTGCTGATCACCGAACTGGGCCGCACCACTCCGGCCGCGCAGCAGCTGACGGGCCAGTTGATCAGCACGTGGCAGGCGGCCCTGCGCGAGGGCGTCCGGCCCCTGCAGGAGACCGGCGAGATCGACCGCCGGTTGAACGCCGACCGCACGGCGGCCGCACTGGTCGCCGCGGTGCAGGGCGGGGTGGCCATCCTGATGGCCACCGGTGGCATCGCACACCTCGAAGCGGCCCTCGACGCGACGCTGGCCCTGCTGCGGGCCGGCGCTCCCGATGGGCAGTGACCCGACGAGTGACAGGTCTCTCATCCGGATACGCACTTTTTTGTCAGTACTTCCGGCGACAAGTCATGCCGCCGTACGGTGCGGTCATGACGTACAACGCAACCCGGCAGAACGCCGGACAGCCTCTGGAGCAGCGCCTTCAGTACCTGGAGGACCGCATCGAGATCCAGGACCTGATGGTGCGGTACGGCCTCGGCCAGGACCTGCACGAAGACGGCGACAACGACGTCCTGGAGCAGTGGGACTCGGTCTTCGCGCCCGAGGCCCGTGTCGACTATTCGGCGGCCGGCGGCCCGCAACTGAAGGACATCCCCTACAAGGACCTCGTCGATGTGATGCGCGCACCCGACGGGACCATGAGCGGACTGCTCAAGTGGCAGCATTTCCAGGGGTTTTCCACCGTCGACATCGACGGCGACCGCGCCGTGGCCCGTACCCAGCACCTGCACACTCACAAGGGCAACACCGACGGACAGGGCTGGAATCTCATCCAGACGGGCTTCTTCGTCGACCGGCTGGAGCGGCGTCCGGAGGGGTGGCGCATCATTCACCGCACCTTGGAGATCATCTGGATGGACACCTTCCCCACGGTGTGACGGGGTGCATCAGCCCGCCTCGCCGGAAGCGGGATCCTCGCCCGCCAGGGGAGGGGCGGCGCTGCACGACTGTTCCGCCCAGTCGTGCAGGGCGTAGAGCGCCGTCGCCAACTCTGCGCCGGCCGGGGTCAGTTCGTACTCCACATGGGGCGGCACCTCGTCGTAGACAATGCGGCGCACGACGCCGTCGCTCTCCAGCGCGCGCAGCTGCTGGATGAGCATCTTCTGCGTCACCTCCGGGATGGCCCGTTCGAGGTCGGAGAAGCGGCGCGGCCGGCGGACCAGGAGGTGATGGATGATCAGCAGTTTCCATCGGCCTCGCAGGATCCCCAGGGCGTGCTCGACACGGCTGATGGAGCACACCGAGGCCGGTGAGTTGGCGGGGTGGGAGTCAGCGGTCATGGTGCTGGGAACCGTTCTCGGCGGAGGATTCCGGTGAGGAGTGGCGGGTAGTAAGGGCGGCCACCAGTCGCCGGTTGGTTTCGTGGGGTGTCATGCCCCAATCCCACTCGGTCTTGTGCAGGCGCAGGGAGACGACGCCGTGCCAGGCCGACCACAGCAGGAGCGCCGCGGCGAAGGGTGCCTGCGGGTCGACGCGGCGGGCGAGTTCCACGATGCGCCGCTGCAGGCGGGGCCCGTGTTCGGCGCGGGTGGCCGGGAGCTCGTCATTGCTCTCGAACAGCAGCTGGTAGGCGCCAGGATGCTCCAGCGCCCAGGCGATGTACGCGTCGCCCGCGACGACCAGCTGGTCGGTGCCGTCGGGTGCACTGTCCAGCGCCGCTTCGACAGTGCTGATCAAGGAGGTGTACTCGGCGTCGAGTACGGCGGAGCGCAGGTCTGCCTCCGAGGGGAAGTGCCAGTAGACCGCGGACGGGGCGACTTGGCAGGCCCGCGCGATCGAGCGCAGGGACGGCACGGCGACAGGTTGCGGCTGCGCCAGCATCTCCACCGCGGCGGCGACGAGCTCGCCGCGCAGGTCGCGGCGGTCTCTGGCGTTGGCTACTTCTCGGGATCTGCTCACCACTCCATTGAACACCTGTTCATTGTAGGCTTCAATGAACAGGTGTTCAGGAAGGTGCTACGGCAATGCTCACGCTCATGACGGTGATCCGAAAGCGGCCCGAGGTCTCCACGGAGGACTTCCGCCGCTTCATGGAGCACGAATACGGACCGACCTACGCGGCGCTGCCCCAGGTGAGGGAGTACGTGCACTACTACCTCACGGACATGGTGAGCGACGGCGTGGAAGATCCCATCGACGCCATCGTGTGGATCAGCTTCGACTCGCAGTCCGCGATGCGCGAGGCGCTCGCGACACCGGAGTACCAGCGGGCACATGAGCTACGCGGGGCCTATATGCGGGAGGCGTCCACCGGTATCCATTCGGCGGTCCTGGACCGGCAGGTGCAGCTGGTCTAGCCGTATGCGTCCCGATCACGCGGCGCCTGCGATCAGGTCCTGCGACAGGTCCCACAGGCGCCGCGCGCCCACCGGGTCGACGGCGTAGCGGGCCACGCCGTGCAGCGAGCCGGATCGTCGGTCGACGATCTCGGTCTCGTTGCAGTCGACGAAGTAGCGGCCGCCGACGCCTTCGAGCAACGGTGAGGTGGCCAGGAGCGCTGACGTGGCGGCGCCCTGTTCGACGGTCTTGATCAGCTCGGCGGGGACGCGGCCGCTGCCCCGGCCGCCGGTGTGCCGCTGCAGGTTCGTGTAGATGGCGCCCGGCATCAGGGCGTTGGCGGTGATGTTGTCGTCGGCCCAGCGGCGGGTCGCCTCCACCGCGAACAGGACGTTGGCCGTCTTGGACTGTCCATAGGCGAGCCACGGGTCATAGGGGCGGAAGGCGAAGTTGACGTCGTCCCACACGACCGGTGACTGCTGGTGACCGGTGGAACTCACCACCACGACACGGGCGTTGCCGTCGGCGGCCAGCGCGCCGTGCAGGCCGGTGGCCAGGGCGAAATGGCCGAGGTGGTTGGTGGCGAACTGCCACTCCCAGCCCTGCTCCGTGTACTGCTCGGGGCAGGCCATGACGCCCGCGTTGTTCACCAGGACGTGCAGCGGGCCCTGCCAGGCGGCCGTGAAGGCCGTGATGGACGCGGGATCGGTCAGGTCGAGGTGCACGGCGCGCATGTCCTGGTTGCCGGTCGATCCGGTGATGTCTTTGGCAACGCGTTCGCCCGCCGCCACGTCCCGCACGGCGAGGGTGACCGCCGCGCCAGTGGCCGCCAGGGCGCGGGCCGTTTCCGCCCCGATGCCGGAGGAGGCGCCGGTGACGACCACGCGACGGCCGGAGAGATCGATACCTGACACGACCTCGCCTGCGGTGCTGGCGAAGCCGAACGGGGTGGTGAGGGCACTCATGAGGGGACTCCTTGCTGAAAAGGCTGGATGTTGAAGCGGCCACGGGTACGGCGGACGGCGGCGGACGGTGTGGTCCGGTGCGGTCAGGGGACGAGCATCGAGTCCTGCTCGACCGGAGGTGTGCCGTCGTGCCAGGGCAAGACCTTGCCGAAGCGCAGCAGCTCGCCGTAGAGCGCCGGGTCGACGTGCTCGGCGAAGACCAGATCGAGGACGGCCTCAGCGGCCCGGGCGGGCGACTGGGCCTGGCTGTAGTCGCTGAACCACGGGCGCGAGGTCGCCGTGTCGACCATGCCGGGGCAGACGGCGGCGACGAGCGTGTCATCCGCCAGATCCCGGGTGCGGCGTTCGGCGGCGACGGCGCGCACGGCGGCGACCTGGGCCACCTTCGAGGGCACGTTCAGCCACAGCGGCCAGCCGGCCTCCTGCGCGGTCTTGTGGTGGATGGCGCTGCGCCACGACTCCACGGCGTACTCGACCTGGTCCAGGCTCGCGCCGTCGAACAAGTGGTGCAGCCGACCGTCGAGGTGACCGAGCGTCCCCAGGCTGCTGGCCACGACGAGCAGGCGGCCACCCGGACGCAGCACCGGGCCGAAGGAGCGCAGCATCGCGTGCGTGGCGGTGTTGGAGACGTCGATGAACTCATCGGCCCGCTCCGACTGCGACTCCTCGGGGAGCAGCCGGGCGACCGCGTTGGAGATGACGACGTCCACCCCTCCGTGACGGACCCGCAGATCCTCGGCGAGACGGGCCATGGCGTCGGAGTCCGTGACATCCAGGACCCGGCCCTCGACACGGGCACGGGTGGCGGACAGCTGGGCGACCTCCCGGGCGGCGTCCGCCACGCGCTGTTGACTGCGACCGGTGAGCAGGACCAGGTCCTGCGGATCCATGCGGGCCGCCAGTCCCTCGGCGAAGGCCCGGCCGAGTCCCTGGTTGGCGCCCGTGACGAGGGCGATGCGTGAAGTGGTCATGCGTCCACGCTAGAAACCCGCCCTCCATGAGTCCAACGAAAGTTTGGAACAGCTAGCATGCGTAAACATCATGGACTTCACTGATGTGTCACTGACTGCGTTGCGCGTCCTGCGGGCCGTGGCCGAACAGGGAACCTTCACCGCGGCCGCGGCGTCGCTCGGCTACACCCAGTCCGCGGTCTCCCGGCAGATCGCCGCGATCGAGCGCACGGCAGGCACGGAACTGCTGGAGCGACGGCGCGACGGGGCCAGACTCACGCCCGCCGGGCGCATCGTCATGCGCCGCGCGACGGTCGTGCTCGACGAGATCGCCGCAACCGCCAGGGAACTGTCGGGCCTGCCGGAGCAGACCGGGACGGTCCGCCTGGGCTGGGTTCCCAGCGCCGGCGCCGTGCTGCTCCCGCGAGCCCTTACCGCACTGCGCGAAAGCGACCCCGGACTCGAAGTCGTCGGCCGCGAGGGCGGCACCCCGGCACTGGTCCGCGCGCTGCGGGCGGGCAGCCTGGATCTGGCCCTGCTCGCCTCGGCGCCACCGTTCCGCGCGCCGGACACCGAGTCACCCCCACTGGCCCTGCAGACACTCACCGAACGCCCCCTGTGTCTCGCGGTGCCCGCCACGCACCCCCTCGCCCGCGGCACCTACGTGGACGTGACCGATCTGCGGGGGCAGCGCTGGATCGCCGGGTCCTCATCAGGAGAGGACCGCCTGATGGGCGTGTGGCCCGGCCTGGACGAGCGCCCCGAGATCGCCCACACCGCCCGCGACTGGCTGGCCAAACTCCACCTCGTCGCCGCAGGGTGCGGACTGACCACCCTTCCCGCCTCGCTCGTCTCCGCCACACCCCCTGGAGTGCGGGTCCTCCCCGTCCGCGGCGGCCCGCAAGAACAGCGGCGCCTGCTCCTGGCCCGCCTGCCCGCCCCTCCGACCCAGGCCGTGACACGGGTGGCCGCTGTCCTCCGCGCGACAGCACTCGACGCCCATACACCCCATCCCTCCGCATGAGTGCCGTGCTGCGCCGGCCCGGACCCGCCCTGCTCATGACGTCTCGATCAGCTCCAGCAGATTGCCCTCCGGGTCGGCGACGTACGCGTAGCGCATGCCTGCACTGGCGCCGGGCGCAGGGCGCGACACCGCAGCGGCGCCGCAGTCCTGCGTCAGACGGGCGAACGCGCCGTCGAGATCCAGGACTTGAAGCGCCAGGTGGGTGAAGGTCTGTGCGGCGGTGGCGGCAGAAGCATCGGTGTGCGAGACGGTGCGCGAGCCGGACCGTTCGACGAACTCCACCCGCAGGCCCGCCGTATCGCTCAGAACGACGGTACGGACTCCCGCTTCAGGCATCTCCAGGCGCTCTTCCACCTGCGTGAGCCCGAACGCGTCGGCGTACCAGGCTTCCTGTGCGGCAAGGTCCGCGACCGAGAGGCTGACGTGGTGAAAGCGAGCAACGCACATGACAACTCCCGCGGTTAGTGCCATTTACCTGGTAAGTGATGTTGACCTACCGGCATGGCCCCTCCCGCTACTCGACGTCCCGTCGGCCACCATCACGGCGACCTGCGCAACTCCCTCCTGCGGGCATCCTTGGAGCTGGTCGGCGAGCGCGGTCCTCACGGCTTCACCCTGGCCGAAGCGAGCCGCCGGGCCGGAGTGAGCGTCGCGGCGCCGTACAAGCACTTCGCCGACCGGGACGCACTGCTGGCGGAACTCGCCGCACAGGGCTACCGCGAGCAGCGAAATCGCTTCGCCGCAGCCGTGAACGGCATCGAGGACCCCGCTGAACAACTGGCGTCTTTCGCGGCGGCATACGTCAGATTTGCTGCCGAGGAACCTGCTTTGTTGGCTCTTCCTACTTCAGGTGGGGGCAACGGTCGCCAAGTGCTTGATAGATCTGGTGGAACACGCCGCCCTGGTCGATGCCTGGGTAATGATCGCGGCTAGCGAGGCTTCGAGGATCGCGGAGGCAGGGATTGGTTCCTGCCTCAGTCACGCCCGCGATGTCGCGAGGAGTCTGGTGTGCCGTGCGCCGTTGGTCGCCTCGCGGCGCCCTTTCGCGATCGTCGCTATGTGCCGCGGAGCATCTCCGCGAGTCGCGACAGCGTGCCCTCGTTGCGTTTGTAGTGGATCCACTTGCCGACCCGTGTGGCCTGTACCAGGCCTGCCCGCTCGAGGGTTGCCATGTACGAGGAGACTGTCGATTGCGCCAGCCCCGACTTGGCCTGCAGATGGCTGACGCAGACTCCGACCTCGTCCCGGTCGGCTATCGGCTCCCACTGGGCGAACTCGCCGTGAGGGTCCCGCAGCCAGTCCATGATTTGCAGCCGTGCAGGGTTCGCCAGCGCCTTCAAGGCCTCGACCGCAGCCAGAGGGGGCTCGTTCTCCGCGTCGCCTCCTGAGTTCGTTGCCTGTGACGTCGCCACGGTCGCCTCCTCACCTCTCACACACCATCGTATCTCGATGTGACGAACCGAGTTCGCCCCCAGCCACACATTGACACATCGCGATATCGCGATATGGTCGTTTGCGTTCACGCCCCTCCGGTATCTGCCGCGTAACTGCCGTCCGCCGCGAACACCGGGGATACACAAGAGGAAGTACACGATGTCTGAGAGCAGCAAGCCGTTGATCGTCGTCGCGGGTGCCACTAGCAAGCAGGGAAGGAGCGTCGCCACCTCCTTGCTTGAGAGCGGCAGGTTCCGAGTGCGAGCCCTGACCCGAGACGCCGGCTCTGCCCAGGCCCGGAGCCTGGCAGGACTGGGAGCGGAGATCGCCGAGGTTCCTCTCGCGCTGGGTCACCAGCGCGAGCTCGTCGACGCGTTCAGATCGGCCGAGGGGGCCTTCCTGATGACCCCGCCCATCGCGCCGACCTCCACCGAGGAGGCCGAGGAGTTCCTTCTTGGGCGCCAACTTGCCGATGCAGCGGTCGAGGCCGGAGTGAGCCACGTCGTCTTCAGTGCGCTCGAGAACGTCGACGAGCGGTCCTCGGGCACCAAGTACGCCCCGCACTTCACCGACAAGGCGCTCATCGCGGAGTACATCCGGACTCTGCCGATCGCGCACACCTTCATCATGCTCTCGTTCTTCTACACCAACGCGCTGGAGTACTACCCCCCGCGCATCGATGGTGACACGGTGCTCATGCCTTTCTACCTCCCCGAAGACTTCCGTGCCCCGTTCGTGGACCCACTCACCGCGACCGGGCCGGCCGTCCTCGAGGTGTTCTCCAACCCCGACACCTACCGCGGTGCCTGTCTGCCGGTCGTGGGGGACGTCATCTCCCCAGCCGAGATGGTCGAGGCGTTCTCCCGCGTCACCGGACTCAAAGCCGAATACCGCAGCGCCTACTCTCGCGAAGACCTGCTGACCTACTTCCCCGCGCTGGGGGAGAACCCTCTGCTGGTCGACGAGACCCTCGGCATGGTCCAGTACGCGGTCGACCTCGGATACTTCCGAGACGACCGCGACACGACGTGGAGCCGGCGCATCGATCCCAACACGCTGAGCTGGGAACAGTTCCTCCGCAAGACCGACTGGCATGGCCAGCCGGTCACCTTTGGTCACTAGACCCATCGCCGACGAGATCAGACACGCGCGCCATTCGGGAAGGCCTCGACGTTGTCTGAGCCCGTGGCGCGTGCCGCTGCGCGCTGCCATCACGCCAACGCCTACTGCGTGAACTGCGACCTGCTCGTCGGTCTCGACGATCTCCACGTGATTGACGTCGACCGGGGTGATGGCGACCGATTGACTGTTCGGGTCGAGTCGGCGCGGATGGTGATGGGCTGCCGGACCTGCGGCGCGATCGCTCACTCCCACGGTCGACGCGAGGTGGTCCTAATCGACGCACCTTGCTTCGACCGGCCCGTGAAGATCGTGTGGCGCAAGCGGACCTGGCGCTGTGTCGAACCGGCCTGCCCGGTCGGCACGTTCACCGAGCAGAACCATACGGTGGCCGAGCCGCGGGCGCTGCTCACCGTGCGGGCGTGCTGGTGGGCGATCCGACAATTGCGGCGTGAGCACGCCTCCGTGCGCGGGATCGCCCGCCAGCTCGGCACGACATGGAACACGGTGTGGACCTCGATCCGTCCCCTGCTCAAGGCGATGGCCAATGACGACACGCGGTTCGACGGGGTCACCCGGCTCGGGGTCGATGAGCATGTCTGGCACCATGACAGCGAACGACCCATCGACCAAGGGGGTCGCGGGCCGAAGATGCTGACCGGGATGGTCAACCTGACCACCGACGCGAAGGGAAGGACACGAGCCCGGCTGCTCGACCTCGTCCCGGGCCGGTCCGGGCAGGCCTACGCCGACTGGCTCGAAGAACGCGGACCGGGCTTCCGTGACGGGATCAAGGAAGCGACCTTGGACCCGTTCCGCGGCTACAAGAACGCCATCGATGACAAGCTCGAGGATGCGACTGCGGTCCTGGATGCGTTCCACGTCGTCAAGCTCGGTTCCGCGGCCGTCGACGAGGTCCGTCGTCGCGTCCAGCAACAAATCCATGGCCACCGGGGCAGGAAGGGCGACCTGCTCTACGGCATCCGCACCATCTTGCGCTGCGGGGTCGAGAAACTCACCGACCGACAACGAGCGCGACTCGACCTCGCGATCGCCGCTGACGAACGCCACGACGAGGTTCTCGTCGCCTGGCTCTGCGCCCAGCAACTGCGAGCCGCCTACCAGGCCGACAGTCCCGCCGAGGGACGCAAGATCGCCGAGAAGGTCCTCGCCACCCTCCCGACGTGCCCGATCAAGGAGATCAAGCGACTCGGCAAGACGCTGCAGCAATGGCGCGAAGCCTTCCTCGCCTACTTCGACACCAGCCGCGCCAACAACGGCGGCACAGAGGCCATCAACGGACTCATCGAACTCCAACGCCGCATCGCACGAGGCTTCCGCAACCGCGATCACTACCGACTACGCATGCTGCTCATCGGAGGCGGACTCACCAGCCCCCACCTGAAGTAGGAAGAGCCGCTTTGTTCGATGTGACCTTCAATGCGGGACTCGACAAGTCCAGGTTCGCCGAACTGGCCACGGCGGGCGACGAGGTGGCCCGCCTCCTGCTGCCGGTGGCCCGACAGCTCGCCTCAGACCCGGACGCCGCGTTCGACCTGCTGCTCAGGATCGCCGCTGCCGCGCACGGCCTGGCAGTCTTCCTGCGGCAGGGCCTGTTCGGTGTGGGAAGCGCGGTCCTCTCGGACACCGAGGAGAAGGCCGCCCGCACGGCCCGGGCAATCACGGGACAGGGCGCCAGCTCGTGATCACGTAAAAGGCGAGCCCTGGCTCGCAGCCACAGCACCAAGAAGGGCCACGTTCGTGAGACTGATCCACTGGGACACGGAGTAAGACACAGGCTGAAGTCACAGGTCACAGCATCGCTACAGGACGCGGCCAGTGAGATCCCACAACCAGGCCAAGGCGGATGCCGACGTCAGCACATTGACGCGGCGCGCACACCCTGTCAGCGAGGCGCACCCTGGAGATGTACGCGACTGCCGGGAGGTAAGCGATGTCGTATCACGAGGGAAACCCTTGGAAAGAACCACAGCGGATGCCCCGCACCAATCACCACATCGTGATCAGCGGCCTGCTGGCCATCGCCCTCGTGGTCGTCCTCGCGGTGCTGGAGATCGAGGCAGCCGCCGTCATCGTCGGCCTGGCCCTGCTCACCGCGCTCGTCCTGTTCATCGGCGGCCGGGCCGGCAAGCACCACGGCCCGCAAGCCTGACGCGCGAGCGCCCGCCTCGACGGGGGAATGAGAGGCGGGCACAGGCAGTCACAAATGCGGCCCGCCGCCCCGACGAGCTTTACGAGTCTGGCAACGGCGAGAACGACATCACCACCAGCCACTGCTGATTCTTCCCAGAGTGCTTGCGCCACACCTGAGGCCGGCTACCGCACTCCCCCTCACTCGGCCTGTCCAGCACCAGACCAGTCGCCGCGTTCTCCAGGTAATGGGCGCGACCGTTGGGAGAAGGAGTGAGCCGCCACCTCTGCCGCGGCTCATCGACCCCCTCGCGCATCTGCGGATGATCGCCATTGCGGCTGCCGTGACCGTCGAGGAACAGGTTGTTGCTGTACGAAGCGATACGCACTTCACCGTCATAACCCGACGGGATGAGTCGCCACAGTTGGTGAGGCAGGCCGTGCACGGTCCACAGGTTCGGGTGGGTCCCGGCGTCGTGGTTGAGGGCCGTATCCAGTGCGAGGCCGGACTCCACGGAGATGATCAGGAAGGGGCCAGGCTGCGTGACGGCCCGGCGACGGCGACGCTTGAAGACCGCCCCCACATCATCCGTGGTGATCTTCAGAAAGGGCGGCAAGGGAGTAATCTCCGCGCCGAATCTTCGGCCTTCGTCTGTCACAGAAGCCAGCCTAGGGAGCCCCTCTCCATTTGGGAGTATCCTCGTCAAACTCCTCTACGTGGATCACGAGAAGGGCCCACTGCCCGCTTCAGCGGGGCCGTTCATGGGGCCGGAGTCGCTCGCCACGTGGATGGCCGACCCGGACTGGACCGGCTTCAGTGCCCGCAACGGTTCTGTGGCCCGCGCGGTGGGCCTTCGGCATCGGCCCCGGGCGGAGCTGCTGACGGACACCCTGCGCTGGGAGCGAGAACAACGTCTCGGTCGGCCCCGCCGGGCCGGCCGATACGGATTGGCTCTCGGCCCGAAGCGCCGGCACAGCGGCGCCGCCTGGCCCGTGTCGGGACGACGGGCTCGCCTCCGCAGGGGGCTCGTGCTGAACTGCGCAAGACAACCGGTGCGCGGCGATGGGGTGAGCACGATGCCACTTGAGGGCGAGTACGGGCCGAGTCCGGCGCAGTGGATCCGCGACCAGGTCGAGCTGTAAGAGAGTTCGGGCGGCAGGCAGGGGACGACGCTCTGGGACACGGGCCTGCCTGTCGTCATTGTCACGATGCGCGGCGCGAAGAGCGGCAAGATCCGCAAGATCCCACTGATGCGGGTGGAGCACGCGGGGCGGTACGCGGCCGTGGCCTCGAAGGCCGGCTTCCCGCGTCACCCGGTCTGGTACTTCAACCTCAAGGCCGACCCGCACGTGGAGCTCCAGGACGGGCCCGTACGCCAGGACATGACGGCCCGAGAGATCGCTGGGGCCGAGAGGACCACGTGGTGGGAACGCGCCGTTGCCGCGTACCCGCCGTACGCCGAGTACCAGGCAAAGACCGACCGGGTGATCCCCGTCTTCGTGCTGGAACCCGTCCACGGGGCGGAGCCGACGGGGTTGTGAGAGCGCAGGTCAGCTGCCGCCCCGGGCGGCTCGCGCCCGGTCCAGGTAGGCGTACAGCGCGGTCATCTTCTCGGCCGGCCAGGGCAGGCTCTGGAGGAAGTCGCCGCGGTGGTCCTGCCACAGCTGCTGGATCGCGGCTTGCAGCTGCTCGCGCTGTTCGGCGGTGATGCCTTCGGGCTGGAAGGGGGCGCCCAGCTCGTCGTAGCGCCGCAGGAGGTCCTGCACCTGCGGGTCGTCGACCGGGGTGTCGTCCTGCACATGGCCGAGCAGTTGCTCGACCGGGCCGGCCCAGCGGAACCTGCGGAGCCAAGAAGGCGATCCAGGACATCTACAGCGCCGAGGACCGCGATCACGCCGAGGCGGCGGTCAGGACGTTCGCCAAGCTCTACGGCGCGAAGTTCCCCAAGGCCGTCGAGAAGATCACCGACGACCAGGAGCAGCTACTGGCGTTCTAGGACTTCCCGGCCGAGCACTGGATCCACCTGCGCACGACGAATCCGATCGAGTCCACGTTCTCCACCGTGCGGCTGCGGGCCAAGGTCACCCGCGGTGCCGGCTCCCGCACCGCCGCCCTGGCGATGGTCTTCAAGCACGTCGAGTCCGCTCAGGCTCGTGGCGAGCCGTGAACGCACCCCATCTCGTCGCCCTGGTCCGGGCCGGAGCCCGCTTCGAACGCGGTCGGCTCGTCGAGCGATCCAGCGCCGTGGCAGCATGACCGGCTTCAGCGGGATCTAGTGAGGATCCCCGGGCCTTCAGGCCCGGGAGGAATCACTTCTCAAAATAGGGGTGGCCTGCGTGTACGCACGGGTCTGCATTGTTGTCAGTGCCCCCGCATAGGGTTTCGGTATGAAGATCGTGGTGCAGGTGAAGCTGATGGCGGAGGCCGAACAGGCCGCCGCGCTGCGCTGCACGCTGCGCACGGTCAACGATCTGGCGTGCTGGGTGTCCCAGGTGGCGTTCGCTCGCGGCGTGCCGCGTGAGTATGAGCTGCGTAAGCACACGTATGCGCACCTCAAGGCCGAAGGCTCGGGGCGCAGGCGGCGCAGCATGTGATCAAGAAGGTGCGTGACGCGTACACCACGCTGCACGCCAACCTGCGCGCCGGAAATCTCGGCAAGGCGAAGTCGAGGCGCCGGGTCAAGGCGCAGTCCAAGCCGATCGCGTTCCGCCCCGAGGCCGCGCAGCCGTATGACGACCGGTGTTTGAGCTGGCAGTACGACGCGCAGACGGTGTCCATCTGGACGATGGCCGGGCGCGTCAAGAACGTCTCGTTCGTGTGTTCCACCGACGCGCTCAAGACGCTCCGCGACTACCGCAAGGGCGAGTCCGACCTGATCGAGCGCGACGGGGTCTTTTACCTGATCGCCACCTGTGACGTGCCCGAGGCTGAGGCGTTCGAGCCGGACGGCTTCATCGGCGTGGACCTCGGCATCGTCAACATCGCCACCACGTCCACCGGCTACCAGGCCGCCGGGCGCGGCCTGGGCCGCTACCGCAAGCGTCAGCTCGCCCTGCGGGTCAAGCTCCAGAAGAAGCGCACCAAGTCCGCCAAGCGCCGGTTGAAAGAACGCTCCCGCCGCGAGACGCGGCACGTCAAGAACACCAACCACATCATCGCGAAGACGATCGTGACCGAGGCTGAACGCACCGCACACGGCATAGCCCTGGAAGAACTCAGGGGCATCCGCCGGCGGGTACGGCTCCGCAAGCCCCAACGGGTCCAACTCCACTCCTGGGCCTTCGCCCAGCTCGGAGGCTTCATCGTCTACAAGGCCAAGCGGGCAGGCGTGCCCCTGGTCCACGTCGATCCCGCCTACACGTCGCAGACGTGCGCCGAGTGCGGCCACGTCGACAAGCGCAACCGTGTCAACCAGGGGCTGTTCATCTGCCGGGGGTGCGGGGTCGTTGCCCACGCCGACCGGAACGCTTCCCACAACATCGCCGCACGCGGCGCTGCTGTGTGGACTGCGGGGCGTGAGTCACGCGTCCCGGCCACCCCATAGCGGGTGTCTGGACGGAGGAGTCAACCCAGCAGCCAGTTGGGAACTACCTCCAAGCCCGGTCCTTTAGGGCCGGGTCAAGTTGACCAAAGCGCCCAGGGAGGCATCCGCCATGTCCGACCTCGACAGCCAGGTTCCCTACTGGGACGCTGCCGCCGGCACGAAGACGTTCACCCACCCGCTCCATCTGCCCTGGCTTGAGGGGATCAGCAGGCATGCCGCGATCCTCGACTACGGATGCGGATACGGCCGCGTCATGGAGGAGCTCGAGCAGCGCGGCTTCGGCAACCTCACCGGCGTCGACGCCTCACCGGGAATGATCCACCGGGCACGCCAGCTGCACCCCACCATGGATTTTGCAGCCCTTGACGCACCACCGGTCTCTCCTTACCCGGACGCAGGCTTTGACGCAGTCCTGCTCTTCGCCGTGCTGACGTGCGTCCCCAGCGATGAAGCCCAGCATCGGTTGATCGCCGAGCTGAACCGCATCCTCAAGCCGGGCGGGATCCTTTACATCAGCGACCTTCTGCTGCAAAGACGACGAACGCAACCGCAGCCGCTACAACCGCTATGCCAACCACCACGGCAGCTTTGGCGTTTTCGAAACCGGCGACGGCGCGGTCTGCCGCCATCACTCCCGCGACTGGCTCTCCACCCTGCTCGCCGGGTTCGAACCCGGCGGCACCCGGACCATCACGGTGTCCACCATGAACGGGCATGAGTCAACCGGGATCCAGATCCTCGCCCGTAAGCCCACGCTGGATTGAACGCAGCCCAAGATCCACAGGTATTGGCAATATCTCCTGCTGCTGCCTCCTGGGAGCATGCGAGTACGGGCTGCCCCGCCTCATGCTTGCCGGCGCCCGCGCCCTGTGCGCTGAGCGCGACCTCCACGACCGACTCGAGGAGCTCACTCGAAGCGGCTCGGTTGCGAGGCACCCCGACCCGCTGGGGCCGTAGCTGATCTATAGTGCCCCTATGGCAACGACGACGATTCAGGTGCCGCGCGAAGTCCGTGATCATCTGGCCGAGCTGGCCCGGGAGCGGGGCCTGAGCCTGGGGCAGCTGGTCGAGGCGCTCGCCGCCGAGCAGCCGACCGCGGCGCAGCGCGCCGAGAGGCTGGCCGCGGACCGGGAGGTCGTACGGCGCCAGATCGGGATCGACCTGAGCGACGAGGAGTTCGACCAGGCCCCCGACGTCCTCGGCAACATCTACAAGATCGCCGCCGAGAAGGCCCGCACCGCCCGGGACACCGCCGCGTGATCATCCTCGACACCGGCGCCGTCAAAGCCCTCGCAACCGGGCACAAGGCGCTGAACCTGCTCGCCGGCAACATGGCCACCACCCCAGGCGACCAGCTCCGCATCCCCGCCCTGAGCCTCATGCAGGCCGAAGCCGACGAGGAACACCTGCACCGACGTGTCCTGGCGTTCTCCTCCGTCGTCGTCGACCCGCTCGACACCATGGCCGCCGCCACCGTCGGAACGATGATCCGCGACGGCTACGGCAGCCCCGACACCTGCCACGCCCTGTACTGCGCCCTGCCCCGCGCGGAGTTCACCGGCATGTCGATCCTGCTCACCGAAGACGAGCACCGATATCCGCCCGGCGTCGTCACCGTCGACATCAACGCGCCCGGCATGCTCGGCTTCCACTGACCGTGGAACCCGAGGGTGACGCCCTGGCGCCCCCACAGCCGAGCCGAGGACCGGCCCGCGCCGCACATCCCGTCGGTGACGACCACGTTGGTGCTCCTCGAGCCGGATATCGGGCGGGCCGCGCCGATCTTCCCGCCGTCGCCAGCCGGCATTCGTCCCACGCCCCGAGCGGCTCTCACAGGACCCTCGCGCGATGCGCCGTTGTCTGCCCTTACCCTCGCGCGATGCGCCGTTGTCTGCCCTTCGGGTGGTCCACAGCGCTCGATGTATCCCTTGAGCGTCGGTACGCGTTGAAGTGAGCATGGATGCAATGGATGCAATGGATGCAATGGATGCAAACGAGCACACCGCTGTAGCGGACCTCATCCCGACTCAGGACGACGCAGCGCGACGTCTGGCGATTCTCACCCTCGACGAATCCCACGACCTGCTGCGCCTGCTCGAACTCATCGCGAGCGAAGGGGCGGACGAGCTGTCGCAGGAGGCGGACTGGTTCGCCCGCGAGATCGCCGCACGCATCCCGTCGGACAACTAGCGCGCGGACGGCGCTTCACGTTCGGGGAACCTTCGGCGCTGCCACCGCAGCGATAGCCGTTGAGTGAGCAGACGGTCCGCGGCGGTCAGGACGGCTCTTCGAGGACGAACCCCATACGGCTACCCGAGGGATCTCCCGCCGCAATGACGGCGCCCCGGGTGACTTCATCGGAGACCAACCCATCAGCTCCTTCATCCACCCTGCGGGCCTGCCTGTCACACCTCCACAGTCGAGGTGGTGCGACGACCGGTCGAATCCGCCCAGTACACATCCTTCGCGTTCGCCGCCGACCTCCTCGACGCCGGCGTCGAGGAGTCGATCGGCACCGTCGCCGACGCCCTGGACAACGCCCTCATGGAGTCTCAGATCGGCCTCTACAAAACGGAGTTGATCAAGCCCTACAGGCCCTGGCACAGCCTCGCCGACATCGAACTCGCCACCGTGGAATGGGTGGACTGGTTCAGCAACCAGCGCCTCCACACCGCGGTCGGCGACATCCCGCCCCACGAGCACGAGACCTATGGGGTTCCTCGAGAGCGTCAACCGTCATGAGGGAGCGGACGGAGTTCTGCGTCACCCCCGGCCGAGGACGCAGAACTCGTTGCCCGCCGGGTCGGCCAGGACGACCCAGGAGACGTCACCCTGACCCACGTCGACCCGTGTCGCGCCGAGACCTTCGAGCCGGGCGACCTCCCTCGTCTGGTCCTCGACGGGGTCGGACATCACGTCGAGATGGATGCGGGTCCATACGGCCTCGTCGTCGGGCGTACGGCGGAACTCCAGGTACGGCCCGACGCCCTTGACGGAGCGCAGCAGGGCGCGGTCGTCGGTCAGTTCGTGGACGGTCCAGTCGATCGCCTCGCCCCAGAACCGGACCATGGCCCGTGGGTCGGCGCAGTCGACGACCACGGCGGCTATCGGCCCGGTGTCCCGGTAGAGCTCCCGGGGCTCCAGGACGCTGAACACATTGCCTTCCGGGTCGGCCATCACCGTCCACGGCGCGTCGCCCTGGCCCACATCGGCGGGCGTCGCCCCGAGTTCCTTCAGACGTGCGACCAACTCCGCTTGATGGGCGTCGGAGGTGGTGGCGAGCTCGATGTGCACGCGATATCTCACCGTCTCCGGGTCCGGGACGCGCACGAGATCGATGCAGACGGCGGACGGGTCGGGCCAGTCGAAGCCCACGGGTTCCAGGTTGGTGACGCCAGGCCCTTCGCTGGAGACACCCCAGCCGAGTACCTCCGCCCAGAACCGGCCGAGCGCCGAGTCGTCCCCGGCCTTGAAATTCACCTGAACAAGTTGCAGCGTCATGCCGCGTACCTTAGGTGATCTCCATCGGGCAGGCGTCTGAATAGTGTTACGTCGCCAAGCCGCCAGGCGGATACTGAGCTTCTTCTTGCCCGGCTGGAGATACCTCAGCGGCCGAGCAGATTCCATCCAGAGGGCTCTCTCCTCGGCATGTCCACCGACGCCCCAGCCATGAACGTGCCCCGCAGCCGTCTCGGACGTCTCACCCGGCAAGGCTTCTTCCTCACCCAACCCGGACGAGGCCGCTACCAGAAACGGACTGAGGACTCCTCACAAAACCGGTGGGCTTGACCTGGTCAGAGGTTGGTGTCGTGCACGAGGCCGCCAGGTAGCGGGACGCGGTCAGCCGCGTAATCGCACGCGATAATCCCGGCGACGTCGGCGGTCATCCCCGGGATACTGGTCACCCATGGATGAGGTCAAAGTCGTCGTCGCCCATTCCGAGCGCGCGACTCTGCGCGTCGGCGACGTGTTCCTGAAGGTGGACGCCGATCAGGCGCGCATCGACGTCGAGGTCGAGACGATGTCTCTCGCGCCGGTCCCGACCCCGGAGGTCCTGTGGCGCAAGCCGCCCGTGCTCGCGATCGCCGCGCTACCGGGGACGACGCTTGGGCGCCTCGGCGGGCCGTCGACCGGGTCGCCGGCGGCGTGGGCCGCGGCGGGCGCCGCCATCCGGAAGCTGCACGACGCGCCGCTGCCGGCCCGGCCGGGCCGGGCCGGCCGGAGCATCGTCGCGCTGGCGGCGGAACTTGACGACGAGTGCGAGTTGCTCGTGACGAGCGGCGTCCTGCCCGCCGACCTGGTCACCCGCAACCGCCAGGTCGCCGAGGCCGCGCTCCGGCCGTGGACTCCGGCGTTCACGCACGGCGACCTGCAGATCGCGCACGTCTTCGTCGACGGCGACGAGGTCACGGGCATCATCGACTGGTCCGAGGCGGGCCAGGGTGATGCCCTGTACGACCTCGCCACCTTCACACTCGGACACGAGGAGCACCTCGACGACGTCATCGCCGGTTATGGCACCGACGTCGACCTCGACGTGATCCACGCGTGGTGGTCGTTGCGAAGCCTGCTGGTGGTTCGCTGGCTGATCGAGCACGGCTTCGACCCCTTCGCACCGGGCTGTGAGGTCGACGTGCTGAGATCCCGGATGTGAGGCTGTGCGGGCCGGACCGCCGCGTATGCGTTCTGACGCATCGAGCAGGCCATCCGCTGGGGCGCATCGCCTGCCCTTACGCTCAACAAAGTGCGGTGCGAAGTCGTCGCCAGCAGATGACGGCGCAGCCGAGGGTGACGAATGCGTGGTGGAGTGGAGGTCGTCGCGGATCTCCCGGCGGATGCGCAGGCGGCGGAACCAGTGCAGCAGCGCGGATGGGTGGGCCACGCGGCGAGGTGCTCGCCGAAGGCGGGTCCTTTTCCGCACGGCCTCCCGCCGAACCGGACATGACGGTTCCCTCTCATCCGGCTCTCCAGTGACTGCGTCGAAGATCCGGGTCGTTTCCACGAAACGAGACGATGCCGCAGAACTCCTTCGCCCCGGGGTTCGCTCCGAGCCCGCCCCCTGTTATCTCGTCTTTCTTGAGGGCTGCTTTCGCATCGCGTGGACTCTCAAGCTTCCGGACACGACCAAGGTGTGGGCCGCACTGCATATAGACCCGCGGTCCATGTCCGCGACCTCCTACACAGTGCGGCCCCTGGATGATGTCCCTGTGCGTCCGATGAGTGACCTTGGGACGGTTTACGCGCTCGACTGACCGGCCGCGTGGGCGAACCTGTCACCCGAACCTGCATCAGGCCCCATCCACACTGCGGCACAGTGGGTGGCATGTCGGATGCAGGCCGCGCCATCGATGTAGCGACCCACGCCGTTCTGATCGCCGACGCGTCGGACGATCAGCCGGCCCAGGCTCACGCCCTGTATGACCTGGCGCTCGCCCTGAAGGAAGGCGACCGCCTGGACGAGTCAGTGCTCATCTACCATCTCGCCACCCGGGCCGCTCAGGCAGTCGGCGCCCACGACCTCGCGACCCGGGCCGGCGACGCGGGATCTGAGCTGCGGCGGTTCATCTCGGAAGGATGGCTCTACGAGGACAAACTCTTCGCGCTCGACATCGTCCTTCGCGCCCACGATCAGAACTCGACGAACTTCGCGCTGACCGGGTCCAGGACCGACCGGTCACGCGAAGCGGACGCCCGGATCCGCCTCGAAGTGCAGCGGCACTCTGAGGCCGTGACGCAGAAAAGGGCCCGTGAACTGCAGCGCCGCAAAGAAGAGGAGGCGCGCAACGGGATACACATCGATCGGATGGAGTCCCCGACCTATGCGGAACTGGCCGCCGGGTTCATCGCACTCAAGATCCTCGGGCCGTTCGTCGAGACATTCGCGACGAAGCTCGGCGAGCAACTGGGCGAGTCCGTCGGTCGCGCCCTCGGCCGCATCACGCTATTCCGATGGGCCGGCTGGCTCAGGCACCTGGGCGTGGAGGTACCGAACTCGCGCGTCTGGACGAGACTGGAACTCCCCGAGGACCTCACCGAAGAGGCTCGCCTCGCCATCATTGACCTCGACCCGACCGCCGACGAGGTTCGTGGGCGACTCCTGCACTGGGACGAAGCCACGAAGACATGGAAGTAGCGGACGCAGCCTGGAAAACCTAACCCTGCCGACCACGCAACATGCCTTACGTGCCTGCTTGCACACGAGCATCGGGGAGGCGATGTCCGCCGGCGACCGGGTCAACCCGTCTCCACGACGATGTCCTGGATGTCGGGCCAGACCCACTTCCGCACCCCCGGGTGGCCTACTTGGGGGCCCAGCAGCCCAAATTGTTCCGGTTCCCCTCCGCCGCCCGGCGCGGCGCGTCCGGCGATCCCAGCAGACCGTACGGCAGATACCCGGACCGGACACCGAGTTCCCACCCGTGGACCTGGACGGCGAGGCAGGCCAGGGCGAGGGTGCCGAGGGGGAGGAGGGACCGGGGCGCGGGATCACCGGCATCGGCCTCGACGCTCTCCCGGTACGCGACCAGCCGGGCGACGAGGGCGTCCTCGAAGGCGTGCTGGTCGTCGTCGAGGAGTACGCGGAGCAGCCGCTGGTCCTCGCTCAGCGCGTCGCCGACCGCGTCGAGCCGCCGGGCGGCCTCCGCGCGCTCCCCGGCGTCCGGCTTGCGCAGCGGAACCGTAGGCCAGTCGCGGGGCAGATGCCCGGCCGCCTCGGTGAGATAGGGGCACAGGGCGTCCATGGCGGCGAGGTCGGCGGGGTCGGAGACGGAGGTGTACCGGTTGTAGGGCACGCCGTCACGGATGGCGGGCGCGTAGTCGCCGCGCAGCAGCAGCCCGGTGACCCGCTCCCAGTCCCACACATGCCCGCTGACGACACACATCTCGAACATGTCGAGCCAGGTCCGCGCGGTGGGCGCCTCCTTGACGACGTCCCGGAAGGTGATGGGCCCGTCCCCGAACTCGTCGTCGTCCGCGTCCGTGCTGATCCGCTCCCCGACGAGGGGGAACCGGAGTTCCTGGTCCCCGCTCGGGAAGCACATGATGCTCAGCACTCCGTGCACACACTCCGCGGCGGTGACGGCGACCGTGCCGGCCGCAGCGTCGAGCCCCGGCTCCGTCACCGCTCGCGCGGCGACATGGTCGAGCAGTTCGTCCGCCATGGCCCGGATCAGCGTCGGCGAGATGCTGCCGTACCGCAGCGAGTGCCACCGCGTGCAGGCCCGCCCGTCGATGTCGTCGAGCGCCTCGGCCAACCCCTGCTCGCCGACCTGATGGCATGTCACATTCCGCACGTACCCCGTCCCTTCATGAACTCCACGAATGGACGAAGCACGTTATCAACGGGCACTGACAGCACGGGCGTGATGCGCTGGTGGCGTGACCCGAGCTGGGCTCGTGCGAACGCGTCGGCGCGGTAGCAGGCTCCGTTGTCGCTGACGGTCCGCTCGATACGGGTGATGCCATGGGCGGCGAACCAGGCTCGGGCTCGGTGCATGAACGCGCTCGCCGTGACGGCCTTCCCATCGGGGAGGGCTTCGGTGTAGGCAAGCCGGGCGTAGCCGTCGATCGCGGAGTGGAGGTAGACGTAGCCACCGCTCTTGCTTCCTTCTCTTTGACTGTTCGGCCGCTTTGGCTTGGTCCGTGCCGCGTCCGCGGGCGCGGCAGCCGCCACTGTCGGGATGCGTCCGACCTTCTTCACGTCGACGTGGACCATGTGCCCCGGGCGTCTGGCGATGATCTTGCGTGGCTCGCGGTTCGACTCGCCGCTGGGATCTATGAAGCGTCGGTGATTCAGCCCGAGCGCGGCCAAGTGGCGGGTGACAGTGCGACGGCTGATGTTCAACCCGTCCGCCTGGAGCTCGAAGGCGATCCGAGATGCCGACCATTGGTGGGTGCGGCGCATGATCTCGATCCGCGCCACGATCGCTGCATCGGTGGCGGTTGGTTGGCGGCGGGGTGTGGAAGGCCGGTCGCGCAGGCCAAGTTCGCCGTAGCGACGGTAGCGGTTGACCCACTTCGAAGCGCAGGCCCGCGAGGTTCCCATCTCTGCGGCGACGTGGGCGCTGAGTCGCGTCCGGCAACGATCGACAAGGAGGCGTCGGCCTTCTGGGGTCAACGGCGCGTTCGGGTGAGTGATCACCACGCGTAAGCCTCCGGAGCCGGCTTGGATCCGCTTCCCCCCGGCGCGGGAAACAGCCCGTCGAGCTTGGCGAGGATGTCCTGGTCCAGGTTGATGTCCAGGGAACCCACGGCGTCGTCGAGTTGCTCGACAGTGCGGGGGCCGATGATGGGACCGGTCACGCCTTCTTGAGCGAGTAGCCACGCGAGTGCCACGTTGGCCGGCGAGTGACCCAGTTCGTCGCAGAGGCGCTCGTATTCCTCGATGGCGACGTGCTGGTCGACGAGCGCGGCAGCCCAGATGCCTTGGCCACTGCGCACCGTGGTGCCTTCTCGCTGCTTGCGCAGTACGCCGCTCAGCACGCCGCCGTGCAGCGGCGAGTAGGGGATCACCCCCAGCCCGTAATGGCGGGCAGCCGGGAGAACCTCCAGCTCGGCCCAGCGCGTGAGGAGGTTGTAGATCGACTGCTCGGCGACCAGGCCGAGGAAGTGACGACTCCGGGCAGCCTCCTGGGCCTGGGCGATATGCCAGCCCGCGAAGTTCGAGGAGCCGAAGTAGAGCACCTTGCCCTGCTGGCGCAGCACATCGAACGCTTCCCAGATCTCGTCCCACGGCGTTGCCCGGTCGATGTGGTGCATCTGGAACAGATCGATGTAGTCGGTGTTGAGCCGTGTCAGTGAGGCTTCGACTGCCCTGCGTATGTGCAGTGCCGACAGGCCGCTCTCGTTGGGCCAATCTCCCGTCGCCTGGTACGCCTTGGTCGCGAGCACGGTCTTCTCGCGCCGCCGGCCGCCCTGGGCGAACCAGGAGCCAATGATCGACTCCGTGGTGCCCGGACCGCGCTCTCCGCCGTAAGAGTTCGCGGTGTCGATGAAGTTGATCCCCTGCTCGATCGCGCGATCCATCACCTCGTGGCTCTCGCGCTCGTCGATCCGGGATCCGAAGTTCATCGTGCCCAGCACCAGGCGAGACACCCTCAAACCGCTGCGGCCAAGCTGAACGTAGTCCATAGCTCCGCTCCCTGTCATCGCGTAAGTGCCCCAAGAGGGATGCGTCTACCTACAGAGATGCATCATATGTGTTGCATCAAAGTTGGCAAGTGTAGCAGTTGGGTACGATGGGTGCATGGACAAGCGAGGACTGGGAGCGACGCCGGGTCGGGCCCTCCGTGCCGACTCGGAGCGCACGGTGACGGTGATCCTTCAAGCCGCCGAACGGGTCCTGAGTCGTGACCCACATGCCAGCATGGAAGAGATCGCCCGCGAAGCCGGGGTCGCACGGACCACGATCCATCGCAGGTTCGCTTCCCGTGAAGCTTTGGTGGCGGCACTGATTCTGTGGGGGTTTGAACAGTTCGCGCAGGCGGTCGAAGCTGCACGCCCGGACAGCGCACCGCCGTTGGTCGCGCTCTACCAGGCGACCGCAAACGTGTTGTCTGTCAAGGCCGCCTGGTCGTTCGCGCTGAACCACACCGCTCCGCTAGCCGCCGAGGCCGAGCAGTTGCGGGGCCAGGTCCGAGACGCCAGTGACCAACTCCTTGCCAGGGCCAGGGACGTCGGAATCCTCCGTCCTGACGTCAACATCGACTGGACCCGCCGCGTTTACTACGCCCTGATCTGCGAAGCCGCCCAAGACTCCGACCGCGACGACCCCGACACTCTCGCGACCCGAGTCGTCGAAACCCTCGTCAACGGGGCCGGTCCCGCATCATCGCCCGTCAACAACGTCCCGGCCAGCAACATCTAGAGATCTTTGACGGTGCGGGTTAGGTCGGTTCGTGACGGCTGTCGATCACTGAGGCAGGTATGGACGACTCACCGCTGGGACGAACGCCCGAACCGCCGACCATGACGGCACGCCTCTCCGTGCGACCTCTCGGACCTGGGGGAGCGAGTTTGATGTATTCCATGATGACTCCTGTCAGGCCAGGTACGGGGTCGCTTCGCGTGCCGCGCTCAGGGCGGCGGCCCACCAGACGAGCTGGTCCAGCAACGTCCTGGCGTAACCGGGCGCCTCGGGGTCCAGTGGCCGCCCGTTCTGCCATGCGGTGGGGTAGTTCGGAAACGCCAGACCGTTGCGGATGGTCACCGCGTGCAGTTCGGTGAGCACGTTCTCCAGGTGGAGGACGGCATGACGACCTCCGGCTGCACCGCCGTAGCTGACGAAGGCCACGGGCTTGGCCGTCCACTGACTGAAGTGCCAGTCGATGGCGGCCTTCAAGGAGGCGGGATAGCTGTGGTTGTACTCCGGTGTGACCAGGATGAACGCCTCCGCCTCCTCCAGACGGGACGTCAGGGGTGCCATTGCCGGGGGGCGCGGGTAGGAGTCACCGGCGAACTTCGGTGACGCCGCCGGCAACGACAGCGGGATCTCGATGTCGGCGAGGTCGACGACCTCGACATCGAACCCACCGTGTACGCGCGCCTGCTCGGCGACCCAGGAGGCGGCGACAGGCCCGAACCGGCCCTCGCGGACGCTCCCGACGATGATGACCAGCTTGTGCTTCTTCTGCTTCTCGCTCATGTGCTCCACAGTCCACTGCTGCGAGAGCGGCAACCAGGCCGGGCGCAGGGTGGCCCCCACAGGGCCACCCTGCGGCATCCGAGCGAACCGGCACCGTCACTAGACTGCGGCCATGGGCACGCCACTGGGCGACTTCGTCCGCGCCAAGCGCGACAGCATCCAGCCCGAGTCGTTCGGGCTCCCCGACCGCGGCCGCCGACGCTCCCCGGGGCTACGACGCGTAGACCTGGCAACGCGCGCCGGGATCAGCGTCGAGTACCTCACCCGCATCGAACAGGGACGGGACCGCAACCCGTCCTCTGCCGTGATCAACGCTCTCGCCGACGCCTTGAGCCTGGATGCCGTCGAACGCAACCACCTGCGCTACCTCGCCAAGATCACCGGCGGGACCTGCGCCTGGCACCGGCGGCCGGCGCCGCCCAACCGCCACGTCCGCCCCACGGTCCTGGCGACCCTCCAACTCCTTGAGCCTTCAGTCGCGTTCGTCACCAACCGCTTGGGCGACGTGCTCGCGCACACCAACGGGTTCGAGTTGGTGATGGGCGGAAGCGGGCTGCTTGAGGCTCAGGAGCCGAACCTGACGCGCTATGTGTTCACCGATCCGCGGGCCCGGAGTTTCTTCGCCGACTGGGACCAGGTGGCCGACGAACAGGCCTTCGACCTGTGGCTCGGACCATCCGCGGAAACCTCCGAGTGGTTCACCGCCGAACTCGCCCCCCTCGCCGGGCAGGAGTTCACCCGGCGGCTCAACCGCCACCTGCCCCCACCACAGGTCCTGCTCCGGCTCAACCACCCCACTGCGCACGAGCTGAGGTGGCAGCGAGAACGGCTGGAGCTGCCACGCACCGACGCACAAGAGCTGGTCGTCCTCCTACCCGCCGACCAGACGACGAGGCAGGCCATGGAGCGCCTGCGCCACCAACCCGCCGGCACTCTTCGCGCGATTGGTTGACTCGGCGCGGCGCCGGCACGGCCGCCGCGCTCGGCGCCGCGTGCCGTCGCTGCGGAGCCAGATGATGACCGCGCCGCGTAAGTGGAGTCCGGCGAGGTAGCTGACCGGGGTCTTGTCGTAGCGGGTGGCGAGCCCGCGCCACTCCTTGCGGTTCGCCCCGCCCGTACGGACCCGCCACATCACACCGTTGACGAGCCTGCGCAGGTCAGGAACGGGACCGCGTTCGCCCAGCGGCAGCAGCGGTTCGAACACGGTCCACTCGTCGTCCGTGAGATCGCCTCGGGTCATCCCGCCGGTCTATCGTCCCGGCCCCGCCGGGACAGCGAAACACCCATACCCGTGATCTCAACTCGGCACAGTCCCTAGCTAGTAGTCCAGGGACCGCGGGGTGCCCCGATGCCGCGACCTGGGCGTCATGATCCCATCCGGGAAGAGTCGTGCCGGAATGGCTGCTTCCGCGGGGTTGACATGCACGCGGGGCATATTCTGTAAAGTTATCGCAAAGTCTCGAAGTCGCGCACAATGAACTGCCGGGAGCCGACTTTCAGGGGTTGGGGGTACATGCCCGGCTTGTCGTCGCATGGGGTGCCCCGGGTGACCTCCCGTTCGGGGAGGCGGGCGATTCTGCGGTGCTACCGGGCGGGGAACTTGGCGATCGCCTCAACAGTTCTTTGCCGTCCTTTGGTGTTTGGCGGCGCGGCAGTACACGGTTGTGCATGATCACCTCTGCACGCGGCACGGCCCCTCTCACTGTTCACTTCCGTCCTGGGAGTCATTAATGAGTCGTTCGCACGTCAGAGCATGGTCGAGTTCACCAGGCCTGCTGAGACCCTCGCCGACCGGTCCGCCCGGCAGACTGCGGCGGATAGCAGGCGCGTTGACCCTTGTGCTGCTGGCCGAGGCGGCGCTGATATCGCAAGGCGCAGGCGAGGCAGTCGCCGTGACGCTCAACACCGCCACCCAGACCGCCGCGAAAACCACCCCGGCCTACGGCCCCGCGGAGGCGCCGGATGAGGCTGCCGCGCGGCTGGCGGCACGGGCGCAGCATCGCAGGATCGAGGTGCTGTCGGCGCGCACCGCGGACTCCTCCACCTGGGCGCTGCCCTCGGGGGACCTGCAGACCACCAGCTACGCGGGGCCGATCCGGGTGAAGAAGGACGGCGCCTGGAAGGACATCGACACGTCGCTGGCCGACACAGGCGCCGCCCTGCACCCCAAGGCGACAGCCGCGGCCATCACCCTGTCCGACGGCGGCGACACCCGGCTGGCCTCGGTGACGAAGGGGTCCCGCAGCTTCGGCGTGGGCTGGGGGCGGAAGCTGCCCACCCCGAAGCTCAAGGGCGACACCGCCTCCTACGCCGTGGGCGCCGGGCAGACCCTGAAGGTCACCGCGCTCAAGCAGGGCGTGTCCCAGAACGTCATCCTCGACCGGGCACCCGACAAGGCCCCCGTCTACCGGATCCCGCTGGCCCTGAAGGGGCTGAAGGTCTCCCAGACCGCTGCCGGGCACCTCCTGCTGAAGGACTCCGACGGCAAGGTGGTCGCGGACGCGCCCGCCCCGATGATGTGGGACTCCTCCAAGGGCCGGCGGTCCGGCGAGTCGAAGCACCGGGCCCGGGTCGACACGGAGATCGAGACCGCGGACGACGGCACGCAGACGCTGGTGCTCACTCCGGACCCGGCCTTCCTCGCCGACACGGCGCTGACCTACCCGGTGACCGTGGACCCGACCACCACGCTGGCGGTGACCACCGACACCTGGGTGCAGACCCCGGACTACCCCGACTCCCAGCAGGGATCGGCTGAGCTGAAGTCGGGCACGTACGACACCGGTACCAACGTCGCCCGCTCGTATCTGAAGTTCGACGTGGCGCAGTTCGCCGGCAAGCACATCACCGACACCAACCTGGCGCTGTACTCGTACTACGCCTCCTCCTGCTCCACCTCCGGCGCGGGCACTGAGGTGCGCCGGATCACCGGCACCTGGGACTCCCCGACCATCACCTGGGGGGCGCAGCCGGCCACCACGGCCACCGGCGCGGTGGTCAACAAGGCGGCCCTGGGCTACGACTCCACCTGTCCCGGCGGCACGATGAACTTCGACGTCGACGCCATCGTGGCCGCCTGGGCATCCGGCTCGGCCAACTACGGCCTGCGTATCGCCGGCGCTGATGAGCACGACCCGCTGACCTGGCGGCGCTTCCGCTCGACGAACTACATCGCCGGAGACGACTCCGTCGAGCCGCACCTGACGGTGACCTACAACTCCTACCCCAGCGTGCCCACCGGCCAGGCGGTCTCGCCGTCGGCGGTCAACGCCTACAACGGCAAGCGGTATGTCACCTCGCTGACTCCGACGCTCTCCGCCAAGGTGACCGACGCGGACGGCGGGACCGCCAAGGCCCAGTTCGAGGTCACTCCGGACCCGGCCTACGCGGACACCACGTACACCTACACCGCGACCTCGGCGGCCGTGGCATCGGGTGGGACCGCGCAACTGGTCATCCCGTCCGCCAGCGCCTTCCCGGCAGGCGTGCATCTGCGCTACCGCGTGCGGGGTTACGACAACGCGGACTACGGCACGTGGAGCGGATACTCCGCGTTCGTTCTCAACACGGCGCTGCCCGTCGCGCCCACCGTCTCCTGCGCCACCTACCCGGCGAACACCTGGACCGCCAAGGCGGCCGGGGCGGTGACCTGCACTCTGGACACCACCTCCGCCGACGGCCAGGGCTACCTGTGGGGGCTGGACGACCCGAAGACCCCCAAGCGCGTCAATGACACCACCGACGGCAACGGCGGAGACCCCCTCACCGTGTCGATCACACCGGGCGACGGCTGGCACAGCCTGTACGCCAAGACGATCGACTCCGGCGCCAACGTGTCCACCGCAACCACCAAGTACTCCTTCGGCGTCGGCGCCGACGGCTCCGCGCTCCTGTCGCCCGCCGACGGCGACCGGCCCGCGCGCCGCGTGGCCCTGGCCGCCACCGGCAAGACCTCGTACACCGGGGTGACGTACCAGTACCGCCGAGGCGAGACCGATGCCTGGCAGAACGTGCCGGTGGCGGACGTCACCAAGAACTCCGACGGAACCCCCGTCGCCGCGTGGCCGGTCGCGGCCCCGGGCGGCAACCCTCCCGCGCTGACCTGGAACCTGACCACCACCCTCACCGAGGACGGCCCGGTCGACGTACGGGCCTCCTTCACCGACGGCACCACGACCGGCTACTCGCCGGTCAACACGGTCATCGTCGACCGCGACGCGGGCACCGCCCCGGCCGAGCAGGTGGGCCCCGGCCAGGTGAACCACCTCACGGGCGACTACCTGCTCTCGGCCACCGACGCATCGGCGTTCGGGCTGAGCGTCGGACGGTTCGCGTCATCGCGCCGGCCCACGGCGGGCGCGGACGCCGAAGGACAGGCTCCGGTCTTCGGACCGCAGTGGACCTCCGGCACCGCGGCAGAGGCCTCCGAATCGATCTGGACCTTCGTCCGCAAGACATCGGCCACCTCGGTCGAGGTCATCGACGCACACGGTGGACTGACCGGCTTCACCGCCACCACCGCGGGAGGCTGGCAGCCCCAGCCCGGAGCCGAGAACCTCACGCTCACCGGCGCCTTCACGGGCTCGTTCACGCTGAAGGAGACCGACGGCACGACCACGACCTTCGCGAAGGTCGACACTGCCGCCACCACCTGGCAGGCGGCCACCACCTACCGTGCGTCCAGCAACACCACGACCACGGTGGTCTCCGAGAAGGTCGTCTCCGGCAGCACCACACTGGCGCGTCCCAAGCTGGTGATCGCGCCGACGTCGGCGGTGTCCGCGGCCACCTGCGCCTCGACCCCGACGACCAAGGGATGCCGGGTCCTGCAGTTCGTCTACGCCACCGCCACCACGGCCACCGCGAGCACCTTCGGCGACTACACAGGCCAGGTGAGCTCGATCCGGCTGTACTCGACCGCGCCCGGTGCGTCCACGGCGTCGTACAAGACGGTCCAGAGCTACACCTACGACACGTCCGGGCGCCTGCGCGAAGCGTGGAACCCGGGGATCTCCCCCGCGCTCAAGACCCAGTACACGTACGACAGCGCGGGCCGGATCACCCAGCTCACCACGCCCGGCGAGCTGCCGTGGACGTTCGTCTACGGCAAGGCCGGCAACGCGGCCACGGCAGGTGACGGGATGCTGCTCAGCGCCTCCCGGCCCACTCTGACCCCCGGGAGCCGGACGCAGACCAACGGGACCGCGGCTACGACCATCGTCTACGACGTGCCCCTCTCGGGTACCAAGGCGCCGTATGCGATGGCGAGTAGCGATGTGGCGGCCTGGGGGCAGGCGGACATCCCCACAGATGCCACCGCCGTCTTCCCGCCGGACGCCGTTCCCGCGGCCAACGACGGTGCCGCACTGACCGCCGGCAGCTATGCGCGGGCCAGCATCTCGTACGTCGACGCATCGGGCCGGCAGGTCAACACCGCTGTGCCCGGCGGGCACATCGGTGTCGCCGAGTTCGACAACCTCGGCAACCTGGTGCGTGAGCTCACCGCGAGCAACCGTGAGCTGGCTCTGGCCACCTCCGGGACGCAGCTCGCCGACCTCACCCGTCTCGGCATCGACGCCCTGCCGTCGGCCGATCGGGCCCAGAAGCTGTCCACCGCGTCGGTCTACTCGGCCGACGGGCAGCGGAAACTGGAGGAGTTCGGCCCCCTGCACCTGGTGACCCTCAACCAGGACCTGGCGGCCGGCGCCGGCGGAACCCCGCTCGTCGCAGGCACCGAGGTCCCGGCGCGTGAGCACACGGCCAACACCTTCGACGAGGGCCGTCCCACGGACGGGAGTGCCACCGTCTCCGACCAGATCACCACCAGCCGCGTCGGCGCCTATGTCGAGGGCTACCCCGCGGACGGCGACGCGCTCACCATCGCCACGACCTACGACTGGGTCAAGGGCCTGGAGACCTCGGAGATCCAGGATCCCAGCGGACTGAACATCGCCAAGCGCACCGTCTACGATGCCTCCGGCCGGGTCAGCAAGACGATGACGCCCATGTCCAGCGGTACGGACGCCCGGACCACGGTGACCACCTACTGGTCCGCCACCGGTACGGGCGCGTGCAACGGACGACCGGAGTGGGCCGACCTCGTCTGCTCCGTCGGACCGGCCGCGGCCGTCACCGGCAGCGGCAGCAACCCGCCCCAGCTGCCCACCGACACCACCGAGTACGACTGGTGGGGCAACGCGGCCAAGGTCACCCACACCGCCAACGGGACGACGCGCATCACGACATCGACCTTCGACGATGCGCAGCGCGTGGTGCTGGTGACGGTCTCCGGCGGCGGCGACAGCGTTCCTGACACGACCACCACGTACGACGGACAGACCGGCAAGGTGGCCTCGGTCAGCGCCGGCGGCCACACGGTGACCCACACCTACGACGTCCTCGGGCGCGAGGTCGGGTACGAGGACGGCGCGGGGAACACCACCAGCCGCCAGTACGACGCGCTGGACCGGCTCACGCAGCTGGCCGACTCGGCGCCGTCCACCACCACCTACACCTACGACACCACGGCGGAGCCCCGAGGACTCCTCACCCGGATCGACGACTCGGACGTCGGTACGTTCTCCGGCTCCTACGACGCGGAGGGCAACCTCGCCACCGAGAACCTCCCCGGTGGATACCAGCTCACCACCAACCGGGACACGACCGGAGCCGACACTGCCCGGACGTACACCAACTCCGCTGACCAGTCCGTGCCGTTGGCGGACAACGTCGCCTACACCGTGCACGGAAGCATCCGCGAGCACACTGACTCCAGCGGCGTGAGCACCACGTCCACCGTCCTGTTCGACGCGGCAGGCCGCGCCGCCCAGGTCGACGAGGTGACCGACCTGGACTGCACGCGCGCGGTGAACAAGTACAACAACGACGGGAGCACGACCCAGCAGACGAAGTCCGAAGCGGATTGCGCGAGCATCGCCACGGCTGCCGGCACCACCACGTCGTACACCTACGACAGTGCCGACCGCCCGGTCGACAGCGGCTACGCCTACGACACCCTCGGACGGCTGATCAGCAGTCCGGACGGCACGAGCACCAAGTACTTCGCGAATGACGTGACCAGCCAGGAGACGGCGGCCGGACAGCGCAAGACCTGGACACCCGATGCCGAGGGACGGCTTGCCACCCGGGTCATCGAGACCCAGAACCCGGACACCACGTGGACCACGACGTCCACCTCCACCTCGCACTACGCGCAGGAAGGCGGCGAGCCCGCGTGGGCCACGCTCGATGAGTCGGGCTCCACGTCGAAGGTGCGGAACATCCTGGACCTCACGGACCAGGCCACCGTCACCAGCAGCGGCGGCACCATGGCACTGCAGCTGACGGATCTCTCCGGTGACACCTCCGTCCAGATCCCGATCCAGCGGACCCGGAGCGGGTCGGGCAGTTCGTCACTCTGGACGATCTCCTACGACCTCCACGGCAGCAGCATCCCGATTCCCGCGGGCTGCTACCTCGAGCACTGGATCGTCGGCCACGGGCGGTACATCGACTACGAACTGGCCGATGTGTCCTGCTCCGTCGCGGGGTACATGTTCGCGGTCTTCTGCAACACCCGTATCGACTTCTCCTACTACACCACCACCAACCGGAAGTACCGGCTGAGCAGAGGGGCGACGCACTACACCTGCTATCGGGGCCATGTGCCGAGGCGATACGCACCCGGCGACCAGTGGCTGCCGTACCAGGGCAAGGTCTGCGCTCAGTTCTTCGTGAACAGCTACAAGCGCGCGTACCAATGCCTGTACATCCACAACTAGTTCACTGACGTCAGTTCGCTGACGTGGTTCAAGTCGCCTTTGCGGCGTCGGGGGTCCGGGGCGACCCGGACCCCCGGATCCGTGTGAGACCAGGAGTAACAGTGCGCAAGTCAACGTTGCTGCTTCTCGTGCCGGCTCTGCTGCTGGCCGCCTGCAGCAGTACGAAACCCACCGCTCATTCCGTGGACGGCTACCACCGGCCGCTACCCGCGCCCTCTGTCGCCTCCGTCCGTCAGGACATCCCCGAGGCGCAGGCGACGGACACCGTTCTGCCCACCGCCACCGGCCCGTTCGGCGCCCGAGCCGTCATCTCCATCCCCAAGGCCGCCCCTACGGGCAAGTTCGTGGTCAAGCCCCTGCACACAGGGCACGGCCGCGCGGCACACAACGGTGATGTGACCATAGCCGCGTATTCGGCGGTGGTGTGGAAGTCCGGCAAGCGGCTGCCCGATTCCTACAAGAAGGACGCCCGGCCACGCGTCTTCCCGGTCGGGCGGGGCGCGATGCTGACCGCACTGGACCGCGCGGTGCAGGGGCAGCGCGCCGGGAGCCGGGTGCTCGTGGTCGCTCCGCCCGCGGCCGCTTACGGCGCCGGCGGCAACGCCGAGTTGGGCGTATCCGGCAAGGACACGCTCGTGTTCGTGGTCGACGTGATACGGGTCATCGCCGCCCGGGCCACCGTCCCCGGCAGCCAGGCCACGGTCGCCGACACCCTGCCCCGGGTACGGATGGACCACGCGCAGGGCACGGCGGCCATCACGGTGCCCGACCGCGACGCGCCCGCGAAGCTCATCGTCGAACCCCTGGTAACCGGGGCGGGGCCGGTGGTGAAGTCCGGCCGGACAGTGGTGCTCCAGCACTCGTCGACGACGTGGAAGTCCGGGAGGGGTGAGCTGTTCATGAGCTCGCGCGCCGCCGGCCAACCGCTGATCACGGCCATCGGCCGCGGCAACGTGCTCAGGGGCTGGGACAAGGCCCTGGTCGGCCAACGGGTGGGCAGCCGGGTACTGGTCGTCAGCCCCGCAAGCCTGGCCTACGGCGCGCACCCCCCGAAGGGGATACCGGCGAACTCGACCGTGGTCTCCGTACTGGACGTACTGGCCGCTGTCTAGCCCGGTGCGGCGCCGGGTACCCATGAAGCGCCCCGTACACGCCTCCCTCAACTACGGCTACGACAACCTCGGCCGGAAAATAGCCGTCACCAGCGGGTCGACCCAGCTCGCCTCCTGGCAGTGGGACGCAGCCACCGGCGGCAAGGGACAGATCAGCCAGACCATCAGCCGCGACACTGGCGGGAACGCCTACACCACCAAGATCGGCAAGTACGACGGACGGGGACGACCGACCGAGACAACCCTCACCCTCCCCAGCAACGTCACCGGACTCGCAGGCAGCTACACCACCACCGTCGCCTACAACGCAGCCGACGCCGTCACCTCCGTCAGCCACCCCGCCGCCGGCGGTCTGCCCGCCGAAAACCGTCACCACCACCCCCGGCCGTCCGGCATCTGACACCGACTCGGATCACCTCGCCATCGTCCTGCACCGACTCCACCCTGATCCCCGGATCCGCCAGGAAGAGCAACTCTTCCAGCCGGAGCAGTACCTCGCGCACAGCCCAGAATCATCAGCCCGAACGCGGTTGGCACCGGCAGTTTCTAGACGATCTCGCGAGACCTACCAGCACGGCCAACGGTCACAGGGAGTAGGCACACCACAGAAGTTGGATCAGAACCCGAATGGGAGTTGGTCACGCGATGCCGTGCCATGTGTCAGGGCCGAACGATCCCTTGATGTCGGATGCGATCGATCCTGCGTCAACGGTGTCCTTGAGTGCGTAGACCGTCGTCTTGCGTGGTCCCCGGATGCTCAGGCGGACGGGATTGGGCCCGGGGTGCGCGCGCAGGATGCGCTTCAGCTCGCGTACTGAGGGGTCGTTGACCCGGTGGTAGGGCAGGTGGAGCTGGATCGGGGCGGCGCCGTTGCGTTCGGCGGAGGTCACATCGAGGACCTGGAGTTCCTGCCCGGCCAGGTTGATCGTGCCGTCTCGGTCGTTGATGCGGCCCTGGACGGAGATCACGCTGTCCTCGGCGAGCGCGCCCATGACGAGTGTGTACGTCGCGGGGAAGAACAGCACTTCCAGTTGGCCGTCGCGGTCGGCCAGGTTGACGATGGCCCAGGGGTTGCCTTGCTTGGTCATCTTGGGCTGCACGCTGGTGATGAGTCCGGCAAGCCGTACGACGCCTTCGGTGCGGCCGGAGGCGATCAGGTCGGGGATCGTGGTGTCCCGGTGGGCGGCGAGGATGTTCTCGGTGCCGTCCAGCGGGTGCGCGGAGACGTACATGCCGAGCATCTCCCGTTCCGTCGACAGGAGTTGCTTTCGGGGCCATTCGCTCTCGTCGAGTTTGATGTCGATGCCGAAGGTCTGGCTGTCGCCGTCGCCGGCGTCGTCGTTCAGGCCGGCGAACAGGTCGTCCTGCCCGTACGCCGCGGCCTTCTTCACGGGTACGACCGCGTCGATCGCGTACTCGTGGGCCGCGGAGAGGCCTTTGCGGCTGTGGCCGAGCGAGTCGAAGGCACCCGCCTTGATCAGAGACTCGATGGCGCGTTTGTTGAGCGCGGGCAGGTCGACCTTGTCCAGGAAGTCGGCGAAGTTGCTGAACTTCCCGCCGGCTTTACGTCCTGCGATGACCGATTCGATGACGTTGTCGCCGACGTTGCGGACCGACCGCAGGCCGAAGCGGACGTCGTCGCCGATGGCCGCGAACTCGGCGACCGATTCGTTGACGTCCGGCTGCAGGACGGTGACGCCCATCTTGCGGGCGTCGGCCAGGTAGATGCCGGCCTTGTCCTTGTCGTCCCCGACGGAGGTGAGCAGTGCGGCCATGTACTCGGCGGGATAGTTGGCCTTCAGGTAGGCGGTCCAGTAGGAGACGAGCCCGTATCCGGCGGTGTGGGATTTGTTGAACGCATACCCGGAGAAGGGGAGCATGACGTCCCACAGGGCCTTGATGGACTCCTCGGAGTAGTCGTTGCCCCGCATGCCGGCGTGGAACTTCTCCCACTCGGCGGCCAGCACCTCGGGCTTCTTCTTGCCCATCGCGCGGCGCAGCAGGTCGGCGCCGCCGAGCGTGTATCCGGCGAGCTGCCGGGCGATCGCCATGATCTGCTCTTGGTAGATGAGCAGGTGGAAGGTGTTGCCGAGGATCGGCTCGAGGGCTTCCTCGAGCTCCGGGTGGATCGGCTGGATTTCCTGGCGGCCCGTTTTGCGGTGCGCGTAGTTCATGTGCGCGTTCGCGGCCATCGGGCCGGGGCGGTACAGGGCGAGGGCGGCCGCGATGTCTTCGAACCGGGTCGGTTCCATCGCCTTGAGCAGGGTCCGCATGCCGCCGCCGTCGAGCTGGAAGACGCCGAAGGTGTCGCCGGAGGCCAGGAGCTCGTAGGTGGTCTTGTCGTCGAGCGGGATGACGACCTGGCTCGTGTCGCCGTTGCCCGGATCGACGGTGGCCAGGTGGACTGCGCGGTTCTCGCGGATGTTCTGGATGGCGTGGTCGATGACTCCCAGGTTCCGAAGACCCAGGAAGTCCATCTTCACCAGGCCCATGTCTTCACAGCTCGGGTAGTCGAACCCGGTGATCTTGACGCCGTCCTTGGCCCGCATGTGCAGCGGGATCCGGTCGGTCAGCTTGGTCTTGGACAGGATGACCGCGGCCGCGTGCACGCCGGTGCCGCGGGTCAGGCCCTCGACGCCCTTGGCCGTGTCGACGACCTTCTTGACGTCCGGCTCGTTCTCGTACATCGCCCGGATCTCGCCGCACTCGCCGTAGCGGGGGTGCGAGGAGTCGAAGATCCCGTCCAGCGGGATGGACTTGCCCATGATGTCGTCGGGCAGGGCCTTGGTGATGCGCTCGCCGTGCTGGAAGGGGTAGCCCAGGATGCGCGAGCTGTCCTTGATCGCGTTCTTGGCTTTGATCTTGCCGAAGGTGTTGACCATGGCGGTGTACTCGTCGCCGTACTTGTCGACGACGTAGCGGACCATGAAGTCGCGCTGGCGGTCGTCGAAGTCGAGGTCGACATCCGGCGGGTTGATGCGCTCGGGGTTGAGGAACCGCTCGAACAGCAGACCGTGCTCCAGGGGGCACAGCTCGGTGATGCGCGTCGCATACGCCACGATCGATCCGGTGGCCGATCCACGGCCCGGCCCCACCGGCACCTGGTTGTCGCGCGCGTACTTGCAGATGTCGGCGACCACGAGGAAGTAGGAGGAGAACCCCATCGGGCCGATGACCGTCATCTCGGTCTCGAACCGCTCGAGGACCTCGGCCGGAACCGGGTCGCCGTAACGCATGACGAGGCCCTTCATGACCTCCTTGCGCAGCCACGACTCCTGCGTCTCCCCTTCGGGGACGTCAGGGAATTGAGGCATCTCGTCGATGTTGCCGAAGACCTCGTCGTACGATTCCACGCGCTCCGCGATCAGGAGCGTGTTGTCGCAGGCCTGAGGCATCTCGGAGAACAACTCACGCATCTGCTCAGCGGACTTCAGGTAGTAGTCGTTCCCTGAGAACCGGAAGCGCTTCTCGTCGGCCTTGTTCTTACCGACACCGATGCACAGCAGGTTGTCGTGCGCGTCGGCCTGGTCCGCGTGGATGTAGTGAGCGTCATTGGTGGCCAGGAGCGGGATCTTCAGGTCCTTGGCCAGGCGCAGCAACCCGTCGCGGACATCCCGCTCGATGGACAGGCCATGATCCATCAGCTCGAGAAAATAGCTCTCCCGGCCGAAAACGTCCTGGTACGCGGCGGCGACCTCGCGGGCCTCGTCGTACTGCTTCAGACGCAGACGGGTCTGAATCGCACCGGAAGGACATCCGGTCGTCGCGATGATGCCCTCGGCATGCTCGCTGATCAACTCCATGTCCATGCGCGGCTTGCCGGCCGGGAACTGGCCCGTGTACGACGCCTCGGTGGACAGGTAGAACAGATTGCGCAGACCGGTCACGTTCTGCGCCCACATCGTCATGTGCGTGAAGCGCCCGCCGCCACTGACGTCCTTCGAGCCCTCACCGTCATCCGACATGGCCCGCTGCCCGCCGGGCCCCCAGAACTCCTGCTTCCGATTTCGCCGCGAGGAAGGGGCGACGTACGCCTCGATCCCGATGATCGGCTTGACGCCGTCGAAGCCCGTGGACACCTTGTGGAACTCGTACGCACCGAACATGTTGCCGTGGTCACTCATCGCGACCGCAGGCATGCCCTGCCGCTCGACTTCGGCGAACATCGGCTTCAGCTTCTGAGCGCCGTCGAGCATCGAGTATTCGGTGTGATTGTGCAGGTGAACAAAGCTATCGGCCACCGGGCAGACACCTCCGAAGCAGGTCTGGGAAGCCCTCACCCTATGCCTCTGCGGAGATCAGATGGCCTGCTTGGCGCGCCCCGTGAAGGACCGGAATCGTGCCAAGCCGATGACCTCGGCGGATCACGCAAAGCCGTCGCAACACACCGGCGAGTGAACGCAATTGCCCCGGACAGGCACCGGCTACGCAATCGAGGCGCGCCGCGCTCTTGAGGTCTGGCGAGTCCTCGTCGATTGCCCGCACGAGCGCGTGAGCAAGGAAGCTTGCAGGGCGTGCTCGGGGCGGTACGAGTCGGGCGAGGCTTGGCACTCGAGATGGCGCCATCCGGGTGTGCTGCGGCTGTGTCGGGCCGCGATCGCCGGACTGATTGATCATGCTGAGCCCGGACCAGCACCATACCCAGCGAAGGGGTGCTCAGCATGCCGAACGACTCAGTCGCACGCTTCCTGGCGGCTCTGGCGCCTGAGGACCGAGAGACCGTCGCGTCCAGGCCGGGGGAGGAGCAGGAGCGGCTCGCCGCAGCCTGGGAACGGGAGTTGGAGGGGGATGACGAGCTTGATGTCCTCGACGAGGTGTCCCCGTCGGCAGCCGAGGCTGAGGCGGCTCGCCGCGTCCTTCGACAGGAGTCAGGCTGACCCGTCTGATGGGCCGTCGAACGGCAGTAGGACCGTGTCCTAGACGGTGCGGTTGAGGAGCCGTTTGTATCAGCAGAGGCGGATGCGAGTCCGAGGAACCCAGGTAGTTGCCTGAGTTCTCTTCGTAGCGGTGGTCGAGGCGGCGGTATCCGGCCAGCCAGGACATGCTGCGTTCGACGAATTCAACGCCACCTGGAAGAGGGACTGCGCGCCACAACTGGCGGCTTCGCGAACATCAAGTACCAGACCCTGGTCGCCGAACCGGGTCGCGGCACCCGGCTCCAGTCCGGCATGCCCGTCTGCTCCACCGAGAGCAGCACGCCGCCCAACTCGCTGATCGTGCACTCCATACCCGACCAGACGAACACCTACGGCTCATGCGGAGCGACCGGCACCGACGCCGGCAACTTTCAGTTCACGTTCAACTCCGACCCCGCCGCGACCGGCCCTGGCCTCGGCCAGTAAGAGGGCAAGGGCGATCTGCACCAGACCGGCGGCGGTCTCGACGCCCACTTCTGGTACGCCCACACACGCGACACACCGCCGACCTCGGCGGCGAGAACGGGCTCATGACCGTCAAGGGCACCTGGAATCTGCAGAGGGACGTCTCCTGGGCGCCTCGATAGGGTCCGCATCGCAGCCAGCCGTGGAAGGACTCTCCCATGACAACGTCCGACGAGCTCACTGCCTGGGCCGGCACCGGGAACGTTACGAGGGCAGACTCGGCAGTCGTGTCTGGCTGGCAGATCCCCGAGGAACAGAAGGCACTACTTGTCGATGTCGGGATCCCTATCGTTGATCAGTTGATCGAGTACGTATCGTTCCAGGTGGAGGCGGATCCAGCACTCCAGACGGCAGCTGGTAGGGCGCTCTACCTCCTCACTCAGAATCACCATGGCGACCTCGTGCCAGGACTGCAATGGTCGTTCGGCGTCGAACCCGGCACAGGGACGGTCTACTACGTCCTTCCTCAAGGCGAGGCATGGTTCGCCAACTCCTCCATCGACCTGTGGCTGCGTACCCTGCACCACTACGGCCTGCACGTCAGCGAGTCCGAGATCCTGAGCGATCCGGATGACCGCGAGGACGAAGCCCTGGCCGAGCTCAGCATGCTCGCTGACGAACTCAAGAAGATCGATCCGCCTGCCTTCGATGGCTATCACGGGTTCATCTGGGCCGAGTTCCTAGACCGCCGGCTCTGGTAGTTGCCCGCGGCCGCCACGATCCCCAAGCGATATCCCTTGGTTCATGGCGATGTCTACGACGTCGTCCATCAGATGGAGCGCGACTCGAACTCCCGCAGCGACTCGGTGACGAACTACGGGGGAGGGGCCGAAGGCGCTCTTCGACGCGTCGGTGGGGTGGCTGCGCGAGCGTCGGGTGCTGCTGCCCGGCGTGACGACGCTCGCCCGGCTGGTCGCGTCGGTGCGGGAGGCGGCGAACCGGTGACGGTGGGACAGCCTCTACGGGCTGCTGAGCACCGGTCAGCGGGCGGTCCTCGATTTCCTGCTGACCGTGCCGTCGGGGGCGCGGGTGTCGGAGCTGGACTCGACGGTGACCAACTGTTCACCTTCGTCTAAGCACCCACTAGACACCCACCCGGAAACAAAACCCACAGCACATGCGAGGAAGAGGACGATCTCAATGAAAGCCATTGTGGTAACCGACCCGGCCGCGGGAACGGCCGGGATGACGCTGACGGAGCGGCCTGAGCCGTCCGCATCGATCAACGACGTCATCGTTCAGATTCATGCATCGGGCTTCGTCCCGACTGAGATGGAGTGGCCATCGACCTGGACCGATCGCGCCGGCCGTGACAAGACACCGTCGATCCCCGGCCACGAGCTGGCCGGAGTGGTCAGCGCCCTCGGCTACGGCACGACGGGGCTGTCGGTCGGGCAGCGGGTGTTCGGCCTCGCTGACTGGCACCGTGACGGCACGCTGGCGGAGTACGTGGCGATCGAAGCACGCAACCTCGCACCGCTGCCCGGCGATGTCGACTTCACGGTAGGCGCGTCCTTGCCCATCTCAGGTCTGACGGCGTGGCAGGGGCTGTTCCAGCACGGCCGCCTTCAGTCTGGCCAGACCGTCCTCGCCCATGGCGCGGCCGGGGCAGTCGGGACGATGGTCACCCAGCTCGCACGTGAGGCCGGCGCTTACGTCATCGGCACCGGACGCGCCGCCGACCGTGAGAAGGCACTCGACTTCGGTGCGCATGAGTTCGTCGACCTCGAGAATGACGCGCTGAAAGACGTCGGTGGCGTCGATCTGGTCTTCGATGTCATCGGTGGCGACGTTCAGAAGCGGTCCGCTGCCCTGATCAAGGCTGGAGGAACGCTGGTGTCCGTCGTCGGCCCGGTCGAGGCGCGACCCGCTGACGGCCTGGCGGTGGACTTCGTTGTCGAGGTCGATCGTGCCGGACTGGGTGAGATCGTGCAGCGGGTGCGGGACGGACGGCTGCGGACAAACATCGGTGACGTCGCGAGCTTGGATGATGCCGTTGGTGCCCTTAACCCGACCACGCGACGCCGTGGAAAGACAGTCATCCGCGTACGCCCGTAGGGAGTGACGGCGGAGCAATTGTCAAATCCTGTGGATGAGGTGGTGTGCCTGGATGACCGGGCCGGGGATGCCTGCCCGGTTCTGGCCTTGGCAGCGGTCGGTGGTGCGAGGGTGTCGTCATGTTGATCGTGTTGGCGGGGCTGCCCGGTGCGGGGAAGAGTTCGGTGGCCGAGGCGTTGGGGCGGAGGCTGGCTGCTCCGGTCGTCTCTGTCGACCCGATCGAGGCAGCGATGTGGCGTGCGGGGGTGGCGCGTAACCAGCCCACCGGCCTGGCGGCGTATGTCGTGGCCGAAGCCGTGGCCGGGGGTGTCCTCGCCCTTGGCCAGACGGTGATCGCCGACGCGGTCAACGCCGTGGAAGCAGCGCGGGAGCAGTGGCGGTCGCTGGCGGATCGCCATGGCGTGCCGGTGGCGTTCATCGAGGTGGTGTGTTCGGATCCGGTAGTGCACCGCCAGCGGCTGGTAGGGCGCTCCCGCGGGATTGATGGCTTCCTGGAACCGACGTGGGGGGCGGTGGAACGGCTGCGGGAGGAGTTCGCTCCGTGGACCGATCACCGCTTGGTGCTGGACGCCGTCATCGACGAGTCGTCCAACGTGTCGGCGGCTCTTGAGTTCCTGGCGGCGGCTTCCTGACCTTTGTGGGCTCACGGCAGGATCGCAAGGTCCATCAGGCGGCAGTGGCCTGCACTCGCTCGACCAGGACGCCGTTCTCGAACCGGGCGCCGGCCCGGACCAAGGGGACCAGGTGGGCTCCGGTGATCACGCGCCAGCGGTCCTGGACGGACCGCTTCGAAGGGCACGATGGTTGTCGCGCCCCTCGAAGCGCTTGGAGCCTTTCGCGTCTGTCAGACGGTGGGGTGCTGGTCACGGACGGGGCTGAGCGACTCCAGCAGCGACGCGATGTGCAGGATCGTCGACTCGGAGTGCCAGTTGGCTGCCAGCTGCACACCGATCGGCATGCCGTCGCTGCTCGTGCCGAACCGCATGGACAGCGCCGGGAGTCCGGTCAGGTTGAACGGAATCGTCGCTGTCTGGATGTGGGCGGCGTCCACCGTCTGACCGTTGATGGTGAACTGCGTGAGTCCGTGTTCATGGGCAGGGATGGGCAGAACCGGGAGCAGCAGGACGTCGTACTGCTGGAAGTACTCGGTGAATGCGTCCCGGAGACGTTCGATGCCCTGTTCGGCCAGGACGTAGTCCTCTACGGATGTGTCGGGGCCGGCGAGCATGGACGTGGAGACCTTGGCCATCTGGTCCTCGTGACCGGCGGTGACGTCCCGGAAGGCCGGCTTCACCTCCATGACGTGCTGCCGGTAGAAGAGGTCGAGAGGATTGTCCCGCTCGAGCGCCGGGATGCTCACAGCCTCGACCTGAACCCCAGCGCCCTGCAGCGCTTCGGCGGCCTTCTGCACGGTGGCAGCGACCTCCGAGTCGATCGGGCCGAGTCCGGAGTCGACCAGCCAGCCGACGCGGACGGGCCGGTCCGGCGAGGCGCCTACGCCGGCGTCGAATTCGCGCGGGACGGTGGCGAAGCCGTCGGCGCCGTCCGGGCCGGAAAGCACCGAGTACGCCAGTGCGAGGTCGCGGATGGTGCGGGCCATCGGGCCGACATGCCAGTCACGGCGCGGTACCCGCGGCCAGACCCCCGTCATCGGGATACGCCCATGCGTTGCCTTGAGGGCGACGATGCCGGTGTGAGCAGCCGGCCCGCGCACCGAGATGGCCAGGTCGCTGCCGAGCCCGAGCGGCGACATGCCGGCCGCGATCGCCGCCGATTCCCCGCCGCTGGAACCGCCGGACGTGCGGTCGAGGTTCCAGGGGTTGTTCGTCCTGCCCGTCAGCAGGTTGTCGGACTCGGTCGAGTACGAGAACTCCGGGAGGTTGGTCTTCGCGAGGAGGATCGCCCCGGCGCGCTTCATACGTGCCACGCTGGTGGCGTCCGTGTCCGGGATACGGCCCTCGAAGATCGGGGAACCGCGCTGGGTCAGCACCCCGGCGGTGTCGAACGAGTCCTTGACCGTGAACGGCACGCCGTGCAGCGGCCCTATCTCCACGCCCGCAGCCAGCGCTTCGTCCGCGGCCTTCGCGGCCTCCAGAGCACCGTCGGCGAGCGTAACGATGGCGTTGACCTTCGGATCGGTGGCCTTGATGCGATCGAGGTGCGCCTGCACCACCTCGACGGATGACACCTTCCTGTCGCGGATCAGTTCAGCGAGTTCGCTCGCGTCGGAGTAGATGAGGTCGGTGGTCATGACGATCCCCCTAACTAGACCGGTCTACTATTGAATGCCGCCCAGGCTGGTGCGCCGCGGGCGGCGGCGGCTTGTCAGACGTGGAGGACCTGGCGCGTGACGGTCATGGCGCGGTCGAGATGGTCCGGGCTGCGATGGATCTTCGCCATTACGCTCGCTCCGAGCCACAGGCTGTAGAGGGCCTCGGCCGTCGTGCGGGGGTTGTCATCGACGGACACGGACCCATCCGCAATGCCGTTGGTGATCATCTGCTCCAGTCGGTCGACGATCGCCGTGGTCCCGACTTTCGTCGCCGCTCTCATTGCCTCGGAGAGGTCGGCGATCTCCGCACCGAGCTTGACGACAAGGCATCCGCCCTGGCAGTCGTCCACGACCTGCGTGTCGTAGAAGTTCTGCCAGTACCTCATCAGGTGCTCCGCGGACCTCTTGCCCTTGTCGGCAACGATCCCGTCCATGGTCGTGAGGTACTCGTCGAAGTAGCTCTTCAACATCGCCTCACCGAAGGCGTCCTTGGAACCGAAGTAGTGGTAAAACGACCCCTTCGGGACGCCGGCCTCGGCGAGGATCTCGTTGATGCCGACCGCGGCGTAGCCCTTCACGGCTACGATCCGCCGCGCGGTATCCAGAAGGCTCTGCCGCGTTTCCACCTTGGTGACTGACATGGATTCACCGTAACATCAGATTAGACCGGTCGTCTAGCTCGGAGGCTGAGGTCACCTTCGCGGCCAGTGGTCGACGTCCCCCGCTCTCAATCCCGGGTACTCGATCGGCCAGGGCTCCAGGCATCGATGGCCCGGTGCGCCCGGTCCACATCGGTCCGCACCTGCAGCCACCGGGCCCCCGCTCGTGCCGACCGAGCACCAGCCACTTCTCCTCAAGTACCGCCTTGCCCAACGCATCTCCTCAGTCCGTGGTCGTGGCGCAGCGGACGATCTCCGCTGCCGGATTCCACCTGAACTGACGGGTAGATCGTCAAGCGGTGCTTCACCCGCCTGATACGCACCCGCCACCTGGCAACATCACATCGAACGCCGCACCACGGTGCCCAGGCAATGGTCGATGGTCTGCCGAAACCGATGACGCTGCTCATGACGCGCTGCCTGGTCGGCCACCAGGGCGGGCTGAGAGATGCGCAGCCGCTGGGAGACGCGGCCGAAGTGCAGTTCCTCGGTCAGAGCCAGGAAGTACCGCAGATGGCGGAGCTCGATTCATTGATTCATAGCTCAAGTTTATTGATAGCCGCTAAGGCTTGTATTGGACATATGGGTGAGTGAGGTCAGAGGCTGCGGGGAGCCGCACTGGAAAGGAAACCCGCCCCATGCCGCACGCCTCAGCCTCCATCACGGTCTCCTCAATCGCCTCGCAGAGCGACGCCGATGCGTTCTACGCGCTGAACGAGGAGTGGATCTCGCGCCTGTTCACCCTGCAGGACGAGGACCGAGCCGTGCTCGGTGATCCGTTCGGCCGCATCGTGGCCCCGGGCGGCGACGTGCTCGTGGCCCGCGAGCCGGGCAGTGAAGCCGTCGTCGGATGCATTGCACTCCTGGCCTATCCGGATGACGTGTTCGAGCTGGCGAAGATGGCCGTGGCTCCCGCCACCCAAGGACGCGGCATCGGCCGTCGGCTCGTAGCCGCCGCGATCGACCGTGCCCGAGCGCTAGGTGGGACCCGCCTGTTCCTCGGCACGAACACGAAGCTGACTCCCGCTCTTCACCTCTACGAGGACGCTGGGTTCGTCAGAATCACCCGCGACCGACTCCCCGTGTCCGACTACTATGCGCGCGCCGACATCCTCATGGAATTGCTGTAAATTTCCGGCCCAGCGCCGGGAACCTATCTTGAGACTCGCGCACACCGAGCGGTTGCTGTGCCTCCTGCCTCGGGGAACTCCCGCCCGTACGACGGGTCTTGTGCGCGGCGTGCCTCAAGAAACGTGGAGAACGGCCTTGCCCGGGATGCGTCCGGCCAGGAAGTCCTTGGCGACCTCGGTCACGTCCGTCCACGGTGCCTCGACAGCCACGGAGGGCTTCAGAAGCCCTCGCGTGACCAAGCCGAGCAGAATGGCCAGCCCGTCGGCGGCCGGCCCGCTGCGCGCCAGTTCGTCAAAGATGATCATCCCGTGCAGGGTGGCTCCCAGGGTGAAGAGGAAACCGTTGTTGTCGAACCGCACATCCGGACTCTCGGTCGTGCCGATGGTCACGCACGTGCCTCGCCTGTTCAGCATGGTCATGGCGGCCGACAGAGCGGAGCCCCCGAGCGAATCGAGAATGACGTCGAACGGGCCGTGCGCACGAGCCGCCTCCAGGGTGTCGCCGACGATGATGTCCCCGAGCCCCAAGGCCGCGACCACCGCTCGCGCCTCGTCATTGCGGACGTGGGAGTAGACGCGGGCGCCGGAGACCGAGGCGAGCTGGACCGCCGTCTGCCCGACACCGCCCGTCGCCCCGTCGATCAGCACTTTGCGTCCCAGTAGCGAACCGCCCTTGCGCAACGCGTGCAGTGCCGTGAGACCGACGAGCGGGAGGCCGGCAGCCTGTGCGTCCGAGATGCTGTCGGGCACCACAGCGACGGACGTCAGGGGTGCGTGAATACGCTCCGCCCAGGCGCCCTCCGACACGATGCCGACCACTCGCGTCCCGATGGCGGGAGCGCCTGGGACGTCCAAGCTGTCCTCAACGATCCCGGCGAAGTCCCATCCGGGGCGCGTCCCGGTCTCACTGACCGTCAGCGCACGCTTGGTCTCGCCACGGTTGAGGGAGACCGCCGCCACACGGACGGCGATCTCACCGGGCTGCGGTGCCGCCGGCTGCACATGGCGAACCGCCAGCCGGTCCTCGGCGGACTGGTCCACGGTGATGGCGCGAATGAGCTTCTGCGACACCGCAAGAACCTCTCAGTACTTTCGCGGGATGGATGTACGGAGCATGGTCCGGCACTGCTCCCGGCCGAGACTTTCGTTCGTTGTCGACGACATGACGGAGCCTTCCGAATGGATTGGATTGACCGTGTCATTCGGGGCTCGACGTGATCTCGTCGACGGAGATTCCGGGAACCCGTCGCCCCGACTGTCGATTTGTTTGGGTCTGACCGTCACCGAATCGATGGGTGTCGGCGCAACCCTGGGTTCACGGCCGTGCTCGGCCTGCTGTGTCGGCTGCCGCGGCCCGTGCGAGCTGAGTCCGCACGCTGTGCGGCACACGCATGCCGTGACTGCGCAGGTCGCCGATGAACCGTGCGACGAGCGGATCCGGTTCCGCGGACGTCACCGCCGCCAGCTGCCTGACCCACCGCGGAGAGAACGATCGCACTGCTCCCGGAAAGCCGTGGCTGACCGCGCTCACGGGGCACACGGCGATTCCCAGACCGGCAGCCGCGAGCTGCGGTGCCGCTGCAGTGACCGATGTCCTCATCACCGTCTCCGGGTGGACTCCGGCGCGGGCGAAGGACTGGTCGAGCCAGGCGCTGAGGCCGTTGTCCGGTGCGTAGTGAACAAGCGCCACACCGTCCAGGTCCTCAAGGCGTACAGCCGACTGCTCGGCCAGCACGTGGCTACTCGGTGCCGCCAATACGATCTCCTCCTCGGCGACCGGGGTGATCGTGAATCGGCCGGCCGAGGGAGCGGTCAGCACCGCCACGTCGACTTCGTCAGTGCCGACGAGGCCGAGCGCCTCGTCCATCGCCGTGGACTCGCGCAGTGTGATCGCGACCTCGGGGTAGCGGCGATGCCACTGGCGGATGACCGCAGCGAGCAGCGGCACCGTGAGGCTCTGCGCGCAGGCCAACCGCAGGACCCCGCCGGCCGCTTGACCCGCCGCACGTGCTGACCTCACCGCAGCGGCGGCCGCTTCGATCGCTCGTCTGGCATCCGCGACGGCGGCACGCCCCGCAGGAGTGAGCTTGACCCCTCGGGGCTCGCGGCGAAGCAGGACCGTTCGGGTCTCGCGTTCCAACGAAGCGAGCTGATGAGAGACAGCGGGTTGCGACGAATGCAGCAGCTGCGCGGCCTGTGTGATCGATCCGGAGTCCGCGACCGCGACGAGGCACTCCAGCGCCCGAAGAGAAGCCATCCACAAATTTTATCGCAAGCCATCGAAGCATGAATGCTATCGAGGGAAGAGCTCTGGACCTCCGATTGCTCTAACCCACGACGCCCTCTCGCTCAAGGCAGGCGAGAGGGGCTCGCGCAGAGCGAAGGGAGAAGTTCATGCCTCAGGCATTCGTCACCGGCGGTTCGGGGTTCATCGGCCAGGTACTGGTACGCCGGCTCCTCAGCGAGGGGCACTCAGTGAGTGCTCTGGTTCGAAGTGAGGCTTCGGCTGCAAAGGTCTCGGCGCTGGGCGCCAAGCCCGTGCGGGGCGAGTTGACCGACCCGACCACGTGGCGCAGCGATTTGACGGGCAGTGATGTGGTGTTCCACCTCGCTGCCGAGACGGACATCGCCGCTGACCGTGAGCGTCATGAGCTGGTGACGGTTCGCGGTACCGAGGCAGCTGTCGATGCGGCCCGCTACGCGCAGGTGCCACGGTTCGTCCACTGCGGGAGTGAAGCCGCCCTCCTGGCCGGTGCCCCGCTCGTGGACGTCGACGAGACCGCGCCGCTGCGGCCCGACTCGGAAGCCGCTTACAGCGCGGTGAAGGCCGTGGCCGAGAAGTTCGTGCTCGATGCGAACGCCCCGGACTTCGCCACAGTGTCGATCCGCCCGAGGTTCGTCTGGGGTCCCGGCAGCTTCCTCGTCGAAGGCTTGGCAGCTGCGGCAAAGGCGGGGCAGTTCGCTTGGATCGGCGGAGGCCGGCACACCACTGACGTCACGTTCGTCGATAACGCTGTCGAGGGACTCATGCTCGGATGGCAGCGCGGCCGCCCAGGTCAGGCCTACTTCGTCACCGACCGGCAGCGCGTCATCCTGCGCGAGTTCCTGGAGGCCCAGTTCGAGATCTACGGCGTCGATGTCCCGATCCCCGACCTGGACGCCGAAACCGCCGCCCGCGAGGTCCCCGTTCCCGCTCGATGGTTCCTCGGGCAGCAGTGCACCCTGCGGACGGACAAGGCCGTAGCCGAGCTCGGATACGAGCCCGTTGTTACGCACGCTGCCGGTCTGGACGCCGTCAGAGATTCGGTGGCCGTCAGCCGCGCGTGAAGCGTGAGCCACGTTCAACCGACATACGTCAACGTTCAACTGAGGGAAGACAACAAAATGAAGATCGTCACGATCGGAAGAGGAATGGTCGGCGGAGGGCTGGCCACCCTGTGGCAGGCCGCAGGCCGCAGGTCACGAGGTCGAAGAGCTCGGCCGTGAAGGCGGGGACGCCTCGGACGCGGACGCCGTCCTGGTTGCCGTACCCGGCGCAACGATCTCGGAGTCCCTGAGCAAGGTGACAGGGCTCGAGGGGAAGATCGCGATCGACGCGACCAACATCATGCCTGCACGTGATGGCACCTTTCCGTCATACGCCGAGGAGGTGAAGTCCTTCACCCACGCCCCGGTGGCCAAGAGCTTCAACATGAACTTCGCAGCCCTGTACGGCGAAGTGCACAAGCAGCGAGTGCGGCCGAGCAACTGGTACGTCGCTGACGAGGGCGCCCTCGACGTCACCGAGCAGCTCATCCGCGACGCCGGCTACGACCCGGTGCGCGTCGGGGACCTCTCCCGAGCCCGCGACTTCGAAAACGCGGTCTGGCTGCTCATGGGCAGCCAGCCGGTAGGCGGCCTGTTTTACCGGTTTGCCGTTCCCGGCGAACTCTGAACGAACCGGTTAGGCATTCCATTCCGCCTGCTTTCCAAGATCTGGAGATTTCCGTGTTCGAAGCAATAAATTGGCCGGAGGCCCTGGCCCCCAGTCGCTCCCCGATCCACTTCACCAACGAGATCGAGGTCGAAGCCTCTCCTGAAACGATCTGGTCCCTGCTCGTAGACCCCCACACCTGGCCCGCCTTCTACCCAGGTGTCGAACATGTCCAGTTGCTTGACGACCATGGCTCACTGCGCCTCGGAACTCGATTCGAAACCAACCTGGCCGGCCAGGACGTCTTCGCATCCGTACAGGAGTTCCAGCCTGTGACGCGTATCGCCTGGGGCGGTTACCCCACGGTGTCGGAAGCATCCAGGGCTTACCACGCTTGGATCATCACACCCACGCCGAAGGGGAGCCACCTCTGGACCGAAGAGACGATGCAGGGCCCGCTCTGGATCGAATTGGCGAAGCAGGATCCTGAAGTCTTTTGGCGTACACACGAGAACCTTCTCGCGGCGCTCGCCAAGGTGGCGACCGATCGTGAAAATCGAGCCGGCGTTCTCCAAAACACCCAGAAAGGGAAATAGCCGATGTATGAAAAGGTGAATTGGCCCGCACGATATGACCCGAAGTTGTCGGCTCTCTACGCGCTCAACGATATCGACGTGAAGGCGCCGCCTGAAGCGGTATGGGAGCTGCTCGTTGACGCCGAGAACTGGTCCAGCTACTTCCCTCCCGAAGATCACGTCGAGATCCTGAGTGGTGAGTCGGTACTGGCGCTCGGAACCACGTACAGCCGGGTGACGGTTGGATTTCCCATGACGCTCAACGTGACGGAGTATGAGCCCTTCACCAGGCTCTCCTGGGAGACGACAGTCGACGGCGACGAAACCGGTTCGAGCGCGTACCACGGCTGGATAATCACGCCCACAGACAATGGCTGTCACGTACTGACCGAGGAAACGCAGCAGGGCCCCTTCTTCCTCGAGGAGCTCGGTCATAAGCACCCCGGTGCGCTCTACCGTTATCACCAGGACTGGGTCGAACGCCTCGCCCGTGCCGCAGAGGCGAAAGTAGCGAAGCCCGCGGCCTGACCCACACAAATGCATGGGAGAGGGCGAGGCCCCTAAACCCTGACGCCGTCGGCATCGCCTGCGGCGTAATTACAGGGGTTGAATGATCCAAGCGTGGTGGTGAAGCTGCGCACAGTACGCCCCTCAGGCGGCCCTTGCCTGCGGTACTCGCCTCCGGGTCAGCGCACTCTCGTCGTCCGGTCGTCGTCAGGGTCTGTCATGGAGTCAGATGCTGCAATGAAGGCTTGTACGAGGGGACGGTCGTCTCCTCGGCGGGTGGCCATGAAGATTTGGCTCACTGCGGGAGGTCCGTCGAGTTCAAGCCTTCGGGCGCCTGCGGGAAGCAGTGTCGTGACGCTGTATGGGGCGATGCTGACACCGAGGCCGGCCGCGACGAAGGTGATGATGGTGTGCCAGTTCGAGCACTCCTGCGCGACCTGGACGTCGATACCGACGTTCCGCAATGGCTGTGTGTTCGTGTCGAACGCCTGGGGTCCCGCTGAACGGGGGAACAGGATCAGCGGGTCAGTCGCCAGCTGCCTCGCTTCCACCTGGCCACTCTCGGCGGCTGGGTGCTCTGTGGGGACGACGGCGACGAACCGTTCTGATGTCAGGAGCGAGAGGTCGATGTCGTCTCGCTTCTCAGCGTCCCGGACGATCCCGACGTCAGCTGTGCCTCGCTCTAGGGCCGCCAGGACGTCGGTGGTGAAGCCGTCGTGCAGCTTGACCTGGACCTCGGGGCGGCGGCGGGAGAATTCACGGAGGTGTTCGCTGACGATCGCGGTTGCGGAGGTAATGAAGGCGACATCCAGACGGCCGGCCTCGCCACGGCCGACACGCCTGGCCTCGTCGAGGTCGGCCGCCAGACAGTCCAGAAGGTTCTGAGCCCGTGGCTGGAACGCCGCTCCCGCCTCTGTGAGGCGGACGTTCCGAGAGGTCCGCCGGAACAGCTCGACGCCCACGATCTTCTCAAGCTGTCTGATCTGCTGGGACAGGGCGGGCTGAGCGATGTGCAGCCGCTGGGAGGCCCGGCCGAAGTGCAGCTCCTCGGTGAGAGCCAGAAAGTACCGCAGATGGCGGAGCTCGATTCGTTGATCCATAGCTTGAGCTTATTGATAGACGTCAGGGTTTGTATTGGACATATGAGTGAGTGAGGTCAGGGGCTACGGGGAGCCGCACCGGAAAGGGAACCCGCCCCATGCCGCCGGACGCCTCTGACCCGATCAAGGTCTCTTCAATCGCCTCACAGAGTGATGCCGATGCGTTCTACGCGCTGAACGAGGAGTGGAACTCGCGCCTGTTCACCCTGCAGGAAGAGGACCGAGCTGGGCTCGGCGATCCGTTCGGGCGCATCGTGGCCGCGCGCGGCGACGTGCTCGTGGCGCGCGAGCCGGGCAGCGGAGCTGTAGTCGGATGCATCGCACTCCTGGCCTATCCGGATGCCGAGTTCGAGTTGGCGAAGACGGCCGTGGCTCCCGCCGTGCAAGGACGCGGCATCGGCCACCAACTCGTAGCCGCAGCGACCGACCGCGCGCCCGGGGGCTCGGCGGGACCCTCCTGTTCCTCGGCACGGCCTGCGTCACCTTGCCCAGCAAGCAGCCGAGACCGACCCCCAGTCCTGCAGCTACGCCGACGCCATCTGCCGCATCATCAGCCCGACTCCCACAGGCGCGACGGACACCACAAAGCGACACGCTCCGAGGCCCCAACGCAACACGGCCCGGGAATGACACCGCGCCATAAGCGACATGACCAGCGCGGGACACACTCACTGCGGGAACACGACCGGGCCTGCCCGGAACAGGGTCCGCCGTTCGCGGTGATCGTATGGAGATGCACCGAACTCCTCCGATGCTCCTCGCTTGTGGCTGCACGCACCGTGAGACTGGCAGCCACCGTGGCGGCCGCGGGTACGAGGCGGGCGATCCGACGCCACTCATCGGCTGGTGACGATCCGACACGGAAGACCACCGGTTTATGGCCGGCAGCCTCGACCGAACTGCCCGGTCACCGAGGCTGCTGGTCCGGCCGGTCCGGGTGGGCCCCTTCGGGTCCGGCAGCCCTCACTCCGGCGTCCGCGGGACGGGTGCCTGGCCGGCGTGTGTCTTGCCCAGGAGCTGCATCTGGCCCTGGTCGAGGGGGATCTGCCAGGTGGCGCGTACCGCGCGCCATGCCCCGCGCAGCAGCCACAGCGCGCCTGCGCCGAGTAGCACGCTGGTGGCCAGAGCCAGCGGGAGCGGCGTGCCCACGGCGAGACCGTGCACGAAACCGGCCCAGACGTAGGTGAACAGTGCGCCGCTCGCGAGGGCCAGACGGTGGGCCGGGCCCCAACCTCGACCGCGCGCCCAGCGCACGCACAGCGCCACGGACACGCCCACCAGGACGAACCACGTCGCGCACAGCAGCCACGCCGGGAACTCCTCGGGCAGTAGGTCGCGGGCCCAGTACAGGCTGGTCGCCACGAACGCCGCCAGGGCCACGACATGGGGGCGCGGGGCGAGTGCGAAGCCCGGCGCGGTGGGGCGGCGCCCCATGAAGAACGCACCGACGGCAATGACCACGATCACCGCGGACGACCACGCCAGCTGGGCGGGCGAAGCGACGAACCCCGTCCCCGCGATTTGGAACGCGCACAGTAGGGCGGTACCCAGCACGAACACGGTGGCGACAAGGGCCGTTCCCCGACGGCTCAGCCAGGGACGGGGCGCGGACGCGGAGTCGAACGCTTCGATCAGGGCGATCGGGACACAGATGCTCCACACGGCGTGCATCGAAAGGACGTCCTGCAGCATCTGGAGGCTGGTGCCCAGGCCCGGCAGATAGGTGCCGGAGTAGGCCGTGCCGACATCGAAGCCGCCGTAACTGGGGTTCCACAGCATCATGTCGACGGGCCCCTCCTCCAGGAGTGCGTAAGCGGCGGCCAGTGCGATGACCGTCGGCCAGGCGCGCCCAGCGCGCCGGGCCGCCTCGCGGATGAGCAGCGCGCCACCGCCGTACATAGGGGCGAACAGGAACAGAGCAAAGGGGTTGGTGATCGGCGTATTCCCGAGCAGGAACTCGCCCACAAGGGGCGCCAGGAAGAAGAGCGCAAGGGCCCGGCGTCTCCCTGGACGGCGGGCAATACGTCCAGTCATATCTCTGAGGCTACGTTTCGGGCGATGAGCTCGGAACGTACAGACGGTCAGGTCCGCTCGACCTTGGGACCGATGTCCGTGGCCGTCTCTCGACTTTGGGACCGGTGCCCGTAGACCTTCGTCGAATGTGGGGCGCGCGGCCTCGTCGAGGAGCGCCCGCGCCTGGCCGTCGGAGAGGCGGCACTGTGCGCGGTCGTCGCCGTGCTCTACGCGACGCTCTTGGTGTTGTTCTCCAACTATGACGCCCTGCTGGTCACTTACAGGAACGGCGATCTCACCTCGACGATCGCGGTTTTCGCAGGGGCATGCGTCGGCTGGCTGGGCCTGCGCCGTGTGCGCTTCACGGTGACGCCCCCCGGGTTGGGCTGCTCGTCGGTGGTGCGTGCGCCGTTGGTCTTGTGGGCGTGATGTGGTGGACGACCCGCCCGACGGTGGAAGAGCAGCACGTCACTCCCGCTCCGGGTACCGGGCGCTCCTGGGAGTCGCCACCTCCCGACAGCACTCCGGGCACGGCGGCCCCTCCGGCACCGCCAACCGCCGGGCCGTAACGGGCGAGTAGACCCTCGGCTGCGCACCACGCGGCAGCCGAGGGCTTGCTCGCGGTGCCAAGGTCGCCGTCCTGGGCGAGTGCTCTGCTGCGGCAGCGATCGGTGTGAGTCATGCGAGGTCTGTGGCCTCAGCGTGTCGTTCAACCTCCCGAGCGGACCGGGCCGTTGCCGACTGCGTCAACGGTGGGCAGGATGACGGGCATGGCCGTGTCCTGCAACACGTCAACTCTGCGACGCCACCTTTTCGTATGACGAGGCTGCGAGCGCCCTGTCACTCCTAGACCTCTATGCAGGCCCGGAACGTGAACGCGTCCATCAAGCTGCGGTCCGGCTGAGCGGGGGACGACTCGGCAGACTCTCGAACTTGGTCGGGGCTTTCGCAGTTCAGCGGACGTGAGGGCGGCCTTCGTCGGTGGAGAGCACGGAGCGGATCGTCGCCCTGGCTTCCGGGTGGAGTCCGTATTCGGCTAGCCACCCGAGCAGCTCGTGGCGGGATGAGCCAGAACCGCGCCAGCATCCTTACCTGGGCCTTACCTGGGTCATGCCCCCAGATCCTCCGTCACGGGCAGGCACTCGGCGAGCAGGTCGACGACGTCGCGCCAGGCTCGCTGCGCGTGCCGTGGGTGGTAGCCGACGCCGGGGACCACGGGATGGTCGACCGGCGGGTGGTGGAAGGCGTGCAAGGCGCCGCCGTAGACCACGAGGCGCCAGTCGACGCCCGCGGCCTGCATCTCAGCGGTGAACGCGTCCCGCTGCGCGGGCGGCATGATCGGGTCTTCCGACCCGACCCCGGCCCACACCGGGCAGCGGATGCGCGCCGCCTCGCCCGGTCGGCCCGTGGTCAGTGCGTTGACTGTCCCGATTACGCGCAGGCTGACGCCATCACGCCCGAGTTCCAGCCCGATGGCGCCCCCGGTGCCATAACCGACGGCGGCGATCCGGTCGGGGTCGGTCCGCGGTTCGGCGCGCAACACGTCGAGCGCCGCATGGCCGATGCCCCGCATCCGGTCGGGATCAGCGAGCAGTGGCATGCAACGGGCCAGCATCTCCTCGGGGTCACCCAAATAGCGCCCGCCGTGAAGATCGAAGGCCAGCGCTACATATCCCAGCTCGGCGAGAGCATCGGCCCGGCGGCGCTCGACGTCGCTGAGCCCCATGCCCTCTGGTCCGAGCAGCACCGCGGGCCGGCGGTCGACACCGGCCGGGAGCGCGAGGTGCCCGATCATCGTCAAACCGTCGGCCGGGTACTCGACCGTACGCGTCGTAATCGTCGTCATGAGACTGGACTGTAGTGATCGTCAAGCCCGGTCCGGCCGGTGTTTCTGCCGCTGGCAGAACAGCGCGGGTGTCCCTCTGAAATACGGCGAGGGCTCACAAGAACCGTCACAACCCCCGTTCCCACGGCGGCACTGTCGGATCACCTGCCCAGGCCACGGTGTTGGAGGCTGACCCTCGCGGCAGGATTCTGGCGTATACCGGCCCGCTCCCGTGAAGGGCAGGCTTCGGCGTCCTTCGGAGGCGCGTTCTCTTGGCGTGATGAGCCCTGGGAGAAATTGCCAGGCGGGCTGGACCGCCCGAGGCGAGAATGACGCGGTGTTGATCGTGAATGCCGTCCTGGAGACCTCGGACACCGTTGACTTCTCTCTCTGGCCGGTGGCTGACCTACCTCCGTACCAGTTCATGGCTCTGTCGGGCAGTATGTCCCCGCTCGAAGTCGGCAGCGCGCTGGCCATGCTGGCGGACTACAACTCGCGTACAGATGACCACGATCGCCCCCTGATGGACGCCAGCGAGGCGATTCGCGGCCTGCTGGAGACAGACAAGGTCATCGCACCAGGAGGGCTGCGCGTCCACAACACCCGAACCGATGTCACTGTCCGGCCAGGATGTTGTTGTGGCCTGGAAGGCTGGCGCGAGTGGCTCGACGTCGCAGACGGAGAGACCGTGTGGCTCGGCCACGACCCCTCCCCAAGGCTTGAGCACGCCGACGACGTCGTGCAGCTGTGGCCGGACAGCGTAGACGCTCAAGAACGTCCTTCCGGGCAGCCCATCGAGATCGTGGTGGGCGACCTACCGGAGATCCTGCGTACCGTGCAGGAGGGACTGCAAGGGTTTCTGTCTCTCACCAAGCAGTGGGCCACCCGCCATGTTCCGACTCTCGCCGAAGACCTGGCAGCCAGACTCGACGAAGATCTGGCCATCAGCGCACCACTGCCGGGCACCAGTGGCCAACACGCACCGTAACCGAACACGAATCTGTGCCAGAGCCATATCTCATGAACATCGAACACGCCGCCGTCCACGCGCTGCTCGGGGAGGCGTACATCTGCTGTCGCAACTCGTGGACAGAGCCAGTACGGATGAAGAACCAACTGAGACTACGTCCTGGCGATCTCTTGCCGGAGCTGATGGGTGAAGCGGCGCAGGAGATCCTCCGTTTCCCTGTGCTCGGCCCTGCGATCGTCCCTGCCCTCGCTGGGCCGGGAACTCCAGACCCGACGAGCGAGAGCGGCGGCGAGAGCGACGGTGTCGTCGGCGCACAGTAGGTAGAGGGCTGACCGGGCTTCCTGCATCCGGTCCGCCAGTTCGTTTGCCCCGGCGCCGTCGTCACTCAGCCGTGTTTCCCGAAGGTAGTCGATGAGCTGGACCACGGCGGTGTTGAAGCCGACCCCGGCTTTCAGCTTCTGTTCGCGCAGCCACATGCGGTCCTGTCGGCGCGCAGTGAACCAAGACCCGAACACGGCCCCTATGAGGCCGAAACCAGCCCCGATGGCCACGGACAGGATATTCACCACGTCAGCTCCCCCCGACACACAGCTCACAGCAGGCTACAGAAGCCACTAGGAGGACGGGTGTGGGGCGAATGGTGGGCGGCATAGCCGTGCGCAGCGCGACGAGGCGGTCAAGGTCGCGCTCGAGGTGCCGCGTGCGGAGGGCGGGTCGCGGCGGGGTCTTGCTGCGGGTCTGGCTCTTGAGCACGGTGGTGTGGCGCGTAGTTGGCGGCGTGCTGTTGCTGAGGTCGGCGAGCGTTGGGAGCAGAGTAGCGAGGGCGAAGTGGCAGGGCCGGCGAGTGCTGCTCGCTGAGGGGGTCGGTGGACGTCTCGGCTCCGTTCTTGCGGCTTGCCGTTGAGGCGCGAGCGCGGAGGCTCGAGCGCGGTCACAGGAGACCGGGTCTGGTGCGGCCGGGCAGGGCGAGCGCGATGAGCGGCCGCTGGCCCCCGGGTTTGCTGCTTTGGATCCGGCTGCGGAGGCTGTGCCGACGCGGCCGAGACACCGCCTCGGCCCTGGCCCCGAGCGCGCGGCGCCGGTGCGTCCTGCTGCTTCTGGCCTTCCTGCTCGGTCAGTTTCCGCACCCGTAGCGGCTGCTCTACCCCGCCTACCCGCGTCGATCTGACTTGCCGTCACATCATGTCTGTCCCGGCGCGCAGCATGGTTTCGGCGCGGTCGCCCGGCGGGGCATCGAGGTGAACGCCCGTGCGTACGCGGTGTCCTGGCCGCAGGCTCTCGCCTTCTTCACCGCGAACGCCGGGGAATCAGCGCCGTGAGCGCGAGCGCGATCAGTACGACGCCGTAGCCGGTCGCGGTGGTCAGCAGGCCGACGCTGGTCGCGATGACGCCCGCCGCGACGGCCGGGATGCAGAACGCGAGGTAGCTGAGCACGTAGAACGCGGCGACGAGCTTGCCGCGTTCGGTGGCCGGTGCGAGCGGGAAGACGGTGCGGGTGACGCCCTGAAAGCTCGCACCGAAGCCGGTCCCGGCGATCACCGTGCCCACGAACAGCAGCGTCTGCGAGCCGTCCTGGGTGGCCGCGATGGTCACCGCGACCCCGATGGCCAGTGCGGCGGCGCCGAAGCGCATCACCCGGCCGGCCGCGACCGTGCGCAGTAGCCAGATCGCCGCCGCACCCGTCCCGGCCAGTGTGAACACCAGCAACCCGCCGAGCAGGATCGAGTCCGAGCCGGTGACTACGCGGACCAGGCTCGGGCCGAGCGAGAGGTAGAAGCCGCCCAGCGCCCACGCCGCGATGTCCAGCAGCGCGATGGCGGCGAACGCGGAGCGCGCCGCGGCCGGGACGCCGACCTTCGGCCGGATCGCCTGCCGCGCGCCGGGCATCATCGGCGAGGTCTCGCCCCCCACGATCGTGCCGATCGCCTCGAGGGCGAACAACACGATCAGCACCAGGTACACGCTCTGGCGCGGCCACGGCAGGAACTGGACGAGCACCGCGGCTCCAAGTCCGCCGACGGCGAGACCCGCCACCGGAGCGACACTGTTCACGATCGGGCCGTGTGGTCGCTCCGCATCCAGGATCGCGGCGGCCAGCGCACCGGTTGCCGCGCCGGTCGCAATGCCCTGCACCATGCGCGCCGCGATCAGCAACGGAACGCCGTCCGCGGCGCTGAACACCGCCATGGCCACCGCGTCGAGCGCGATGGCGCCGATGATGACCGGGCGGCGTCCCACGTGGTCGGAGAGCGATCCGACGGTCAGCAGCGCCAGCAACAGGCACACCGCGTAGACGCCGAAGATCACCGTCAGCATGCCCGAGGAGAACGCCCAGCGCGCCTGGTATACGCGGTAGAGCGGGGTCGGCGCGCTGGACGCGGCGAGAAACGTCAGCATGGTCGCCGCGGGCAGGACGGTGGCCAGCCCGGACGGCATGCGCCGGGTGGCCGGAGCCATCAGCATGGAGTACCCCCACATCAGTTAAAGCAAAGACTGCTGCTTTAGCTAACGCTACGCGGGGGTCGGCCTTAAAGCAAAGGCTTCTGCAATAATGGACGTATGTCGACCACACCAGCCCGGCGCCCGGGCGGGCGCAGCGCGAAGGTCCGGGACGCCGTCTACACCGCCGTCGGCCAGCTCATGGGCGAGGGCAAGGCGGACCGCATCACCATCCCCCTGCTGGCCAACCGGGCAGGCGTCAACCCGACCAGCATCTATCGCCGCTGGGGCGACCTGGACACGCTGCTGGAGGAGGTCGCTGTCGCCGCGCTCACCAAGGACGGCGACGAACTGCCCGACACCGGGTCACTGCGCGGTGACCTGTCGGCATGGGCCCGGATCGTGATCGACGACATCACCCAACCGCGCCGGACCCGCTACCTGCGCGCCATGACCGCCGCCCGGGACGAGGTGATCACCTGCCCGTGCTGGGAGCAGCGCCGCACACAGGCCAAAGTGATGCTGGACCGGGCAAGGGCGCGCGGGGAGCAGGCGCCGACCGAGCAGCAGGTCCTCGACCACGTGATCGCACCGATGTATCACCACGTGGTCTTCGGCCTCGCCGCCGACCGGGACTACGCGGACCAACTGGTCCACGACGTGCTCACGATGGCCTAGCCAAAAGCCAAGGCCCGCCCGCCGGAAGTGCGCGGCCCACCGCTGGCCGCCCTGGATGGCGGAGCGGATGTCCTCGGAGTGGTCCGGCACCTCGGCGCCGAAGTCATACCAGGCATCCGAGTCCGGGGCCGAAAGCGCCTCTCTCGCTCAAATCCAGGGAGAGGCGGCTCGCTCGCGCCGGGGATTTCAGGGACCGATGATCACCAAGCCGTCCGTTGCGGCCAGGCTGATCGCGGGCGTCAGCGCAGCGCGACCGCGCCTGTGCGGACGGCGCGCATGGCGCGCTCGACGGTCTCCTGATCTTCGCCGACCGGAGCAACGTAGCCGATCACATCGCGCGCGGCGTCCTCTCCGAGCAGGCGGGTGATCGCCCAGGTGGCGAGGTACTGGGACGCCAGACAGCCTCCTGCCGTAGCGATGTTTCCCTCGGCATGGAACGGCGCGTCGAGCACGGTGATGGAGCAGGCTTCGACAAAGGGCCGGCTCTTCATGTCCGTGCAGGCGGGCATGCCGTCCAGCAGACCGAGCCGGGCAAGCACCAGCGCGCCGGAGCATTGCGCACCGATCAGTTGTCGCGAAGAGTCGAGCGGCAGCCGGGAGATCAGCTGGTCGTCGGCGATCACATCTCGCGTGTTCACGCCGCTGCCGATCAGCACGACGTCGGCTTCGGTCACGAACTCCATGGGGCGCTGCCCCGTCACCTCGACGCCGTTCATCGATGTGACCACCGGCGTCGGCGTGGTGATGAAGGCTTCCAGGCCATCCTTGCGGCATCGGTTGATCAGCGCGGACGCGATGAAGCTGTCGAGTTCGTTGAACCCGTCGAAGGTGACCACAGCTGCCTGCATCACATCTCCTTCAAGCACGGCATCGGATTTGTACTCTTGCCCGGCGTGCCGGTCCGGGTCGAGAGCCCGGTCGGCGGCTGGCTCGGGTGCGGCAACCGCACCGCACGGCCGTGGTTCACCAGCGTGGGGCGCCGTCGGCAAGCTGAAGTTCGCCCCGGCCGAAGGAGAAGTTCTCGTTCGGGACCGGAATCAACGCGATGAAGATGTCATCGGGCGAGACGCCGAGTCCCTCCACCACCAGTTTGTTGATGGCCGCCGCCACGGCCCGCTTGTCCTCCAAAGGCCGGTGGGCCCCGAGCTGAAGCGTGATGATCATGGCGTCGCTGCTGCGCTGCATGCCCATGAACGTCGGGTCCAGGAAGAGTTCGTTCTCGCCGTGCTCACTGATCATGATGAACCGGTCGCCCTCGGGTATTCCGAGGGCCTGGACCAGTGACTGGTTCAGCGCATCGGCGAGAACGCGCTTCTGTTCCGAGGAGAAGCGGTTGGCGGGGATATGGGCGTTGAAGACGGGCATGAGCTGCTCCTCGGGAGTTGCAATGTCGGCTTGCGCAGCCGGGGGGATCGATCGGCTCCGGCCGCGGTGGAGGCGGCGGGAGGACGCGGGGCCGAGAGACTGCCCGCGCTCCCTGCACAGCCGAAGCGGAGCTGATCAGGCTTCCGACCACCGGATGAAGGGGATCCGTGGGCCTGCGCCGACCATCAAAGTCTCCATCTGGAACCCAGAAGGCGTCAAGGCTGAGTTCCAATCCGGAACTCAAGAGGTACGCTGGCGTCATGGAGTGGCGAGAACTTGATCTGGGCAACTGCAGCGTCGCCGCGACACTGAGCCTGGTCGGCGAGCGATGGACCCTGCTCATCCTGCGGGAGGTCTTCGCGGGACTGCATCGGTTCGACGAGATAGCCGAGCACCTCGGGATCTCCCGCAGGGCCCTCACGGAGCGCCTTCGGCAACTGGTCGACGCCGGCCTGCTGGAACGCAGGAGCTACCAGGAGCCCGGCCAGCGCGCGCGCCATGAGTACCACCTCACCGCGCGAGCCCATGACCTGCAATGGGTCCTGGCCGCACTGCTTCAGTACGGCGACACCCACCTCGGTGACCCTGCGGCCGCGCCGGTGGTGCTGCGCCATTCCGGCTGCGGCGGTCATGTCCACGTCGAACTGCGCTGTACTTGCGGCCATGAGGTTGCCGGTTCCGAGGTGGAGCCGGTCCTGGGCCCCGGCGCCGTCCGGCTGTCCACCTGACGCACTCAACCCCGATCTCGGCCTTCCGCGGCATTGCGCGGCGTCATGGAGGCTGATCGTTCGACCAGGACCGAGTCCTGTTGCACTGGAGAGGTTTTCGTGATCGAGCGCAAGGATGTCGAGTTCGAAGCCGACGGCGCGGTGACGCTTCGCGGATGGCTGTTCCTGCCGGACGGGCCGGGCCCGCACCCGGCGATCACCATGGCCCACGGTTATGCGGGGGTGAAGGAGCACGGTCTGGAACCGTTCGCGCGAGCCTTCGCCGAGGACGGGTTCGTCGTCCTGGTGCACGACCACCGCACCTTCGGGGCCAGCGACGGCGAGCCCCGGCAGGACGTCGCCCCCTGGCAGCAGATCGCCGACTGGCGGCGCGCCGTCTCCTACCTGGAGAGCCGGCCGGAGGTCGACGCCGACCGCATCGGCTTGTGGGGGAGCAGCTATGCCGGCGGGCACGCGATCGTACTGGGTGCGACCGACCGCCGGCTGCGCGCCGTGGTCTCCCAGGTGCCGACCATCAGCGGGTACGAGCAGGGCCTGCGCCGCGTGGCACCGGACGCCGTGGCGGACCTCGAGGCGTCCTTCGCAGAGGACGAGCGGGCCCGATTCCGCGGAGAGGCCCCGCACACCGTGGCCATCGTCAGCAGCGATCCGGAGGTGCCCGCCTCCTACCGATCACAGGAGGCCATCGACTTCTACCTGCAGCCCACACCGGACGACGTGTGGGAGAACAAGTCACGGTCCGTTCAACCCGCGCGGCGCGCATGTACGAGCCGGGGATCTGGGTCACGCGGGTCTCGCCCACACCCCTGCTCATGGTGGTCGCCCTGGGCGACGCGGTCACCGTGACCGACCTGGCGCTCGCCGCCTACCAACGTGCCCTCGAACCCAAGCGGCTGCAGCTGATCCCAGGCGGCCACTTCGACCCGTACACCAGCCAGTTCGATCAGGCGAGCGGCGCCGCCCGCGCCTGGTTCCGTGAGCACCTCGCCTGACAGGCTAACGCACCCTTCCCCGGCGTCCCCACGCGATCCGAGGAAGAACCATGCTCCATCTGTGCTGTCTCAGCTCGACAGTCTCGCCACGCTGGTGGTTCGCAGTCCGCCGCAGAACTGCATCGCCCAGCAGATGGCCACGAACTCGCCAAGGCGCGAAGCGCCCTCGGCCGCAGCAGCGCCCCAGCGGGCCTCCTGTGCAGCGAAGGCCCGAATTTCAACTCCGGCGGCGACATCGTCCCGTGGGAGCGGACCGGCTTTTGGACGAGGCCCGGCGCTCCGCGGCCCTGGAGTGGCTCCAGTAGAACCTCCGCCCCTTCACAGCTCTCTTCCTCACCCCTCACCCCCGCCCCAAAGGAAAGATCATGAACTTCGCCTATTCGTCGATTCGGACCCGAGAGGAGAACGGCGTCCTGTTCGCCACCCTCGACGCCGGCCCCCTCAACCTCATCGGTGTCGACCTCGTCCGTGACCTCGTCTCACTCGTCGACACGCTGCACACCGACCCTGGCGACCTGCGGGTCGTCGTCATCGACAGCGCCTCCCCCGATTTCTTCTCGGCGCACGTGGACCTCACGGCGATCCCGCAGTACACCGCAGAAGCCGCCAAGGCCGGTGGCCCCGGAGACGCTTCGCTCGGCATGTTCCTGTACAAGCTGGCGCACGTCCCGGTGATCACCATCGCCAAGGTGCGTGGCAGGGCCCGCGGTGGCGGCAACGAACTCGCCCTGGCCTGCGACATGATCTTCGCCGCGCGCGAGAACGCGGTCTTCGGGCAGTTCGAGTCCGGCACCGGCGCCCTGCCCGGCGCCGGCGGTGTCCAGCACTTGACCCGGCGGCTCGGCAGAACACGTGCCATCGAGGCGATCACCGGGGCCGACGACTTCGACGCCGACCTCGCAGAGCGCTACGGCTGGATCAACCGCGCCCTGCCCGACGCCGAACTGGACGGCTTCGTCGAGCGCCTGGCCAAGCGCATCGCCGGATTCCCGCCAGCGGGGGTCAAGGCCGCCAAACGCGCAATCAACGATCTCACGCTGCCACACCCGGCGAACGTCCGCTCCGACTCGGCCACGTTCCTCAGCCTGGTCGCACTGCCCGAAAGCCGCGAACGCCTGGACTACCTTGCGAACCGGGGCCTCCAGACGCCTGGTGATCTCGAACGCGACCTCGGCAAGGCAGTGGCGGAGTTCCCTGGCTGACAGCGTCAGCGGCTGCCTCGTCGCAGAATCAGCACCTTCTCGGCGAATGTGGTGACCACACACAGGCTAGACGCAGGACCCTGCTGGCCTCATCTTCGCCGCCGGCCCGAACCGCCGGTCAGCGCCCAGGTCGGCGGAGGCGCTGCGAACGGTGAGGTCGGCGATCCGTCGTGTGCGTCGAACGCTGGACGTCCGCGCCCTTTCCGTCTCGTCGCTGGAGGACGCGGTGACCGATCCCGACCGTGCAGACGTCCGATACACCCTGGGTATCGCACCCGGCTCGCTCGCGGCCGTGGGGCACGCCTCGCAGCTCGTGCGGAACCCGCTCGGCTTCTTCCGTAACCTTCCCGGCCACGGTGACCTCGTCCGTCTCCGGCTCGGTTCGATACCCGCGCGGTGTGCCACCACGAGCTTGTGCACCGGATGCTCCAAGATGCCCCTACCTGTGACAAGGGTGGAAAGATCCAAAAGATGGCCCGCCGGCTGCTGGCTACCGGCGTGATCACCACTGCGTATGCAGGGCAACGTGAGCAGCGGCGGATGTCTTGACGGATCCCTTGCCACCGTGAGGTGTCTGCCGCCTTGCGAGCGGCCGGCGCCGGTAGAGCCGTAGAGCCGTTTGGTCCCGTCGCCCCTGAGTGTCAGGGTCCATGCCCGGTGGGGGCGTCGGTGTCCTCTGTGGCGGCCAGGGTGCTCCAGCCGTCGATGGGGATGGTTCCACGCCGGTAGCCCGCCTCGTCGAGCAGATGGCCGCTGAGTTTGATCGGCCACAAGGCCACCGCCCGGTCGCCGATGGTGCTGCCGGGTGCCTGTGTGATGACGCGGGTTTCGAGTTGCTGGATCTCGTTGACCGAGCGGACCCATGCGACGACGAGCAGGTTGTGGCGCCCGGTGATGGCGGCGCACAGGCGTACGTCCAACATGCCGGCGATGCGGCGGGCCGCGTCTTCGACGCTGTCGGAGGGGACCTGCGCCCACAAAACGGCTGCGACCGGCCGCTGGGACAGGGGGCGTGCGGTCTCGCAGCGGAGGTGCACGGCGCCCGCATCGAGCAGGTGCCTGGTGCGTCGGCGGATCGTGTCGACTCCGGTGCCGCAGGTCTCGGCGAGTGCTGTGTAGGGGGCGCGTCCGTCCTCGGACAGGGCCACCATGATGCGGCGATCCAGGTCGGTCAGTGGGCCGCCGGTACGGCCGACCGGCGGCCGACGTTCCGTCAGCCGTGCTATCTGGTCGGCGCTGAGCGCGCGCAGCCGCCACCGGCTGCCCTCGGTGTAGATCGCCCCGGCCACATGGGTCCGGCTCGCGGTGACGCCGGGCAGCGAGCTCAAGGAGCGGGTCACCCACCGGGACAGCGAGGCGAGGTCCGGGCGCATCACAGTGAGCAGCAGGTCCCGGTCCCCGGTGACGTGCTCGACGGTGGTGACCATCGGCTGCCGGCTGAGCCGGTCGGCGACCTCGAGGACCCGGCCACCCGCGCAGTCGACTTCGACGAAGGCGAGACAGCCCTGCCCGGACTCGGCCAGGGCGGGACCCGGGTAGCAGCTGATCCACGCGGCGCCGCGGTCGGTGAGCCGCTTCCAGCGGCGGGCGAGGGTGACCGCATCGTGGTCGAGCACGCTCGCCAGGCGGGACCACGTCGCGCGGGGGCTGATCTGCAGAGCGTGGACGAGCACCGAGTCCGCCTCGTCCAGCTGGCCGGAATCCTTCATCTGATCGAGGCTATCGCGATTTTCCGGCGCTTTCTGGCCAGTCATGGCGTGTGGCCTTCACGCTCGGTCCACTGCTCGCGAACAGCGGGCGGCTTGACCGTGTCGGGAAGGTGTAAGGAACATGTCGGTACTCGCGGATGCCGAGGAACTGCGGGACGAGCTGGTCGCCCTGCGGCGCGCCCTGCACAGGGAGCCCGAGCTGGGCCTTGACCTGCCGCGCACGCAGGAGAAGGTGCTCGCGGCGCTGGACGGGTTGCCGTTGGAGATCACCACGGGCAAGGGCCTGACGTCGGTGACGGCAGTGCTGCGCGGGTCGCGTCCCGGAGGAGCCGTGCTGCTGCGCGGTGACATGGACGCCCTGCCGGTGCAGGAGGCGTCCGGGGTGGTCTACGCCTCCGAGGTGCCAGGCCGGATGCACGCCTGCGGGCACGATCTGCACACGGCCGGACTGGTCGGCGCCGCACGCCTGTTGAGCGCCCGGCGCGAACAGCTGCAGGGCGACGTGGTGTTCATGTTCCAGCCCGGAGAGGAGGGCCACAACGGGGCCGGGCGCATGATCGACGAAGGTGTTCTGGAGGCCGCCGGTCGCCCGCTGGACGCCGCATACGCTGTCCATGTCTCCGCCAACCGGGTCCCGCAGGGCATGCTGGTGAGTCGGCCGGGCACCGTGATGACCGCGTCCGACGTGCTGCGGGTGACCGTACGCGGGCGCGGCGGGCACGGCTCCGCGCCGCACTCCGCCCTGGACCCGGTCCCGGCGACCTGCGAGATGGTCACCGCGATCCACAGCTGGACCACCCGGACGTTCGACATCTTCGACCCGGTGGTGGTCACCGTAGGGAAGCTCCACGCCGGCACCCAGAACAATGTCATCCCCGAGACGGCCTCCTTCGAGGCCACCGTGCGCAGTTACTCCGTCGTCCATCACGAGCGGCTCGCTCAGGGGCTGCCCCGTCTGGTCCGCGGCATTGCCGCCGCGCACGGCCTCGACGTCGACGTCGAATACAAGGTGCAGTACCCCGTGACCGTCAACGAGCCCGGGGAGACCGCCTTCGCCATGGACTCCGCGCGGGAACTGCTCGGTGACGACCAGGTGTTCCTCTCGCCGATACCCGCCAGCGGGTCGGAAGACTTCTCCCTCGTCCTGGAGCAGGTTCCCGGCGCGATGCTGCTGCTCGGGGCTGTGCCCGAGGGACGCGATCCGGGGGCGGCGCCCATGAACCACTCGCCGCAGGCGGTGTTCGACGACGTTGTCCTGCCGCGCCAGGCGGCGTTCCTCGCGGACCTGGCCACGAAGCGGCTGGCCCGCACGTCCGGCTCGTCGCTCGCCACCCCCCAGACGTGAGACCGCCGCAAGGGGGGCGTCCTACCGGCCCGGACCAGCGGTCGTACCCCGACCGGGCCCGCCCCGCTCCGGCCAGTCCCGTCCTGGTCCACCCCGTGTCGGCCACGGCCCACGGTCTGTCCCGCTCGTGAACCGAAAGGTGTGTCTATGAGCGTCACCCAGCCCCGGCCGCAATCGGCGCCGTCCGGCCCCGCGCCCGGGACTGTTCGCGGATTCGTCGGACTGCTCGTCCTGTTCGAGCTGACCAGCGGGTTCCTCCAGGGAGGGATCACACCGCTGATCCCCGCCATCCGGGACATGCTCGACATCAGCTCGGGCACGGCCCAGTGGATCACGGCCGTGCAGTTCCTGTCCGCCGCCGTGTGCGTGCCCGCCTTCGGGCGCCTCGGCGACCGGTACGGGCACCGGCTCATGCTGCGCGTCGCCCTGGCATGCGTCACCGCGGGCAGCGTGCTGGTCGCGCTCGCCCCCGACGTGACGCTGCTGTTGGCCGGCCGCGTGCTGCTCGGTCCGCTGGCCGCGCTGCTGGCCCTGGAGATCGGGCTGTGCCGCGACCGTCTGGGACCGCAGGCAAGTCGCCGAGCCGTCGGCCTGCTCGTTGCCACCCTCGCACTCGGATCGATGCTCGGCTCGTTCACGACCGGACTCCTGGACCGTCTCCTCGGCGGTGTCCGCCCCACCCTGTGGTGCTTCGCTGTGCTGGCTGCCGCCTGCGTCCTGCTGTCGATCCGCGGTATTCCCGAGACTCGACACAAGGCCTCCGGCCGAATGGACTGGGCGGGCGCGGGTCTGCTGAGCGTGGCCCTCGTCCTCTTCCTGGCCGCGGTTTCCCAGGGCGGCACGCGGGGCTGGTCATCGCCCGGAACGCTCGCCGGCCTCGCCACAGCGCTCGTGCTGTTCGCCCTGTGGGTGCGCTGGGAACTGCGCCAGGAACACCCGCTGGTGGATGTGCGGTCGGCGGCCGGACGGGCCGTGGCCCCGCACCTCCTCTCCGGCTTCGTGCTCGGCGTCGTGATGCTCGCCGAGCCGGTCGTCGCCGTCTCATACCTGGACGCCGCACCGGAGACCACGGGCTACGGGTTCGGGCTCGCCGCCTGGCAGATCGGTATTTGGGGCGGCATTCCGCACCTGGCGGCCTTCCTGGCGGCCGCCACCAGTGCATCCGTCGCCGCACGGATCGGCCTGCGCCGCATGCTCGTACTCGCCTTCGGCCTCGTCGCCGCCGGAAACGTCGCACTGGCCGCGGCCCACTCCTCGCTGCATGGGTTCGCCCTCGCCTACGTCGTCGCGGGAGCTGGGATGGGGATGGCCAGCGGCGGACTGCCGACCGTGATCGTCGAAGCCAGCCCCGCGGACCGGTCCGCCAGCGCGGTGGCCGTCTACAACAACCTCAAGACACTCGGCGGCAGCATCGCCGGCGCCGCTTTCGCCGCGATCCTCGGCACCCTGCTGGCGCACGACACCACGACGCCGGCCCTGTCCGCCTACCTCACCGTGTGGTCGCTGTGCGCGGTCGTGACCACGACGGCACTGCTCCTCACGCTGCTCGCCCCGCGCCGCGACTGACCCGCCCTCATGCGCCGCCTCGCCTCCCCCGAGGAGTACCTGATGCCCGACACCGACACCGACACCGACAACTCGACGGTCGCCCTGACCCGCGCTACGTCCGCGCCGCGCGCTGTCGCCGAGGCTCACATGGACGCGCTCGTCGTCCTCGACCCGATCCTCGGCGGCTATCTCGGCGAGGCCGACTGCAACGGACAACTGCCCGACTACTCACCCGACGGCCACGCAGCCCGCGCCGAGCTGGCGCGTCGCACGCTCCAGGCACTCGACCGGGCGGGGACCGTGCCGGGCGCGACCGCGGAGAGCGAGCGACTGTGCGCCCGGCTCCTTCGCGAGCGTCTGAACAGCGAACTGACCCTGTACGACGCCGGGGAGCACCTGCGCCGGATCGCCACGCTCGGCTCGCCCCTCCAACTGGTCCGTAAGGCGTTCACCCTCGCCCCGACCCGCACCCCGAACGACTGGGACGCTGTCAGGCGCCGCCTCGACCAGGTCCCCGCCGCGCTGCGCGGCTACCGCGACAGCCTGGCGGCCGGTCTCGACCATGGGCCGACCGCCGGACCGGCCGCAGTGACCGCCGTCATCGGGCAGCTGGACACCTGGATCGCGGACGAGGCGGGCGGCTTCCGTCGACTCGCCTCCACCGGCCCGGAGCCACAGCGCCCGGCGCTCACCGCGGCCGCCGCCCGCGCCACCAGGGCACTGCACGAGCTGCGTACGTGGCTCCGGGACACCTACGCGCCCCGCGCGTCCGAGTCCCCCGACGCTGTCGGCCGCGACCGCTACCTCCTGTGGTCCCGCCACCACAACGGCAGTGATCTGGACCCGGAGGAGGCTTACGCGTACGGCTGGTCCGAGTACCACCGGCTGCTCGACGAGATGCGGGACGCAGCCCGACAGGTGCTGCCGGACGCCGTCGACCCCAGGCAGGCGCTCGAGCACCTGGGAGACCACGGCGAGGCGATCGAGGGCGCCGAGCAGGCCCGCGAGTGGCTGCAGTCGCTCACCGAGCGCACCATCGAGGCCCTCGACGGCGTCCACTTCGACTTCGCTGCACCCGTCCGGCGGGTCGAGACCAGCCTCGCGCCCGCAGGCACGACCGCCGCCTACTACACCGGCCCCTCGCACGACTTCGCCCGCCCGGGCCGCACCTGGCTGCCCGTCCTCGGCCGCAGCCGCTTCCCCGTCCACGACCTCGTCTCGACCTGGTACCACGAAGGCGTACCCGGACATCACCTGCAGGTGGCACAGTGGACCCACGTCGCGGCCACCCGCCTCACCCGCTTCCAGGCGTCCGCCGGCGTGGTCAACGGCAACGTCGAGGGCTGGGCTCTGTACGCGGAACGCCTCATGGACGAACTCGGCTTCTTCCACGACCCGGCGCACCGCCTGGGCTACCTCCAGGCACAGATGCAGCGGACCATGCGACTCGTCGTCGACATCGGCGTGCACCTGCGCCTGCGCATCCCCGCCGACGCCCCGTACGGCCCGGGACAGCGCTGGACACCCGACGTCGCCGGGAGCTTCCTTCGCGACAACCACCCCCATCGGGGGGCTTTCGTCGACTCCGAAGTCGTCCGCTACCTGAGCCTCCCGGGCCAGGCGATCGGCTACAAACTCGGCGAACGCCAATGGCTCAGGGGCCGCGAGGCCGCCCGCGCCCGGCGGGGCGCGGGCTTCGACGCCAAGTCCTGGCACATGGCGGCCCTGTCCCAGGGCTCCCTCGGCCTGGACGACCTGGTGGAGGAACTGGCCCGCCTGTAGATCGCCCTGCTGCCCCTGGGAGGTGCCCGGGCCTCACTGATGCGTCTGCGGTGCGGGCGCTCGGGGACCCACCCCCTCGGATTGAATGGGGGCTGCCGGGCTCGGGCCATTTGGGAGCCCCGGACACCTGGGAAGTCCGGTCGGCGGGCACGATGGGGAACTGCCTGCACGCGTGGTGGCAGATGATGCCGAAGGACAAGCGGACTCTGGCGAACGCGGACGCCGCGATACGCCGGGCCCGCAAAGAGATCGGGCTCAGAACACCGACAGCCCCGTCAGTGTCGTGAAGCGGTCCAGGGCCGCGACGCCCGCCACCGAGTTGCCTCGCTTGTCGAGTCCCGGGCCCCACACGGCCAGCGTGCAGCGGCCGGGCACGACCGCGACAATGCCACCGCCGACGCCGCTCTTGCCGGGCAGTCCCACGCGGTACGCGAAATCGCCGGCCGCGTCGTAGGTGCCGCAGGTGAGCATGACCGCGTTGACCTGCTTGGCCTGGCTGCGGGTGAGCAGCCGGGAGCCGTCGGCGCGAACGCCGTGCCGGGCCAGGAACCCGGCGGCGAGCGCGAGATCGGCACAGGACGCCTCGATGGAGCACTGGCGGAAATACTGCTCCAGGAGTGCGGGCACCGGGTTGTCGATGTTCCCGTACGACGCCATGAAGTGGCCCAGCGCCGCATTTCGGTCGCCGTGCGCGGCCTCGGAGGAGGCGACGTCCCTGTCGAAGGCGAGCTCCGGGTTGCCGCTCTCTGCGCGCAGGAACTCCAGCAGGATGCCGGCCGCGTCACCGGTCTGGGTCTGCAGGCGGTCGGTGACGACGAGGGCGCCCGCGTTGATGAAGGGGTTGCGGGGGATGCCGTTCTCGTACTCCAGCTGCACCAGGGAGTTGAACGGATTGCCGGAGGGTTCGCGGCCCACGTGCTCCCACAGCTCGTCGCCCTCGCGGGCCAGGACGAGGGCGAGCGTGAAGACCTTGGTGAGCGACTGCGTGGAGAACGGCTGCTGCCAGTCCCCGACGCCGTACACCGTGCCGTCGAGTTCCGCGACCGCCATGCCGAAGCGGCGCGGGTCGCAGGCGGCGAGCGCCGGGATGTAGTCGGCAGGCCGCCCGCGGCCCGGCGTCTGCTCGATCTCGGCGGCGATGCGTTCGAGGACCGGCTGGAAGGCCGGCGGCGACGTCGTGATCACTATTTTGCCTCCCGGCCGGTCCTGGTGCGCGTTCGTGGTTCAGGCGTGCGCGGAGCCGCTGCCCGCGAGGACTTCCGGACGCAGCAGCTCGGCGAGCCGCTCGGCCGGCAACAGCCCCTTCTCCAGCACGAGTTCGGCGACGCCGCGTCCGGTGGCGAGGGCCTCCTTGGCGATGTCGGTGGCAGCCGTGTACCCGATGTGCGGATTGAGGGCGGTCACCAGGCCGATGGAGTTCTCCACGGCCGCGCGCAGCCCCTCGGTGTTGGCGGTGATCCCTACGACGCAGCGCTCGGCCAGGGTCAGGCAGGCGGTGCGCAGATGCGTGATGCTCTCGGACAGGGAGTGCAGGATGATCGGCTCGAAGGCGTTGAGCTGGAGCTGTCCCGCCTCGGCCGCCATGGTGATGGTGACGTCGTTGCCGATCACTTCGAAGGCGACCTGGTTGACGACCTCGGGAATCACCGGGTTGACCTTACCGGGCATGATGCTCGAACCGGCCTGCACCGGCGGCAGGTTGATCTCGTTGAGGCCCGCGCGCGGCCCGGAGGAGAGCAGGCGCAGGTCGTTGCAGCTCTTGGAGAGCTTGACGGCGATCCGCTTGAGCACACCCGACATCTGGACGAAGGCGCCGCAGTCCTGGGTCGCCTCGACGAGGTTCGCGGCGGTCACCAAGGGCAGCCCGGTGATGTCGGCGAGGTGGCGGCGCGCCGCCTCGGCGTATCCGGCGGGGGCGTTGAGGCCGGTGCCGATGGCAGTGGCGCCCAGGTTGATTTCATGGATCAACTCGACGGCCTCGTCCAGACGGCTGCGATCCTCGTCAATCATGACGGCAAACGCAGAGAACTCTTGACCGAGCGTCATGGGTACCGCGTCCTGCAACTGTGTACGGCCCATCTTGAGCACGTGGCGGAACTCGACGGCCTTGCCGGTGAAGGCGTCCTGCAGTACAGCCATCGCCTTGAGCAACCCGCGCACCGCGAAGACGGTCGCTATCTTGACTGCGGTCGGGTAGACGTCGTTGGTCGACTGGCTCAGGTTGACGTCTTCATTGGGGTGCAGGAACTCGTACTGGCCCTTCTCGTGGCCCAGCAGCTCCAGTGCCCGGTTGGCGACGACCTCGTTGGCGTTCATGTTCGTCGAGGTGCCGGCGCCGCCCTGGATGACATCGACGACGAACTGGTCGTGCAGCTTGCCGTCGCGGATCTCGCGGCAGGCCTCGACGATGGCGGCCGCCTTGTCCGGGGCGAGCAGGCCGAGTTCCTCGTTGGCGCGGGCTGCGGCCTCCTTGACGGCGGCGAGGGCGTCGATCAGGTGCGGGTAGGCGGAGATCGGCGTTCCCGTGATGGGGAAGTTCTCCTTGGCGCGCAGGGAGTGAATGCCCCAGTACGCCTCGTCGGGGACGTCGCGGTCGCCGAGCAGGTCGTGCTCGCTGCGGTGGGATGCGGCGGTCATGGCTGTGCGGGCCTCTTTCGGAGGTGTGTGGATCAGGTGTACGCGGGGTGGGTGAGCGGGGCGAGCGCACGGGCGGGCCGGATGCTGCCGACCACCTCGCCGCCGCCGAGGAGCGGGGCGGCCGCGAACTCGGCGAGCGCGGCCGGGTCGACTCCGCAGCGCGCGAGGGCGGCCGCGGCCACCGGGACGCGTGCCCGGTCCGCGCCGTCGGCGATCTTCACGGCGACGGCCCGGCCGTCCGGGAGCGCGGCGACCTGCACGCCTTCGAAGCCGTCCTTGGTGAGCAGCCCCGGCACGGCCCGCATCAGCGCGGAGACGTCCCGCCCCGATCCGGAGGCCATCTCGGGGTGCTCGCGCATCGCGTCGGCCACCATGGCCTCGGGGGTGCCGGGCGCGGCGGTGACTATGCGGGCGGCGGCGCGGGCGAGGCCGTGCAGCGAGACAGAGAACAGGGGCGCGCCGCAGCCGTCGACGGTCACCTGGGCGATCCGCTGTCCGGTGAGGCCCTCGACGATCTCCGCGATGGTCTGCTGGAGCAAGTGGGCCGGGTCGAGGTAGTCGTCGAGGGACCAGTCGTTGAGCCGCGCCGTGTAGAGCATGGCCGCGTGCTTGCCCGAGCAGTTCTGTGCGAGGCGGGAGGGCAGCCGCCCCCCGCGCACCCAGTCCTCCCGGACGACCGGGTCGAAGGGCAGGTCCGTGACATTGCGCAGCCGGTCCTCCGACAGACCGGCCAGCTCCAGGATCCGGCGGGTCCCGGCCAGGTGCCGCTCCTCGCCGGAGTGGCTGGCCGCGGTCAGCGCGAGCAGCTCGCCGTCCAGCGGCAGCCCGGCCCGCAGCATCGCCACGGCCTGGACGGGCTTGAGGGCCGAGCGCGGGTAGAAGGCGGCCTCGATGTCGCCGATCTGCAGGTCCACGCTGCCGTCGGCGCCCAGCACGACCACCGAGCCGTAGTGGATGCCCTCGATGACACCGCCGCGGACGAGGTGGGCGACCGGCGCGTGGAGCGGTTCCCGGATCACCGGGGCCTCGGCCACCGAACTTCCGTACATCACTGCCTGGTTCACGCGTCCGCTCCGTCGCGTATCCCCGCCACCCGGCGGCGCACCCCGTACCAACCCGCGACGAGCGCCGCCGCGATCAGCGGCAGACACAGCACGGTCGTACGCCCCGCGCCTCCGTCGGCGTACATCAGCACCAGCACGGAGACCAGGAAGACGATCGTCACGACCTCGGTCCACGGCGAGCCGGGCAGGCGATAACTGGGCCTGGTCAGCTCGCCGTTCTGGGTCTTCTGCCAGAACATCAGGTGACAGAGCATGATCATGCCCCAGGTGGAGAGGATGCCGATCGCCGCGAAGTTCAGCACGATCTCGAAGGCGTCGGCGGGGACGACGAAGTTGAGGCCGACGCCGATGACGCAGATGCCGCTGGTGAGCAGGATGCCGCCGTAGGGGACCTGGCTGCGGCTCATCACGCCGGTGAACCTGGGTGCCGAGCCGGACATCGCCATGGAGCGCAGGATGCGGCCGGTGGAGTACAGGCCGGAATTGAGGGACGACATGGCCGCGGTGAGCACGACCAGGTTCATGACGCCGCCCGCGGCGGGGATGCCGATGTTCGACAGCACGGTGACGAAGGGGCTCTGGGCGGCGCTGTACGAGCTCCAGGGCAGCAGCATCGACAGGAGGACCACGGAACCGACATAGAAGAGGCCGACGCGCCACATGATCGAGTTGATCGCCTTGGGCATGACCTTCTCGGGGTTCTCGGTCTCGCCCGCCGCGACGCCCACCAGCTCGACGGAGGCGTAGGCGAAGACGACGCCCTGGACGATCAGCAGCATCGGCAGCAGGCCGTTGGGGAAGATGCCGCCGTTGTCGGTGATCAGGGACGGGCCGGGGTTGTGGCCGTCGACAGGGTGCTGGGTGACCAGCAGGAAGATGCCGATGAGCATGAAGACGACGAGCGCGCTCACCTTGATGATGGCGAACCAGAACTCCAGTTCACCGAACATCTTCACTGATATGAGGTTCACGGTGAGGACGACGGCGAGCGCGATGAGCGCGATCACCCACTGCGGGATGTCGGAGAACATGCCCCAGTAGTGGGTGTAGACGGCCACGGCGGTGATGTCGGCGATGCCGGTGGTGGCCCAGTTCAGGAAGTACATCCACCCCGCGATGTACGCGCCCTTCTCGCCGAGGAACTCGCGGGCGTACGAGACGAAGGCGCCCGACGACGGGCGGTACAGGACGAGTTCGCCGAGCGCGCGGACGACGAGGAAGGCGAAGAGGCCGCAGACCGCGTAGGCGACGAAGAGGGAGGGTCCGGCGTCGGCGAGGCGGCCGCCGGCGCCGAGGAAGAGGCCGGTGCCGATGGCACCGCCGATGGCGATCATGTTGACGTGCCGGGACTTCAGGGACTTGCTGTAGCCCGCGTCTCCGGCGTCGACGTGTCCGGAGGTCGGTTTCTCGCTACGCAGGGCGTCTTGCTGAAGGGATCGCTCGCTCACGCCTGGGGTCCGCCTTCCGCGGGTGGGGCCGCGCGCTCGGGGCGCACGATGGAGGTGAGGGTGGTCTGGACGCGGTCGAGATGGTGGGCCATGGCCTCCACCGCGTCGTGTTCGCTGCCGTCCAGGAGGGCCTCGACGATCGCGCGGTGCTCGCGGTTGGACTGCTCGCGGCGCCCGCCGAGTTCGTTGAGGAAGGCGGACTGGCGGCCCAGCGCATCGCGGATCTCCTCGATGACCCGGCGGAACACCGGATTCTGCGAGGCCTCGGCGACGGAGATGTGGAACAGAGTGTCCATGGCGACCCAGGCGGTGGTGTCGGTCTCCCGCTCCATCCGCTCCAGGAGGTGGGTGAGGTGGTCGAGGTTCTCCGAGGTGCGCCGCACCGCCGCGTACCCGGCGACCGGGATCTCGACGTGGCGGCGCACTTCGAGGAGGTCGCTCGCCGCGTAGTCCCCGAAGGTGGGGTCCTCGACCGTGTTGGCGACCACGAAGGTGCCCTTGCCGGTGCGGGACACGGTCAGCCCCATCACCTGCAGGGCCCGCAGTGCCTCGCGGAGTACCGGTCGGCTGACTTCGAGGCGGCGGCAGAGCTCCGCCTCGGAGGGGAGCTTGTCGCCGATGGCATACTCGCCGCGCTCGATGGCGCCGCGGAGGTGGGTGAGTACCGCTTCCATCGCGCTGACGCGCCGCGGCATCGACCCAGCTGTCTGGCTGTCTGACAGGTTCACGTGGGTGATCCTGCGTGCAACGGGACGGGGCTGTCAAGGGGTACCGAGGCCCCCATCCTGTGCCGTTCGGAAACTTATCGCTACTGCTTGGAGGCGGTCTGGCGCGCTATCACTGTCTGCTGGAACCCTGTCCGGGTGATCGTTTCACTGGCGTACCGGGCGGCCCGGAAACGGCTCGCGGTTCCGGCAGTGCTGCCACGCGGGGACGTGGCCAAGGACGCGGAATTGCTGGTGCTGCGGCACGAGAACGCAGTGCTGCGCAGGTAGCTCACGAAGCCGGTGCGCTACAAGCCGGCGGATCGGCTGTGGTTCGCAGGGCTGGCCTCGCTGGGCGCAGGTGTTCCCCGGGGGCGCCCGCGACGATGCGGGCGTGGCGCAGGCTGATTGCCCTGAGGCGGGCCCAGGAGAATTCGCGCTGGGGCTGCCGACGGATCCAGGGGGAACTCGTCCGGCTCGGGCATCCGGTCGGCTCGACGACGAGGGAGATCCTCACCGCAGCGGAATGTGATCCGGCCCCACGCCGCAGCGGTCCGAGAACGCGACAAGCCGCTCGGGCTCTACGCCCTCACCACCTCCGAGGCCACCAAGTCGCGCCTCGTGAACGAGACTTCCTCCCGCGGCGTCGCCTGGGGGCAGCCGGCGATGCAGGTGCTCGTGCCTGGCCTGCCTTTCGGCGGCGTCGGCGAAAGCGGCATGGGCCACTACCACGGTCTGTGTTCCCTCGAGGCGCTCAGCCACATCAAGAGCGTCGTGGACGTGCCGCTCAGCTGGCCCGACTCGGAATGGGCGTACGTACGCCCGCCAAGACGGCGGCCAGCATGCTCCTGATGGCGGGCCGTGCACCGCTTGGGCCGTTCGCGACATGGCGAGGCATCGTGACAGCCGTCCATTCGACCCGACCTTCCCGCCGCGGGGGGAGGCTCAAACGGCTGGGTGGACGTCTCACCCGTCCGCACCACCGCGAGAGGCCTTATGGACGGACAGGTGGTGCGATGGAAGACGGGGGTGCCGTCTACCAGGGAGCTGGTCATGCACGAGATGTGGGTCGGAGTGGACGCCGCGGGCGATGGGCTGGTGTGGCACGTGGTGGCGGCCGACACGGCCACCACCTTGTGCGGACAGAGCAGGCAGCGTGAGGCTGTCGCCGGACATGACTCGACCGACCGGCACTGCCTGGAGTGCATGACAGCGCTGCAGGACATCCTGCAAGCGCCGGCGAGGACTTGACGAGCGCTGTCGGCTTGCGCCTGTAGCGACATGGCATGGGTGGTCAGGCCGCCTGGCCGTACCGGCCGCCGCCGCGATCTGGCCGACCGTCGCGATGATCGTGAGCTCGGCCCAGCCCGGGCACGGAAGAAGCACGGACGCTTTCCGGCACGCGACATGGCGTCGAGGCGGAGCGAGGCCTACAGCTTGTCGTCGCGTTCAAGGATCAGGCTGATGGAGCCGACTTCGAGGTTGATGCCGCCCTCAAGATGCTCGTGATAGCCGTCCCGGAGTTCGGGATCAGCGAGATTGACGAGTCGTTCGGCCAAGTCCCGCAGCCCGGCAGCGTTGGCCGCCACAGTGACTTCGGTGGCTGAGCCGTACACCGTGATCCGGGGTTCATGCATGCGGTCACGCTACAGCCGGGCTTCGCACTCTCCGGGGGGCTGCTCGTTCCTCACTGTCAGTCCGAACCCCGCCGGGTCAGGGATCGGCCGATGCCCACCCGTTCACTCGTCTGGACCACTGATCGGCGCAAGCGCACCGGTGACGGCCACGGACCGGATCACGATGACTGCGTCCTGGCGCAGGTCAAGCGGGGATGAAGGCGCTCTGGTCGGCTCCGTCGAGGATGAATCCGTTGTCGAAGCGCACCCGTACGCTCACGTGAGGTGCCCGTTCCTGGTAGGCGGTCCATGCGGGTTCCAGAGAGGCCACCTTTTCCTCGAGTTGTCTCCTGCTCTGCGGGGGCATATCGGGTCCGAAAGCGTCGAGCAGTGATGTGAGCCGCTCGTACTCGCGCACGTCTTCGCTTTCGTCCTCGTGGTCGGTCACCCGCTCGATGGTCCCGGCGGTGCCCGCCGCCAAAGACAGGAACCCGACGACGACCCCTGACACCTCAACCGAATCGGTCAGCCTGGTGTCGGCTGCCAGCTTCACCCGCTGGCCTTCCTTCAGAGCCATCGACTTCCTATCTCTCCTGCGAACTGTTCGCCGGCCGCAACCGGCTGCGGAACGGGCCTTCGCTGAGGCTGTATCGGCCCCAGACTCGCACGTCGGTCGGTTCGCCCAGGAGCGTGCCACCGCGAACGCCAACCTCCGCGCCTGCGGGGGGGATGGCCCCGCAGTGGTCGGCCGGCCAGGTCGCGTCAGTGCCGGTGCTTCCCGCGCCCGCGGGGATGGTCCGGCCCCATGAGGACCGCCGTGTGGCTGGCAGGGTCGCCCTCGTGCCTGCGGGGTGGTGTCCGTGCACGCGTGCTGCTCGTGATTCGTGCAACGTGTGTGTGGGGGTGTCCGTCGTTGCTGGCGAGCACCCCCATACCTTCCTGACCGGGCGCGTGGTCAGCTGCGGACGATGTTCTCCGCCTGGGGGCCCTTCTGGCCCTGGGTGATGTCGAAGGTGACCTTCTCGCCTTCGACGAGTTCGCGGTACCCGTTGCCGCTGATGTTGGAGTAGTGGGCGAAGACATCGGGGCCTCCGCCGTCCTGCTCGATGAAGCCGAAGCCCTTTTCGCTGTTGAACCACTTCACGGTGCCGCTGGCCATACGTCTGTCCTTCACATCACCCGAGCTCGTCCACCCTGGAAGAGCTCGGCCTCTATGCGCTCCGAGGAAGGAGCGCTACAACGTGGCTAATCCTGCCCCACATTGTCGCGCCCGCGCCTGCGGGGATGGGTGGAAGTTGCCGGTCGTGCCGATCGGGAGGCCGGGGTCAGCTCGGGAGGCCGGGGTCAGCCCCACGCCCGCGGGGACGGTCCGCACGTCTCGGCACGCACGACCGCGATCGGCACGTCGCCCCCGCCTCCGCGGCGAAGGTCCGGCGCTCCTGGACGTGCGGCGCGCGGGCAGGCGGACCACGACGACGTCGTCCAGGTCCAGACACAACTCCGCAAACGCCTGCCCATCCCGCCGAATGTCCCCCTCGTCATACATCCAGCACGCCTTGTGCTTGCAGCAGCGCACCGCTATGCCGCCGAAGAAAATGCTGCGCCAGACCCGGCATGTGGAGGAGCACGTCAGGGTCCAACGGCACCGTGGCGCTCCGCATCAAGTCCGTCAAGAGGGAGCATGCGTACTCCCGGCTGATGGGCCAGGGCAGCCGGCTCGCCGACTTGTGCGAACTCTCCCAAGCCCGGTGAGCACCGCGGCAGCGCTCACAGCTCCAGGCCGGGCCCCGGATCCAGTGGCCGTTTCGCCTGACGGATGTCCCACACCGGGCACTCGACCGGCGTGTAAGCGCTCTGCGGCGTCCACGACAGAAGTCCCGCGGGACGACCTACCGGCTCCAGGCCCTCGGCGCGGATCTGCTTCGGTGTCCGCAAGTACCAGGGCAGCGTGTCGCCCGTGAAGGCCGGCAGGGGCACCGGCCCGGCCTGCCTCTCGCGGTACACCGGATCGCCGAACAGGTCCCAGCCCACGGGCTTTCGGGGCGGTCGGCGTGGAGACACGGCCCCTACCCCCGGCCCTGCGCGGCGTCCAGGTGAGCCAGTGCCAGCCGCAGCGACAGGAGCGCGGTACCGAAGGCCAGGTGGTCGATGTCCACCCCGTACAACTGGCCCGGGTGCACGGTGAAGGCTTGCGACGCCCGCCGCGCGTTGGCCTCCTGGTCGCCCGGCGTGGCCGAGAGCACCAGGTCCTGCACAGCCGCCGGCAGATCCGGTGTGCCGATGTCCGGCCAGATCTCGACGCCCGGGGCCGTCTGCTTGATGTCGTCGATCGCCTCGGCCAGTTCCGCGCGGGCTTCGTGCTCGTTCATGGCGGCAGTCTGCCGCACGGCGACAGCGAGTTGAGGCAGAACAGGACATTCCCTGCCCCGACGGCCCTTGATCGCGGCCACATCGTGAAGTTGCGCGATCACCCTTTCCGCGGCCGCGAGAGCCCGACGACACGAGGGCGCCACCAGGCGCCAGATGTTGCCCGTGCCCGCGGGGATGCTCCGAGCGTGGGCATCGCCGACGTGTGATGTCGAAGCCATTGCCGAGGGCCAGGGGGTGATCTGTGCCCACCGGCTGGGCGTGTAGCGGACCGTGTGCGCGCCCGGCGTCCTGTCCGCGAACTCTGCCCTGTTCGCGCTCCACCAGCGCCCCAACACCTGCAGGGCCGCATCAGGCAGAAGACGCGCGGCCATCTCCCGGTCCACCGCATCCGCCCGGTCCTGTCTGCCCATAACCCACCCCTGAGCGTGTTACGAAAGCCCCGAGAGCTGGGGCTTTGCCGCACCCCGAGGGCGTATGGACCGCGGACTCTGAGCTGCTTGTGTGCTGGGGCGGGTGGATGGATGGTCGGCGCCCGGGGCGACCAGGGGCGACATAATCCGGGCGTGATCCTTACTGCGCGACGGCTTGCCCTGGCCACCTTGGACCGTCAGCTCCTGCTCGAACGCCGGCGCCTCGATGTGGCGGAGGCGGTCCGCCGTGTCTGCGCCCTGCAGGCGCAGACACCAGCGTCGCCGTACCTGGCGCTGTGGAACCGCTTGCGGGATTTCGCGCCCGAGGATCTCGACGCCGCATTCGCGGACCGCCGGATCGTGAAGGCGACCCTCATGCGGATCGCGCTGCACGCCGTCCACGCCGATGACTACGCGCCGTACCACGCCGCCATGCTGGGCACCTTGCGGGCGTCGCGGTTGTACGACCGCCGCTTCACCTCGACAGAACTGACCCACGCCGACGCGGACGCACTGCTCCCGAAGCTTGAGGAGTTCCTGGCGCAGCCCCGCACCGGCGCCGAGGTGGAGGAGGAGGTTACGGGGCGGTTCGGCGAGTACGCGCACCGCGTGTGGTGGGCGCTGCGGACGTACGCGCCGATACATCATGTGCCGACCAGCGGCCCGTGGTCGTTCACCCAGCCGCACGCCTACCTCGCATCCCCGACAGCCTTTAGATCCGCGCCGGGGGAAGCGGCAGCCGGGGTGCAGCGGCTGTTGCTCGCCTACCTGCGGGCGTTCGGGCCCGCGTCGGCCCAGGACTTCGCCCGGTTCACCTTGCTGGGGCGCCCAGTGATCACCCAGGCGCTGCAGGCGCTCGGAGACCAGGTGGTGCGGGTGGCAGGTCCGGGGCGCGCTGCCCTGTTCGACCTGGCAGGCGCTGCCGTGCCTGCCGAGGACACCCCGGCACCGCCGAGGCTGCTGCCGATGTGGGACAGCACTCTGCTGGCCCATGCCGTCCCCGGGCGGGTTCTGCCCCAGGAGTACCGGCCGCTGGTCGTCCGGCGCAACGGGGACATGCTGCCCTGTCTGCTCGTCGACGGGCAGGTCGCTGGAGTGTGGCGCGCGGTCGACGGTGGACTGGAACTGACCGCGTTCCACAAGCTCGGCAAGGCTGTGTGGCAGGGGCTGACTGAGGAGGCGGAGCAACTGTCGGCTCTGCTCGCCGACCGTGATCCGGCCGTTTACCGCCGCTACGGACACTGGTGGGATAAGGGGTTTCCCGGTGTCGAGAGCACGATCGTCAAGGGCTGACCGCGCCGTCAGGTCCGGCGATGAGGATGACGGAGAACATCGAACGGATGGTGCCGGGCTCATGGGTGGAGAACTTCCGCCAGCGTAGGGCCCACTCGGCCCATTCTGGCGGGACGGTGGAGAGCATGTCGGAACGGGGCTCGGCTTTGCTCTCGTTGTTGTGCAGTGGTGCGGGGATGATGCCCTTGTCCGCGAGTACCCGGGAGAGCTTGATCAGACCGCGGCGTCGGCTGTGCAGGCCGTCCGCTTTGTCGTACTCGGCCACCAGCTGGCGCACCAGGGTGTCGGTGAGGTCTTCCAGGCGAGGGCTTCCTGTGCTGGGGAGGGCGTCGAGGACCGCGTTGCCGACCTGCCACTCCAGCAGGTGCGGGGAGGTCTGCCAGGAACTCAGCGTCTGTTCGACTTCACGCAGCGCGGGTTCGGTGGCTCCGGGGCGAACACCAGGTCCGCGAGCCTGTGCAACTGGTTGATCCCAGCGGTGTGGCGCAGGCGGTGATGCCCGCCGAGGAGGTGCCCAAGGGCCGCGATGTGCAGCCGGACCGGGCCGGCCGTGCGGGATACCTTCGCCCAGGTGGCTTCGTCCCATGACTGGTAGGAAAGACCGCGGGCGCGCATTGCGTGGAGTATCCGATTGCGTGCGGCGCGGCCCGTTTTGCGGGGCCATTCCCGTACGGCCTCGTCGACCGGGCGCATCAGGTCGAGCAGAGCCTCACGCGTTGTCGGCATACATGAGTAGTACCCCGACACCCCGCCGCCGGGGCACAGCCGCGACTGTGCCCGCGCCGTGCGGTAACAGCTGTTACCATCTTCCTATGGCTAAGAAGCAGCTGGGCGCGCGAGTGGATGGGGACGTCGCGGAACTCGCGAGGAAGCGTGCCGCCGACCTGGGACTGAGTGTCGGCGACTACCTCGCCAGGCTGGTGCAGGACGATGCCAGCGGCCTGCGCGCCCGCGCGGTGGACGCGGCCGCCCGCTTCCTGGCCGACCACCAAGGCGTCTTCGACGAGGCCGAACAAGCCCAGCAGACAGCCCGGGGAGCGCGCGCGGCCTGATGGATCTGCATATCGACGTTCCCTGGATCCTGCAGGTCACCGAGGCCGCCGGAGCAGACGATCCAGCCCCCGACGATTACGGCGTTCCGGTTTCGGCGGTGGCCCGTCACCGGGCCGAGCTGTTCGAGCAGCCCGTCTACGACGGCCCCTACGCCAAAGCCGCCGCCCTGGTGCACAGCCTGGGCCGGTGCCGCTGGCTGGAGCGCTCCAACCTGGCCGTCGCCGCCGCCACCGGCGTCATGTACCTCGACGCCGCCGGAATTCCCGTCAAGCCCGCCCGCGAGGACGCCATCGCCCTCAAAGACCTGCTCCTCGACCCCGCCTGCACCGCCGGAAAGATCGCCGCGCTGCTGCGGACCTGGCCCACCGCCACCTGACGCCCGCACAGCGACACGCGTTAGAGGTGTGACCTAGTGCTTCACCTGTCGCATTCCCGTGCTGATCTCTGCCGCCGCTTCACGCCATGACGGGAGATCAGCGGTCCGGCTGTGGGTGAGGACGTGCTGAAGCTGACCCTTCCGGGCGACCTCGAGGACCTGGCACTAGTGCCGGCTGAGGCGAAGCCGCAGCTGCCGCCGCAGCGGCAGTCGCCCGGGACTACGGAGTCCGCGAGAAGTACGTCCTGCCGCACCTTCCGTTCCAGGTCGCCGTCATCAGCAGGTCTTGCGGTAGGGGACGTCGGGGATGTGGGTCTTCCACTCCTTCGCGGTCAGGCCGCCCGACGTGGCGCACAGCTCATGGACGAGCCGGGTGGGCGAGACCGTGTAGGTACGGAACGATCCACCCCTGTCCAGGGTGACGAGGGTGGAGTCGTCGCGGGTGAAGGTCGTCAGCGCGATGTCATCGACGGGGAAAGTGAGCGCAGGGCCGAGTTGCCTGCGTGTTCGCAGGTCCCAGATCTTGACCTCGTTGTGCTCTGCACCCTGGTTCGTGGTCGCCGGGGCGTCGTAGACGGCGGCGATCAGGCGGCCGTTGGGGGAGTGGGACGTAGAGACGTCGTCCAAGGTGAGCCGGCCGACGTCCAGCGCCTCGCCCGTGGGGCCGAGGGTCCGCGGGTCGAGGAAGGTCAGGTTGCTCTGTTCGCTGTCCGGGTCGCTGTAGGCCGTCGCTCAGTCCGGGCTGAAGCCGTCGATATGAAAGCCCGCAGAGCTGGGCACGAGGACCTTGCCGGAGGGGACCGCCACCGTGCCCAGGAGCGGGCTGACGGTCACGGCTCTCCCGTCCGGTTGGAACGTCACCGTTGTGTTGAAGCTGACCAGGGCGGTCTTGAGGGTGAAGGTCTCCTTCCGGATCAGCTTCATCGTCCTCAGGTCGTAGCACCTCAGCGAGTAGACAGAGCCTCCCGGCTGAGGCGCGGCCAACCGCCCCGCTACGTCCTACTCCTCCGGCTCCCAGGCGCGGAGCAGGTCGAGCAGCCCTGCGTCTCCGTCAACGTGCAAGGATTCGGCCGGGATACGGTCGTACAAGTACAGGACCAACTCACTGGCCGTGCCATGGATGGAGGCGCCGGCTGCGTCCGAGTCCTCGCCGGTCGCCGTAGTGGGTGCGGGGATGCGGGTGGAGCGTGCGCCGTCGCCGTCGACCGTGAGGCGCCAGGAGCGGCCCTCGGCGGTGTGGAAGTCGAAGGCCGTGGGCTTGTGCGGCCAGGCGCTGGGCGTCGCGACGCAGGTGAACAGGAACTCCTCGACACCGTCGAGGGCGACCTCGGCCGGCAGCGGCTGCGGGGCGCCCGCGGCGAGCTGGACGTCGTAGGTGTGCACCGCGCTCTCCTGGACCCGGTGCCGGGCGACTCCGCCAGAGGTCCGCGGCGTCTGCAGGGCACTCCACCACGCCCAGCAGCCGGCGTCCGGTCCTGCCTCGCGCAGGGCGCTCAGCAGAAGCTGCGTCGACGCGGCCAGCCAGGCCAGCAGGGCCTCACGTTCCCGCGGCACTTCCACAGCGGCGCGCGCAGCGGTGGCCTCGGCCGGGGGAGCGTCGGCAGGCCCCGCACCGACGATGGCGGCCCAGAAACGGTCTCCCCCACCCAGGTGCTTCACCAGATCGAACAGCCTCCACTCGGGGCAGGTCGGCACCTGTGCGTCGAGACTGGGCGCGGCGGCGACCGCGGCGCGGAAGGCGGTCGACCGTTCATCGATCAGTCGCAGCAAGTCAGGAAACTCAAGATTCTTTTCCACGCCGGATGTCTATCACCGTGCTCGGGTGATCGGACAGCGTTTTTCACAGTCGCCGCCGGTTGGCCATTGCGGACGTCGTCCTCGCCCCCCACCGCTCGGGTGACAAGCTGCGCACTGCTGCGAGGACGCTGGTGGTGGCGGTACGCCCGACATCGTGCCTGTGGCTGCTTTGGCCTCGCCGCGCGGCCGGGCACCTCGGCGACGTGACGTCCACCCTGACTGTGGCGTCAGACGCAAGTCGAGCGCTGCGTGAGTCGGTTGCGGGGGGGGGCAGGGGTGATGCGTTCTCAAGCTTTGATACGGAGCATGGCCGTCGCGTGCTGAGGGCGTGACCGGTAGTGATCGGCTGCGGCAGCAATGTTGGTCCAGCCTGCTTGGCGCATGAGTCCGATGGCGAGGTTGCGCAGGGTGGCCATGGCGCGGGGTGCGGTGCCGGTGCGTATGCGTGAGGCGTCCTCGCCATAGGTGACGTCTCGGATGTGGTGCAGGGCCTCAACTGACCAGTGATTCCGGATGGGTTCGGCGAGTTGTGCCGGGTCGGCCTGTTCGGGCGGCAGGCTGGTGATCACGTAGACGGTCTTCGTCTCGGCCTTGCCAGTCTTGCGGTGGATGTGGCGGCGCTTGATCTCCAGGGCCTGGACGGCATGCGGGAAGAGTAGCCCGGGACGGACGGTGCAGACCTTCGGCGGATCTCACGGCGGCCGTGCCCGGCCTTGATGGTGCGGTGCTGCAGCGGGATCTGCTGCCAGGGCAGGCGCCGCACCTGCTTGCGCAGCTGCTTCTGGTTCCCCTTGACCACCAGGAGGTAGGGGCCGCCGGCGGTGACGACATGCTCGGCGTGGGCGCGCTGGGTGTGCATCGCATCGGCGGTGACGACCACGCCGCGCAGGTCGATCCGGTCCAGCAGGGGGGGCGAAGGCAGGTATTTCGTTGCTCTTCGCGGCTATTTGGCGCTGGGTGATCACGGTCTGGCAGGCGTGGAGCGCGGCAGCGAGCAGGTGCACGGCGCCGATGTCGGTGCGAGACCCCCGCACGGTCTTGCCGTCGACGGCCAGGCCGATCAGCCGGTCGCCCGGTTCGTCGACCGGGTCGGCGGTGTGCCGGGCGAGCCAGGCGCCCACCGCGTCGTCCAGGGCGTCGCCGTCCAGGCGGGCCAGGAGCCGTCCCAGCGTGGAGGCGTTCGGTGTGCCGGCAGTCAGCCCGAGCCGTTCACGCAGGTCGCAGTCGGTATTGGCGGCGAAGCGGGCGATGGCGGCCAGGGAGGTGGCTCCGCCGAGGACGGCGACCAGGCACAGCGTGAACAGGGAGCCCAGGCGGTAGCGGCGGCCCCGGACCCGTCGGGGATCGGGTATCCGGCCCAGCACGTCCGTCAGGCAGGTGAGCTGCGGCGGGTCCGGATCCGGGCAGGTGGAGTCGATGTCTGCGCAGTGGCGCCGCAGGACACCGATCAGGGAGGATGACACGGGAACGCGACCCCTGTTCGTGATCAAAGGCTTCGACAACCTTGATCATCAGGAGTCGCGTTCACTGCTGCCAGCCGGGCCATTCGGTCACTGCTCGATCTATCGGGGTGAACCGCTCATCGCATCCGCCCTGGCTGCTCACGCCGCGGTGAACCGTTCAGCGGCATCCCAGAGTTCGCCTTCACGCCGCGGGTCGTAGGACTCCTCCGACGAGCGGTCCGCACGGCTGCGGTCGACGTAGGAGCCGGTCGGCGCCTGGGTCGTGCCGGAGACGACGTCGGCGAGGTAGCGGCCCGCCGCCTTGCGGCTGGTGGCGAACGGGGTGAGGGTCATCGCTGGCAGGATGCGGCGCATCGCGAACCGGGAGACGGCGTCGGCGTTGCGGGCGAGGCCGGTGCCGGGGACGAATCCCGGGTTGTAGGCGACCGCGTCGATCCCGCTCGGCAGGCGGCGCGCGTACTCGTGGACCAGGTAGATGGCTGCCAGCTTGCTCGTCGAGTACGCGGTGCGCCCGGCGACCGTGGTGCTCGGCTTGGGGAAGGCGCCCGTGCGGGCGAGGGCGTCCGGGGACTTCCAGGCCGGGCCCGGCACCATGCCCATGTTGTGCTTGAAGTCGCCGAAGTGGGTGTCGCTGACAGTGATCACAATCCGGGCGGGGGCGGCGAAGCGGTCCTGGAGCAGGCGTACGAACAGGTGGTTGGCGAGCACGTTGACCGTGAACGTGGCTTCCAGTCCGTCGGGTCCCTCGGTGAGCGCGTTCGTGTACTGGATACCCGCGTTGCCCACGAAGCCGCGCAGTGGCGGCAGGTCAGCGCGGTCTAGCCGGTCGCGGATCTCGGTGGCGGCCTGGCGGACGCTGTCCAGCGAGCCGAGGTCCGCCGGGACGTGCGAGACCGTGTGCCCGCCCGTAGCGAGTTCCGCAGCGAGCCGTGCGCCGGAGGATTCGCGGGCGACGACGAGGAGGTGTGCGTTCGGTGACCGGCGCAGGATCTGCTCCGCGGCGACGCGGCCGATCCCGCGGCTCGCGCCCGTCATCACGATGGTGTGCTTCATGGAAGGCTCCTTCACTGGTCAGCCGATGTAGCCCGGCTTGGGCGCAGCCCCACGTTCGCTGTTTGCGCCAGCGCCAACCAGTGCCGTCCCTGTCACTAGGACCGGCAGTACCCAGGCTGATACGGCGCCGCACGGCGAGAATGAACCCATGGCTGCCTCCCGCTCCGATTTCGCCGCCCTCCTGCGCGCCTGGCGCGACCGCCTCTCCCCGGCCGACGCCGGCTTCACCGTGACCGACGGCCGGCGTGCCCCGGGACTGCGCCGCGAGGAGCTGGCGCAGCTGGCCGGGCTTTCCGTCGACTACGTCCTGCGCCTGGAACAGGGACGCGCGACCAGCCCCTCGGCCCAGGTCGTCGGCGCCCTCGCCCGGGCCCTTCAGCTCTCCCGCACCGAGCGCGACCAGCTGTACCGAAACGCCAGGCTCCTGCCGCCCCAGGATGGGACGGTCAGCACCCACGTCCCCGCGGGGATCCAACGGCTCGCCGCGCGCCTGAACGACGTCCCGATCGGAGTGTTCACCGCCGACTGGACCCTGGTGTGGTGGAACACCACGTGGAGCGCCCTGCACGGCGACCCCGCCGTCATCCCGACCGCTGAACGGAACCTTGCCCGCGCACTCTTCGGCAACGGCGCCGCACACGCCTCGATGCTTCCCGTCCGGTCCGAGCGCGGACCAGACGCCTTCCAGGCGTCGGTCGTCGCCGACCTCAAGGACGCCGTGTCCCGCTATCCCGCGGACGTCCAGCTCGATCGTCTCGTGCAGGAACTGCGAGAAATATCCGACGCCTTCGCTCATCACTGGGCCACGCAGACGACCGCCGCCCCACACACGACTGACCGCAAGACGATCCGGCATCCGGAGATCGGCGACATCCTGCTCGACTGTGACGTCCTCATCGTCCCCGGCGCGGACCTGCGCATGGTCACCTACACGGCAGCGGCCGGAAGCAGCGACGCGGGGAAACTGGACCTTCTTCGCGCCACAGGTGGCCGCCGTACCGCCACCGCGCTCCCCTGACCGGCGGCTGCTGGGCGGTTTCGCCAAACCGACTGGGCGAACTTCACCGCTGCCGCCGGCCACTATCGGTCACGGACCGAGCACGCGCTCGACCTGCTTCATCTCGCACCCTGAGAACGCATCAGCCCTGGGGGCGGAAGACTTCAGGCATGCCATAGCGGGACGTGGGCCCCTCCCCGAGAAGGCATTCGGCCCCGCCGTGCGCAGGCCGGCCGGTTGGCCTCAGCGGTCCACGCCGACGCGTGCGGCAAGGTAGGGGGTGCTCCGGCCGTCGGCCTGTCGTCGGACGAGCGGTCGATGAATCGGCCCCGTGCCGTCGGACAGGGGCAGGCCGGTGGCGTGGTTGGCGTGGGAGATGATCTCCGCGGTGATGGAGACGGCTGTCTCCTCGGGTGTGCGGGCGCCGAGGTCGAGGCCGATCGGTGAGCGCAGCCGGGCGAGCTGTTCTCCAGGTAGCGGTGAGGCCAGTCGACGACGATCTCGTCCGCGTGCGGGAAGCGGGCGGCAGTGGCGAAGACGGGTCGGGCGTCGCAGACGGTGACCTGGTAGCCGAGAAAGTGTCCGACCTCGCTGAGGGCGGCGGCGCAGTCGACGGCGCCGAAGATCAGCATGCGGGGGCGGGACGCGTGGACGTGGATGAGAAGGGTCAGCGGTTCGGGGCAGTCGGTGCCGTTTTCGCCGACCGTGACGCGGGCGGTGCGCCCGGCGTGCAACAGGGCCCTCGCTTCTTCCGCGATCAGTGGGCCGGGCGGGCTGCCCCGCGAGGCCCCGTGGGTGACGCTGCCGTCGCCAAGGATGCTCAGGATCGGGCCGAGGAAATCGCTCGGGCCGTCCACAACCTGTGCCACGGCGGTGGGCCGCCCCTGGACGGTGTCGGAAAGCGCAGCTGCGAGGTGGGGCTGGGCCGAGGGATCGATCCACTGGACGAGGACGTCGAGTTCGCCGCCGCAGGTCAGTCCGACGGCGAAGGCGTCGTCGTCCGAGTAGCCGAACCAGGCGCGCTGCGGGGCGCTCCATTCTTGCAGCACCCGTTGGCACAGGTCGTAGACCGCGCCCTCGACGCAACCGCCGGAGATGCTGCCGACCGCGTTGCCGTCCTCGTCGACCGCGACCGACGTGCCGGTGGGCAGGGGGGCGCTGCCGGTGACGTCAACGACGGTGGCCAGGGCGAAGGAGCGGGCGTCACGGCACCAACGATCGAGTGTCTCCGCGATGTTCAGCGGGCTCTTGCGAGGAACCCCGGGGGTTCACCCCCGGGAGGAATCGCATCCGGTGACGGCGATGCGGAGCATCGCCGCGACAACGGCCGCGGAGCGTCCGCAAGAAAACCGGGCCGAAGTGCCCGGTGAGGAATGTGCGCTGTTCGAATGCCGGTACGTCGGGCGGCAGGTAACGTCACGGTCGTGAAGTTGACCGTGCAGGTGAAACTCCTGCCGACGCCCGTGCAGGCGGCGGCACTTGAGGAGACCCTGCATGCCTGCAACGATGCCGCGACCTGGGTGTCGTCCGTGGCGTTCGAGAAGGCAATCAAACGCAACTTCGCGCTGCGTGAGCACACCTACACGGCGGTCAAGGACCGGTGGGGGCTCGGAGCGCAGGCCGCCCAGCACGTCATCAAGAAGACCTGCGACGCCTACCGCACGCTCAAGTCGAACCTGACGGCAGGAAACCTCGGCAAGCCCTCCTCCGGGCGCTACCGGCGGGCGGTCGAGAAACCGATCGCCTTCCGGCCGAAGGGCGCGCAGCCGTACGACGACCGGATGCTGTCCTGGCAGTACACGCAGCGCACGGTGTCGATCTGGACCCTGTCGGGCCGGATGAAAGAGGTGGCGTTCACCGCCTCGCCCGAACATTTGGCCCGCCTGACCCTGTATCGCAAGGGCGAGTCCGACCTGCTGTACCGCGACGGCATGTGGTTCCTGACCGCCACCTGCGAGGTCCCCGAAGCCGAACTCAACACCAGCGTCACCCAGTTCCTCGGGATCGATCTCGGAATCGTGAACATCGCCACCACCTCAGACGGTCAGATCATGGCCGGACGCCAGCTCAACCGTGGGCGCCTGCGCGAGCGCACACTGCGTACGAAACTCCAGCGTAAGAACACCCCGTCCGCCAAACGGCGCCTGAAGAAGCGGCGCCGCAAGGAGGCGCGGCGGGTGAAGGACATCAACCACAAGATCGCGAAACATGTGGTGGCCGAGGCAGAACGCACCGGACGCGGAATCGCCCTGGAAGACCTCACCGGCATCCGCGCACGGGTACGGCTTCGCAAGCCCCAACGGGCCACCCACTCCAGCTGGAGCTTCGCCCAGCTCGGGCAGTTCATCGCGTACAAGGCCCGCAAGGCAGGAGTACCGGTGGTGCACGTCAATCCGGCGTACACCTCCCGCACATGCGCCGAATGCGGGCACATCGACAAAGCGAACCGGGCCAGTCAGGCCCGCTTCGCATGCCGGTCCTGCGGATTCGTTGATCACGCAGACCGCAACGGCTCCCGCAACATCCGGCACCGTGCGGAAGAGTTGTGGAGATGCGGGGCGCAGTCAACCGCCCCAGACCCACACCCGAACACCGGGCGTGGGACAGGACGCAAACCCAGCACCACAACCAGTGGTGCCCGTTGTGCAAGCCCGGGACTTTCAGTCCCGGGTCGTTGACCATGGACGTTCCTTGGTGGAGGGGTGTGGGCGGGCCGCCGCCGCGCCGCCGTGGTGCGTGTCTCTGCGCGGCGGCTCTGGGAGGTCCGGCAGTCGGACGGGGACCGTCTGCCGGGCATGGGTGGAGTGCCCGGACCGCTGGGCCGCTCCACAGCGGCCCGGGCACTTGGCTCAGATCAACGCCTCGGCGGTGATGGGCAGTTCGCGGATCCGTCGGCCGGTGGCGTTGAAGACGGCGTTGGCGATGGCGGGCGCCACTCCGACGTGTACGACCTCGCCGAGTCCCTTGGCGCGGAGCGGTCCGCCCTCACTGTCGTCGCCGTCCACGTAGATCGCCTTGATGTCGGGGACGTCGGCGTTGACCGGGACGAGGTAGTCGGCGAGGTTGGCGTTCACGATCCGTCCGTCGCGGTGGTCCGTGACCGTGTGCTCCAGAAGGGCCGTGCCGATCCCGCCGACGATCCCGCCGATGGCCTGGCTCTCGGCCAACTTGGGGCTGATGATGCGGCCCGCGTCGTACACGCCCAGCATGCGCCGCACCCGCACAAGCCCCAGGGTGGCGTCGACGGCGACCTCGGCGAAGGTCGCGTTGTAGGCGTTGTACGCGTGCCGTGCGGGCGTCGACGGTCCGCCGTAGGAGCCGTCCGCTTCGAGGCGGGCGCGGTTGTTGCGGGCAAGGAGTCGCTGGTAGGTCTCGCCGCGGGACGGGGTGCCCTGCACGTGGAGTCGCCCGCTACGGACCACGACGTCCTCGGCCTTGACGCCGTACAGGGGTGATTCCGTGTCCTCGACGGCTAGCTTGATCGCCTGCCGGCGGACCTTGTCGCAGGCGTCGACGACGGCGGAGCCGACACTGACCATGGTCATCGAGCCACCGTGCGGCGGGGTCGGCGGATAGAGCGAGTCGCCGAGCCGGAAGGTGACCGTGCGCATGGTCAGGCCGAGCGCGTCGGCGGCGACCTGAGTCTGGGAGGTGTAGGTGCCAGGGCCCATGTCCGTGGCGGCCGCTTCGACCACTGCGGTGCCGTCAGCCTCCAGGCGTGCCCGGGCCTGCGCGGGGGCGCGTCCAGGGTCGTAGATCCCGGTGGCCATGCCCATACCAATGAGCCAGTCGCCCTCACGAGTTGAGCGCGGCTTGGGGTTGCGCCGATGCCAGCCGAACTCACGGGCACCTGTGGTGTAGCACTCGCGCAGTCGGCGGCTGGAGAACGGAAGGTTCTGTGCCTCGTCCTCATCGGGTTCGTTGCGCCGACGCAGCTCGATCGGGTCCATGTCGAGCCGGTGTGCCAGCTCGTCCATGGCCGACTCGATGACGAAGGACGCCGTCGCGAAGCCTGGACCGCGCATCCACAGCGGTGTGTTCACGTCCAGCGGGACCATCCGATAGGCCTGGCGGACGTTCGGCATGCTGTAGAGCATCTGACCGGCCGGCATGACGGTCTCGTTGAACTTCTCGTACGACGAGGTCTCCGCGTCGATGTTGTGAACCGCGGCCGTCAGTCTGCCGCGCCGGTCGCTGCCGAGGCTCAGCCGGTACTGGTACGAGGGCCTGAATCCGGTGCCGAAGTACTGCTGCTTGCGGCTGAGGACCACCTTGACCGGGCGCTTCGTCTCGCGTGCGGCCATCGCGGCGACGACCACGTGCGGCCAGCAGCGCAGCCCGCTGCCGAAGCCGCCGCCGACGAACGGGGAGATGACGCGTACGGATTTCAGGGGCAGTCCGAACACGGTGGACAGTTCGGTCTGCGTGCCCACGACCCATTGGGTCTTGTCCCAGACGGTGAGTTTGCCGCCGTCCCAGCGGGCGATGGTGGCATGCGGTTCCATCGGGTTGTGGTGGTTGCGCGCGGTGCGGTACGTCACGGCGAGCCGCACCGCCGCGTCGCGCAGTGCGGCGTCCGCGTCGCCGCGCGCGTACTTGGTCGGCTTGTCCGGTTCGGCCTCGGTGAGGTCGGTGGAGGGCTTCGCGGCGTCGTAGTCGACCTTCACCAGGCTCGCGCCGTGCTGGGCGGCCTCCAGGGTGGTGGCGACGACGACGGCGACCGGCTGGCCGTGGAAGAGCACCTTGTCGTCCTGGAAGACACGCAGCCGGCGGCCCTCTGGATTGTTCGACTCGCGGTTGTCGCGGTAGGGCAGTTTCGGCGCGTTGCGATGACTGATCACCGTGAGGACGCCGGGATGGGCCAGCGCGGCGCGGGTGTCGATGCCTGTGATGCGGCCGCGTCCGATGCTGCTGTCCACGATGACGCCGTGCACGGCCCCCTCGACGTCGTGCTCGGCGGCGTATCGTGCCTGGCCGGTCACCTTCAGCCGCCCGTCCACCCTCGACAGCGGCGCGCCCACGGCTGACTGCGGTTGGGGACTCACTTCGTGCCTCCTACGATACGCAGCTGGCGTTCCACGGTCCGCTTGAGCAGCTCGACCTTGAAATGGTTGTGCGTGAGCGGGCGGGCTCCGTTCGAAGCCTTCCGGGCCGCGGCCGACCACAGCGCCTCGGAGGGCCGCTCCCCGACGAGGTGTTCCTCCACCGCGGGCAGCTTCCACGGCACGGTGCCCACCCCGCCGGCGGCGACGCGGGCTTCACGGATCACCCCGCCGCGCACGTGCAGGGCGACAGCCGCGGAGGTCAGCGCGAACTCGTAGGACTGGCGGTCACGTACTTTCAGATAGCCGGAGGCGAGCGGCCGCGGCAGCGCCGGGATCTCCACCGCCGTGATCAACTCACCCTTCCGGAGAGCCTGTTCGCGCTCCGGGGTGCTCCCCGGCCGGAGCAGGAAGTCAGCGAAGGCGACACTGCGCTCTCCGTCGCGTCCGAGCAGGTGCACCTGCGCCTCCAATGCCGCGAAGGCCACGGCGGCGTCGGACGGATGCGTGGCCACGCAGTCCTCGGAGGTGCCGAGGATCGCGTGGGTTCGGTTGTGGCCGTGCCGTGCGGCACAACCAGAGCCGGGGTCGCGCTTGTTGCAGTCGGCGCTCACGTCGCGGAAGTACGTGCATCGGGTGCGCTGCATGATGTTGCCGCCGATGGTGGCCATGTTGCGCAGCTGCGCGGAGGCGCTCAGCTCCAAGGCCTGGGAGACGACCGGGTACAGAGTGCGCACCTTGGGGTGGGTGGCGGCCTCGGCCATGGTGACCAGGGCCCCGATGCGCAGCCCGCCGCGTTCGGTGGCGGTGACCTCGCGCAGCGGCAGGCCGGTGATGTCGACCAGGGTCTCGGGCTGTTCGACGGTCTCACGCATCAGGTCGACCAGGGTGGTGCCCCCGGCGATGTAACGGCCGCCACGCTGCCCGGCGTTGAGGGCCGCACGGGTGTCGGACGCCTTGGTGAAGGCAAAGGGATGCATCGCAGGCTCTCACTTCCGGCCCGCGGTCTGACCGACCGCGCGCACGATGTTGACGTAGCAGCCGCAGCGGCAGATGTTGCCGCTCATCCACTCCCGGATCTCCTCCGGCGAGTTGGTGTGGCCTTCCTTGATGCAACCCACGCCGGACATGATCTGACCAGGTGTGCAGTAGCCACACTGGAAGGCGTCCTCGTCGATGAACGCCTGCTGCAGCGGATGGAGCTGCTCGCCGTCGGCGAGCCCTTCGATCGTGGTGACCTCGGCGCCCTCCATACGCACGGCGAGCGTCAGACAGGCATTGACGCGGCGCCCGTCGACGAGCACCGTGCACGCTCCACAAGCCCCTGCGTTGCAGCCCTTCTTGGAGCCGTTGAGGCCGAAGTGCTCGCGCAGCAGATCAAGCAGCGAGGTCCGGTTGTCGACCTTCGCGGTCCGGCGGGTGCCGTTGACCGTGAGGGCGACGCGGCTCTCGGGCGGAGCCTCGGCGGCCGCCTCGCTCGAGCCCGCGACCAACGTCCCTCCGATCACGCCGCCTGCGACGACCACGCCCCCGACTGCCGTGCCGGTGGCTATGAAGGTCCGTCTGGTCGGTGACGCGGAGGACGTCGGGGAGGCGTAAGGGGGTGGGACTGCGGGTTCCGGTGACATGTGTACGCCTTCGTGTCGTGGACGAATCAGTCGTACGTGCCGGCGCGGGCGCGGCAGGGCCACCTGCGCCGTGACACAGCGCCGCCCGTTCGTCCAGGACGCGGGGCGGCTGTTGGTAAGAACCGCGTGTGCGGCGTGGGGTGGGCAATTGGGTCGGTGGTGTACGGCTGTAACGGATAACGCGGACGGGGGCCCGGGTCGCCCGGCCTCACAAGGAGCCGTGCGACCGCGACTCGAAAAGGGGTCAGACGGTGAGCATGGCCTTGATGGCGCGGCGCTCGTCCATGGCCCGGTATGCCTCGGCGGCCTGGTCGAGCGGGACGGCGAGGTCGAAGACCTTGCCGGGGTTGATCTTGCGCTGCCAGATCAGGTCGATCAGCTCGGGCAGGTAGTTGCGCACCGGGGCAGGTCCCCCGAGCACATGGACCTGGGAGAAGAAGAGCTCATCACCGCCGAGGGCGACGTCGTGGTTGACACCAACGAAGCCCATGTGCCCGCCCGGCCGGGTGGAGCGGAGGGCCTGCTGCATCGACTCCTGGGTGCCGACCGCCTCGACGACGGAGTGGGCGCCAAGACCGCCGGTCAGCTCCTTGACCTTCGCCACGCCTTCGTCGCCGCGTTCGGTGACGATGTCAGTGGCGCCGAACTCGCGGGCGAGCTGCTGGCGCGGCTCGTGGCGGCTCATCGCGATGATCCGCTCCGCGCCGAGGTGCTTCGCGGCCAGGACGGCGAGCAGGCCCACCGCGCCGTCACCGACGACCGCGACCGTCTTGCCGGGGCCGGCCTCGGCGGCGACGGCGCCGAACCATCCGGTGCCCAGGACGTCCGAGGCGGCGAGCAGGTCGGGGAGCATCTCGGCGTCGGGTGTGCCGGGCAGAGGGACGAGCGTGCCGTCGGCGTGGGGGATCAGGGCCCGCTCGGACTGAGTGCCGACCTGGGCCATGAACACGCGATTGACGCAGGAGGAGGGGTAGCCGGAGCGGCAGATCTCACAGGTGCCGCAGGAGGCGACGAAGGAGCCGATGACGTACTGGCCGGGCTGGACGCTCGTCACCTCGCTGCCGATCTCCTCGACGACGCCGACGTACTCGTGGCCCATCGGCATGGGTTCGGTGACGGAGTCGATGCCGCGGTAGGGCCACAGATCGGAGCCGCAGACACAGGTCGCCGACAACCGGATGACCGCATCCGTGGGGGCGGTGATCTTCGGGTCGGCGACTTCTTCGACCCGGACGTCGCCGGGAGCGTGCAGTACAGCAGCGCGCATGGGGATACTCCTTCTGTTCTGCGCGGCCGATCAGGCGGCCGCGCTCGTGTCGGGCACTGGCGTTGAACGGACTCGGATAAGCGCCCCGGTGTGGTGAGACCGGGGTCGCTCCTACGTCACCCGAGTGCCCACGCCGGGCAAGCCTCCTGTCCGTCGCCCATGTCTGCGTCGGTCAAGCAGTCGTCCGGGAACTCTCGCGCTCCGGCGACGCGTTCGACGCGCGCACCATGGCTGTCGTGGATCGGTGCCGCTGGATAAGTGCGATGGCGATCGTGGGGATCAGCGTGAGCGCCGCGATGGCGGTGCCCACGGCGGCGGGACCCGTGGCGCCAAGGGACGAACCAAGGGCAAGCCCAGCGATCCAGGATCCGACGGCAGTGCCGAAATTGAACGCCGAGACGGTGAGGGCGGAGCCCAGGGTGGGTGCCTGGCCCGCGAAGCGGACGCCCAGGGCGATCAGCACCGGGTTGGCGCCGAGGCCGAACAGTCCGAGCAGCACGACCAGCACGATCGTGGGCGCGGCGGAGCCGGACAGCAGACAGATCGCCAGCAGCAGGAGGGCCGTCACCGCAGCGGCCGCGATCATCGTCACGTACGGGCGGCGGTCGCCCAGGCGGCCCCCCACGAGGAAACCTGCCAGGGCGCCGGCGCCGAAGCCGACCAGGACCAGCGGCACGAGAGCAGCGTCCACACCGGCCCGGTCGGTGAGCAGCGGCGAGATGTAGGAGTACGTCGACAACACGCCGCCGGTCGTGGTCGCGCAGGCGGCAAGGATCAGCCACAGGCGCCCCGAACGAAGGCCCGAGAGCTCGGAGCGGATCGACACCACCGGTTGGCCGGGGCCGTCCTGCGGGACATGGCGGGCGATCAGCAGCATGGCGGCCGCGGCCAGGGCCGCGAGTGCCCAGAACGGCCCCCGCCAGCCCATGATCTGCCCGACGAAAGCGCCCAGCGGCACACCGACGACGTTGGCGAGCATCGCGCCCGAGCCCACGACGCCCAACGCCCTGGAGCTCGCCGCCGGACCAGCGGCGCGTGCGGCCACCACATTCGCCACCGCCCAGAAAGCGCCGGTCGCCAAGGCGGTCACGAACCGGGCGCCGAGGAGCAGCGCGAAGTTGGAGCTGACAGCGGCAACGACGTGCCCGACCGCGAAGATCCCCAGCGCGAGGATCAGCGTCAGCCGCCTGGGCAGCCGCAGCGTCAGCATCGCCATCAACGGCGCTCCGACGATCATCCCGACCGCGAAGATCGTGATCATCAGCCCGGTCTGGGCCACACTGACCTGCATGTCACCAGCGATCTCCGGCAGCAGGCCCGCAGCCACGAACTCGGTCGTGCCCATCAGGAACGTGCCGAGAGCGAGCACGTACACGACAGGCGGAAGCCGGGTGGGCGAATGCGTGTCGTCACCGCCTCTCAAGTCGGCGGGGGCGTGGAGGGTCGCTCCTCGCGTCGTCATGCTTCATCTCCGCAACGGGTCTAGATCTGGGTGTGCACCTCAGGAAACCGGCTATGTCGCAGGCGCGGGAGGCTGCGTTTATCGGGGGGACAAGCTCGACCCCCCTTTCCGGCGGTACGAGTCGTAGCGTGGGACGCATGGAACGCCCCGTGGACAACCGCGCCGACATCCGTGACTTCCTTGCTGGTCGGCGCGCCCGGGTCACCCCCGAACAGGCCGGGCTGCCCAGCAGCGGCCGACGGCGGGTCCCTGGGCTGCGCCGCGAGGAGGTTGCCGTCCTCGCCGGCGTGAGCACCGAGTGGTACACGCGGCTGGAGAAGGGCAACATCGGCGGCGTGTCCGAAGATGTCCTCGACTCGGTCGCCCGCGCGCTGCAGCTGAACGAGGACGAACGCACCTACCTCTTCGACCTGGCCAGGGCCGCACAGCCACCCAGCCGCACGCCGCGCCGCCGCAAGGCCGTCGACATCCCGCCCCGCGTCCAGTGGCTGCTCGACTCCATGACGCTGTCCGCGGCATTCGTCACCAACGGCCGCCTGGACATCGTCGCCACCAACCCACTGGCCCGTGCCCTGTTCGCGCCGATCTTCAACAGTGAGACCACCGACGAGCGCGGCCGCCCGAACTTCGGCCGGTACTGGTTCCTCGACCCCGGCGCACCCGACTTCGTCGAGGAATGGGACGACGCCGCCGCCATCACGGTCGCCCTGCTGCGCGCCGAAGCCGGGCGCTACCCGCAGGACAAGGAGCTGCGCGCGCTGATCGGTGAACTGTGCACGGTGAGCGCCGAATTCCGCACCCGCTGGGCCACCCACGACGTACGCATCCACCACGGCGGGGTCAAGCAGTACCAGCACCCCGTCGCGGGGCCGCTGAAACTCACCTACCAGCCGTTGGACCTGCCTATTTCCCCCCGTGATGCACACTCCCTGACCATCTACACCGCCGAGCCGGGCACCCCGGACGAGGACCGGCTCAAGCTCCTCGCCAGCTGGGCGGCGACCCGACACCGCGAAGCGCAACCCGCTGGCGACAGCGACCCCGCCTGAGGGCGGGGGCAACGGCCTGAGGCCCTCGACGAAGATCGCGCCACATGCTGATCTCCTTCGCCGGTGCGGCAGCCGCCGGAGGACGTACAGAAAGTGACAGACGATGACAGACGGAGGGATTGTGAGTCGAGTCCTGGTGACCGGTTCCGCGGACGGCCTTGGACGCGCCGCGGCGGACGCCCTGCTGTCCGAGGGTCACGATGTCGTGGTTCACGCCCGAAACCGGGAGCGGGCGGCGACCCTCGACGCTCTGGTGGGCCGCGGGGCGCAGCTGGTGGTGGGAGACTTCGCCGACCCTGATGCCGTACAACACCTCGCCGACGGCCTGAACGACGCCGAGCCACTCGACGCGGTCATCCACAACGCCGGAGTATGGCGCGGCCCGGCCGTCATGCCCGTCAACGTCGTTGCGCCATACCTGCTGTCGGCCCTTCTGCCTGGGCCGCGCCGCGTGGTGTATCTGAGCAGCAGTGACCACTTCGGCGGGCGCCCCTCGCTCGCCGGGGTCGACTGGCGTGGCAAGAGCGCGGGCTCGTACTCCGACAGCAAGCTGTTCGTCACGACGCTCTCGGCCGCTGTGGCCCGCCTGCGCCCCGAGGTACTGAGCAACGCGGTGGATCCGGGCTGGGTGCCCACCAAAATGGGCGGACCGGGCGCAACGGACGACCTCGAACTCGGCCACCAGACCCAGGAGTGGCTGGCCGTCAGCGACGCGACCGAGGCTCGGACCACCGGCGGGTACTGGTTCCACCGTCGGCGGCAGCAACCGCATCCCGCCGTCCACGACGAGACGTTCCAGGACCAGCTACTACAGGCATTGGCCAAGGAGACGGGCATCGCACTCAGCTGAACGCGACGCCCGTCTCACTTGGGGCAGGCGCGACTACCAGGCGTAGGCCTCCGGGGCCTCGCCGCCCGGCCTCCTGTCCTCGCTTTTCGGCTGTATCCCAGTCGCCTCGCACGCGGGCAGTGAGGGTTGCGGCCGGGGGCGCAGGTCGCGGTCAACGAGGTTAGGAACCCTCCGTGAACGAGGTGGCGTGGTCGGTGGTCCACTGGCGAAACGTTCGCGGCGCCGTCCCAAGGATGTCGGCCACCGCAGTGGTGACGTGCGCGGGCTGTCCGACCGCCGCGCTCCACGCGGCGAGCAGCATGTCGACGACCGAGCTGGGTGCCGTACCCTCCGACAGGCTCCGGAACTCGTCTGGTGTCATCTCCTCGAATGCGATCCGGAGCCCCAGGGCGTCACCGATGACGCCCACCTGAGCGGCCTGGGTCAGCGACTCGGGGCCCGTAAGGACGTAGTCGCCTCCGATGTATCCGTCCTGATAAAGCGTCAGCGCCGCGACAGCTGCGACGTCGCGGTCGTCGACCGGTGCCGTCTCGGCAGTGCCGTAAGGCCACCGGACGACCTCGCCGGCCCGGATCGCGGGCGCCCACCAGGCCAGCGAGTTCGACGCGAGCATCCCCGGCCGGATGATCGTCGACTCGAGTCCGGTGGCCGCGATGAGCCGCTCGATGTCGGCGTGCAGAACCGCCATGGGATTGGGCTGCTGGAAGAAAGGGTGCGGCGTCTGGTGCGGGGAGGAGAGGAAGACGACCCGCCGCACGTGGGCTGCCAGCCGCTCGACGACTGCCGCGGCGGTCTGAGGCGGGGCGGTCCAGACGAGGAAGACCGCACCGGCGCCATTCAATGCCGGGTCGAGCGACTCGGGCACGGTGAGGTCGCCGGTGAAGACCTCGACCTTCGCCGGCAGCGTCGCCGCCTCGGAGCGATGGACGAGGGCGCGGACTGGCACGCCCGCGTTGAGGAGTTGGTCGATGACGACGCGGCCAACCCGGCCCGTCGCCCCGGCTACGAGCACGGGAGGAATGTCTGTCTGATTCACGCCACCATGGAAACGTTACTCAGTTAAAAAAGCAACTTGATCGCAAATGCTACCGAGGTCAGATATATGAGCCGACGGGGCTGCGGGCCGCAAGAAGGCACGGACGCGCGACGCCATCGCTGACGCGGCCATCTCGCTGTTGGGGAGGTCTTGGTCTTCGCCCAGGCCGGCTACTTGTCGTCTCTGGAAGTCTGCTCGTGGAGCGCCGGCATCGAGGTGAACCTCGCCGCCGTCCGCGGACTGGAACGGCTCCCGCAACATCCGCCACCGTGCGGAAGAGTTGTGGCGACGCGGGGCGCAGTCAACCGCCCCAGACCCACCCCCGAACACCGGGCACGGGACAGGACGCAAACGCAGCGCCACAGCCAGTGGCGCCCGTTGTGCAAGCCCGGGACTCTAGTCCCCGGGGCGTTGGCAGCAGCCTCCACTTCGTAGCGCGTTCCGCTCTCGTCCTGGCCGATCGCGGCGTGGACCTCCAAGGCGGCGTCCCGCCACGCCTTCCATGTCGTGTCGTATTCGGCGTGCTGTTCCTCGCTCCAGCCGCCCTCCTGCGAGGGCGGGCCGAACCGTTCCTGCAACGCCCGCACGCGCGCGTGGCCTCGTCAGTTGCCTGCTGCGGCGAGTGGTATTCCGCCTACGACAACCAGAACCTCGACGCCCCCGGCAAGCTGGATGTTGATCACCGTGTCCCGCTCGCCGAAGCGTGGGACCCCGGTGCCAGGCAGCGGAGCGCGAACGAGCGCGAGGAGTACGCCAACGATCTCGGCGACGACCGCTCTCTGATCGCGGTCTCCGCGAAGACGAACCGGTCGAAGACGAACCGGTCGAAGACGAACCGGTCGAAGACGGACCAGGACCCGTCCACGTGGATGCCGCCGTTCGAAGGCGACCGGTGCGCGTACATCACCGACTGGATCGCCGTGAAGGTCCGCTGGCAGCTCGCCATCGACCCGTCCGAGGAAGTGGCTCTCGCCGAGAACGCGACCCGCTGCCCCAACGCGCCGGTCAAGGTCACGCTCGCAAGCTGACCCGTGCCCCAGCTGCAGCTTCCGCACACGCTCCTGGATCCCACAGAGCGGAAACCAGCACACGGGTACGGGTACGTACCCGTAGGCTGGCGGTGTGGGAAGGAGCGGGACGATGTCTGATGCCAATGTCCGTATCCCCGAGGAGGCCAAGGACCGCCTCGCGGCGATCGCGGCCAGCGAGGGCCTGTCGCTGCGGGCCTACCTGGCGCGCCTGGCCGAGACGCTGCTGACGCCGCAGGAGCGGGCCGAGCGTGCCGAACTGGCGCGGGCCGCCCTCGAGCAGTGGAGCGGCTATGCGCCGACGGCCGCCGAGGAGCGGGATCTCGACAGTGAGCTGGACCGGCGCCTGGCGCAGGTGACCGGCCGGTGAGCCAGGCCATGCACATCGTCCTGGACGAGAGTGCGGTCGCCGCCGCCGGCCAGGGCAACGTCCTGGCTTCCCGTCTCATCCACCGCGCGCATGCCGAGCCGGACTGGTTCCTGTATGCCCCGGCGTGTGTCCTGGTCGAGGCGGACCGGGGCAGGCCGGGCACGGCCGAACACATTGCTGCCCTGCCCGGTGTCACAGTCCTCGACCTTGACCTTTCTGCCGCCCTTGCGGTGGCCCGGCAGGAGACCTGGGGCGTCGCTCATGCCCAGTACGCGGCCCAGCCGACCGCCGACAGGCCAGATGGCGCCATCATCGCCACGACCGCGCCGAAGCGATGGGAAGGCCAGCCGGTCCGGACCTTGGACCTGACTCCCTGAGGGGCATGGCATATAGCCTCCGCGACCGGAGGGGGCAGGGGCAGCCCGGCCCCCTCCGGTCGCGGAGTGAGCCGTGCGATGTATTTACTGAGACGGTGCGGAGCCCCGCCGGCTCACCGGCCAACGCGGCAGGGCTGACGGTCTGCACGGTTTCGCCCGAACACACCCGAAGGATGTCGACCGCGCGCTGCTGGACTTCGTGAAGGGATGAGCGGCCTATGACAGGAGCCAGCGGTCCCGCCCGGCACTTGCGTGGGTTTTTGGCCGGGGCCGCCGCGGGCGCTGCCGGGACCACGGTCCTGGACACGGTCGGTTACCTGGACATGGTGATCCGCGGCCGGGGAGCGAGTACGACACCCGAGGTCACCGTGGAGCGGCTGTCGCAGACCCTGCACGTTCGGATCCCGGGCGACGACAACGTACGGGAGAACCGCGTCAAAGGTCTGGGCCCCCTGACCGGTATGGCAGCGGGTGTGGGCATGGGTGGCCTGCTCGGCCTCGCTCTGTCCTGTGGTTGGCGGCCGGGCAACGCGGTCCTGACCGCCACGGCGACCGCGGGGGCGCTGATCGGGACCAATGGCCCGATGACCGTGCTGCGCGTGACCGACCCGCGCACGTGGTCCCGTTCCGACTGGGTCGCCGACATCGTTCCGCACGTCGCCTACGCGCTGGTGACCGTCGCTGTCGTCAGGGGCCTGGAACCTTGCCCGCCCGATCGCGGCGGCGGGATCCGCGCGGGAATACGGGAGTGCGGCGCCGCGCTCCGGCGCACCTGGTGTGCTTGACCGAGGAGCATCCGGGAGGCGGCGGGGGGGCGTCGAACCGTCCGCGTTCCACCGGGCCCGGGCCGGCTGGCTGAGGCCATGTGTTTCTCGGACAGCGGTATCGAGGGTTCTCCCTATGCCGCTGCCCGCAACTCCGTCGTACTGAGGCGGCCCGGCGAACCAGCCGCCCGTGTCCCGCCGCCTGATCAAGCGTGCGGCGAGCTAGGGGTGCAGGCGGGCGGTCAGTGGGCGAGGAGCTCGTCCCTTGCTTTCAGGGTGGGGTGGCCGTCCTCGTCGACCAGGTGGGCGGTGGTGACGCTGTGGGGGGTTCCGACGACGTCACGGAAGAACGGGGGCGGGTCCGTGTTGGCGGCGCCGCCCGGTAGGACGCAACCGTCGAAGGCGTCGCCGAGCAGCGCCCGGTAGGCGGCGAAGCGCTGGCCGGTGCACCAGCGGTCGTTGTCGAACCGGTAGGCAAGGACCGTGAGCCCGTCGCGCTCGACGCGATCCTGGACGGCGCGGGCGTCCTCGTCGCTGAGCTCAAGCCCCGCGGGGTCGTCCAGGGGCAGCGACGGGTGGTTGACCACCGGCGCGATGACGGACGGCTCAAGCGTCATGGTCAGGGCGAAGTTGCCGGTGAAGCACAGACCGATCGCGCCGACTCCCGGACCGCCGCACTCGCCGTGCGCCTGCCGCGCGAGGCCGCGCAGCCAAGTGGTGACGGGGCTGCTGCCGCCCCCGGCGAACGCGCGGAACTCGGCGCTGACGCACGCGCGTCGGACGACCTTCTCCCCGTCCTCGGCCGTGGGGTAGGCCCCGTCGACGCCGAACAGCGAGGACGTACACGGTGAACCCCGCGTCCCGCACCCACCGCGCCAGCCGGAGGACGTCCGGGCTGATGCCGGGCATCTCCGGCATCAGTACGACACCAGGTCCGGCCCCCGAGACGTACACCGTCTTCACCACCCCGTCAACGTCCACCCGTCGGCGGGAGAAGTCCGTGATCGCGTCGTCGAGACGCCCGTTGGCTGCGTTCATGGGGACAAGCCTGGACTGCCGCTCCCATTCACCGGGATAGGCCGGATCGCCATTTATAAGGGTAATCTCGCCACGGGCGAGGAGGCGGATATGAGCGCGTTGCGGGTCGGAGTGCTGGCCTATCCGGGGTGCTTCGCGTCCGAGGTGTTCGGCATCCCCGATCTCCTGACGATGGCCGCGCACATCGCCGGCCCGGACCGCGACGGCTACGAGGTGTCGATCGTCTCGCCCCGCCGTCGCGTCGCCGCATCCGGTGGCGCTGTGCTGGCCGTGTCTCCGCTGCGCGACGTCGATGTCCTGGTTGTGCCCGGCTTCGAACTCGCGCCCGGCCTTGATGTGGACGTGAAACTGGCGTCTCTGGCCCCCGAGATCGCGGCGATCCGCTCCCACGCCGCCGCGGGCGAGGCCGTCGTCGCGATCTGCGTCGGGGCGTTCCTGCTGGCCGAGGCGGGCCTGCTCGAGCGGCGGCGGGCGACGACGGCGTGGCTCTTCGCGGACGAACTGGCACGGCGCTGCCCGGACGCCGACGTCCGGCCCGAACAGATGGTCGTCACCGACACGGGGGTGACGACGACCGCCGCTTTCAGCGCCATGTACGACTTCGCGCTGGAGCTGATCCGCCGCCATAGCGGCGCCGGCGTAGCGCGGAGGACCGCGCGGGTGGCGCTCGTCGACGACGCACGATCGTCCCAGGCCCCCTACGTCGACGCCGGGCTTCTCCCGCAGCCGGGGAACGAGTTCTCCCGCAGGGTGATGCGCCGGCTCGACCAGAACCTCGCCGCCCGATACGACCTCGCAGCACTGTCGGAGACCTTCAACGTCAGCACCCGGACGCTGCTGCGCCGCTTCGCGCAGGAGACCGGACAGAGCCCGCTGGAGTATCTGCAGACCTCCCGCGTCCGCCGCGCCCGCCACTTCCTGGAGACCACGGACGGCACCGTCGCCGCCATCGCCGCCACGGTCGGCTACCGGGACTCCGGCACCTTCGCAGCCCTCTTCGCCCGGCACACCGGACGACGCCCGCGCGACTACCGCACCGCCTTCCGGCGCCGGACGGGCTGACAGGCGAAGGGTCCGCGCGGCGGGGTGCGCGCGGGCCCACCGTCACATCAGCTGGGTGACCGTCAGGTCGCCGAGGACGGCACTGCCTTGTGATTCTGTGCGTCAGGCGGTGTTGGTCTCGCTGTCGTTGAGGTACCGCTGGTCGGCGGCGCGGACGCGCTGCTGTTCTCGGGTACGGCGATGCTGCTGGTACAAGGCATGACGCAGCGCACGAGGGTGGTGCGGGCGCAGGTAGTTGCCGAGAAGCCGCGGCACAGAGCAACCAGGTGGGAAGTGTGGGACATGGAGCTGGGCGAAGTGGTGCTGTACATGCCGTTTCCAACACGCCGGAATCCCAGAGCCGAGGAGGCACAGGCGGCGTCGGTGGCGAGGATGGACCGCTTTGGTCTGTATGCCGATGCAGCGCACCGGGAGCGGCTGGTATCGGCGGAGTGTGGCCTGCTGGGCGGGTACCTGGCCCCGGCGCGTACCGGGAGCGGCTGCAGGTGATCGCCGATTTCGCGACGTGGAACGTTGCGTTCGGCGACGAGTACTGCGACGTGAGCTGGGTCGCGCCCCGGGGCGGTTTGCCCGCGCCCTGGGGTTGCTGCAGTGCTCGGTGGAGGTGCCCGAGGAGGTGGTCTTCCGTGACCGCTACGGGGCGGCGCTGCACGACCTGCGGCTCAGGCTGGAGGGGCTGGGGCCCGCGGAGCAGGTGGCGGACTGGGCCGCGTGTCGATCGGTGAAGTCGGCCCGGGGCGCGGTTCCGGTCTTTCGACCGGCCCGTTTCCCCGGAGCCGCTTCCCGAACCGGGCATGCGACTTGGCGCCGCACCCGGCTCTCCACGAGCCCCGAAGGGGTTCGTGGTGGTTGTTCTCATCCCGTGGCGTCCCAGGGAGTGGGGATCGTCAGGCCCCGGTAGCGGTAGCGAGTGGTGCCTACCGTGATCGGGTTGAACAACTCCTTCCGGCCCGTCTTGGGGTGCTTGCGCTGGACCCATCTCCAGACCGTGTGCCACATGTAGTTGCGCAGGTAGGAGAAGGTTGCGAAGGACACCC